>NZ_JBQFXD010000007.1:0-204467 GCF_056540665.1 Ruegeria sp. AM4 | reverse complement strand
TCATCGCCGAACCAATGATACCAAACGCATGCTCAATACCATGCATCTGCAATACCTTAACAAAGGCCTCTTCCGTCGTCATTCTCATCTGAGCGTTTCCTTCTATAGGACGCTAAAGCGTTGGTAAATTACAGTATTTCGTCTCTGAGGTAGTAACCGACATAGGCCATGCGCTGACCCAGACGGCGAAACGGTGTCAGGATGCCGTGGCTTGGCAGCGGCGAGGTGAAGATCGGCAGCTCGAACGCCTTATCCTTCTGGCCAGCGACAAGTTGCGCCATGCGACGCCCAGCCTGGGCCGAATACATCACGCCATTGCCGCCATATCCCATGGCATAGAACACGCGTTGATCCGGGTCCGGTTGGAAAATGCGCGGCATCATATCATGGCTGACATCGACCCAACCCCACCAAGAGTAATCGAGGTTGATATCCTCCAGTGCCGGGAACTTCCGCGTCAAGCCTTTTTTCAACAGCGCCAGATGCTTGTCATTCTCGGCGTCGCGCCCGGTGACCGCGCTGCGGCTGCCGATCTGCATCCGGTTATCCGGCAGCAGGCGATAGTAATGCCGTAACGTGCGGGTGTCGGTTAGCGGTGACTTGGTCTGGATACCACATTCGTCCAGTTCTGCCTGCGTCAAGGGCCGCGTGACCATTGAATTTGACAGGATCGGCATCAGGCGGTGCTTGGTTCGATTATTCAGTCCCGGCGGCGTGTAACCAGCGGTTGCCAGAGCAACAGACTTGGCCCGAACGATACCGCCCGGCGTGCGCAGATGGTGGACGCCGCCTTTAGTTTCCCATCCCATGACGGGGCTGCCGGTATGCACTTTTGCACCCAACCGACGCGCCATGTTGACATAGCCAAAGGCAAGTTTGCCAGCATGAATGCAGGTCCCGTCAGGTTCCCACATGGCTCCGGTTGCCTCCATGTCGCGCACATGGCTTTCGTGCAACTCGTCGCGAGAGATAATGCGCGAGCCATATCCGAACACATCGTTCAGCAGCTTGCTCTCTTTCTTCAAGGACGGCATGACCTTTTCCCGATGGGCAATATAGTAGTGCCCACCGGTTTGCGGATCGCAGTCAATGTCATCCGAAGCAATCAGATCGTTGAACAGTTCGAACGCCTCGGTGACCTCGGCGTGCATACCCTTTGCTACGTCCGTTCCCCAACGCTGAATCCATTGCGATCGCTTCAGCCGTCCGGAAGATATCTGCGCCTGCCCGCCGTTGCGGGTTGAACAGCCCCAGGCCACAGTGTTGGCCTCGAGGACAACGGCCTGAATGCCATGTTCCTTGGCAAGATGAATGGCGGTCGACAGACCCGTGTAGCCCGAGCCGATGACAACGACGTCTGCGTCCATGTCGCTGGATACAGGGCCATCATCGGCCGGAGGGGTTCCGGCGGTTCCAATCCAATATGTTGGTGCGTGATCACGATTGTGACCCGGACCCGCATCGATGATCGGGTCGTATTTTGGATCGTAACTGGTTTTGGGCCAGTGACGCGGGATACTGTTATCCACCATTCCAGTGTTCTCCGAGGCTGCGCGCAGGGCGGCGGATCAGGCTTTGAACATCGGGCGCGTTTTGCGAAGCGCCTGTTTCACGATGATTTTTCCGTCACGAACGGTGAAAAGATCGGCGCCTTCGGCTTCGATCCGCATTCCGTTGGCGTCGGTGCCGGAAAAGGTCCATTCCGACACGGCACGGTCACCGTGGACGAAATGGCTGTGATGATCCCAATGCGCATCTTTCATGCCTGCCCAGACGCCCGAGAACGCGGCCGCGATGGCCTCGGCACCTTCGACCTTGTTGCCGTATTTCTCGTCTCCGGCGACGGTATAAAATACGCAGTCATCTGCGAAATGGGTCATCACGCCGTCGATATCGTGACGGTTGAAAGCGTCGAACGTATCCGCCAGGTCCTGCGCGGTGAGGGTATTGGTCATAGTCTTGTCTTTCGTGGTTGTTTAGGTGGTTTTACCGTCGTCCCGGTATGGAACGACAAGCGTGGGGATATCCGCACGGCGCAGCACTCGCTTGGCGACCGTGCCAAGGAACGTGTGCGAGAACCCGTGGTCATGAGCGCCCAAAACAATCAGGTCGCAATTCAGTTCATGCGCGCGTCGCAAGATCACTTCGGCGGGGTATCCGTCGATGATCTCAATCGTTTCGATCTGATCCTGGATACCGCGATCAGCCTCGGGCAGAGCTGCCCAGAATGCCTTTTGCCGTTCGGTCAACACCGCCTTGACGTGGTCATGGCGCGCCTTCAGGGTCTCGGCCCGCGAGCCCGTATCTTGCATGAACATACGCAAGGTGATCAACGCATCGTCGCTGAGGGGCTCGGAGACGTGCAAAACATGCAGCTTTGCCCCTGTTGACGCGGCCAGGCTGGCCGCGTGCATTAGGGCGTAGGTGGAATTTCGCGACAGGTCTGTCGCGAAAAGGATCTGCGTGATTGTTTGTTTCATGGTTTCAGTTCCTTGTTCCTTTCGATCGCGCCTAGTAGCCAAACACACGCGGCAGCCAGAGCGAGATCTCGGGGAAGAACGCGATAATGAAGATCGCAACCGTGTTGATGAAGGCAAACGGCAGGGCACGTAGCGAGATCTCTTCGATCGAGATCTTCGAAATCCCCGACGCGATGAACAGGTTTTCACCCAGCGGAGGTGTCTGGAACCCGATGCCCAGAGTACAGACCATGACCACACCAAAGTGGATCGGATCAATGCCCACGCTATAGGCCACCGGCAGCATCACCGGAACCAGGATCAGGATCGTTGCCAGTGTTTCCATGAACATGCCGACGAACAGCAGGAACAGAATCACGAGTGTCCAGATCACATAGATATTGTCAGTGAAGGACAACATACCCTGAGCAATTACCGCCGGCACCTGGTTTTCGACCAAAAGCCGCCCGAACACCGTTGCGGTGAACATGATCAGCAGAACCCGACCAGTCAGCCACGTGGTGGTTTCAAGTGCGCCGAACAGACTGCTCCACGATAGCTCCCGATAGATGAACGCGCCAACGATCAGCGTGTAAAAGATCGCAACGATCGCCGCTTCGGTCGGTGTGAAATAGCCCGAATAGATACCACCCAGGATCACCACCGGTGCCATCAGCGCCCAGAAACCGCGATACATCTCACACCACATATGGCGAGCTGACCAGCCATCTGTACTGCCCGTGTAGTTGTTCTTTTTCGCAAGAACATAGTTCATCAGCAGAAGACTGCCTGCGATCAGGAAGGCGGGCATAAATCCAGCGATGAAGAGTTTCGGGATCGAAACGGTCTGGAACTGGCCGAACTCCTCCACCGCTTCGGGTGGGGGCGGCATACCCAATGCGGCGATGCCAAAAATGATCAGCGGGATCGAAGGCGGGATAACGATGCCCAGACCGCCCGATGAGGCAGTTATCGCCGACGCGAAGCCCTTTGAATATCCGCGATCGATCATGGCCGGAATCATCAGCATGCCAACGGCAGCGGTAGTTGCCGGGCCAGAGCCCGAGATCGCACCAAAGAACAGACACGCCATGACGGTTGCAGCCGACATACCGCCGGTAAACGGACCAGCAAAGCTTTCGGCGACATTGATAAGCCGTCGCGACAACCCCGATGCCTCCATCAGCGCACCAGCCAGGATAAAGGCGGGCAACGCCATCAGCGGGAAGGACCCGACCGACGTAAAGGCGATCTGCACGAATTTGATCGGGTTTTCACCCAGATATAGGAAGGTGATCAGAGTCGAGACGCCAAGCGCCACGGTGATCGGAGCACCGATGAACAGCAGAAAGAGAAATCCGCCAAACAGCAGTGGGATAATTTCAGCACCCATTACTTTTCTCCCTCAGAGCTGGATGTGTCATCGCTATGGCTATGGCTGTGACTTTCGGCTTCGGCTTTAACAGCATCGAGATCGATCGCATCCGGGTCGACCATCTCTTCATCCAGCACAAGCTTTCGGTAGTTCACCTGGATCACACGGATCGTCATCAGGGTGAAGGCAATTGGCAGGACGATATAGACCCAGCTCAGGTGGAATCCGAGAGTCTGCGACGACTGGAACCGGTTCATCTTGTTGAAGATGAAATCGATCGCCAGATAGACAAAAACGACGTTGAAGAAGATCCAAAAGAGATCCGCGAAGGCTTCGATATATTTGATCGCGCGCGGCGACAGGAACTTAAACTGGAACGTCACTCGGTTATGGGCGCCCATCTTCGCGGCATAACTGGCCCCAAAGAAGACGAACCAGACGAACATGTAGATCGACAGTTCTTCGACCCAAGAAAACGAGAACGCGAACAGAGTTCTCACAACGACCTGCAGAAACAACAAACAAACGAACAACGCCAGCAAAGTGCGACAGATATAGCTTTCGATGTTGTCTACAAATCCCCAAAATTTTGACATCTGACCCTCCCTTTTTGTAGGGGGGCACCCTCAGGCCCCCCCCTTTCTTTATCGACCTTTTTTGGTCTTAGCTCATTGAGAAACCGGTTCACGACCGATTTCGGCCAGCACGGCGTTCAGCTTTTCGACGCCGCCAATGCTTTCATAGAACTTCGGCCACACGGCTGTTGTCGCCAGTTCAATGAACTCGGCCTCGTCGTTCTCAGGGTCGACAATTTCCATGCCTTTTTCGATCAGGATCTCTTTGATCTCAGCTTCTTTCGCGCGCAGGAAGTCAGCAGATGCCTGGGTCGCGGCTTTGCCAGCCTCAAGCACGATTTCCTGATCCTCGGGGGACAGTTCCTGGAACACCTGCTCGGAAATGATGAGCGGCTCGATCGAGAAAATGTAACGGATATTCGTCACATACTTCTGAACTTCGTAGAACTTCATCGCGTTGATGGTGGTGTAGGGATTGTCCTGACCATCAACAACTTTGGTCTGCAGACCGGCAAAAGTTTCCGACCATGCCATCGGTGTCGGGCTGATACCCCAGGATTTGTAGGTGTCGATCATGATCTCGTTTTTGGGAACACGAATGACCAAACCCTCAAGATCTGCAACCGACTTGACCGGTTTTTTCGAGTTGGTCAGGCGACGGAAACCCGTGTAGGTCCAAGCAATGATGCGGACACCGGCGTCATTGATTGTGTTCTCGGTCAGTTCCTGTCCAATGGGGCCCTGGGTCAGTTTCTCGGCATCCTCAAGACTGAGGATAACATAAGGCAGGGTGAACACGCCGACGGTCGGCGAGAAAGGCGTGATGTTGTTGATCGCCAGCAGCGACATGTCGAGCGTGCCGATCGCCGCGTCGTTAACGGTATCCTGCTCGGATCCAAGCTGACCGTTCAGGAAAAGAGTTGCGGTATGTTTGCCACCCGACAGTTCTTCGAGGGCGGCCTTGAAGCCCAGACCTGTGGCCTCTTGGCTGGAGCCTCCGCTATCGCCGACTGCGATTTTGAAGTTCTTGGCTTCAGCCGCGCCTGCGACCATCAGCGCCGCAGTGGACATCGCAGCGGCAAAGGTGCCGAGCTTGGTTACAAATGACATGGATTTCCTCCCATTTCTCAGTTTTCAAGGTGCGCGACGACCTGGGGAGAGTGGCCAGTCCGATTCTGCCTCGATCTCGCGAATCTAACTTGCGGCAAACGTTTCTTCGTTGTTAAACTTTGCGCGAAAGGTTTCACAGGTATCGAACATGAAACACGACAAGCTTGCAACCCGAATAGGAGATGCCGACATCCGCTTGCTGCGGATCTTCAAAACCGTGGTCGAAAGCGGAGGTCTTTCAGCAGCTGAAGTTGAGCTGAACATCGGCAAGTCGACGATCTCAAAGCACCTTTCCGATCTGGAATTTCGGCTTGATCTCAAACTGTGCAATCGCGGCCCATCGGGGTTTTCGCTGACCGAAGACGGCCAGAAAGTGCTGCTTGCGGCCGAAGACCTGCTGATTTCAGTTTCGCAGTTTCGGACTGAAGTAAATGAAATCAAACAACAAATGGCGGGGAGCATTCGCGTCGCGCTTTTTGACCAATGCACGTCGAACCCCGAAGCCCGGCTTGCCCGAGCGATCCACAAATTCAACGAGGCCGCGCCTGCGGTGCAGATTGAACTGTCCCAGGAACCGCCCAATGTGATCGAGACGATGGTCATCAGCGGACATCTGGACGTCGGAATCATCGCGTTGCACAGGCCGTCGGCAAGCCTTCATTATGCGCCGCTCTATGGCGAGAACATGTATTTGTACTGCGGCGAAGAGCACCCATTGTTTCGCCAATCAACCGGCGATTTTGCGCCGAACGACTTGCAAGAGTTCAACTATGCGGGTCTCAGCGTGAATTCTCCGAACCTCATTGTCGGCCAGCAACTGGGGTTTCGGCGCGCTGCCAAGGTACAAAGCGAACAGGCTCTGGCAATCCTTATTCTCTCTGGCCGCTATCTGGGCTTCCTTCCCGATCACCTCGCGCATGAATTTGTCAATCAGGGGCTGATGAAGAAGGTGCTGCCCGAAGACATACAATATCGAACCCGGTTTGCGGCGGTGACAAGAAAGCAACCCGCGCCAACCCGCGTTGCGAAGTTGTTTCTGAATGTACTGCTCAGGGAACACGGCTGCGACAAGGTCGAACAGGCAGGTTGACCGCACAATCCCTTTTAAGCTGGCTTGACCTCAGGGACTCAAAGGCGGCACCACGTCAAAGCGCGCGCGGGTTCGGTTGGCAAAGGCGACCAATGACAGCATCACCGGAACCTCGACCAATACGCCGACAACCGTTGCCAGGGCAGCACCCGAGTGCAGGCCAAACAGGCTGATTGCCACGGCCACGGCCAGTTCGAAAAAGTTCGAGGTACCGATCATCGCGCAGGGGGCAGCGATGCGATGAGGGACCTTCAGCGCATAGGCCGCCCCGTAGGCCAGCGCAAAGATACCATAGCTTTGTATGAGAATTGGCACCGCGATCAGCACAATGACCAGCGGTTTGGCGATGATGGTTTCGCCCTGAAGCCCGAACAGGATCACAACGGTTGCGATCAATCCAACGACAGACCAGGGTTTCACTCTTGCCGAGAAGGCATCGATTGCCTGTTGCGAACCCAGTCGGCCCCGGGTGAGCAGTCCGGCGATCAGCGGCAATACGACATAAAGCACTGTCGCCATAACCAGCGTCTGCCACGGCACTGAAATCTCGGTGACCCCCAGCAGGAACGCAACGATGGGCGCAAAGGCCACGACCATGATCAGATCGTTCACAGAGACCTGTACCAGTGTGTAGGTTGCGTCGCCTTTGGTCAGTTGCGACCAGACAAAAACCATGGCCGTACACGGGGCCGCGCCCAGCAGGATCAGGCCAGCAGTGTATTGCGCGGCATCCTCGGGCTTAATCCACGGCGCGAACACATGCTCGAAAAACAGCACCGCCAAAAGCGCCATGGTAAAGGGTTTGATCAGCCAGTTCACCACCAGCGTCACAATCAACCCTTTCGGCTGTCGCGCCACGCCAGCCACCGCGCCAAAGTCGACGCTGACCATCATAGGGTAGACCATCGCCCAGATCAGCAAAGCGACGACAAGGTTGACGCTGGCGAACTCAGCTGACGCGACTACCCCAACCAGCGCGGGCGCAGCCAGGCCGATCAGTACGCCGCCTATCATGGCGAGTGCGACCCAGACCGTCAGATAACGTTCGAAAATGCTCATGAATATGCCTCGACATCCTGCGCGTTCAGCTTGCCCGAAATAAGCGCCGCCAGCGCGACCATTCCCGCTGCGGTTCCTAGGACCAACGCCAACCCACCTAGCTGGTAGGTCAGCCCGGACAGAACCGTGCCCAAGAGACGACCGCTCGCGTTGGCCATATAGTAAAAGCCGACATCCATCGTCACGCGCTCGGATTTCGTGAAAGCCAGGATCAGATAGGAATGCAGCGCAGAGTTCACCGCGAAGATTGCTCCGAACACCAGCAGGCCCAAAACCAGCGTAACGGTCAACCAAGTCTGGGGGCCCGACGACAGCAGTACCGCTAAAGTCAACGCCGCAGGGATACAGAACAAAGCCGCGGCCCAGTTCCGGGCAGCTTGGATCAGTTCACCCTCGCTGCGCTGAGACGCGCGCAGGATTTTCGGCGCGTTCGCCTGAACCGCGCCGTAGAGGATCACCCAGATAGCCATGAACGTTCCGATCATGAAGAACGCCGAGCGATTGCCGGCTTCGGTGCCGTCCGACAGGACCGCGTAGAAATAGATCGGGATACCGACCACAAACCACACGTCCCGCGCGCCAAACAGGAAGACGCGTGCTGCTGACAGCCAGTTCACATTGGCGGATTTCGAGAAGACTTCGGAGAACTTCGCGCCTTTGCGCCCCTTGGGCAGGCCCGGTGGCATGAACAGCATTACGGCGACAAGGATCAGCGCCAGAACGGCGGCCATGACCAAAACGGCCCACGTGAAGCCCAGCGTCGCCAACAGGACCGCGCCGAGCAGGAACCCCAGCCCCTTCACCGCGTTTTTAGAGCCGGTCAAGATAGCAACCCAACGAAACAATCCGCCGCCCTTGGCCGGGGCCAACAATTTGACAGCAGATTTCGAGGACATCTTGGCCAAGTCTTTGGCCACGCCGCTTACGCCCTGCACAAGCATGACAAAGGCCACAGAAGCAACAACCGCCCAATTCGGGTCCAGTTGTGTCAGCGCAAGCAGGGCAGCAACCTGCAATCCCAGCCCGGCATAGAGCGTCGAGGTCAGCCCGAACCGGGCTGCGATCCAGCCTGCCGCGAGGTTGGTTACCATACCGGCGATTTCGTACAGTACAAAAAGATAGGCCAGCTGCACCGGCGAGAACCCCAAGGTATGAAAGTGCAGCAGCACCAGCATCCGCAAGGCTCCGTCGGTCAGCATAAAGGCCCAATAGGCTGCTGTGACCGCGATATAGGCCGACAGGCCTTGGGGCCTTTGTGTCACAGCGAGGCCCCGACCATAAGCGCGACGTCCGCCAGACGATGCGCATAGCCCATCTCGTTGTCGTACCACGCATAGATCTTCACCTGAGTGCCGTTCACCACCATGGTCGAGGGCGCGTCGACAATCGAAGACCGTTCGTCATTGGTGTAATCGGTCGAGACCAGCGGGCGGGTCTCGTAACCCAGTATGCCGTTCAGTTCCCCTTCGGCTGCGGATTTGAAGAAGGCGTTGACCTCTTCGGCTGACGTTTCCCGCTCGACCTCGAACACGCAGTCGGTCAGCGACGCGTTCAGCAACGGCACGCGCACCGCATGGCCGTTCAAGCGACCTTTGAGTTCCGGGTAGATCAATGTGATCGCCGTGGCCGAACCGGTTGTGGTCGGGATCAGCGAGTTCAGCGCCGAGCGCGCGCGGCGCAAATCCTTGGCCGGTCGATCGACAATTGTCTGCGTGTTGGTCACATCGTGAATCGTGGTCATCGAACCGTGACGGATGCCGAGGTTTTCATGGATCACCTTGACCACCGGGGCCAGACAATTGGTCGTGCAAGAGGCTGCGGTCACGATGTGGTGCGTGGCAGGATCATAGCTGTCTTCGTTGACGCCCATAACGATATTCGCGGTCGGACCGTCTTTGACCGGAGCCGATACTACTACCTTTTTCACCCCAGCATCAAAATAGGGGGCCAGCTTGGCCTCGGTCTTGAAGACGCCGGTGCAATCGACGACCACGTCGACACCGCCCAACGGCAGCGCGCCGATGTCCTGGGTACCGACGAAGGGCAGACGCGTACCGTCGATGGTAATGCTGTCGGCGTCATGTTCGAAACGGGCGCCCCAGCGCCCATGCACGGTGTCGAACTCGAACAGATGCGCGTGCATCTCTGGGTCTCCGACCGCGTCGTTGATCCAGGCGATCTCGGCGCCTTTGTCCAGCAGCGGTTTCAGCGCCAGCTTCCCCATCCGGCCCAGGCCGTTCAAAGCGTAGGTTGTCATCTTGTGTCCTCGGGTGTCGATCTGCCGATCTCATCGACGGCAGATTGCAATGCGATCCGGTCGAGGCTTTCAACCGGTAAAGACGAAAACGCCTGAATCCGGCGCTTGAGGGCACCATAGGCGTTCTGGAAGGCCAGGCTTCTTTCGGCATCCGTACCCTCGGCCTTCACGGGATCAGTCATGCCCCAATGGCCGCTGATCGGCTGACCTTCCCATGCCGGACACTCTTCGTTTGCGGCCTTGTTGCAGACAGTGAAAACAAAATCCAAGTCCGGCGCGTCTGGGCCCGAAAACTCAGCAACGTTCTTTGAGCGCAGAACCGACGTGTCATGTCCCTTGTCTTGCAAAACTTGCACAGCAAAGGGATTCAATTCGGAAAACGGCATCGTCCCCGCCGAATATACGTTGAACCGATCGCCAGCGATATCTCGCAGCAGCGACTCGGCAAATATGGAACGCGCCGAGTTTCCGACGCAGATGAACAACACGTTGAATTTCCGATCCGTCATGGCGTCTTTTCCTTGAGTCTGAGGCATGCAGAGATCAGGGCGGCCACGGCAGCAATCGTTCAGCAGAAAGCCGAGCATTTGCTGCACATTCTCCAACTCGGCCGAATAGAGCAGAGAGGTTCCCGAACGCTCTTGCGAGACCAGTCCGGACTGTTGCAACGCGTTCAGATAGTTCGACAATGTACTGGGTTTGATGTCGAGCGCAGCAGAAAGATCGCCCGCCGCAACGCGGTCGGGAAAGCGGCGCATAAGCATTCTGAACACCTCAAGGCGTTGCGGATGTCCAAGCGTGGAGAGCTGATTCGAGATTAATGATTCCATATTTCATGGATTATTAAAATATGTTGTGTTGATCAACTCTCGATTTGCAGATCGAGCGCCAAATTAGCAAGGAAATCTACGTCAAGCGGCGCCGTCCATCTGGCAAACCGACTAATAGGTTTCGGCGTATCTATGCGGCCATTCCACCCGCCATTTTCCTTTGAATGCATATACTTGGGGGAATACGCTATCCAGCATACAAGAGCTGCTGGTCATGCCGCCCTTGCCTTGAGCTCACCCCCTGCTTCGGAACCAAGGGATTTTCATTTCTGGCGACTGCATCCGCAAAGCGAAAACGGACCAAGCCTTGGGCCTGGTCCGTTTCCGTTTCTGTTTTCGCTTTAAGCGTGATTTAGCGGATTTCACCCATGCAGAGATACTTCATCTCCAGAAAATCCTCGGTTCCGTATTTCGAACCTTCGCGACCCAGGCCGGACTGCTTGACGCCACCAAATGGGGCAACCTCGGTCGAGATCAGACCGGTGTTGACGCCGACCATGCCCGATTCCAACGCTTCGGCCACACGCCAGACCCGCGCCAGATCGCGGCTGTAGAAATAGGACGCCAGACCGAACTCAGTGTCATTGGCCATGGCAATTACGTCATCTTCGCTCTCGAATTTGAACAGCGGCGCGACCGGGCCAAAGGTTTCATCCCTGGCGACGACCATTTCGGTGGTCACGTCGGTCAGAACAGTGGGTTCGAAGAAGGAACCGCCCAACTCAGAACGCTTGCCACCCAAAGTGACGGTTGCGCCCTTCGAGACAGCATCCGAGATATGTTCTTCGACCTTTGCAACAGCAGCGTCATTGATCAGCGGGCCGGTTGTGATGCCGTCGCCAAACCCGTTGCCTACGTTCAGGTCCTTGGTCTTTTCGGCCAACTTGGACGCGAATTCATCATAGACACCCGCTTGCACGTAGATGCGGTTGGCGCAGACGCAGGTCTGGCCGTTGTTACGGAACTTGGCGATCATCGCGCCATCAACCGCGGCGTCCACATCTGCGTCATCGAAAACGATGAACGGTGCATTGCCGCCCAGCTCAAGCGACATCTTCTTGATGGTGCCTGCCGCCTGACGCATCAGGATCTGGCCCACGCGGGTCGAACCAGTGAAGGTGATCTTGGCAACCTTATCGTTGGTGCACAGCTCATTGCCGACGCCCGAACTGTCGGTGCCCGGGATCACATTGAACACACCCGCCGGAATTCCGGCGCGTTCTCCAAGAACCGCCATGGCCAGAGCCGACAGAGGCGTCAACGTCGCCGGGCGGGCCACAAATGTACAGCCAACAGCCAGCGCCGGACCGACCTTGCGGGCAATCATCGCATTGGGGAAGTTCCATGGCGTGATCGAACCGACGACACCCACGGGCTGCTTCAGCACCACAATGCGCTTGTCGCGCTGGTGGCCCGGAATGACATCGCCGTAAATACGCTTGGCCTCTTCCGAGAACCACTCGATGAAGGACGCACCATACAGGATCTCTCCGCGCGCCTCGGGCCAGGGTTTGCCCATTTCGGCGGTCAGGATCGTGGCCAGGTCGTCGGCGTTCTCAACCATCAGGTCGAACCACTTTCGCAGGATTGCCCCGCGCTCCTTGCCAGTCTGTGCCGCCCATTCCTTTTTTGCCGCATAAGCTGCGTCGATCGTGGCGGTGGTGCCCTTGATGGTCACGTCCGCCACGTTGGCGATCAGGTCACCAGTGGCGGGGTTGAAAACGGGAAAGGTATCTTCGGCCTCGACCCATTCGCCATTGATATAGGCGCGGGTTTCCAGAAGGCTGGAATCCTTCAGGTCCAGCTTTGTCACTTTGGTATCCAGCATGTTCAGGCTCCTTTGGCAGCGTCGACCGAGGCTTCGAGGATATCCATCGCCTCGGCGAAAATCTCGTCTTGAACCGTCAGCGGTGCAAGGAAACGGATCACGTTCCCATATACGCCACATGTCAGCAGGATCAATCCTCGCTTGAGTGCCTCGGCGCGGACAGCATTTGCCAATTCCGGATTTGGGGCACTGCCATCGGCGGTGTTCAACTCGGCCGCGATCATGAAGCCGGGGCCGCGAATGTCGACGATTTCCGGGGTACGGGCGCGGATCGATTCCAAACGCTGTTTCAGACGCGAGCCCAATTCGTTGGCGCGGGCGCACAGGCCTTCTTCTTCGATCACATCCATTACCGCATGCGCCGCCGCGATACCAAGCGGGTTGCCACCATAAGTGCCACCCAGACCGCCTGGCTGCGCAGCATCCATCAGTTCGGCGCGGCCAGTTACAGCCGCCAGTGGCAATCCGCCCGCCAGGCCCTTGGCCATAGTGGTGATATCGGCAGAAACGTCATAGGCCTCCATCGCAAACAGATTGCCGGTACGGGCAAAGCCGGTCTGCACTTCATCTGCGATCAGCACGATACCGTGCTCGTCGCACAAGGCGCGCAACCCGCGCATCAATTCGGCAGGCGCCGGATAGAACCCCCCCTCGCCCTGAACCGGTTCAATGATGATGGCAGCCACGCGGCCCGGGTCCAGATCGGACTTGAACAGCTTGGCCAGCGCGCCCAGCGACTCCTCGGTCGAGGTGCCGTGCAATTCGACGGGAAACGGAACGTGATAGGTGTCGGGCATCATTGCGCCAAACCCCGCCTTGTATGGCTGTACCTTGCCGGTCAGCGACATTCCCATGAACGTCCGTCCGTGGAAAGCACCACCAAAGGCAACTACTGCTGGCCGTCCAGTGGCGGCGCGCGCAATTTTGACGGCATTCTCGACCGCTTCGGCACCAGTGGTCACAAACACGGTTTTCTTGGCGAAATCGCCCGGAACCTTCTCGTTCAGACGCTCTGCCAGACGGATATAGTTCTCATAGGGCAGGACCTGATGGCAGGTATGGGTAAAATTGGCGGCCTGCTTCTGCACGGCCTCCAGCACCTTTGGGTGGCAATGACCGGTGTTCACGACAGCGATGCCGGCAGCGAAATCGATATATCGCTTACCCTCGACATCCCACACCTCAGAGTTCTGGGCACGATCGACATAGACCTGCGTCTGCATTCCAACACCCTGAGAAATCGAGTTATTGCGGCGTTCAGCAATCTGAGCGTTCAGCATCTTGCGTCCTTTCCGGTTCCAGGGCCACAGCCCCTTTGGTTTGATCGCGCGACTATAGCCCCGCTCCTTTTGGACGAAAGCCTGTTTCTTGTGAATCATAAGTCGTTGATTTACCGTCCGTGTACTCATCAAGTGATGCGGATATTGAACATGAAGAACACCGATGACGATGATCTGACTCTTGGGTTGCGCCTGCGCGCTTTGCGCGAACGGGCGGGCCTGTCGCAACGCGCTTTGGCCAAGAAATCAGAGGTTCCCAACTCGACAATTTCGCTGATTGAATCCGGCAAGATGAACCCCTCGGTTGGCGCTTTGCGGCGCATTCTGCAGGGCATACCGATCAGTTTGTCCGATTTCTTTTCCTTCGAGATCGAAGCCGAGCAGACCGTGTTCTATGCAGCCGAGGACCTGACCGAAATCGGCAAGGGCGGATTGTCTCTGCGGCAAGTCGGATCGAACCTATTTGGTCGCGCGCTGATGATCCTTGAGGAAACCTACGATTTAGGTGCCGACACCGGGCGCGTGATGTACGGCCATGAGGCCGAAGAAGGCGGCATTGTCATCTCGGGTCGGGTCGAGGTGACGGTTGGCGATCAACGTAAGGTGCTGGGGCCCGGAGACGCCTATTACTTCGATAGCCGCACGCCGCACCGTTTCCGGCAGGTCGGCCCCGAGGAATGCCGGATCGTCAGCGCTTGTACGCCACCGACATTCTAGGGTCGGGACCCGCCATTTCGCGCTGGTATTTTTGGTCAAAGAACTAACAATCGCATACATTTCCGCTCCACTTTCAGACTGTTGGGCGCTAAATCTGGCATTTTATTTATGTTTTTAAAGTATTTGTGGCGACTCAAAAGATTGCTTGCGCAGAAAACCTCTTCTGATTAAATTTGATCAAAATCAGAGAATCTCGATGCACGCAAACTCTTACTACGCTGCAACGGCCCGCGATACTGCGGGCTTTGCGCAATTGTCGGAAAACCTTGACCTGGACGTCGCCATCATCGGTGGCGGATTCAGCGGGATCGCGACAGCAATTGAACTTGCCGAGCGCGGCAAGAGCGTCGCCGTACTTGAGGCAAAACAGGTCGGCTGGGGCGCAACCGGGCGCAATGGCGGGCAGATTACCGGCAGCCTGTCTGGTGATGCCGCCATGGCGCGCGAGTTTCGTCGTTCCGTGGGTGAGCAGGCCGACGATCTGGTCTGGCAAACGCGCTGGCGTGGCCATGACATTATCAGGAACCGTATCGAAAAATACGGCATCAACTGCGATTTGCGTTTCGGCCACTTGCAAACCGCGATGACGCCCAGCCATTTGGACGAGTTGAAAGCACTCTATGAAGAGGGTGTCCAACGCGGTATGGGCGATATGCTTGAGCTGGTCGACGACAAAGACATCCCTAAATATCTGGAAACCGATATCTATTGCGGCGGTCTGCTGAACCGGCGCAACATGCATGTCCACTCGATGGATCTGTGTGTGGGCGAGGCGCGAGCCGCCGAATCTCTGGGCGCGCGCGTGTTTGAAAATTCGCAGGTGCTCCAGATCAACCACGGGCCGCGCCCCACGGTGGTTACCGAACATGGCCGCGTTACCGCCGACAAGGTTCTGATCGCCGGGAACGCCTATCACTTCCTCGAACAGAAAAAGCTGGCCGGAAAGCTGTTTCCGGCATCGCTGGCCAATGTGGCTACCGTCAAGCTGGGCGAGGGAGTCGCGCGTCAGATCAACCCGCACAATCTGGCGGTCTACGATAACCGTTTCATTCTGGACTACTATCGCTGCACCGCCGATCACCGTCTGATGTTCGGTGGCGGCACCAACTACTCCGGTCGCGACAGCAAGGACATCGCGGCAGAACTGCGCCCGGCGATGGAACGTACTTTCCCGCGCCTGAAGGGGACTGAAATCGAGTTCAGTTGGGCCGGCATCGACGGCGTCATTCTCAACCGCATCCCGCAGGTCGGCAAGATCAGCGACAACGTCTTTTACGTTCAGGGCTATTCGGGTCACGGCATCGCCCTGACCCATATCATGGGTGAGATCATGGCCGAAGCGATAACCGGCGATATGACCGACTTTCTGGTGTACGAAAACGTTCGCCACATGAAACTGCCTTTCACCCGCGCGTTTGGCAGTCAGGCGATTGCAGTCGGGATGATGTACTACAAACTCAAGGAAAAACTGCGCTGATCCGCAGAGGAGACTGAATGAATGTCTGAAATCAAATGTGTCTCGCCCATCAACGGGGAAGTCTATGCAACCCGCCAGACGATGGCCAAGAACGAAGCCCAGGACCGCATCAAGCGCAGCAAAGCCGCAGGCAAGGCCTGGGCCGCCCGCCCGCTTGCCGAGCGTCGCGATCTGGTGGTCAAGGCGATGCAACAACTGGCCACCCATCGTGATGTGGCCGCTGAAGAGATCGCCAACATGATGGGCCGCCCCAAGGCGCAGTTCTTTGAATTCAACGGCTGTATCGAGCGCACGAACTACATGGCCGAGATTGCCGAGGACGCACTGAAGCCCATTATTGCCGAAGCAAGTGACAAGTTCGAACGCCGCATCGAGAAAGAACCGGTTGGCGTCGTTTTCATCGTCGCACCTTGGAACTATCCGTACCTCACCACGATCAACTCGTTGGCACCGGCGCTGATCGCCGGCAACTCGGTCATCATGAAGCACGCCGCGCAGACCTTGACGGTGGGCGAACGGATCGTTCAGGCGTTTGAAGAGGCCGGCTTCCCCGAGGATGTGTTGCAAAACGTGTTCTTTGATCACGCCACCACGTCGGAACTGATCGGCGAAGGCCATTTCGGCTATGTCAATTTCACCGGCTCAGTCGGTGGCGGTCAGGCGATGGAACGTGCGGCTGCGGGCACCTTCACGGCGGTTGGCACGGAACTGGGCGGCAAGGACCCCGCCTATGTGATGGACGACGCCAATGTGGATGTCGCCGTTGCCACGCTGATGGATGGCGCATTCTTCAACGCCGGTCAGTGCTGCTGCGGTATCGAGCGCGTCTATGTCCACGAAAGCCTGTATGACGCATTTGT
This sequence comes from Ruegeria sp. AM4, assembly GCF_056540665.1. NCBI lineage: Bacteria > Pseudomonadati > Pseudomonadota > Alphaproteobacteria > Rhodobacterales > Roseobacteraceae > Ruegeria > Ruegeria sp. AM4. Next base: position 187,550 of record NZ_JBQFXD010000007.1, on the reverse strand, counting down.
CGAAAAGGCCGTAGCCGAGGTGAACAAGCTAACGCTGGGCAATCCGCTGCAAGACGGTACGACGATTGGCCCGATGGCCAATATCCGCTTTGCGCAGGAGGTACGCGAGCAGATCAGCGAAGCCATCGCCGACGGCGCAAAGGCTCTGGTCGACCCGGCCAACTTTCCCGCCGACGACGGCGGTGCCTATCTGGCACCGCAGATCCTGGTTGATGTGAACCATGACATGCGAGTGATGCGCGATGAAAGCTTTGGACCGGTGGTCGGCATCATGAAGGTCTCGTCGGATGATGAGGCCATCGCCTTGATGAATGACAGCGAGTTTGGCTTGACTGCAAGCCTATGGACCAACGATGCGGAACGCGCGGGCCGGATTGGCGCGCAGCTGGAAACCGGAACCGTTTTCATGAACCGCTGTGACTACCTCGATCCGGCGATATGCTGGACCGGTTGCAAGAACACCGGACGCGGTACGACGCTGTCGGTCCTGGGCTACACCGCGCTGACACGGCCGAAATCCTATCATCTGAAGAAGTCATTTTAGTCGTCACGCGGCAATCCATTTCGCCACCGTCAGCCCCTATTGGTCCGGCGTAAGATCGGGCTGCTTTTACAAAGGTCTCTGAAGAATGAGCACTCAAACTGTGGAACGTCACTGATATTTGACTCAATCGACAGACAAAACCTCAATAAATCGGCCAATCACGTCATTCATTTCTGACCCAATCGTCAAGCATTTCTGACCCAACACAAAACCGCCCTCTAATCGTGGCCACGGCCCTCGTCTAAGAACAGCCCAACTCCGCCACTTTGAACTTATGTTGCCCACGCACGCGGCATTAGATTTGCTGCCAGATGCGCTTTTGGTGAACATCGTGACCAAGTGGTGGGCACCTATGCTTGCCTTAGACCAACCAAATCGGAGTAAGAACGCTCACCGCGAGTGATTTGACGTTTGAGGGTGTTCGTTGCTGCTTTTACTTTACCCTCGTCCAATAGCGATGTGATCGCTTGATGTTCCTTGAAAGATTTCTTCGTTCGATTGGAGCGTTTGGACAGGTGTGTCCGCATAGTTTGGACGATATCACTGACTTTTTGATATCCATCCCGCAGGTAACTGTTTCCGCAGGACCTGAAAAACGCGTCGTGAAACTCGGCGTCAAGTTCCAAGTACTGTTCGAATTCATCCGTTTCCTGCGCTTCCGACATCTTCGAAACAATTGTAGACAGCTCATTGATCAGAACCGAAGGGTTCTTTTCAAGCGCCTGCTCCAAAGCTGCAGATTCTAGGATTAGCCGATACTGGCAAAGCTGCACCACGTCCTCATGAGAAAGAGAGAATACAAAGGCTCCTCGATGAGGAAAGATCTGAACGAGGCCCTGAAGATTCAAAGCTGATAGAGCTTCGCGAATCGGAGTTTTGCTGATGCCCATGGCATTTGACAACTTCACTTCCGGCAACGATTCACCCAATTGAAACGTGCCATTGATTATACCTTTTCGGATATGCTCTTCAGCAGTTTTACTCAACGAATCCGGGCGCTTAATCGGCAAAATCTCGGTCATTTTTACTTCGTCCTATTTCGTCTCTCTAACACAATAGCACATGTAAGCTTGATTTCTATATTATATCTGATATCTCAGATAATAGATCGAAAATAACTAAATCCGTGGGAGGATACCTTGTTCAAGAAATCAACATTGGCGCTTGGCGTCGTCATGTCAGCCGGGCTTGCTTTTGCAGCATCCGCTGAAACAGTCATTAAGGTTGGGCATGGCGCAGCAGAAGCGTTTCATATGCATCGCGCGCTACTGAAATTTGAAGAACTCGTCGAAGCTGGCTCGAATGGTGAGATCGACGTACAGATATTCCCTTCGTCGCAGATGGGCCCTGATCGCGAAATGATCGAAGGTGTTCAAACCGGCGTTCTGGAAATGGCCATTCCTCCTTCCTCTTTCTTCGCGGGCTGGGATCCGGCTTTTGCAGTAATTGAACTGCCCTACATGTATTCCTCCAAGGACATCGCCTTTGATGTTCTTGATGGTGATGCTGGTGATGGCATGCTTGCACGGGTCGAAAACCAGGGATTGGTAGGTCTTGGCTGGCTTGAATTGGGTGTACGCAATGTGACCAACAATGTCCGCCCGGTTGCAACCCCCGCAGATCTCGAGGGTGTCAAGCTACGTACCATGAAGGTTCCGGCGCATGTGGCGACATTCGAAACGCTCGGGGCCAACCCGACGCCAATGAACTTTGGTGAGGTCTATTCTGCTCTCCAGCAAGGCGTGATCGACGGCCAGGAAAACCCACTGGCGATCATTACCTCACAGCGTTTCTACGAGGTTCAGAAATACCTTTCGACCACGGGCCATGTCTTTGCGGTCTATATGCCCGTCATCTCCAAACCGTTCTTTGACTCGCTGTCCGCAGAGCATCAGCAACTGGTCCGGGACTCGATGGCCGCCGCACGTGAATATCAGGCTGAACTGGTCGCGAGCGAAGATGCGGAACAACTGGAACAGATTCGTGCTGCTGGTGTCGAGGTTCTGGAACTGACTGCAGAGCAGCGACAGGCCTTTGCCGACAAAACCGAAAGCGTCCGTCTGCAGTATCGCGACGAGGTTGGCGCTGAAGCCTATGACGACTGGGTAGCGGCAGTTTCCGCAGCGAGCGGAAGCTGACCCTCGGACTACTCAGCCAATACGGGCACCCGCGCCATGAAAGTTCGGGTGCCCCTTTCGTTCAAGGGGAGGTGAACGGTGTCGGTTATCAAATGGATCGATATGAATGCCGAAAAGGTCTTAGCCAGTGCACTTTTGGCCGCGATTGTCTTGTTGATCTTTGGAAATGTGTTCATGCGCTACATTCTGAATGCCTCTCTTTCATGGGGCGAAGAGCTAACGCTTTGGCTGTTTGTATGGTTTGTCTGGCTAGGCGTCAGCTATGCGTTCCACACAGGCGATCATGTGCGTATCACGGTCCTGCGTGATGTCCTAAGCGAGCGCGCAAGGCTTTACGCGGATGTTGTGATCGCGCTTCTTGTCCTTGGATTTCTGATCGTTCTGACAATTGAATGCATCAAGCTTATCCGACAGCCTTTTGTCGCCAGCCAGACTTCGGTCGTTTTGGGGCTACCGATTCCGATCCTTTATGCTTCGGCTCCGATTGGCGCTGGCCTGTCCGCGATCCGCGTCACTCAACATCTGTTCCGAACCCTGCGTCTGATCGCAGGAACCAAAGCGTGAGGAACCCGGCATGCTTGCAACAACGCTTTTCTTGACGCTCTTTGCCCTGTTGCTCTTCAGCGTGCCTATTGGCATCTGTCTGGGCTTGGCCACTATGATCGTGATGGTCTTTGTAGATGGCACACCACCCATGGTTCTTCTGGCACGGTCGGTGGTAACAGGCGCGGACTCCTTTCCTCTAATTGCCGTCCCTCTGTTCATATTGGCAGGCGACCTGATGCAACACGGCGGAATGTCTCGCCGACTGGTTGGATTTGCCAATGCGCTGATCGGTCATATCCGGGGTGGGCTGGCTTATGTGAACGTGCTCGCCTGTGTGTTTTTTGCCGCCATATCCGGCTCATCTCCTGCGACCGTAGCTGCCATCGGGTCGAACATGATCCCAGAGATGGAAAAGGTCGGCTATACGCGCAAATTCAGCGGCGCATTGACAGCATCCTCAGGAATGATCGGTGTAATGATCCCGCCAAGTATTCCCTTCATCATCTATGGTGTTACTGCCGAGGTTTCGATCGGCAAACTGTTTCTTGCAGGCGTTGTTCCTGGCATCCTTTTTGCCCTCATGTTCATGTTGGTCGCTCGTGTTCTGCTGCGAAAGGACGAGGTTGTTCAGCAATCGACGACTACGTTCTCAGGCCCGGGCGTCTGGCAGAGCTTCCGGTCTTCCATCTGGGCGCTATTGGTGCCGGTAATTATCCTTGGGGGCATCTACAGCGGTATCTTCACCCCAACCGAAGCCGGTGCCGTGGCCGTAGTCTATGCCGCTTTCATCGGCATATTCGTCTATGGCGACATCACCCTCAAGGACCTGCCAGAGGTTTTGGCGGGCAGTGCAAAGACCAGCGGGACCATTCTGATATTGGTGATCATGGCGACCGCCTTTGGCAGGTTGATCACGCTCGCAAGAATCCCGACAGAGCTCGCAACAACGATCACCAGCCTGTCCGACAACCCAATCATCATCCTGTTGCTGATCAATCTGCTGTTGTTGGTGATCGGAATGTTCATGGAGACGATTTCGTCGATCATCATCATGACGCCGATCCTGCTGCCGGTTGCAACCGCGCTGGGTGTCGATCCGATCGTTTTTGGTGTCATCTTGACGGTCAACCTGGCCATTGGGTTCTGCACACCGCCATTGGGTGTGAACCTGTTCGTGGCCAGCAGCATTTCGAAGGTTTCCATCGAAAGCCTCAGCCGGGCAATCCTGCCATTCTTTGTCGGAATGCTGATCTTGTTGATGTTCATCACCTATGTGCCCGCAATTTCCTTGGCCCTGCCATCCCTTTGGTAACCGACTGAGGAGCTTCAAACGTTAGACAACGAACAGAGGACCCGGATGGATCTGGACCTTTCCCACCCGTCGATAGAAGACCTTCGGAAAACCGCACAAAAGCGCATTCCGAAGTTTGCCTTCGAATACCTCGACAGCGCGACCGGCCGGGAGCTGGGGTTGAAGGTCAACCGGGACGCACTTGATGCCATCGGATTCATGCCGCGTGTACTATGCGGCCGAACAAAGGCCGACCTGCAAACTACATTGATGGGTCAAACTTACGATCTGCCATTCGGGATAGCACCGGTAGGCATGTCCGGCCTAATGTGGGCTGGAGCAGAGCGGATGCTTGCAAAGGCAGCGGTTGCTCACAACATTCCGTTTTCGCTGTCGAGCGTGGCGGTTGCTTCACCGGAAGATGTGGCACCTTACATTGGCAAAAATGGATGGTTTCAGCATTACCCGGTGAACTCCGGCGAGTTGCGCCGCGCGATGCTCCCGAGGATTAAGGCAGCCGGGTTTCATACGCTGATAATCACGGTGGACGTTCCAGAAGAGAGTCGGCGCGAACGACAACGCCGCGCCAATCTGACGGTGCCTCCTAAAGCTGACCTGCGCACGCTGACAGAAATGGCGTCACGACCCGCCTGGTGCCTTGCACATCTGCGCGAGGGCATCATGCCACGTATGCGGTTCTTTGACGATTACGTCCCGACCCGCGGACGAGAAAGCTTTACCCATGCAGGCGCTCTGATCCGTGGGATTCCAGATTGGGACTACCTGCGCGAACTACGGCAGGAATGGGAGGGTCACCTGATCGTCAAGGGTGTTCTGCGGTCGGAGGACGCGCAAAAAATGGTGGCCGAGGGCGTGGATTGCATCTGGGTCTCAAACCACTCCGGGCGTCAATTCGAAGCCGGACCCGCTGTGATTGACCAACTCCCGAACATCCGCGAGGCAGTCGGAACAAATGTGCCACTGATCTACGACTCTGGCGTTGCCTGGGGATTGGACATCATGCGCGCACTGGCGAAAGGTGCAGATTTCGTCATGGTCGGACGCGCCTTTCAATATGCTGTTGCAGCGTTCGGAGCACGAGGGGTCGACCATCTCGTTCACATCCTGAAGGCTGACATTGAGGCCAACATGAGCCAGCTCGGCAGCGAAAACCTCGGCAGTCTGGCAGAGCACCTTCTGAAAACCAGCTGATCTGCGCTTGCGGCGCGTGGCGTATCAGACAGGCGCGTTGTCATCCTCGTCAATCAGCCCCTTGACGATCAGATCCGCGGTTGAGCGCGAACATGCCATTGGCAGATCATATACCGTGGCGAGGCGGGTCAGAGCCTTAACGTCGACGTCGTGTGGCATGGGCGACAGAGGGTCGACGAAGAAAATCAGTGCATCCAGTTTCTCTTCACAGATCATAGCGCCGATCTGTTGGTCGCCTCCGAGTGGTCCACTTTTCAGGCAGGTCACATCTAGTTCTGAACAGGTGTTACTTGAAACGATCTCTGGTTGAGTGCGAGCCATATCTGCGGACCGAACGAACCATCATTTCAACCCGTCAGATAACCGTAATTGATCCTATGTGCAGAGAACGCCTGCGATGAGCCCAAAATGATAAATGCTGCGGCAAGGATCAATTGGCGCGTACTGTTATGAAGCTGCCAATCAAGTTTGCGTATCTAAGATATGCGAGTGAGTAATTTAGGTCCGCTCAATCCCCCGAAAGCTTCACTCGGCAACAATGAACTAGGCGATACGTAATGATCGCTTCCGTCGTCATATGCGCAATGGCGAAACGAAATCAACGCCGCACATGTGCGAGAAAAACGACGTTTGGTCGGCTTTGAGGCCTTGGAAACAGGTGGGTTTTCCATGGGGTCGAAAGAATCCTTGACCAATCCCACCATCAGCACTAGTAAAAATGAAATGGCGTTTTGCCTAACGAAACGTCAAGGGAAAATGTAGCGCCGCTCGTATCGTGGAGCCACGCGCACACCAACAGTTAGGGAGGAGCCTGACATGACAAAAAATAATCGAGAACTTACGCTCACCACGGCACTCGTGGCAGGTAGCCTTGCTATTGCCTCGCCTGCCTTTGCCGAGGGCGAGGTCGTGTTTGCGTCCTGGGGAGGCTCGTTTCAGGATGCATTGCGTTCAGCTATGCTGGAACCTGCCGCCAGCGCGTTGAATGTCACAGTTAAGGAAGATACGACCAACGGCATTCAGGACGTGCGCGCGCAGATCACTGCGGGTGCCGTCGCATGGGACGTGACAGAGCAAGATTTGCCCTCGTGTGAAACCCTGAGCCGCGAAGGCAGCCTTGAGCCGATCGATTATTCGATTGTTGACACGACAGGCATTCCCAAGGAGCTGATCCATGACAATTACATCGGATTCATCAACTTCACCAAGGTGATTGCCTATCGCAAGGATGCCTTTGGCGACAATGGCCCATCCAACTGGAAAGAGTTCTGGGATCTAGAGAAATTCCCAGGCAAGCGCGGTATGCACGGCAAGGTGAACTATAACCTCGAAGCTGCCCTGATGGCTGATGGTGTGCCGATGGCCGAGATCTATGACACGTTGGCCACAGATGACGGCAAGGCGCGCGCATGGGAAAAGCTGGGTGAGATTGCCCCCGAAGTTACCGTTTGGTACCGCGGCGGATCGCAATCGGCGCAGTTGCTGCGTGACGGTGAAGTGGACGTGATCCATATGGGCCATAACCGCGTGGAAAGCGTGATCGCGTCGGGTATTGATGTGGCCTATGCCTTTGATGGCGGAACGATGGATGTGGACTGCTTGTTGGTGCCCAAGGGGGCTCCGAACAAAGACAACGCGATGCGTCTTATCAACGAATTGCTGAGTGCGGAAGCACAGGCGCGGCTGGCGGTGACCATGCCGTTGGGACCGGTCAATTCCGGCGCGTTCGGCACCGGGATTATCTCTGAAGAGATGGCGGTCAAGGTCAACACCCATCCCGACAACTATGGCAAGCAGCTTCTGGTCGACCCAAACTTTTACATCGGCCAGCTGGGCGAATTGACCGAAGAGTTTGACACGCTGATCCAACAGTAAACCATTAGGGCGCAGCGCATCTTGTGCTGCGCCCTATTTTGTCAGGTTAGGAGCCCCCATGTCACCTGCAGCCAATTCCCTTCCCATTGATATATCCAACCTGTGCAAGGCCTACGGATCGGTCAAGGCGCTGAATGACGTGTCTTTGAACATCGCTGCGGGCGAGTTCCTGACATTGCTAGGGCCATCGGGCTCTGGCAAGACGACGCTTTTGATGGCGTTAGCCGGATTTGTGCGTCCTGATGGCGGGTCGATCAGGTTTGGCGATCAGGAAATGATTGCAACGCCGCCCCACAAGCGCGGCCTTGGCATGGTGTTCCAAAGCTACGCGTTGTTTCCATTCATGACCGTGGCGGAAAACGTGGCTTATCCGTTGAAAATTCGCGGGGTGTCCAAAGGCGATCAGAAGGCACGCGCCGCGCACGCGCTGGAGGCGGTCCAACTCGGTGGCTATGGCGATCGGCGCATCACCCAGTTGTCCGGGGGACAGAGACAGCGTGTGGCCCTTGCCCGTGCCATGGTTTTTGAGCCGCAGATCATCCTGATGGACGAGCCGTTATCCGCGCTCGACAAGAAGCTGCGCGAACATATGCAGATCGAATTGAAGGCGCTGCATGAAAAGCTGGACGCAACCGTCGTTTACGTCACCCATGACCAGCGCGAAGCCCTGACGATGTCGGACCGGATTGCGGTGGTCAATCAAGGGCGGATCGAACAGATTGCAACGCCTGAGCGGCTCTATCGCCAGCCTCATAGTTTCTTTGTGGCGGACTTTATCGGGGAATCCATTTCCTTGCCGGTGAATGTCGCCAAAGACACGGCGCAGCTTGGCGAGCGTGTGTTGAAATCCAATACTCCTATTGCGAAGGGCAGCGGAGGCCATCGTCTGATCATCCGACCCGAGTTGCTGGAAGTCACCACGGGTGCGGTGCCAGACGCCGCCAATGACCTGTCCGGTAAGGTGTATGACATCATTTATCAAGGCGACAGCGTACTGGTCATCGTTCAGCACGACAGCGCCGGTCAGATCAATGTGCGTGTGCCTGCCAATCGCGCAGGCCAGACCGGGCTGCCCTCCAAGGGTGAGCAAATCGGCCTTGCCCTGCATCCCGAAGACACGATCATCGTACCGGAACATGTGGCATGAGTTTCGCCGAGACCAATCTGGCCGCTGATACACTTCAGAACACCGCCACGCTCAAATCCGAAGAACGTCGGGAACGGCTGACTTTTCTGGGGCTTTCGATGCCTGCAGTTCTTGCCATCCTGATCGTCGTGTTCCTGCCGATTTTCTGGCTGTCTTCGCTGTCGTTCTACAATGCGGCGGGCGAGTTGAGCATGGAAAATTATGCGCGCATCTTTGAGAGCGCTTTGTATCGGCGCACCTTTGTCGTCACCTTTCAAATCAGCATTGCCGTGACCGTAATCTGTGTCCTTCTCGGATACCCGCTGTGTTACTGGCTGACAAAGATGCCCAACAAAACGGCGGCCATTCTGATGGTGTTCGTGCTGGTGCCGTTCTGGACATCGGTTCTGGTGCGCACCTATGCGTGGCTGGTGCTGTTGCAGCGCAATGGCATCATCAATTCGTCGCTGATGTCGCTTGGTATTATCGAGGAACCGCTGCAGCTCGCGCATAACCTAACGGGGTCCATCATTGGCATGGTTCATATCATGCTGCCGTTTCTGGTTTTGCCGCTTTATGCCACCATGCGCAACATTGACACCGACTTGGTTCGGGCTGCTGTGGGGCTGGGCTCTACCCCGCGCGGGGCATTCTGGCGGGTGTTTTTCCCGATGTCCCTGCCGGGGCTTTTTGCCGGTATCGTGCTGGTTTTCATCCTGTCGCTTGGGTTCTTTGTCACGCCGGCTTTGCTGGGCGGTGGCCGAGTTCAAATGCTGGCACAGCGGATAGAAAGCACCATCACAGTCTATTCGAACTGGGGGGCCGCATCAGCCCTGGGCGTGGTCCTGCTGTTGCTGGCGCTGGCGATGATTTGGCTGATGAACCGAGTTTTCGGTCTCGACAAACTCTTTATGCGCTGAGGATCTGAATATGGAACAAGTCGGACAACGCAAGATCGATGGTCTGTGGCTGACAGTGGTCGGCATCGCGGTGCTGTTCTTTCTGATCCTCCCCACGCTAATTGTGATTCCAATGTCGTTTTCGGGGGCCTCCTATCTGGAATTTCCGCCGACATCGCTCTCGTTTCGCTGGTATGTGGCCTATGTCACGTCGCCGGAATGGATGAGCGCTACAAAGACCTCGCTGATCGCGGCGGCACTTACCACGGCAATCGCGACACCCCTGGGCTCACTTTGTGCCTATGGTCTGCATTGCTCTACGCCCCGCGTTAGGAGCGTGGCGCAGATCCTTGTGATCATGCCGATTGTCGTGCCGGTAATCCTGATCGCGGTCGGTGTGTTCAGCCTTTATGCCAAGCTGGGGCTGAACTACACGCTGGCCGGGATCGTGATCGCCCACACTGCGCTGGCGCTGCCATTCGTGATTGTGACGGTGATGTCGGGATTGCAGAATTATGATTTTGATCAGGAGCTTGCAGCGCGCAGCCTGGGGGCGTCCCGTGCATACGCATTGTGGACAATCACCGTACCGCAGGTGAAATTCTCGATTCAGACAGGGGCTTTTCTGGCTTTTATCACCTCGCTCGACGAGGTTGTGATCTCGATGCTGGTCTCGGGCGGAGAAAACGCCACCATCACCCGCCGCATGTTCAATTCGTTGCGTGATCAGCTTGATCCGACAATCGCAGCGATCTCGACCTGTCTAATTGTCGTGTCCATCACGGCGCTTGTCGGCGTGCAGATGATCGGGCGTCGGAAAGACAAGGCACAATGATACGCGACTTATCTCTCGCCAAACCCCACCCGTATCTGGCGGGCGGCATCAAGAACCGCTGCGCGATACTCTTCGACGACTGCGTCATTGAAGCGGACGCGCAAGCCGGACAGGCTGATCGCGCCCAGCAATTCGTCTTCGAACCCAAGGACCGGAACCGAAAGACCGGCGACGTCGGGATCCCGTTCGCCAAGGCTGAGATAATACCCGGCCTTTCGGATGTTGGCGGCCTGTTTTCCCTGCCTGATGGAATAAGCATCCAGCACCTGGCCCGAAGAGCCCATGCTCAGCGGAATGATCTCGCCCTCTTGCACATGATCCCGCGCAAGCCTTGGCGAATTGACCCGGTAGAGGCACACGCCGGAATTACCGCGCTGCACATAAAACGACGCACTTTCGCCAGTCGACTTAACCAGATTCGCAAGCACCGGGCGCACAATAGGCCCCATACGCAGGTTCTGGCGAAACACAGAGCCCAACCGCCACAGGGAAGGGCCCAAGTGGAACAGGCCTTCGGCGTCTCGGGTGATATGGCCAAATTTTTCAAGCGACACGCTCAAACGCAGAATTGTCGCCTTGTTGACCCCGCTGCGGTCCGCAACCTCCTTCAAAGAGAGTCCTGCATCGCCGGGCTCAAAGATGTCCAACACACGCAATGCGCGCTCAACCGCTTCGACACCACCATTGGCGTCAGGGGTTCGGGGCTTGTCGGGCATAGGCAGACCTTTCGACGCAATTCCGTCGTTTTTTATAGCCGGTTCGAGCGTAATTGGAAATCGCAAATAATGAAGGCGTTTGGTAATGAATAGCGCTCAGAAACAAATGATAACAAGTGGTTATGCTGATCTTCCCTTTGGCGAGTTTTCGCAATGCGAGGCAGGAAGCGTCGGGGTTTTGGGTGTTCCAAGCGAAGTCGATAGCGGGCCTCGTTCCGGCGCCTCTTTGGCACCGGATGCGTTGCGCAAGATGACAGGGCAGCTTGGGGCCTGCATGCCTGTAAATGGTCGGGATCTCGGCAATCTGGACCTGTCGGGCGATTGGCCCGGCGTATTGAAACAGCTAGTGGCACAAATGGCGGATCGCGACATTGTACCCGTTGTACTGGGCGGCGCGGCAGATGTTGCCTCGTCGGTGCTACAGGCCTTCCCTGACTTGCCGGTTGTTGCGGCCATGCCGATGGGACGGCGTGATCTCATAGAGCGATCTGCAAACACTACCTGGGTGGGTTTAAACGGCGGGCAACCTGCCGATGTCTGGGATCAGATCAGCCAGCGCAAAATGGCATGGCGTACCGCCCGGCAGTTGGATGAAGGGCACGCCGACTTTTCTGACATGTCCGAGCGTGCTGTTCTCTGGATCGACATGTCGGTCATTGATCTGGGGCATGCGGCCGGTACCGTCGGACTTAACCCCGGCGGGATGAAACCCGAAACACTCGTATCGGTCATCGGGGCAATGTCCTGTCGCTGGCAGGCGATCGTGATCACTGGCCTTGCGCCTTCGCTCGATACGCGGGGTATGTCGGAACTGGCGGCCATCGAAACCCTGAACGCGGCGTTGCACAATGGGTGAAGCGGCGCTCATACGGTTTGACACGATCCCTAGTTTTCTGGGCGTATCTGTTGGCGATCTGGAAGATCTCACGCCTGGGCAGGTCGCGATAGCGGGGTATTTTTGCGACAATCTCGCCCGGCCAGCGGCGGGGCAACGCTATCTCGCACGGCAGCTACGATACGCCTCCCGTCCTGAAAAAGCACCCGCAAATGCGATTGATCTAGGGGATGTGAATGTATTTCCGCTCGAGCGGGACAAGCATTTTTCCGCAGTTACCGCTCAATGCGCAGCGGTTCTGGAAACCTGCGCGCGCATGGTGCTGGTTGGCGGCGATTCCAGCGGTCTGGAAGCTCTTGGCGTTGCTGCACAAAAGGTCACAGGTGCGGATGTTCCTGTCATTCCGGTTTCAGGCGGCGTGGCGGGCCAATTGTCCCACACCCAACCGGTCATCCTGTCTGTGGATTTACAAGAGCTTGCGGGCAAATGGGTATCGCACCCGCGTCACCTGACCGGGATGTCACCCGCACAGATGATCGCTCAAATTGACGCTACCCCAGGCGATGTCATTGCCGCAGCAATTTTCGGACTTGCCCCGGAATTGGACATTCGTGGTGGAGCTGAGACCCGCGCCGCGCTGGCGATCTTGCAGGCGGTGACTGAACGTCTTGAGAAAGGAGCAGGCTGATGCCTTTACGATCGGCCCCATTGCCGCGCATGGCAGGGCATCTATCGTTCATGCGCGCGCAGACCAAAGCAATCGGTGATATCAAGCCCGGCGATCTGGCGGTACTGGGCGTCCCGTTCGAAGACACCAGCGCACCGCATGCCGGGCAATCCCTGGCGCCGCGTGCATTGCGCGAAACCTCGGTCTATTTCGGTTGGCACGCAAACCCGCAATTCAGTCACCCCGTAGATATCGATGCACGTCAGGACATTAATACCGACGGCCTGCACGAACGGCTATGTGACCTTGGAGATATAGCGCCGGGGTCCGATGACGCGGTTCACGCGTCATTGAAGGCGGCAACAAGTCGGATCAGCCGCAATGGTGCCTGTGCCATAATATTGGGTGGTTCGGATCGCATGTCTGAGACAGTGCAGAGCGCGATACCCAATTGTCAGACCGCGCACCTTGGCGGTACGCCAGATGATGCGCGCGATTTTCATGTAGCGCCCTTGCCGAATGGGCGGGGCACGCCCTGCAACATGGATACAGCCGCGCAGCGTGCAGCGTTTTCCAGGTGGCGGGATGCATCAAGGCCGCTGTTTGTGCGGTTTGATCTGTCCGTGTTTGAAACATCACTCAGCGCGCTTTGCGATCAGCCCCGGTTAGGGGGCTGCGATCTTGAGACAGTGGTGCAATGGCTTGAGCTTTTGGGACAGCAGGAAGTCAATGCCGTCATGTTGACCGGCCTGAATCCGAACAGGCCTGGAATGGGTGTGGTGAAAGTTGGCCAACGCCTGATGGTCACGGCTCTTCTGGCATTTATCTATGCGCGCCTCGGATTTGGAATTGAAAATCCGGGTCGCCAAACTTCCGAGGAATATGTACTGACATGACTGCAGCGATTTCAACATTCCACCCGCCCCTGACTCAACCGGGATATCGACTGTTTGATGGGCCTTTGCGCGACGTGACAGACGCCCACGCGGATCAGATCGGCGTTGTGGGCATGCCGAGCGACTGGACACATTCCAGCCGCCTTGGAACAAGGTTCGGCCCCGAAGCATTGCGCAGGGCGACAAGTCTTCTGCAATCTTTGCGTCCGCAGGGAGTCAGCTTTGATCCAGATACAAGCCGCCATACCGTGCCTGCAATCGACTGGCTGATCGATTGCGGTGACGCAGAGATCACCGCGCATGACGTTGATGCAACGACCGAAGCCATCGCAGCAATGACCGAAACGCTGACCGTTGCAGGGGCGATCCCTCTAGCACTAGGCGGTGATCACTATAACAGCTTCCCGGCCTGTCTGGGCTATTCCCGTGGGCTGGCCAAACGTGCTCCAAACGCGCGTTTTGGGTATATCCAGATCGACGGTCATCTGGACTTCTCAGACCGGCTGGGCGCATGGGGCAGCCACAACCATGCAACCAATGCACGTCGGATTTCTGAACTGCCCAACACTGATGTGTCCAATATGGTCTGGATCGGCATCACGGGCTGGGTCGATGGCGGCGATCTGGCGCTCATCGAAGAACAGGGCGGTCGGGTGTTTTCAGCGGGCGATGTGCAAAAACTCGGCGCGGCCGAGGTGATGCGTCAGGCCCTTGCGCATGCCATGCAGGGCTGCGACGAGCTTTATCTGTCTATCGACATCGACGCGATGGACGCCGGCTACCTTCCCGGCACAGGCTCCATCGTGCATAGCGGCATTACACCACGTCAGTACTACGATCTGCTGGATGGATTGGCCGAGGCCCCCTTGCGCGGGTTGGACATTGTCGAGGTCTCACCACCGCTCGATCCCTCACAACGCACGGAATTCCTTTCGGCGGAAATGCTGTTCCGGGTTTTGCGCCGCTTTCGCACTCGTCCTGTGACTGGACCTGTGACAGAGCAATGATGGAATATATCGGAACCAGTCAACTGGGCGGGCTATCACATGCGGGACAGATCCTTGCCCCGGCAACCCGGCCTTGGATCACGGATCTTACAGCGCTTTGCCCTTATGAGGGTCTGCACCCCGGTAACCTCCCGGAATTTGAACGTGACCCGGATTGGGGCAACTGGACGCTCACGGACAGCCCCAAAGACCCGACCAAACGCCTGAACTGGCATGTGTTTAAACAAAGAAACACCCGGTATCTGGTGGCCGACCGGATGCTTATGAGCCGCATCAGCTGGCAGGATCTGGACGATGCCGGGTATGTCTATGGCACAGAGGTTTCGATTGATGGCAGGCAGTTTCACTGCCGGTTGCTTACCGGCGGTGATACGCCCTGTGATGACCCCTATCAGGGTGCGACCAGGCCCAATGAATGGGATGCGTTAGTGGGCAGTGTCGCCGTGTCGAACGCGCCTCAGCCTGACCCCGCCAATAGCGCAGCCCCACTTAGCCCGGATCATCTGACCTCGCCTCATAACCGTTTGTGGAACTGGTTCGGGGCGGTCAGTTGGACGGCCGAACCCGTCGCCAGCCGTGCGGACGGACGTGTGTGCCGGGGTTATCACGGCCCGACCTATTTTTATGTGAACACTGTAGACCACCGGCATGAAGATATCGGGTGGCGACCGGTTCTTGAGGAAGTGCAATGACTGTAGACTCCTTTCCCAACTATATCGCCGGAACATGGGCCTCTGGCTGCAATGCTGCCCGCAATATCAACCCGTCTGATCTGAACGACACAATCGGAGATTATACGCAGGCAAGTGCCAGCCAGACGGTTGAAGCGATCGAGGCTGCGGCTGCCGCCTTTCCGAAATGGCGTGCAACGTCGCCACTGGTCCGGTTCGAAGCGCTGGACCGCATCGGGTCGGAAATCCTTGCTCGCGTGGACGAGCTGGGCGACATGCTGGCCCGCGAAGAGGGCAAAACCCTGTCCGAGGCCAAGGCCGAAGCGCATCGTGCCGGGCATTTGTTCAAATATTTCGCGGCCGAAGCGTATCGAGCAACGGGCGACGCTTACCAATCTCTGCGTGAAGGTGTGTCGCTTAAGGTTATACGCGAACCCATCGGCGTTGTGGGCGTGATAACACCGTGGAATTTCCCGCTGGCGATCCCGGCATGGAAAATTGCACCTGCTCTGGCTTATGGCAATACGGTTGTGTTCAAACCCGCCGAACTGGTTCCCGGATCGGCCTGGATGTTGTCTGACATCATTGCCCGTGCGGGCCTGCCCGAGGGTGTGTTCAATCTTGTGATGGGCAAAGGCCGTGAAGTCGGGGAGGCGATCGTTACGCACCCCAAAGTTTCCGGTGTCACGTTCACCGGCTCCACACCTGTCGGCCGCAACATGGGGGCTGCGCTATTCGTCCGAGGGGCCAAGATGCAGCTTGAGATGGGGGGCAAGAACCCGTTGGTCGTGCTGGATGACGCGCATCTGGATCTGGCGGTTCATTGCGCTCTACAGGGTAGCTTTTTCTCAACCGGGCAACGATGCACGGCCTCCTCCCGCCTGATCGTCACCGAGGGTATTCACGACGCATTTGTTGGTCGACTTTGTGCGGCCATGAAAGACCTCAGAATCGGCGATGCGCGCGCGCCGGAAACCCAGATTGGCCCGGTGGCCAGTGAAGCGCAGCTGGCCATTGACAAAAGCTACATCGAGGGTGCTGTGTCTGACGGCTCAACACTTGCCACAGGCGGCGGCGATGTAGGGGCGACAACGCCTGGGTATTACCTTGCTCCAGCCCTGTTTACCGATGTGTCACCACAGGCAGCCGTGGCTCGTGACGAGATCTTTGGCCCAATCGCGGCTGTGTTGCGCGTGCCGGACTATGATGCGGCTCTTGCCACGGCCAACGACTGCGAATTCGGTTTGTCTGCGGGCATCGTCACGCGGGATGTAGCCAAAATCGACCATTTCTCGGAGAACGCCGAGGCAGGCATGATACAGGTCAATCTGCCCACAGCTGGCATGGATTTTCACGCACCATTTACGGGCCGAAAAGGATCCTCCTATGGCGCGCCGGAAAAAGGCAGCTATTGCCGCGAGTTCTTCACCGCAGCCAAGGTTGTACACGAGGGACGTGGACAATGACGCAGGCACCTTTGAAGGGCATTCGCATTCTTGATCTGACCAATGTGCTGTTCGGTCCGTTCCGCTGTCATCAACTGGCGCATATGGGCGCAGAGGTGATCAAAGTGGAAGCAGCTGGTCGTGGCGATCTTGCCCGGCAACTGGGGGCTGATCCTGCCTTGAATGCTGCGGGAGTGGGCGTGTCATTCTTAGCCCAAAACGCGGTACTGAGATAGCAATGAATATCGATGGGGCCACGGCTGTTATCTTTTGCGAGCTGAGTTTTCCACCACCGTTCTCGCGTGGTCTGTTCTGTCTCTCCCGCTCGGTCGGCGTCTTGTCTCATGGCTGGGAACAGATGCAGCAGGGCGGCCGGAACAAAGGACCGATGCCACCGAGTTTTCTGCCAGACTACACTGGCGTGAAATCGGAAGGTTAAGCCGATGTACCCTCTGAAGACCAAAAGTGTTTGTTGCGGTTGAGCGTGTGGCTTGCGCAAAATCCACACCATAGAGTTAGAGGCAATTGTCATATATCAAAGGTCACCCGACCTCGATGAACATCTAAGGCTCGGCCGCCGCAGTTTACGCCGAGCCTGGCTTCATAGCCCCATTCGCGCATAGACCGATCTGCCTGTGTCGGTCAGTGGGCATTCTGGCCCACGCCCAGGAGTAGACTCAACAAGGCAGCCGTAACCAAGGTAATTTTCCTGTATTGTTTTCTTCGAAGGTATCTCAGCTCAAGTGAGAAAAGATACAATTCTCACTCCTGCTCCAACGTTGGCAATGCGCACAAAACCGCCGTAGGTGCAAACGCAGCGAAATGGCGCTTTGTCCGCAGAGCGGTCATTGGAAATTTCTGTTAACGTCTGCTGCCTGCACGACGCGATAATCTCTCCTTGGGGCGGCTCGCTCAAGTCATAGATGGTCCCAAAGAAAGCCAAGAACAGCGGCTAAATAGAGGCCCACGATGACATAGCCCCTGTATCCGTAATCTGACCACTCTTGGATTGTATACGTAAAGCACTTTACTCGGCAGCTGTCAGGAGAACCCGCAAACTCACCGCCGAACAACATGAAAGTTGCGATGCCGCCGAACAAAACCAGCGTTAGCCACTTTCTATTTTGCCTAGGAATCTTGATCCGCATGCAGTTTGCCTAAAGCATCGCGATCTAAAACTCCGTGAACATGTTCACGCTTTGATGCGGGCTTCCTCAGAGACTCTCAGTGGGTGGCGAAGGTCCGCTCCGAGCCCAAAATGCCCGATGCTGCGCAGTGCTTAAATGTCTGCTTGCGAATTCTTTCTGTCAGGTTGTTATTCCGCCTTGTCACTTTTTGACAAAGATGAGGCGCTGGACGCATCTGGTAGGAACGAACCCGAAAAATCTTCATCCTGAAGAACTTATTGGGTTCGGACCAGTGTAAGTCCAGCGATAAGCTGGAGGAGTTGGGCCTTTGTTGCGACCACCCTGGTTCATTTGCTCCCATGCGTGTGCAATTACGCCAACAGACCTGGACAGACAAAACAGCCCTCTTGCCAAGGGTCCCGCAAATCCCAGTTCGGCATAAATTACGGCCGTGGCACCATCGATATTCATAGGTACTGGTTTGTGCTTGCGGGAATTGAGAGTTTTTTGAATGGATCGTCCGATCAGGGCAAAACGACCGTCAACTGTTCCCGCCAGAGCAGCCTGATCCACCAAACTTAGCAACCGCGGTGCACGTGGGTCTTCCGGTTTGTGAAATCGATGACCAAATCCCGGAACGAACTTCGTGCGTTCTGCTTGCCAACGGTCGATCATCTGTCCGGCAGCTTCCATTGGGGTTTGTCCGGCGGAAATGGCGTTATCAATCCATGAATAGAGTTCCACCGCCTGCTCACCGGCGCCGCCATGGACGTCATCCAGCATATTGACGGCTGATGCCATCGCGCCGTTCAATCCAAGACCACATGTCACCGCCATTCGAGCAGCCGCAATTGAAGGAGCCTGTGGCCCATGGTCCACCGCAGCGACCAGCGCACATTCCAATAGATCCGCCTGAGCCTTTGTGGGAAGCGCGCCCCGCGTCATAAGCCAGATCATTTGCGGGAAGGTTACATTCCCGATCAATTCTTCTATTGGAGTACCCCGAAACCTGATCTGGCCGGGTGCCATATCAATAATTTCAGTCGTCCACCAATCAGACACGTCGGAGCGGGAAGCTACATCGCTCATATTGCACCTTCTTTTTTCAACTCATCAATTTCGTTTTCAGAGAGACCAAGTTCCCCCCAAACAAGTTCATTGTGTTCCCCAAGAAGTGGCGGCGGCGTGTCAACTGCCGGTGCTTTTCCATTGAGTTTCACGCCGGTGGTCGCAACTTGAATGTCGCGTCCGACTCCCGGTGCATTTTTGAACTCATGAAGAAACCCACGATCCGCGACCTGCGGCATCTGGAGCACTTCCGGAACGGACAGGACCGCGCCCGCTGGTACGCCGATCCGGTTAAGCTCCTTGGCCCAATCCCGTGCCGGGCGGGTCACGAGCACCGCTTCAAGCTCAGTCTTCAATGCCAGCCGGTTACGCTTGCGATCCTCGCGTGAACTGTATTCCGGGCGGTCTCGCAACGCGGCTAACCCAAGATGATCAGTCAGCAACACCCATTGCTCGTCCTTGTTGGCCGCGATGTTGATTAGGCCGCTACCGGCCTGGAAGGCGCCGGAGGGGGCGGAGGTGGCGTTTTCGTTTCCGTTGGCCTTTGGGTCCACTCCGGCAATCAGATAGTTGGAAACGATCCAGCCCATGGTGGCGAGCACCGATTCAAGCATCGACACATCGATGAAAGAACCCCGTGGCCGTGCGTTAAGAGCGGAGGAGATCGCGAAGGCGGCAGTGATACCGCCCACCGTATCTGCCACAGGATAACCCACGCGCAGGGGTGCGCTTGTATCATCACCGGTGATCGACATCACCCCTGATGCACCTTGAATGATCTGGTCATAGGCTGGGCGATGCACCCAAGGTCCTTCTTGACCGAACCCGGATATCGCACAGTAGATGAGGTTCGGTTTGATGGCTTTCAAACTTTCATAGCCGACCCCAAGGCGGTTCATGACACCAGGTCGAAAGTTCTCAACCAGTACATCAGCGCTTTCCACCAGTTTTTGAAACAGTGCTTTCCCTTTGGGGCTCTTGAGATTCACCGTAACCGATTTCTTTCCCGCGTTCTGGGCTAGGAATGACACGCCCATTCCCGCAGCATTCAAGGCAGGATCAGCCCCCAGTTGCCGGGCAAGATCGCCGCGACCAGCTGCTTCCACTTTGATCACCTCTGCGCCCATATGTGCCAGATGATGACAACAAAACGGCCCGGCAAGAACATTGGTGAGGTCGAGCACACGGATGCCTTCAAGCGGTTTTGACATTTTGACCTCCCCGGTAAGCGTTGGCCGCGATAAGCAGTATCAGCAGTGTAGCGCCCAAATTGACCAACGTGCTCGGCATCAGGATGGCAACTGCCCCTGCCGCCAGTGCAACGCGTTCCGGTATTGCCAACCTTCGGAACAAATGTCCGACATGTGCCGCTGAAAGTCCGGCGATCCCCACCATCAGCATTGGCACATACATAAGCGCGTCAATCACGCCAGTGCCATCTGCCCCGATCACGATCTCAGGGTGGTACACCCAAGCAATTGGCAAAACGAACCCAACAGACGCCAACCGCAGTGCATTCAGTGCCAGCGGAATGGGGTTCTCTTTCGCAATCGCAGCGGCAGCAAAGATCGCCAGGGCCACCGGCGGAGTGATTGCAGACAGAACAGCATAATAAAAGACAAAGAGATGGGTCGACAGTTGCGAGACACCCAACTCCATGATCGCGGGCCCTGCTACAAAAATCACCATCAAATATGACGCGGCTGTGGGAAGCCCCATTCCAAGCACAATTGAGCAAAGCGCCGCCAGTACGAGTGCAGCTAAAAGATTCTGGTCGCCCAGTGCGGTAATCTCCTGATTGAGTTTGATGCCCAGGCCTGTTGACGTGATGGCCGCAATGACAATTCCGATGGCGGCGCATGACAAGAGCACCGATAGCCCGTCGCGACCGCTATCCACAGCGAGTACAAACCAGTTCTGAAAACTCAACCGGGTGTCAGGCAGGATCGTTGCCAGGACCAGAATGATGCCGCTCGAAACCAGTCCCGAGAAGGTCGCGGGAAAGCCAGAGAAGAGCATGGTGAGCAGCGAGCCGAACCCTATAATTAGAAGGGCTGCGCGGCTGATCATTTTGCGATCCCAGGTTGGGGTTTCGTCCGCCAGTGGGCTGAGGTTTAGGCGCGCCGCTTCCAAGCTGACAGTGATGGACAAGCTGAAGAGGTAGAGCAGCGCAGGGATTATGGCTGCAAACATTATGGTGACGTATGGAATACCGGTCACATCCGACATGATAAACGCACCGACACCCATCACGGGCGGCATGATTTGACCAACACATGACGCGGTGGCCTCAACGCCCCCTGCAAAGCGGCCGGAGTATCCTGCGCGGCGCATCATGGGGATGGTCAGAATGCCGGTGGAGGCCACATTGGCCGGGGCTGAGCCGTTAATTGAGCCGAACATGGCAGATGCGATGATTGCGCATTGTGCCGGGCCGGACCTCTTTCCCTTGGTCAGGATCAATGCCAGATCGTTAAAGAAGTCTCCTGCACCAGTCAGCCGCAGGGTCACGCCTAGGATGACAAAGACCAGCACGATGTCGACCACGGCACCCAATGCCACACCGAATATGCCACGATATCCATAGGAGATTTCTAGCACCCGGTTCAAAGAAAACGGGCGGTGCTCCAATATTCCGGGCATCACATGGCCGAACATGAGGTAAATGATGGCCAGCAATACAACGGCAGTGAGGAGCCAACCTTCGGCGCGATGTGCCCCGAATACGACAGCAATCGACCCTATCAGGTAGCAGGCCAGGTCCCATTGATTGGGCAGTCCCTCCCGCATGTCAGCAATGTCGTCGTATTGATCCGTGAAATAGGCGTAAGCAAACGTGGCACCTGAAATCAGGACGAGATTGAATAGTAAATCGAAGTTTGTCCGCCGTCCTTCCGCATCTTTGAACGCTGGGCGCAGGCAGAACATTGCTATGAGGCCGAGATAGAGAACCGTGCCGTATTGAACCTCTGAAGGGAACCGACCTGCCAATTGGGTATAGATGATGAATGCTGGAATGAGAGCCGAAGCTATGAGGCCAGCGCTCTCAAGCCAACGAAAATACCGGCGCTGATCAGGCCCATTCGGCAATAGAAAATTCAAGGGATTCATGGTGGCATCGGTCATGGGTTCGCCTCCGAAAGTCGATTTATTCGGGAAGAAAAATGCGCGGCCCTGAGCAGCAATCCGAAGCGCATTTTTTGAGGCCTGGCGCACCGCCGCGGGCACGCCAGGTAGGCTAGAGCTTTAGAGTAGCCCTATCTCTTCGTAGTAGCGCTGTGCACCAGGGTGTAGATCAGCGGAGATCGCTTCTAAAGCGCTTTCCAACGAGACCAGAGAAAGGCCAGCAGAGGCAGAATTCACCTTGTCGACGTTCTCCCACAGGGCCTTAGTCAGGTTGTAGACCGTGTCTTCATCAATCTCGCCCCGGACCATAACTTGATAAGGGAAGGTCCAAAAATAGGCGTCTGCTTCCGCCTCAACCCGGCCTTCATAAGCCTGTTCAATCGCAGCGGCAGGGATCTTCTGGTATATGTAGTACTCACCGTTGGAGATGGTGTCGCGGAATTGCTCAAGCGTCGCTGGATCAGGGGACACGAACCGCAGTTCCATCTGACGTGAGGCGTTGTCGATCACCGCGTTGGGAAGTGAACCCCAAACAAGAGTGGCGTCCATTGTGCCGGAGGCCATCTGCTCCATTGCCGGACCATATTTGATGGCTTGGCCATCGACCTTTCCGCCAATTCCATGAATGTCAAAGAGGGTGTTTGTGACCTTGCCTGCGTTTCCACCTGGACGACCGGTCCCAACGGTTTTTCCTTCAAGGTCTGTGAAAGAAGTGATCCCGGTGTCTGCACGAGCGACATATTGAGCCATTCCAACAGGCATCGCCAGAATGGCTTTCATATCTTTATATCCGTCTCGCAGGGCTTCAGGATCATCGGCGTATTTTCCGGTGCCACCTACAGCGTCGAGGTAATGCGGCGCGCCGACGCCAACCATGTCGATTTCACCTTGGGCAGCCTTCCTCATTCCTGAGACGGTGCCGTTTTCGACAACGGTCATAGGTATTCCGGCCTCGCGGGCGATCCCCGACCAAACGACCCCTAGTTGATAGTCATCCGATGTCGTCGAAACACCACTGAACACGATGTCTTGTGAATATGCAGTGGTTGCCGCCATCGCGAGAGCGCCAGTCAGCGTAATGGAGCGGAAAGTTCTGAACATTTTCTCCTCCTGTAATGTTCTATTGTACAGAACGCTATTGCGTTAGATAGAACGCTATGGTAAGAAGGGTTGAAAGTCAAAGAAAAGCTGGAGGGTACTAACCTTGGCGGACACAAAGGGCGTTGAAGCCGTTGATCGTGCTTTGAAAATTTTGGATTGCTTTAGTGCTGAAGCGCAGGAAATCAGTCTTGCTGAACTCTCTCGTCGCACTGAATTCTATAAGAGCACAATTCTTCGCCTGGTCGCTTCATTGGAGCGATTCGGGTATCTCGTTCGCGGAGAGACGGGGAGATACCGCCTCGGGCCGGCCACCTGGAGGTTGGGATCGTGCTACCGGCAAAGCTTCGATCTTGCCGAAGTTTTGCGACCAGAGCTGAAGACGCTTTGCGAAGCTACCAATGAAACCGCTTCCTTCTACATCCGCGAAGGCAACAGCCGAATTTGTCTATACCGGGTTGAGCCCGAAAGAGCGATCCGGCACTCGATAGTTGAGGGTAAGAGTATGCCATTGGACCGCGGTGCCAGTGGTAGAGTCCTGTTGGCGTTCTCCGACGGCGTGGGTGAGCCGCATTCTGAAGTCAAAGAGAAAGGCTACGCTGTCTCGCGTGGTGAGCGGGACCCGGAAGTCGCAGCTGTATCGGTCCCGCTCATTGCGAAATCAGGTCGTCTCGTCGGTGCTTTGTCCGTTTCTGGATTGATCACTCGATTTGGCGAGGAGCGACACGAAGCGCTGGTCTCTGCACTGAAGGAAAGTGAACAGCGCCTTTCGGAAAAAATTTCAACTTAAAGGAACCGTCATGTCGCTCTATCCATCACCAGAAATCATCGACGCAAAAGTATGGACCAGTATGCCGGATGAGTTCCGCGTTAAAGACAATTCGCCAGAGTGGGCCTCCGCCAACAAGCCCGGACGACAGATTGACAGCTTTTTGGAAGGTCCAAGTTTTGACCGTAAGGGCAATCTCTGGGTTACAGATATCCCTTATGGCCGCATCTTTAGGATAGCACCAAACGGCGAATGGACACTCGTGACCCAGTATGACGGTTGGCCAAATGGGCTCAAAATCCACAAAGATGGCCGCGTCTTTCTGGCTGATTACAAGAACGGGATCATGTGTTTCAATCCCGAAACAGGCCAAGTTGAGCCTGTCATCTGGCACCGGCATTCCGAACATTTCCGAGGCTGCAATGATCTGGTATTCGATGCTCAGGGGCGCCTTTACTTTACCGACCAAGGCCAAAGTGGAATGCATATGCCCAATGGTCGTGTATTCCGGTATGACTTTGAGGCCGAGCGCCTCGATCTATTAATTGATACCGGGCAAAGCCCCAACGGCTTGGTCCTGAATGAGCACGAGGATGTTCTATACGTGGCTATGACACGCGGTAACAGCGTGTGGCGCTTGCCGTTGATGGGTGACGGTGGCGTTTCAAAGGTAGGTGTCTTCTTGCAACTTTCAGGTGGGCTTTCCGGGCCGGACGGCATGGCTTTGGATCAGGCAGGTGGCCTTTGGGTAGCGCACGCCGGAAACGGGTGTGTCTGGGGTTTCTCAAAGACTGGTGAGCCTCAATATCGCCTGAAAAGCACCACCGGAATGACCACCACCAATCTGGCCTTTGGCGGAGATGGTAATTCCGAACTCTTCATCACCGAATCCGACACCGGAAATATTCTTAGGGTTCGCGTCGGAACTCCGGGTAGGTTGATGCACTCCCACGCAAGTTAGAAGCAAAATCAGCCATTGGCGCAACTGTGACGAAAGCACGGTTTGTCCCGCAAAGCGGGTGCTCGGCAGGTCGGATTGAATGACAGCTTCGAGCCCAAACTGACAAATGCTGCGCTTCGTCTGAAGGACCGCTATAAGGTCACAATTCAAGAGCGAAATCTACAGATGGTGTAGCAAGTGCTTCGAACTAAGAAAATGGTGCCCCGGAGGCTGATTTGCGAAGCGCTTTCCCGTGAACGCTTGATACTTGGTAGTCGCTTATTTTTAAAAGGAAGCATCGCGATAATGGCTGCGATACTATCAGAGTTCGACCCGTTTTTGTCCAAAATCAGCGACGTTGCAAGCCCGATGCGACTAAAGCCGTCTCCGCACAGTATATGTCCTGTTCGACCAAGGCGCCGGATACGCCGATGCTACCGATACACTGATCCTGAACATATATCGGAAGCCCGCCACCCCACAACATCAGGTTTTTTCGGCTTGCCGCGCCAAGCCACATGCCATCCACCCCGAGCCGGTCGCGCATCTCATCCGTCGCCCTGCGAAACGTGGCAGCGGTTTTAGCCTTGTCCGTGGCAATTCCAACAACCATGTCGCTTACTGCGTTCATCCGCAGCATGGCCAGTGGCTGACTGGCAGAATCGACAACGACGGCACAGATATTGACCCCCAGATGGCGGGCCTCGGCGATAGCGTTCCCAACCAGTTCGGCAGCAAGCTCGGTCGACAGATCGCTGCGAGTTACGACACCATTTCGCGCCTCTGGCATCACAGTTCTCCCGCGGCGGTATAGGCGGTTTTAACCATAGTGAAGAACTCCTGCGCATATCGCCCCTGTTCGCGCGATCCGACGCTCGAGGCTTTGGACCCACCGAACGGCACGTGGAAGTCCACGCCTGCAGTAGGCAAGTTGACCATGACCATTCCGGCTTGGGCATTGCGCCGGAAATGCGCTGCATGGCGGAGACTTTGCGTGCAGATACCCGCCGAAAGTCCGAATTCGGTGTCGTTTGCTAATGCCAGGGCCTCGTCATAGTCATCGACTTCGATTGCGCAGGCGACCGGGCCAAAGATTTCCTCGCGCGCTATACGCATGTTGTTGTCCGCTCCGGTGAATAGGGCGGGCGCGATGTAATAGCCCGGTGTAGCGGCGTCGATGGCCATTCCGCCACACAAAAGATTTGCACCCTCGGTCGTGCCGATGGCCACATATTCTAGGTCCTGTTGCAGCTGCGACTGGCTAACGGCCGGGCCAATTTGGGTGTCGGGGTCAAGCGCGTTGCCGACCTTCAACGCTGCGACCCGGGTCTGAACCCGTTCGACGAACTGATCGTGGATTCCCTTGGTGACGATCAGCCGCGAAGAGGCGGTGCAACGCTGCCCGGTTGAATAGAAGGAACCCTGCACAGCGCATTCGACAGCAACATCAAGCTCGGCGTCGTCAAGCACCACCAGCGGGTTTTTCCCCCCCATCTCAAGCTGGAACTTGCGCCCAAGCCGAGCCGAACTTTCGGCAACACGCGCGCCAACCCCGGTCGACCCGGTGAAGCTGAGTGCGGCGAGTTCCGGACTGTCGAGCATGGTTTGGCCGACGATGGAGCCGGGTCCCATGACCAGGTTGAAGACCCCGCGTGGCAATCCGGCGCGCTCCAGGATCGCGGCAAGCTCCCAAGCGCATCCCGGCACCAGATCGGCAGGCTTCATAACCACCGTATTGCCATATGCAAGCGCCGGCGCCAATTTCCAGGCCGGGATCGCGATGGGGAAGTTCCAGGGCGTGATCAGTCCGACGGGACCGAGCGGCTCGCGTGTCACCTCAATCCCGACACCAGGACGCACCGAGGTGATGATTTCGCCGTTTTGGCGCAGACACTCTCCGGCGAAGAAGTCAAAGATCTGCGCGGCACGGGTGGCTTCGCCTATAGCCTCCGGCAGAGATTTTCCTTCTTCACGGGCCAACAGGCGGCCAAGCTCGTCTCGGCGGGCGCGAATCTCGACCGCTGCGGCGCTCAGGATGCCGTGGCGCTGCATCAGGCCGCTGCGAGACCAGCTTGGAAAGGCCTGTACCGCTGCGGCGATTGCATCCTTGGTGTCATTCTCGGTGGCCACAGCATAGTTACCGACGATATCACGGGTATCAGAGGGGCTGATATTCTGTGAAAACGCTTCGCCCCGCCACTCTCCGTCAATAAGGTTGCAATAGTGTTCCATCGTTTTTCTTTCATGTGCTGAGACGCCTACTTGAGGGAGCCTCGGAGTTTTCTGTGTGCCAGGTCCGGTTAGGAGCGAGTTATTCGGCATTGACTTCGTTGACGGCCTCGCTTGCTGCACCGGTGCTCAGGATCTGAAATGCCTGTTCGGCGGCACCACGCTGGATGTTTTCCACCGTCGTTTCCGAATACCACCCGGTGTGATCGGAAATCACGGTGCGCGGGGCAGTAAGCAACGGCGAGGCAGTTGGTGGCTCCGCTTCAAACACGTCTATGCCAGCGCCAAATACGCGCCCTTCGCCAAGAGCTGAGGCCAACGCCGCCTCGTCCACCAAGGCACCGCGCGACGTGTTGATCAGGATGACATCAGGTTTGACCATGCGTAGGAATGCGTCATTCACCAGATGCTGGTTTTCCTCAGTGGCCGGTGCGTGCAGGCTGATCACGTTGCTTTCGCGGGCAATGGTCTCAAGCTCGACAAGCTCAACATCCGGACCCGCAGTCTCGGCTGTGAGAAACGGGTCGAATGCGAGGATTCTGGTAACTCCAAACCCCCTGAACCTCTGGGCAACGGCGCGCGCGATGCGGCCATATCCGATAAAACCCGCAACTGACCCGGCGATGCGACTGATCGGCTCCGCCTGCCCAACCTGCCAGGCGCCCTCCCGGATGTCGGCGTCACGCTTCACTATACGGCGGCGGACGGCAAGAAAAAGCGCCAGTGCATGATCGGCCACCTCAACTTCGGCGCCATAATTGGGCACCCGCGCCACGATGATGTTCCGGGCACTTGCGGCTTCGAGGTCAATAGTATCCGTCCCAACGCCATAGCGGACGATCCCCTTTGTTAGAGTCATCGCGTTGATGACGTCTGCATCGAGTACCGAGTCGCGGACAAACAGAAGTTCTGCGTCTCCCACCGCGTCAATGAGCTTAGTCCGATCCTCACCCCATTCGATGGTTTCGACGGTCACCCCAAGCGGTGCCAGCAACTCGGATTCAACTCGGTGGTTGGCATAACCGGGCGATATGATCTTAGCTTTTTTTGACACGCGCTTTCTCAAATTATCACAACGGCCTTGCCGTCAAATTTCCGACGCCGCAATTGTGCCAGAGTCTCGGGCACGTCTTGCAGCGTGGTTCTCATCTCAATCATTGGATCAAGCTTGCCCTTAGCCAGCCACTTCAACAGTTGATCACCCATCAATGAAAAGTCCTGCTGGGTTCTCAAGTCGCCCGCAGCATAAGCTCCCCCCAGCGCGACTTCGTGCAGCGATGCCCCGTATGTGTAGGCCGGGGTTTGTGACAGGTCGGGCAATGGCGCAATGGTCGCAAGTTGCCCGTTATAACGCAGCAGGTCCAGCGACCGGCGTGCATCTCCAGGGTTCACCACTTCCAGCATTGCGTCGGCACCTTCACCGCCATTATGCCGCCGCACCTCATCAGCAAGCGCTTCGCTCCGATAGTCCAGTACTACATCGGCACCCAAGACCTCCGCGCGGGCCGCCTTGTCAGGCCGAGCAAGCGCGATGACGCGCGCCCCAAGGTTTTTCGCGATCTGGACTGCAAATCCACCGACTCCACCTGACGCGCCCTGTATGACAATTACTTGCCCCGTTTGCAGACCAATCTTTCGCACAAGTGCCTGATAGGCGGTCAATCCTGCGCACGGCAATGCTGCTGCGGCCTCAAAACTCACTCCGTCAGGAATGCGGCTGAGAACATGGGCGACGGTTATAGCATACTCGGCAAAAACGCCCTGCCGGTTAAGATCGCCGTGCCAGACGACACGATCGCCAATATTCCATCCGGTAATCCCATCACCGACTGCATCTATCTCACCGGCTCCGTCCAGACCGGCCACATGTGGTTGTGTCCACCACGGAGCAACACCCGCACACAGCTTCCAGTCAACGGGATTGAGCGAGGCCGCCCGCATTCTGACCCGCACTTCGCCCGGTTGGGGATCGGGGCGCGGCGCCTCTGTCAACGTGGTTGTCGAAAGATCATCAACCGGTTTCGAACATATCACAGCACGCATTGCCATCTCCTTGGAAGTGGGCTCCGCAACCGGAGCCCACGATGAATTATTCTTTTGTGGGGAACTGTTCGAAGCCAATGAAATCAAATGGCTGATCACCATTGTCCCAGTAATGCATAGTACCTTCACGAAACACGATGATATCATCTGGCTTATAGTTGATCTCTGATGTCACCTCATCGTCGGGCCCGACATTAACCAGCTTTCCCGAGCCGCCAATCACATAAAGCACATAAACGTTCGGCCCGTCATGCACGGCAATATGGCCGCCGGGGTCAACATGGCCGCGATGCACACGCAGCGCAGTCCCCGCAGTCACATACTTGGTAACATAGGAAAACCCGACATGCGGTTCCGGTACGTCGCCAAGGGCGGGATCGTCTTTCTGGATAACGATCGGCTTGTCACCCATTGCGTCTTCGACAACATAAACTTCGGCCGTCGCTGGCAACGCGAACCCAGTAAGGCAAAGCAGTGCAAAAAGTTTCTTCATTGTTTCCTCCAAGGTCCCTGTTGGTTTTTTCCACGCCCTGGACCGACAGGCGTATTCTGTTTGAGCGTTAAGTCGGCGCGGCAGCGCTCACTCAGGGCAATTGCTGAACCGCAGTGGGACATGCCGCCGGCAATCACTATGCGATTGAGCGCACAACGCGTTTGTTCCCGGCTCTTCATTGGTCGCGTCCCGTCATTGTCTTTCCGATTGTGTCGGCCCGACGGATCGCCGCCTCAACCATGGGCCGATCGACCGGAAAGGGCTCGTTGTGAATGATTTCGCCCGCCTGCGTTGCCCTTCGGGCAATTACGGGTATGGCGCTATCGGCATCGGAAATGCCCAACGCTTCGAGCGTAAGCGGAAGACCAACCAAGCTGTTGAACCAGGCGATTTCCGCGATTTCTGAATCCGAAGCATCCCGCAATGCCAGCTCAACAAGAACACCGAACGCCACCTTCTCCCCATGCAGGGCGCCATGTGTCTCAGGCAATTCGGCAAGCCCGTGATGAATGGCATGCGCCCCGGCCACGCCGCCAGATTCAAACCCGATGCCGGACAGCAGGATGTTGGCCTCGAGCACTGCCTCGAAAGCCTCACCAGGGTTACCGGATTTCGTCTCTTCAAGCGCAATGGCCCCATGGCCAAGAATCGTATCGCGGCACAGTTCGGCCACGCCCATCGCAAGTCGTGTCTGTTGTCCACCACACAGATTTCCAGCTCCGGATCTTTTGCAGGCGACCGCCTCGTAATAGGTTGCCAACGCATCTCCCATGCCAGCCGCAAAGAATCGTGCCGGCGCAGCGGCAATCACCGCGCTATCTACCAGCACAAGCTGCGGGTTGGACCGCACGAACTGGTCAGAAACGACCCGCCCTTCGTCATCATAGATTACCGCCAATGCCGAACTGGGAGCATCCGATGCTGCGATGGTCGGGACCGAGACGAATGGCAGACCCAGATCATCGGCAGCAGCTCGGCCGAGATCTATGACTTTTCCACCACCCAGGGCAGCGACAGCATCTGCTCCGGTCTTTCCCGCTTCGGCGACCACTCCTGCAATTGCTTCCATGGTGCAATGCGGCGGCGTCGGCGACACGATCAACTCTGCCCCGTCACCACCAAGCTGGCCGGCAATGCCATCGGGCAGCGTTTTGTCCGCAAGACAAAGAACCTTTTGCGCAAAGGGTGCGCATTCGGTGCCCAGCCTCCCAAGCGCCCCTGGGCCCTGTACATAGCGGGCAGGAAAGACAGCGGTACGAAACATCAGGCGTTGTCGTTCCAGTCGGGCTGAACAAGTTCGACAAGATAGCCGTCGGGATCCTTGATGAAGGCGATTTCAGTCCTGCCATGCTTCATCGGGCCGGGCTCGCGGACGATTTCGGCTCCGCCTGCACGAAGGGTTTCGGCGGTGGCGTAGATATCGTCGGTTTCTAGCGCGATATGGCCGTAGCCGTTACCCAGATCGTAAGCCTCGTGACCGTAATTGTATGTCAACTCCAGAACCGTGGTCACGGGTTCAGGCCCGTAGCCGACAAAGGCAAGGGTGAATTCCCCTTCAGGGAAATCTAGCTCTTTGATGAGATTCATCCCCAAAAGCCCAGTGTAAAATTTCTTCGATTTTTCAAGGTCCTGCACACGCAGCATTGTGTGCATTATGCGTAGTTTCGGCATTTTAGGTTTCTCCTATGTATAATTTTGGCCGACGTGTTCTGCGCGAAGGCACCCGGCTGGTTGAGTTATCGGACATGTTTGCGAAGGTGGCTTTCCGGTCGGTTACATAGCGTTTCTTTTCTGCGACCAAGGGCTGCACTTCCCTCATATTTTTGACATGTAACATGTCTGTTTGAATTCATCAGTTTTGCAAAAAAGCACATGCGTCAGTTCCCGAAGCTTGAGTAGTAAAGTTTGGTGTTTTCGGTGTGCCGACGAGTCAATTCCAAAAGCAAGTCGGTGTCCTTTGCCAGCACCGCATCACGCATCTCCTTGTGCTCGGCAAGGGACGCCTCGTTGTGGGAATGATGCTGGGAAAACCGGTATCTCAATGCTGCAAACCGTCCATCTACCAGGCGAACATAGGTGCGTTCCAATAATGGGGACTGCGAAATGGCGAGGAGGTCCAGGTGCAACTGGGAATCTAGTTTTCGATAGCTGTCCAGTGAACGAGTGGCCATGACCTCTTCCATCTTTGAAACGGTCGAGGAAAACGCCTGTGCCAATGCCGGTTGGTCGCGCTGCATGGCAAGCCGAGATGCTTCCAATTCTAAAGCCAAGCGCAATTCGCATAGGGCCCTAAGCTCGTCGGCATCCAGCTTAAACACGTAGGTGCCTGATTGCGGACGGATCTCAATCAGCCCCTCCAGTTCAAGGCGGATGTAGGCTGCGCGGATCGGCGCTTTGGTGACACCATAAAGGTCGGACAACGAGCTTTCCGAAATCTTCTCACCCAGCTCGAACCGATTCTGAATGATGTCAGATCGTAGTCTGTCCAGTACAATTTCGGACATACTTTTGGGTTTGATGATTTTTTCACCTGATGCCGCCATAGTTTTCTTACTCCTCCTTCCCGAGTTAATGGCTCGTAAACCCGCTTTCGCAAATCGTCAAACAGCTTGGTCCGGAGTCCGCGCGGTGCTTATTGAGTATTGCCATAAGCGTGGAATTGGGCATTCGGTTCCTCCGTATTCTTATTCTTTGCGGGCGCGATGGCTGATCGCAATGGCCGACACGAGAATGACGATACCAACGAGGATCAGACGCACTGGCTGGGCAAAGTTGTAGGCAGTGAGGAAGTTGAACAGGAAAATCAGCATTGCCGCAGCAAAAACCGGTCCCAGCACGCCTCCGCGGCCATAGCCAAAGCTCACACCGCCCAGAACGACCGCGGCCAGTGAGAACAGCGGCAAATCCTGGCCTAGTGTCACACTGCCCTTACCCAAAGTCCCGACCAGCGCCATGGCTGCCAGCGCAGACAGCAACCCCGACGTCATATGCACCAGGAAGACCACCCGAACATAGGGAAGGCCCGACACCCATGCGGCGCGTGGATTGGCGCCAATGGCATCGATGTAGCGGCCAATAACGCTGGAACGTACCGACAACGCGATCAATCCGGCGAGCGCAAAGGCCAGAACCGGTAGCATCGGAACCTTGCCAATCCGGAAACGTGCAAGATCGACAAGCGCTTGCGGCGACTGGTCGGGCTGTAAAATCCCGCTGAGCACCAGAACCGTGCCACCGACGATCATTGCCGTTGCCAGCGTAACCAGAACCGCCGAGGACCGTCGTATTGCAATGAACCAGGCGTTCACTGCACCAACCGCCAACCCAAGGGCCAATGCAAGGGCGATCAGCACTGCCGTCGGCGCCTGTATCCAACCACTCGTCAGGATATAGGCGGCACCAACGATAACGCCACCCGAAGACAGATCCAGCGACCGGATACGCATGCACAGCGATTGTCCAATGGAAACCAGGATCAGCGGCACGGCCTGCCGCATGATCGTGAAGAAAAACAGCGGCGCCAGCATCATCGGCCGCTCAATATACGCGGCAACTAGAAGCAACGCAAAGAGAGGATAAACTAGCGGAACCTTCCCAAAGAGCGCAGTTATTACTGCGAGGCCACCAGTCGCCGGCTTGTCAGTGATATTCGATTGCACCGTACTCATACCCCGATCTCCTCGCGACGTTGGAACCCGATGGCGACCAGCAGGATGCAGCCGGTGATGACCTGCTGCAGGAACGGGTCGACCGACAGATGGTTCATGCCATTGTTGATGAAGGTCAGGGCGGTAACCCCGCAGATTACGCCTCCGACGCTGCCGATCCCGCCCGACAACAGAACGCCGCCGATGGCAACCGCCGTGATGCTGCTCAGGATCAGAGGCTCGCCAATTGTGGCGGTCGAGCTGCCGACACGGCCCACGATGTAGAGTGCTGCACAGAAAGCCGAAACCGACGATATGACATAGCACAAGATGATCGCGATATGGCTGTTCACGCCACTCAGCCAGACAGCTTCTTCGTTGGCACCAATGGCATACACGCGAGTGCCGAAGGCTGACCGTGATACCACGATCCACGCGATCACGCTTGCCACAAGGCACCAAAGCAGACTGATCGGGATGCCAAGAAGATCACCGCGCACCAGATAGATCAGGCTCTCAGAGACATCTCCACCTGCCGCAGGAAGAACAATCGGTGCCAGACCGAAGAAGATGATCATCACGCCAAGGGTCATGACAATCGGGTGAACCTTCAGAAAGGCAACACCGATGCCGTTGAAAACACCTGTCGCCAAAGCAACCCCGCCTGCAAGGGCAAGCCCGGCACCGGTGTCATAGGTCACCAGAAACCCGGCACAGACGCTTAGCAACGCACCGTTCGAGATGTCGATGCCACCGGTCAGCACCGGAAACAGAAGCCCCAGCGACAGGATCAACAACGGCGCAGCCTGGTTGAACAGGTTGAGCAGGTTCTCAGTCTTCAGGAAATCAGCAGTCGTCAGCGCAAGCAAGATGGCAATCGACAATGGCAGCAGGATGACAAACGGGTTCAACCGGTCCCGCCGACTCGGAGCATTCGCTGACAAATTGGGAATCAATGCATTCATGCCACGTCCTCCCGTGTTTTCAGAACCGCGTGTTCCATTACATCTTCCTCCGAGGTTCCGTCGGCAGTCATTTCCGCAACGATCTTGTTTTCGCGCACAACCAGAATCCGGTCACAAAGGCCAAGGACCTCCATCAATTCGCTTGATGTTATCAAAATGGCACCTCCGGCCTCGGTGAACTGCCGCAGGTTTGCATAAATCTCGGCCTTGGCACCGACATCTACACCGCGGGTGGGTTCCTCAATCAACAGGACGTCCACGCCTGATGCCATCCAGCGGCCTATCATCACCTTTTGCTGGTTGCCGCCCGACAGCTCCTTGACTTTCTGATCCAGGCCTGACGCCTTAAGCCGGAGTCGGTCCATCAAGTCCCGCACGCGGCCTTGGCCACGCGGAGCAAGGTGGAATAGATCTCGCAGCCGAAAATGCCCGAGCGCGACGTTGCGCTCGATCGACATGGTCAGGAACAGGCCTTCTGTCTTGCGATCCTCGGGTACAAACCCGATACCGTCGCGGATGGTACGGACGATCCCTTTTTGGGGCTCGATCTCGCGCCAGGATCCATCGGCCTCCAACGCGATTTCCGCGGTATGTGGAGATTCAAGTCCGGTGAGAGAACGGATGATTTCCCGCTGTCCCTGTCCTTCAAGGCCGGCCAATCCAACGATTTCCCCAGCATGCAGGGTAAAGTCGATATCCGAATGATCGGGATGCACGCGCAGCAGGTCGACCTTCAGCTTTGGACCGCCGATCCGACCGGCATCCGCGCGTGGCGGAAAAAAATCACCCAGTTCGCGCCCGACCATGGCCTTCACCAATCCGGCCTCGTTGATGGCACCCTGCGGGAAGGTGCCCATCAATTCGCCATCCTTCATGACGGATATGTCATCAGACAGACGAAAAACCTCATCCAGCCGGTGCGAGATGTAAAATATCAATTTGCCTTCGTCCCGCAGCGCGTTGATCAGCTCGAACAATCGCTCGGATTCCGGCCCGTTCAACGCGGCGGTGGGTTCATCGAAAATGTAGATCTTTGCATCGACCGACAGGCCTTTGCCAATTTCGAGGAATTGCTGCTCCGCTATTGTCAACTCGCCACACATCCTGCGCGGATCGACGTCCATACCCAGCCTGTCGAGCACCTTTTGCGCCATAGCGGCAAGCGCTGGCCGATCAATCATACCGAACCGCATCGGCTCGCGGCCGAAGAACAGGTTTTCGGCGACGCTAAGATTCGGGATCAGGTTGAGTTCCTGATAGATCGTCGAGACGCCGAGATGCAGAGAATCGTGGGGATTGTGCGGCGCGAAGGGCTGGCCATCGACCAAAATCTTGCCCTCGTTAAGCTGATGCACGCCCGAAAGCAATTTCATCAGCGTCGACTTTCCGGCACCATTTTCACCCGTCATCGAGTGAACCGTGCCGCGGTTGGCCTTGAGGTCAACCTTGGAGAGCGCTTTGGTCGCGCCGAAGTGCTTGGACACTCCGATGAATTCGACCATGGGCACGTCCTGCGTATGAGAGGGGCGATCGGCTTGGCGGGATGCTGACATTGTCATCTCCGTTGATTTTACAGCGTTCATTGGCCCCTCCCTTCTCATTGTGCGACTACTTGTTCGGGAACAGTTCCAGGATGCGCTCTTCGCTCAGGGTCGTAGGCACCCAGAGATTGGAGTTTGCTCCAGGAACGAAGTAGTTCGCCAGGTTGTCGTTGGTGATCGGCTCGGGCGAGGCCCAGTAGCGCGCATTCAACGCTTCGCCTTCCAACAGGGCAGCAGCAGCATTCAGGCCGACACCGAACATGCTGGTCGGGAAGGACGCTGCAACCGAGTCGAGGCCAAGATCGTTCCACTGGCGCAGGAAGCCGTTGTTGCCCTCGCCGGTCATCGGGATCACATCCATGCCAAGCTCGGTAAACACGTCGATACAGGCGCGGGTCATGTCAGCACCAGCCGACCACAGCGCGTCCGCGATATCGCCGGACAGAACCCAGCTTTCGCAAATCGCCTTGGACCCTTCATAGGACCATTGGCCGAAATCCTCGCGGACAATCTCGATATCGGTGTCCTTGATTTCCGCCATCATGCCCTCGTAGCGGGCGTTATCTTCGGAATGGCCCGCCAGTCCGCGCAGCACCCAGAGACGGCCTTTGCCATCCATGGTGTCACGCAACCATTCACCGCCGACCTTGCCATAGGCGGCACCACCGGTCCACATTTGCACCGGATAGGCAATCTCGTCATCCATGTCTCCGAAATTGATCACCGGGATACCCTTGGCGTTGGCGGCATCCACCTGATCGCCGATCAGGCCAGCTTGACCGGTGTGGATGATGATCGCGTCCACGTCGCGAGCGATCATGTCTTCCATGTCACTGACCATCACCGCAACATCATCGCGATAATTGGTGACGATCAATTCCTTGATGCGAGGATCGGCGGCTGCGGCGGCGCGAGCCTCTTCAACGGCCTGCACACGCCAAGAGTTCGATAGATCCGGAAATACCAACGCAAAAGTCCATGGACCCTCTTTGGTGAAGGCGCCGGCCTCGGTCATGGCGTCGGTTGTCGGCTCAAACCACAGCAGATCGGGTTCGGCAGACAGTACCGGCGCTGCGCTCAGCATGGTGACCGTCGCAGCGGATGCGGCCAGAGATTTAAGAAATGACATTTGTATCCTCCATGTCCATCATTTCAGTTCTTGGTCTTTCGAATTTCGCCTCAATATCAAAGCGAAGCTCGTTCGGACGCCAATACGCACGCTGCGCCCGGCGTTTCGGCTGGTTACGCTGCACGCATAAAGGAAACAGCACGATCTGCGATAGCGAGGGTCGTTGTGTTGGTGTTGCCGCTCATGATCGTTGGCATTGCTGATGCATCAGCGACCCTAAGCCCCTCCACACCAAAGACCTGCAACTTGGAATTCAACACCGCCAAGGGATCCCCTTCACGACCAAGACGTGCAGTCCCAACCGGGTGATAGACGGTTTTAACGAATTTTCGGGCGTGCTCGGCCAGGGCTTCGTCGCTATCGACTCGATGCCCCGGGAAGACTTCCTGTGCGATGATGTCCCTCATCGGATCGGAAGCGAGTATGCGGCGACCTTGACGCACCCCTTCGACAGACAGCCGAAGATCTTCGGGATCCTCAAAGTAATTGGTATCCACAAGCGGCTGTTCGGTGGGGTCCGCGCTCGCCAACCGAACCGAACCTTTCGATCCCGGACGCAGCACACAGGAATTGAGTGTGACGCCATAGGTTGGCTTCAGGTCTGTCGTGCCAGGTTCAAGGTAAACCGAAGGCACGCAGAATTGCTGAATCTTGGCTTCGTTCGACAGATCGTCAGGATCGAAGAACGAACAAGCCTCAACCCCGTTCGAGGCAACCGGCCCCGATTTGAACAAAAGGTACTGGAGGCCTGCCTTGATCATCCTCAGGCCCTTGTCCTGCCCGAAATAACCATGCTTGCCATTACAGAACGCCAGCACCGGAACTTCGGTATGGTCCTGGAGGTTCTGACCGACGCCATCGAGATCAACCCTGGTCTGAATTCCCATTTCCTTGAGATGGAATTTCGGCCCAATGCCGGACAACATCAGGATCTTAGGCGTGGCGATAGCACCTGCGCACATCACGACTTCGCTTTCGCAACGCACGGTCTTGAGCTTGCCGCCGCGGGAATATTCAACCCCAACCGCGCGGCCCTTTTCCAAGATCACACGGTGAACAAGGCAGCCGGTCAACACATCAATGTTGCCGGTCTTCTGGGCCGGATGCAAAAACGCCGTCGCGGCAGACACACGTTTACCGTTATGGGTGGTCAGCTGGAAAAACCCAGTGCCGGCCTGACGTGGTCCATTGAAATCCGGGTTGAACGCAATACCGGCGGCCTGGGCGGCCTGCACATAACGGCGGCTAAGATCACAAACATAGATCGGATCCGAGACTTTGAGTGGGCCATCCACCCCGTGCAGTTCATTATTGTAGCGATTGTTGCCTTCCATCGAACGGAAGATCGGCAGCAAACCGTCCCAACCCCAGCTTTGGTCACCAGTCGCTTCGACCCAAGGATCGTAGTCACTGGCCTGACCACGTATATAAACCATCGCATTGACCGATGAACCACCACCGATAACGCGTCCAGTGGGCACAACCGGTTGTCGCCCACCAAGGCGCTGCTGAACCGTGCTTTCATAAAACCACATGTACTTTTCAACAGACAGCAGCTTGACGAATCCTGCCGGCATCGAGATCAGGGGCGATTGGTCAGAGCCACCAGCCTCGAGCACCAGCACCTTGGCGCCCACCTCGGCCATCTTTCCTGCCACCAGAGATCCAGAAGAGCCCCCCCCAACGATGATGTAATCGTAAGCCATTATCCCTCCCTGCCTGGTTTTCCAATAGGTAACATGTCAGTTAGCTCTGTCAATAATTTTCGGAGAAGTGCTCAAGATCCCCTTCTTCTATTTGTTTTTAAGTGATTTGTCTCTTTCTCACCTTCGCATAATCTCAAAATGCTTTGCATCTATATACTGACATGTTACATATCTTGAAGATCTTGCGGGAGCCAGCAATGGAACAATCAAAGAGATTCGCAATCAGAGCGCAGCGACCGGTCAACTCCGATACGTTTGTGAACGAAGACCCGTCTCTAGGGCTCATTGCGATGAATAGCCCGAATGATCCAACCCCATCGATGAAGATCCTGGGTGGTCGCATTGTCGAAATGGACGGAAGGGAAGAAGAAGACTTCGATGCGATCGACCGCTACATCGCACGCTATGCGATAGATCTTGATGTCGCAGAAGAAGCCATGGCCACTCCATCCCTGACTCTGGCCCGCATGCTGGTAGACATCCAATCCCCACGGCAAGATTTGGTCCGGTTGCTCACCGGCTGTACTGCCGCGAAGCTATGCGAGATCGTCAGCCACCTGAATGTCGTCGAAATGATGATGGCGATGCAGAAGATGCGCGCCCGACGCACGCCGGCGAATCAGGCGCATGTGACAAACTGGCGAGAAAACCCGGTCTTGATGGCCGCAGACGCCGCCGAGGCAGCGTTGCGAGGGTTTGACGAATTGGAAACCACCTGCCGTGTAGCCAGGATGGCACCGTTCAACGCACTTGCTCTACTGGTAGGATCGCAGACCCCGCGTGGAGGCGTTCTGACTCAATGCGCAGTGGAAGAGGCGCTCAATCTGCGCCTGGGCCTCAAAGGGTTGACGTCCTACGCTGAAACTCTCTCGATTTATGGGACGGACGAGTCATTGCGTGACGGCGACGACACCCCATGGTCGAAAGGCCTGCTCGCCTCGGCTTACGCCTCGCGCGGGATTAAGATCCGATTCACTTCCGGCACTGGCTCAGAAACCCTGATGGGGTACGAGGCAGGTAAATCTATGCTCTATCTCGAAGTTCGTTGTCTGCTGCTGGTCAAGGCGTCAGGCGCGCAGGGCGTTCAGAATGGTGCGATATCCTGTGTTGCCCTCACGGGCGCAGTCCCCGAAGGGGTACGTGCGATCATGGCCGAAAACCTCATCGCCGCGGCATTGGGGCTTGAGGTTGCGTCAGGCAATGATGCGATGTCCTCGCACAGCGACATGCGCAAAGCGGCCAAGCTTATGCTTCAGTTCTTGCCTGGTACAGACTTTGTCACATCTGGATACTCATCAATGCCCCGGCGCGACAACATGTTCGGCGGCGGCAACTTCGACTCCTACGACCTCGACGACTGGATGGTGATCCAGCGCGATATGCGGGTGAACGCTGGCATTTTCCCGATTGAAGAAAACGAGGCGATTGCTGTGCGCCGTCGCGCCGGGAAAGCGATGCAGGCGGTTTTCGCCGCTCTCGGCTTTCCTGAAATCACCGACGCGGAAATCGACGCGGCGGCTATTGCCAACGACTCTGATGATATGCCCGAGCGCGATCTGGTGGCGGATATTGCCGCGGCGCAAGACTTCCTCAACGGCCCGCTCACCGCGCTCGACATCTCGATGGCGCTTGACGAGGCCGGTTACCAGGACATCGCGGAAAACATCCTTGCCATGCAGCGCGTCCGCGTCGAAGGGGACTATCTGCAACCGGCAGCAATCCTTGACCGGAAGTTCCAGGCAAAATCCGCATTCACCGACCAAAACGATTATCTCGGGCCAGGTTCCGGCTATCGGGTCGATGGAGAGGATTGGGCGCGGATCAGCGCAATTCCACAAGCCAAAAGCGCCGAGGAAATGGTGCCTGAGACCGCCGCCTCCTCGGAACTGTCCTTCTCCGAGGTGGGACCTGCCCAGCCATCCAACGACAACGAGGTCGTCATCGCCCTAGGGCCTGCATTTGGAGCGGATCTGGACAAAACACTTTGCGATCTTGGCCATGGCAAAACCCTTCGCGCAGTGATCGCAGGCATCGAGGCAAAGGGTTTGAGCGCCCGTGTCGTGAAGGTCCATCACAACGCCGACTGCGGCAATCTTGGCTACGAAGCCGCAGGGATCAGCGGGTCCGGTATCGGCATTGGCCTGCAGTCCAAGGGCACCGCGGTGATCACCCGCAAAGGTCTGCCACCATTGGACAATCTCGAACTGTTTTCCCAGGCGCCTCTACTGTCGGAAGACGCCTATGTCCAAATCGGACAGAACGCGGCCTGCCACGCACTCAGCGATCCACCGCTGCCGGTCCCTGTCAAGGTCGACAATATGGCCCGGCTGCGCCTGATCGTACATGGCCTGTTGATGCACAAACGCGAAATCGGCTGCATCGTTCCTGACAAACCGCTGACCGAATTGGAAATCCGCGATGACAGCTAAAGACGAGAACGTGATGAATGACGGCGACATCAAGCGCAAGGAATCTCAGCGCAGCGTCGAGGATCTGACTATTGAAAGCCTGCGCCTCGGCACGTTGACCCCGCAAGATGTTACGATCCGCAAGGCAAAGCTCATGGCCCAAGCCGAATTTGCGGAACGGAAAGGCTATGGTCAACTTGCCCGCAATTTCCGGCGCGCCGCAGAACTAACAAACCTGCCCAATGAAGTATTAATGGAGGTCTACGAAAAGCTGCGCCCAAACCGTTCTTCTTATGGTGAGCTGCTTGCGGCCAGCCAGGAACTCACCGCGCGTTACGACGCGCAGGAAACCGGCGCTTACGTGCGAGAAGCAGCCGAAGTTTATCGTGAACGCGGATTGCTTCGGCGGGATGCGTGAAGATTCAAGCGAACGCCGAACCCTCCAAGATATAAAGACGCGGGCACCGTGATGAACAATTTCCCCCCTTCAAGTTTTTTAAGATCAGCGCGCAGCGAAACCTTGCAGCTCAGTGAAATCGTGCGAATTTCCGAAGCCGCACGGGAGTTGAAAGCGCAAGGAAAACCGATCCTGAGCTTTGGCACCGGCGAACCCGATTTTCCGACCCCGCCTCATGTCGTCGAGGCCGCGCATCGCGCAGCCCTGGAGGGCAAGACAACCTACCCTCCGACGCAAGGTGTGTCAGAGCTGCGGCAG
The DNA here is from genome assembly GCF_056540665.1 of Ruegeria sp. AM4. Lineage (NCBI taxonomy): Bacteria > Pseudomonadati > Pseudomonadota > Alphaproteobacteria > Rhodobacterales > Roseobacteraceae > Ruegeria > Ruegeria sp. AM4. The sequence continues at coordinate 145,843 of NZ_JBQFXD010000007.1, read as the reverse complement.
GTCATCGCCGTTCGGGCGGGCGGCGCATTTGGACCAGAAAACGTGATCGTTTCAAACGGCGCCAAGCAGGTATTATCGAACGCGGTTCAGGCGATGCTGAGCCCGGGGGACGAAGCAATTGTCGCCGCCCCGTATTTCACTAGTTATGCGGACATGATCAGCTTTTGCGAAGCGAAAATGGTCGCCGTGCCCTGTCCGGCCGAGACCGGATTCCTTTTGACACCGGAAGGGCTTGAAGCGGCGATCACCGACAAGACCCGCATCCTGCTTCTGAACACACCCGGAAACCCATCCGGCGCCATGTACACGCGTGACGGGCTTGCGGCGATTGCGGATGTTCTGCGCACCCACCCCGAAATATGGGTGATTTCGGACGAGATCTACCAGCACATCGCCTATGCGCCGTTTCACAGTTTTGTGGATGTGTCCCCCGATCTCGCCGGGCGCACGTTGATCGTGAACGGAGTGTCCAAAGCACATGCCATGACCGGTTGGCGGGTTGGTTGGGGCATCGGGCCGGTCGATCTGATCGGGACCATGGTCGCCATCCAGGGCCAGTCGACCTCCGGCGTTTGCTCGATTGCACAGGCCGCGGCCACCGCCGCACTGACCGGCCCGCAGGATCACCTGAATGAGCGGAATGCCGCGTTTCGCAGGCGGCGTGATTTCGTCGTATCCGCACTGAATGCCATTGGCCTTCTTGAATGCGAAGAACCGCAGGGGGCGTTTTATGCACTGCCGTCCTGCACTGGCACCTTTGGCCTTACCTGCCCAGATGGAACGGTCATCAAAGACGACGCATCATTTTGCGCCTATGTGTTGGCACAGGCAAATGTCGCGCTGGTGCCGGGGCGCGCCTTCGGTCTGCCCGGCCACTTCCGGCTGTCTTATGCCTATTCCATAGCGGAATTGAAAGAAGGATTGCAGCGGATCACCGAAGCAGTAGCCGCGCTCAGGTAGGTACCGCCCGCTGGATCTCCAGGCGCGCCGTTAATCCACAGAGGTGTCGGCGACCTGACCGATCATCCAAACATAGAACTTCTCGACGTTTTCGTCTTCCTGATCGATGGGCGTGACGAAGTAATAGCTGTTCTCGGTCGCAAGCTCGTCCTCGGCAAGCGCCACAAGAGCGCCCTGCGCAATTTCCTTTTCAATGAGGAAGCGGGGCAGCAATCCGATCCCCAAAGATGCCTGCACCGCGGCGATGACCATTGAAAACTGATCAAAGTATCGACCTGTCAGATAGGCCCGATCCCTGAGCCCGATCTGCTCCATATAGTCCTGCCAAGCCGACGGCCGTGATGACGTATGGATCAGCGGCGCCTCAAGCAAATTCGCCAGCGACCTGATTCCGTGCTTTTCAACAAAGGTGGGTGAGGCGACCGGGATCATCCGTTCGGAAAAGAACCGGCGCATTTCGGTGTTGGGCCAATTCTTCTGCCCGAAGTGAATTGCAAAGTCGAAATTTTCCGCCGTCAGGTCGAAAGGCTCCAATCGGGTGGAAAAGCTGATCTCCAATTCGGGGTGCTGCTCAAAAAAACCCGGCAACCTCGGGATAAGCCAAAGCGTGGCAAATGTCGGCAGGATGGCCACCCTCAGGGTCGAGTTCATGTTGCCCGCCGACACGGCCCGCATCATGATCCGCCGAAGGTTATCAAGTTCTGCGGAAACATCATCGGCAAGGCGCTTACCCGCGCGGGTTAAAACAACCTCCCGCCCGGTCCTTCGAAACAGTTGCGCGCCAATAGTTTGCTCCAGTTCCTTGACCTGCCGACTGATCGCGCTTTGGGTCAGATCCAGCTCTTCCGATGCAAGCGTAAAACTCTGATGCCGCGCCGCCGCCTCAAAACATCTCAGTGCTGAAATGGATGGCATATACCGCCTTTGGAACGCCTTCATACATAATCTCCATTTTCTCACACGATATTACATTCTCGCACGCTAAGTCGAACAATTCGCCTCTTTTTTCCACCCTGAAATAACTTTTTCTCATAGGTCTGTGAAGATTCAACGTTTGCCCAAACCACAACTTCCTCCCAAAAACGATACAGCCGCCAAGGGGGGATCGTCCCCCGATGGCACCGGATCAAAGGAAATGGAAATGGCACTCAAAGAGCGTTACGCACCCTCTGACAAAGAGGCTGAGTTTCTGGCAACTGTCCAGAACGGGAAATACGACCGTGACATCGTCACCGGTCTGAAGAAGTTCATCAACGGGACCATCCCTCAGGACATGCAGGGGTTCTATTCCCCCGAGGAACTGGCAGCCATAACGGACCTCGATGGTACCGACCGAGATGTTCAGAAACGTATGCCAGTCAAGATCACGCGGCACTATTTCGAAATGGCCCAGAACTCCGGCCCGATCCAGACGTTGGTCAAGGCTAGCCCGAAAGAGACCTTCGACCTTGATGGTGCCGAAGACCCTGGCAAACAGATGACCTATAGCCCGGTCGAGGGCCTGATCCACAAGTACGAGATCGGTCTGATCTATGTTGCACAGACGTGTTCAGCCCACTGCCGGTTCTGCTATCGCGAAGAGTTGATCGCCAAAAAAGAGATCACGCGTGAAGACGGCACCGTCGCCCCCAAGGGGCTGGCCCAGATCAAGGATGTGGTCGAATACATCACCGAACACAACCGGCTTGTCGATGAAAACGGAGGCCGCCACCCGGAAACCAACCGCGAGCGCCTGCGCGAGATTCTGATGTCCGGCGGCGACCCGATGGTGCTGGGCAACAAGAACATCGCCCAGTGGCTTGGCGCTCTGGCCGAGGCTGGAATCGAGAATATCCGCATCGGCACCAAGGAAATGGCATTCTATCCCAAGCGGTTCGACGAAACCTTCTTTGCCATGCTCGATGCGTTCAATGCCGCCTACCCGCGTGTCAGCCTCCGGATGATGGTGCATTTCAACCACCCCGATGAGGTTTTGCTCAAGGACGCGAATGGCGAGTACATTCCCGAAGCGACCGGTGGCCTGACGTGGCATCCAGATGCTCTGGCGGCTGTTCAGGGCTTCCGCAGCCGCCCCTGGATCGTGGTTGAAAACCAGGCCCCGATCATTGCCGGCATCAACGATGACGCCGATGCCCTGCGCATTCTGCAACGCGAAATGAAACGCAACGGCGTTGGCAACCACTACTTCTTCTGTGGACGCGACATTGTGGGTCACAAGGCCTTCAACGTGCCGATCGAAAAAGCCTGGGAAATCCTGAATGAATCGCAGAAGGGCCTGTCCGGTGTCGAAGCATCCGCGCGCCTGTCGATCACCCATTACAAGGGCAAGACCGAAGTTGCCGCAATAACCAAGACGCCGGTTCCGGGCGTCAAAGGTGGCGAAAACGGCGTGGTTGTCTTCAAGCTTCTGCGTTCGGCCGCGGACGCGCCGGATCGTGCAAAGGTCACGATGGTCGGCCGCAATCCCGAAGCGATCTGGTTCAACGGCTATGACGACCGTGTGATCGTCGACGAAGCCGAGCTTTACGCGATGTACGATATCCCGACTCTCTCGGCGCTCGCTGCCGAATAGTCGAAGGGCCGGCGGCTTCTACTCTCCCTAGGTCGCCGGCCAATTACAGGATCCATGCCATGACCTATGTCGTCACCGACAACTGCATCCAATGTAAATACACCGATTGCGTCGCTGAATGCCCGGTAGACTGCTTCTACGAAGGCCCGAACTTTCTCGTCATTCACCCTGACGAGTGTATCGATTGCGACGCCTGCGTTGAGGCTTGCCCGGCAGGCGCAATTTTCAACGAAGATGACCTCCCCGAAGACAAAAAGCACTTTGTGGAGATCAACGAGGAACTCGCGCAGATCTGGCCGCAGATCACCGAGCAGAAAGAACCGCTTCCCGATGCCGAGAAATGGGATGGCGTAGACGGAAAACTCGAACACCTGATCAAGACTGCACCGGAAACCTGACATGTCTGAACCAACACGAAGCGCCGCGCTCTATGACCGCGCCCAAAAGGTTATGCCGGGCGGCTGCAGCCGGAACACAATTCTTCGCAAGCCCCATCCGGTCTACGCCCAAAAAGGTGAAGGCTGCTATGTCACCGATATCGAAGGCGTCCGCCGAATTGATTTCGCCAATAACGTTGCTTCTTTGATTCACGGGCATGCCCACCCGGCCATCGTCGAGGGCGTCAAGAAGCAGCTGGAAAACGGATCTGCGTTTTCCGTCGGCACCGAAATCGAGGTCGACTACGCCGAACAACTCGTCGCACGCAACCGCAGTTTCGAGAAACTCCGCTTCGTGAATTCCGGCACCGAAGCCGTGATGAGTTGCCTCAAGGCAGCCCGCGCCTATACGGGTCGCCCGAAAATCGCCAAGGTCGAAGGATCGTATCACGGCCTTTATGATTACGCCGAGGTCAGCCAGACGGCCAAGCCAGCCAACTGGGGCGATGCCGACGCACCGGCAAGCGTACCGGTTGCCCATGGCACTCCCAAATCGGCACTCGACGATGTCGTCATCATTCCGTTCAACGACCCGGAACGCGCGGTTGCCATCCTGGATGCACACAAAGACAGTGTCGCTGGCATCCTGCTCGACCTGCTGCCGCACCGAATCGGCGTGATCCCGGCCTCGGATCCCTTCGTCGAAGCTCTGCGAAAATGGGCCACCTCCAACGGCGTGGTCCTGATTTTTGATGAGGTGATCACGTTCCGGACTAATTACTCCGGGGCACAACAGCCCTATTCGGTTCAGCCCGATCTCACCGCGATGGGTAAGATGATTGGCGGAGGATTTCCCGTGGGGGCCATCGCAGGGCGGTCGGAAGTTCTGGAGGTCATGAATCCCCTGAACGGCCCTGCCAAGTTCCCGCACTACGGAACCTTCAGCGCCAACCCGGTCACTCTGACCGCAGGTTCGATAGCAATGGTGATGTTTGACCAGCCCGCCGTCCTGAAACTGAACACGCTCGCTGACAAGGCACGCGAAGGCATCGCCGAAGCGATCAACGTGGCAGACGTACCAGCATGCGTAACCGGTCGCGGCTCGATGTTCCGCATCCATCTGAAGGAAACACCGCCTACAACCTATCGTGACGCCTTCATTGGACCAGATGAGCAGAAGTGCATTTCGGCCCTTTTGAACCACTTCTTCGACAATGGGCTGATCATGGTCGAAACCTGTTCCGGGTTGCTTTCAACCCCCATGACCCAAACCGAGATCGATCACCTTTCCCAGGTCACCCTGGAAGGGTTACGAAAAATCAAACCCATGCTGTGAGCGCACGGGACCATCATAGGCTATTCATCCAATGAACAAGACTATCCCATCTTTGGCAGAAGCCGTCGCCGACGTTCCCGACGGTGCCGTACTGATGATCGGCGGCTTCGGTGGCTCCGGTGCTCCGATCGAACTGATCCATGCGCTGATCGACCGTTACAAGGCCACGGGCAGCCCCGCCAACCTGACCGTGGTCAACAACAACGCGGGCAATGGCAAGATCGGCATCGCGGCGATGATCGACGCAGGCATGGTTGCCAAAATGATCTGCTCGTTTCCGCGATCGTACGACCCTCGCGCGTTTACCGAGAAGTACCTTGGTGGCGAAATCGACCTGGAACTGGTCCCTCAGGGCACACTGGCTGAGCGCATTCGTGCTGCCGGTGCTGGGATTCCTGCATTTTTCACCCCGACCAGCTATGGCACCGAACTGGCGGAGGGAAAACAAATCCAGGAATTCGACAGCAAACCTTATGTGATGGAACGCTGGCTAAAGGCCGATTTCGCCATCGTCAAGGCGGCCAGGGGCGACACCCACGGGAACCTCGTTTACCGGCTTGCGGGGCGCAACTTCAACCCGTTGATGTGCATGGCCGCTGACCGGACGGTGGCCCAAGTGAGCGAAATCATCAACCCCGGAGGGATCGACCCCGAGCACGTGGTCACTCCGGGTCTATTCGTCGATGGGGTCGTCGAGGTCCGCGATCCTCAGCAAGAGGAAGTGCTGATCCGCGCCGAGGAGGAATACGCATGAGCTGGAAAAAACTCACCAACGCCCAGATCGCATGGCGTGCAGCGCAAGACATCGAAGACGGTGCCTATGTCAACCTCGGCATCGGTTTTCCGGAATTGATCGCCAAGTTCCAGCCAGAAGGCCGCCACATCACCTATCACACCGAAAATGGCGTGTTGGGATTTGGCGAAGCCCCGCGCGACGGCGAAGAGGACTGGGACCTAATCAATGCCGGCAAGAAGGCGATCACTCTGAAACCCGGGGCGGCCTTTTTTCACCATGCAGACAGCTTTTCCATGGTCCGGGGCGGGCATCTCGATCTCGCAGTTCTGGGAGCCTATCAGGTGGCGCAGAACGGTGATCTTGCCAACTGGCGTGTCGGCAACAAGGGCGTGCCTGCGGTTGGCGGTGCCATGGACCTTGTCCACGGGGCCAAACGGGTCGCGGTGGTCACCGATCACACCACCAAGGACGGCAAGCCCAAGCTGGTCGAGCATTGCAGCTTCCCGCTGACCGGAGTGGGCTGCATCACACGTATTTACACCTCGCTTGCAGTTGTCGACATCGAGGATGGGCATTTCGCGCTGCGCGAAAAACTGGCCGGTATATCCTTGGACGAACTGCAATCGCTCACCGGTGCGTTGCTTCATATCAACGGTGACGTCGCCGATCTGACTGTGCCGGAGCTGGGCTGATGACCGAGGTTTATATCTGCGATTACATCCGGACACCGATCGGGCGTTTTGGCGGGGCCTTGTCTTCGGTGCGCGCCGACGACCTCGGTGCGATCCCGCTTTCCATGCTGGCCGAACGCAATGCCAGGATGGACCTTGCCGCTGTGGACGAGGTGATCCTCGGCTGCGCCAATCAGGCCGGCGAGGACAACCGCAACGTGGCGCGCATGTCGCTGCTTCTGGCCGGATTCCCGGAAACCGTGCCCGGCACAACGATAAACCGGCTATGCGGGTCCGGCATGGATGCGGTCATTACCGGTGCCCGCGCGATCATGGCCGGCGAGGCCGATCTGGTCGTCGCGGGGGGCGTCGAGAGCATGTCGCGCGCGCCATTTGTCATGCCCAAGGCCACGCAAGCGTTCAGCCGTGCGAACGAAGTGCATGACACCACCATCGGCTGGCGTTTCATCAACCCAATGATGAAGGCGCAATACGGCGTCGACGCAATGCCGGAAACCGCCGAAAACGTGGCCGAAGACTTTGGCGTGACCCGCGAAGATCAGGACGCATTCGCCCTGCGCTCACAACAGAAGGCTTGTCAAGCTATGGCCAGCGGACGGCTGGCGCATGAAATCACACCGGTTGTCATTCCTCAGCGACGGGGCGACCCGAAAACTGTCGCGGCGGATGAACATCCGCGTCCGGGCACCAGCAAAGACGACTTGGCGCAGCTGAAAACCTTCGTCAGGTCAGATGGCACGGTTACGGCGGGCAACGCCTCGGGCGTGAACGATGGCGCCGCAGCGCTGATCCTGGCATCCGAAGCGGCCGTGATAGCGCATGGCCTTATTCCCATGGCCCGGGTTCTGGGCGGAGCCACTATCGGCGTCGCCCCTCGGATCATGGGCTTTGGCCCAGCGCCGGCTTCAAAGAAACTGATGGCACGGCTCGAAATCGGTCAGGAAGATTTCGATGTGATTGAACTGAACGAGGCCTTCGCAAGCCAGGGCCTTGCCACGCTTCGCGATCTCGGCATCGCCGACGACGACCCGCGGATAAACCCCAATGGTGGCGCCATTGCTCTAGGCCACCCTCTTGGCATGTCCGGCGCCCGGATCACCGGAACAGCGGCACTGGAACTGCAAATAGGCGTGAAGAAACGCGCCCTTGCCGCCATGTGCATTGGCGTGGGTCAGGGTATCGCGATTGCACTGGAACGCGACTGACGGGAAGGTCCTGAATAAAAACTAACATTCCCCTTCCGGTCGTCCATTGGAAAAAAGCCACTTCAACAAGGGATACGTCTGCATATTTGCGTTTTGTCCGGCACAAGTCACATCGGGTTGGGCCGGTTAAAGGCCGGAAGGGCAATGTTGCGTTACGGCACCGCCTTCCTTTAAGTTTGCCAATTTCCGTTTCCAATCCGGCCTGAGATCAACCGTTCAAAGTTGATATCACTTGACGGTTGCGCGATGTTCGATCCAATTCTTGCACAGCGCAGAAGTATTGAGTAATGGGCTTCCTTCCGAACCTCCTGAGTACTGTGCGCAATCAGCCACTTTGGCTCTTGAGCGCGCCGAACCCCGAAAACAGACGTTGGGGAAACCGCAGCGAAAGCTAACTTAGTCCGCACTGCGGTCGACTTCGAACCGCGTCTCGAATGGCAGTTTTCTGCAACCAATGCACGAATTGCAGCGTCATAAAAAACCGCGAACATCATTGAACGGGTGTTATGTGAACCGCCTTCTGGTTGAGTGTACTACTAATCACTGCTTGTCGTGATCCGCCTCAAAAGTCACCTCTCCCTTGCTTTCACAGACGCAATCCAATATCCAAGTCGGCTGCGTTTTCGGCCGACCAAGCCGAGTGCGGCTTGAAACGAACGAACCAAAGGAGGGTGCCATGTAGCAACGAAACTACATGAAAGGCCGCTACAATGGCCCACTACAAACGCAAACGGGCGCGCACTGTATCTCGGATCGGCTACTCGGCACGGGGGCTCGAGCATCGACTGTCGGAAGGTCCGGATACCATACACTGGCTGGAGAACTGGCCCCGCTGGCACGACAAGCTGTTTCATACGAGACCCGCGCGGCGAAAAACCAAGTCCTTGGAAAGGCACGTTGTCAAAGGTGCTGATCCTGACAACATCAATTGGCCAGATGGGCGCAAACCACACAAGTATTACTGGTAAACAGTTCGGGCGGCCCAAATGCGCCGCCCAACTTCAACCCGCATCAATCGGGTGCGGACAACCGGTCATACTCTTCCGTCAGCATGATCACAAAGGCACGTTCATTCTCAGCTCTGATGTAAACAGGACCGCGATCAACCGCATCCAAGACAGCATCTACGTTTTGACGCAGAAACTCGATTGAAACCTCCGGTTTCTGAACTCGTTTCCGGGCTTCGAAATGTGCTTCTATGATACACGCGGCTTGCTCCTCGACACTCATGCTGGCCTGATGTGCTAGCTCGCGGAGCTCAGCGAACTCGGCCTCGGATAGCTCAATCGTCAGAATTTCAGACATTCTTACCAAACCATCCGTTTATTCCATCTTTTAAATAGACCCTGACATGCCCAGCAATACAGTTGATAGGCTCAAGGTTCTCACGTTCAAACTTGCGCGCAAGATGGATAGGTCTCACATTTTGATCCTGCGCCAACTGACCGAGCGTTACGTACTGGCGTTCAAATTCCTGGATGCTCTGTTTGCTGACGTATTGCTTCAGGTGATTGGTGTCAGGATTTCTGCGTGAAATTACTTCCAGGTATCCTGCATCCCTCAAACGCCTGATAGAAATCACACTGATCTGGAGATAGCTTGCTGCTTCCGTCAGTTCCAAATCGCGATCAAGCTGAATTGTTGTCTTTCCGCAGAGCGCATTCCAGTCCAACTCCAGCGCTTGCAACCCAGCACCGTCGCCCCGGCAAACCTTACCTGCCAATCCACCTCGGTCCCAAAGTTCTATCACGCGTGCCAGATGCACACCTTTGGCGCGGCAGAACTCCTTCAGTGGCACAGTGGATTTTCCTAGCAAGCTATGGGGCAGAGTTTCAACTTTCTTCACGAGACCATCCACCTGCTCGCGTAGTAAGTATCGAAGAGACGAGGTGATTTTGATGGTATTAAGAACGCCGCGAATTTGCAGTCCTTTAACCTGCTGGGGCAGAATACCCAATCGCGATGCCGCATCTTTGAGGTTGAGCAAAGTATCTCGGTACGCCTTAGCTCTTTCGACCTCTTTCACACTTAACTCCGTTCGTTTAAGTGCCTCAGCCTTCGATATGCCGTCTAGATGGCCAAGCAACAGCTTAAGGAAAACAACACCCAGATTTGTACGCCTTCTCGCTTCTTCCATAGAGAGCCAAATCCGTTTTTTCGGTTGCTCTCCAAACACCCTCTTTCCCGTTGGGGTAGGATAGGTATCGAATACATGCTCGCGTGCGACGTCAATCATCGCTTTCATTGCTGGTTCCTTTTGAGCTTCGCGCAGCCAACTATAGTGAGGGCCGAAGTCCGTCGTGTAGTATGGCTTTTCCGCCCCGCTCTGACGATGAAGTTCAATGAGCGCCTCTCTGTACGCATCGGGTCCATCTACCAACCTCTCAAATCCAATCTGGCTGAAACTGCGCAGCTCGGTAGATGGGAGATTCTTGAGAAACTTTTCTTTGAACCCACTCATTGCTGCGCCAAGCGACAAGCTTCCGCGGTGGATTTGCGTAAGCTCAAGATCTTTCAGCCAATCATCCTCTGGCCCACGCCAGATCCTTCGCCGGACATAGGCTTCAAAGCTGATGTCAGGTAGGAGCACGCATGAATCGTTAGCCCTGGAAATTTTATCCCTGTGTTCCATCACGCGCGTAACGAAATCGTAAGTCGCATGAGAAAACGCCGCAGACGGGATCGTCATCAACTGGCAACCGTGATGCGCGCATCTTTCTATGCAAAGAATTGACCATTCAAGCATTTGAAATAAGCCATGTGATCCGACGTCCGAAAGTGCATTCTCCACACAACGCGGGCAAAGCCGTACTGCTGTGCGCCTCAACGTGCCCGTACTGGCAATCGCCCGACCCACCTCATAACGACCGATCCCGATTTTCCGGGTTCTCCACGTCTTTAACAGGGACGGCTGGACACCTATCAGCCACGCCAGTCGCTCGATTTGATGATCGCGGCCGCTGCACAGAAACGGCCAGCGCATCCCGAGATCGGAGCAGAAATCTCTCGGGGTGGTTTCATGGAGTTTTGCGTTGCGGCTGACGTAGCCAGAAAGCGTCTCCCCTTCAATGAAGGGGAGAGCAAGGACAAGAGGTGCTGTCATGCATTCTCTCCATCGAACTCAAAGATTTGCCGCGGATCTATCCGCGCAAAGTCTTCAGCGACAAACGGATTTAGGGCATCGATAGCGGCGCTTCGATCGAAAAACACATCTGCAAAGTGACGAAGCTGGAGTTGGGCCTCGAACCCATCATTGAACAGGGCCTTTGAGAGGGCCTGAACTGTAATCTCTGCCATCAGACCAAACTCGTAGTCCGCTGCATGCATGAGACGTTTCGCGAAGCTTTCGTTTCGCACACACGATTGTGCTTCTACCTTCGCCCTCGCGACGTATTTCTGGACAATGTCGAGTACAGGCTCCACATCTCGGACCGCATGCAACCTGCCGATCTCGACAGGATAAAGGCGGCGCGCCAATTGAGGGTCCTGGTTCACGATCTTCTTAAGATCCGGCATGCCGGACAGGATGAGCCCGGTCGGCCAGAGGGAGTTTTCCATTACGGACTTGAGGGTGTTAACAACAGACTGGCGCTCCTTGTCTGTCTGATATCGAGCCAAATCCTGTGCTTCGTCGAGATGCAGAAAACAGGTCTGCCTTAGCTTGAGCTGGACCTTGACCTGATCCCATATAGCCGGACCCTGCTTGTCCCCGGAATAGGGATAGCCAAGAGCGCGAAGCGTCGCTGCGCCAACAAATTTCATGGTGGCCGGGCTTGGAACCTGAAGGCTGAAGAACTCGCAGATGTCTTGCGTGGGATCCATCTGGAGCAAGGAATTGTTATTACGGATTAACTCCCGAATGGCGGTGGTTTTCCCACTGCCGGATTGCCCGACAAGAACAATGCCCCGCGCGTTGTTGATGGTTCCGTCTCTCACGTCGGCGCGCCGCTGCTTAAGTAATGCCCGGAAGTGGGTTTCGAGTTTGCGATATGACGGCGTCGGTACAAATGCCGAGCGCAGATCCTGGACAGTTTTGCGGATTTCATTGTCGTCTTTATTCATCGTCTTCATCCTTGTCGGAGAATTCATGCCGGCCATCGGCGTCGTCGCCGAAAGACCAGAATTCGATTGGTGCGTTCTGTTCCTCTCGCAGTACGGGTTGGTCAGCGCGGCTTGGTGTCGGATCATGTGTGATTTCGTTGGACAGAAGGCCCTGAGGCTCGCTGTTACCATCCTCAGCCGGAGCTGCGTTAAGCTCTGGGTCGCTCCCCAATGAGAGTCCCCAGAAGGTTTCTTTCTGGGCCCTTTTGATCTGATCATACGTGTCGCCAATCGGACCAAGCTGTCGCAGAGAGCATTGCTCCGCATCTATCTCCTTGATCCTTTTGATAGCGCGATCCACCACGCCCTGCGTCAGCGATGCCGCATTGCGATTGTTCTGCCGAAGCTCAAACACGGATCGCTCCCAGGCGGCAAAGGACACACCTTCCAGTCCGTCGATCTGGGCTTTCAGAGTTGACCAGCCAGAGTCTTTCCCCTTCTCCAGCCAGACGGAAATATGCCCCATATCTTCGGGGTCGATGCGTATATCCACATGTTGCTTGCCAAATTTCTGGAAGTGCTTCGCAAGACGGTCAGAGTGATAATTCACACCATTCACGAGAACACCGTGAGGACCGGTATCACGCGACATTGCGACCCCAAGGATATGCCGCAGGGTGTGATGACTCATGGGCGGTGACCACCCAAATTCCTTGATGAGCCGATCCCAAACGATGTTGGGGGTTGCGTATTCCAATCCCCGATGTTTGCGGTTGTGGTACACATCGACAGTGAACCGAACCAAAAGCTCGATGATACTTTCGGCGGTGTGCACCGCATATTTCTGGGATGGATAGTCACCACGTTCTTGAGGATTTGAGAACGTGCGTCCTGTCAGATGCGGCATCAAAAGAGTTATGATGGAACGAAACACCCGCTCGATGCGACCGCGCAGTTTCGGTATTCCCGCAGGAAGGACCGAGTAGTCAATGCACAGATCTGAAAGTGCCGCTTTGAATTCTGCATTGACGAATGCGGGGCCGTTGTCGACGACGACATGGCCGATATGACCATACTGTTTCCAGCCCGTTTCGCAGCCCAGTTGACGAGCCAGTCCAGTCTTGTCGCGCATTGCCATCCACAAGACAGCTTTGGCGTCTTCAGCCGTGGGGCTTCGCGAAAGCTTCAGACCAAGGATACTGCGGCTGGCGGCATCAAATGCGACGCACACCCAGTATCGGCCAGTTTCGAGATCCCGCACATTGTCTTGGCTGATATTGTATCCGCTCTTGTTAAGGAGAGCGATGAGATCAATCTCCCATTCGTCCATTTCAATGCGGTGAAGTGGGACATCCAGCTTCAATCCGCCACCATGAGACCCTAGCTTGTTCTTTGCGGCAGCTAGTCCTTTTCTGGCGGCAAGCACCTCGAACTTGTCGAGCTCCTTGATGCGGCGTTCGATGGTGCTTTTAGAGACCTCAGTTAGGGGCGGCTCAACGCTCGCGATACGGACTGCGTTGCGCCGTCGGATTTCCGCATTTACATCATCATGGATGTGACCGGCGAGAAGCTGATTTGGATGCAAGTAGCTCTCGAGAATCCCTTGAATGATAGCTTCGCGCTCAGCGTCGATACGCCGAGCATTACTACCGTTGAAGATGGATTTCTTTACAAAGACCATTGGGTCTTTGGACGTTTCCCACTCCCGCAGCCAAGACATGACTGAGGTTCTGCAAGGTGTTCTGCGCAGCTCAATACTATCAAAGCTGGCCCCGGCAGTTGCCGCTTTCAGTCCTTTCTTCAGCTTTTCTGTGACACGGCGTTCCAGCTCCGGCAGGAACTCTTCCCATCGTTCCGCTGAGCGGTTGAGCTTATCTTCAGCCTCCATCTCCAAGAACGTTGTGCTCCAGCACTCTTTCCAAAAGGCATCGAGTTGAGATTTCGTCGACACACGCGACATCAAAGACCGGCCAGCTATTGCCCGACGTGCAACCTGACGGCTTTCAAAATACCCATACTGAATGGAGAACTGACCGGTGCTGATGAGCTCTGATAGCTCTGCGTGGGTCAAGGAGATTGGTTCGGTGTCCCCGCGCAGAGGTTTCATTTCGACAAACAGGTCAGTCACTTTGGTGATGGCTTGTATTGTCCCGTTGGCGACGATGGCATCACACGGTGTCACGCCAAGCCGGATAGGTTCATGTTTCATGCCCAGCCCTTTCCTGGTGCAACGATGGAGTTGATGGAGATGTGCTCTCGCGTATTCGCATTGAGCCTGCCCGCGTAGATCGCACGGAACGTCGCGCGAAACGCCCGGGCACCAAGGCCAGATTTCTCAACCAGATCACTGATCGGAACCTCGCCAAAGAGCCCGTTAATCAGATCGACAACGATGTTGTCAGCCTCTTCGTCAGAACATCGCCGAAAGAAATTCAGCAGCTCAGCATTGCGAACCTCGACCTTGTGCCGCTCTCGCTCTGTGACCAAGGCCACCTGCTCGGCAAAGCCAATGGGCAAGTCGCGCTTGATAGCTTGCAGCGTGGCTTTGAAGTTCAGTCGCTCAACGCGCTCCGAAGGTTTCACCGCAATGGCGACGCGGCGACCATTCTTGAACACGGCGAGGTAGTCGAACCTGTGGGTTCGCTGTCTGCCATCCACGTCCACAAAGCTCACCGGCTTTGGCTGATCGATGAGGTTCCAGAGATCTGGCATTGCCAGCGACAACAGGCAGGTTTCACGCTCCCCTTGGCTGGCACTGATAATCTGTCGCCATCGTTGCTCTGCAGGCGTCATAGCCAGTGTGAAACCACGTACGGTCTGTTTAGACCGCGCGGGAAACATCAGCCCCGCTACGGTCGGCGAAGGCGGACGATAAAAGTCGTCATCATCATCTTTTGTCATAGTGTTTGCCATGGCCACCGGTTCACACCGGCGCCGTGTGGCTCTCCTTTATGTTGAGGTAAACGAAACCCACCCGCAGAAACGCTCTGCGCGGTTGACGGGTTTCGAAATTTGGGTCATGAAGGAGGTGCAAAGGGCATCAAACTTTTGCACCTCGGGCCTTGATGGAAGTCGCTAGCTTCTTTCGAGGCCTTTGGTTTTTATGGGCTCATTGTTTGTTCTCCTCCTCTTTAGCTGCTCCGAACAACTCTTCGACGGGTTTACCGACGGCCGCCGCCAAGGCGCGTTCCACCCGCGGCACGCTCATTTTTCGTAAGCCGACAAGCGACACGGTCGTGCGTGAGACACCGACCTCCCGTGCTATAGCGGCCAGCGATGAGCCCCTGAGGCGTAGCTCCATTTTCAACGCTTCATGAGCTGCAAATACGTCCCGATCGACCTTAGTCATCGCCAGATACTCACGCTGTTTGTCCTGCTTTGGCCTCGCCAATTGCCGACAAGTTTGCGTGTAAACCTCCAGCAGGCAAGAGGCTGGTCAGCACCAAGGCTCCACATCATCTTGATCGCAAGTAGAAACGATCCACAATATTTTGCAGAATGTTGAAAATCACCGTTTGATTTCAACTGATGCATCTGGAGAGACAAAGGCTAGGTATTTTTTGGTGCTGCGTGAGGTTGTTGGCGCTCGTGTACCCAATTTTGGGGGAAGTCGGAGAATGAAGTCGAAGAAGATGAAGATTGCCGAATCAAAAGCGCATCCAAATGATGGAAGGCGGCTTTCTCTGATCAGGCGAAAAAACCGGAAGACTCAGGCTGAGTTTGCAGTTGAGTTCCAGGTTTCGGTCGGCACCATCGGCAACTACGAACGTGGACTTACCGAAATGCCGCCCAGCTTCTGGCGCGCGGTCAATCAGAGATACGGTCTGAATCCAACTCCCCTCAACCCGGAAGAAAGCCCAGAGCGACTGCTAAAGCTGCCAGAAGTGCCTCAGCCGAAGGAGGAAGGCGATACGCTCCGAACTGTGCCTTGGAAGCTGGTCCGCCTGCGCAAGAGGTACAGAATCCTCAGGAACCGGGTTTATTCTCCGGAAAGGCGATTTGTCGAAGGTGCAGTTCACGCGGTTTTCTTAGCTGCCACGCTTGTTTTCTTAGTCGAACAGGTCTTCCGAGCAACCCCTGTCGTGCACGAAGATCCCAGCGTTTACCGAGACATTGTCTTCGTGACCGCTTTTTTGGTGATGAGCGTACTCCTGATCCCAGTTTTCCAAAGCCTCCCATGGGGCCTGAAAGTCAATGATGACGGTGACTTTGGTGAAGCCTAGCGGGAGTGAAGCGGTCTATCGCTGCGGGTGCATCACTGATGGATCTGCGTTATACAAGCAGACTTTGGATTGAGTAGCACCCGGTGCTTGTCGCTACTGTGGCAATCGCTTTAGCGCAGAAACAAGCTTGAGCCGAGGCACACCTCCATCTGAAGTGAAATCCGTTTCGCCGGAGTGGACTATATACCTGTGCGTTGCTCTAACAGCATCGCATCCGATCGCATAACCTTTCTTCGCTTTCGCATCTGAATTCACCTTCATCTCGATTGCGTAGATCTCGTCGCTGGAAAACCTGAGGACGAGGTCGATCTCGTTTTTCTCTTTGTCTCGATAGAACGCAGGCGTCGCATTGCCATTTGATGCATTGACGATCGCCTCGACTGCGAAGCTCTCCCAGCTGTGTCCCAACGCGTCGTGCCTCCAAAGCTGTTCCATTGACCGAATGCCAAGAGCAGCGTGCAGTAAACCACAGTCTCTGACGTAGAAAACCGGCATGGAATTGAGACTTTGATTGCTTCCGACTGGCCAGTTCGGCAAGCGTCGTATGAGGCCAGTTCTTTGAAGTAGGTTTAGTGATTTCCTGATACTCTCTTTCTTCACCGAAAGGTTCTTTGCACAGTTTACATCGTCAAATTGCTCGCCGTTGGTGTTGGCGACATATTGAAAAACATCAGGGAGGCGATCACTTGCATCGATGCCCCAACAGTCCAAGTCTTGATTTAGCAAAGAAGCAAGGTAATTCGATCTCCAGATGAAGCTTTGCTCATCACTATCTGCATTGAGACTTTCGGGAAGACCACCGCGTAACCAAAGGGCTTCTTTGTTCCATTGAGGCGTATTGGTGGATTGCGCTTGCGGAGTTGCGGTGCTTGAAGGACCCTGAGTAGTCAGCTGCGGCTTATCTTCGCTCAAATGCTCCAGAATTTGGATAGGTGGGAGCTCTTGGTCTGTTGCTATCCCAATAAGTGCAGTACTAAGCGCTTGTTCCGCCTTAGCATTTCGACCAACCAGAATGAACTTCGGCGCAGATTGTTTGTGCTCGGCACACGTGCGGATAATCGACTCAACTTTTGCGACTTGAGCGCCTTCTATCGCGTCGACACAAACTACTTTTTTGCCGAATGCGGCTTGGATATCTTGGTGCTTTGCTTCAGCAAAATTCTCGCTAAGAAACCACGCTGATCCGTCGTCCATTTCTTTTGCGATCGCTTTCAACAGACAGGTTCTTCCAGCCCGGGGAAGGGCGCGAAGTATCACAACCCTACTATGGATCAATTTGGAGCGTAGAGTATTCTGCGTGGCACGAGCAATCACAACGTCTGGGGCCTAGTTAAATCCATAACGAAGACTTCGACATTGCCTTTCTTGGCAACGTCGCTGTTTTCTATAAGGGCAGTTCTAAGCTCTTCAGCAGAAGTTGGGAGTTTTGCGCCACTAGTCTGTGATTTGAGCTTCTTATTTTTTGGGACATCGGGCCCAAACCAAAACACAAGGTAGATACCTTTGCGCTCAGAACGCCAATCGTTGCTGTATAGTCTGTCTAGTTGGGTGTCCGCGGCATGCCAGAGGTCCTTGTGCCACTGTCCCTTGACTTCAACAGGCAACATCAACTGGTCAATTGTGCAACGAATGTCTGCGCGCTTGTCATCAGCGAGATGGCCTTCCGGCTCACAAAGAATTCCATACGGATAGTCACCGAACATCTTCAGAAGAGTGTCTCGGCAGTCTTCTTCGTCTTTGGGCTCGTCTTCCCTGAAAAAATCTTTGTACCAATCAACTGGATGGGACCGAATTTTCCGTTGAGCTTCAATTAGCTCTTCAAGCATAACTGCTTGAAGTTGATCCATTGTTTTTGGCGACCCATCGTTAAGCACAGACGCGAGGTCGGCAAGTTTAGGGGGTACATATTTCTCTTCGACAACCTTCTGTGCCTGCTCAGCAAAGGTCCTTTTCAGATAATCAGTGTAACCGTCATCGGGTGCATCACATAGCGCGCGAAGTTCTGCTACTGCTTCGTCCGAAGTTAGTCCTCCAAGGCGGTTGATCAAAGTGCCCAGATAATCTGCTGCGTCCCAAGGATTTGCATCACCGCTTGTTCCGCCACTAGGATGAGGCACGTTCGGCCACAACTTCCGAAAGCACCTTATGATCCAAGAAAACTGCACAGCGGAAAGTGGCACAGGTTGGTCTTCATCGCGGCGTCGGCTAAGACGCGATCGTAAGTGCCAGAGGAATTCTGGGTCATCGCATCGCGAATTGAAAAGCTCTTCTTGTACAGATTCGAAGTCAACTAGAAAGGCAACTGCGTCCCAGTCAGAACGACGCTCATAGTCATAGTTATCGCTCGCCCTTCGTTTGCCGACATATTGGTTCAGAAACCCGAAATTGCCAGCAGCGATGATACAGTCGATAAGCTCAGTTTCTGCTCGATGCGACATGTTCGGAAACCGTTCCAGCCATTCACAGGCCAGGCTGTTCGCCAAGTCATCATCATTCGTTCCGCGAGCTATCTCGTAGAGCCCGTCAACATGTTCGCTTTGAGCCTTCAGTTGTGGCTCGACCCGCAAGCGCCAGAACATCTCCCAAAGCCCTGACCTTTTCTTGACTTCTCGCTCCACAATTTCGGAAACGTGTTCAATTTTGGCATGATCCAAGATATGCGTTAGCCGGATTTCAAGAAGAACAGCGAGTAACCTCTGGTTAGAAAGATCATCGAGGGGCTTATTGTTGCGAACTCTTTCAGCAGCTGCAGCAACGAATATGTATGCAGCGTCCCAGCGTTTGCTTTCGGCGTAGGAGCTAGCGATTTCTTGAGCGGATGGCGTCGATCCTTCGTTCGTGAAATAAGCCTCGAAGCCCTCAAATGCGGCATCTTGAAGCTCCGGGCCCAACCACTGTTCGATCCTCTCATGGGCGGGCACGTCGTTGCCTATGTCCGAGAAAAGGTTCAAGTATGCCTTTGCCGGGTTAACGACCTCACCGTATCGCCCATCGCGAAGATTATCGATATGTTTGAGAAAACTCTCTCTGTGATCTGCCCACGATTTCTGCTTTTCTTCATTTTGTTTTCGGTCCCGCTGTTCTTGCCTTTTCTGCCATTCTGGGACTTGCGGGCTAGCTAGTTGCTCGAGGAGATCCCGACCATCTCTTTCGGTTGCGAAAGGAAGGGCAGCTTTGCGCACTCTCTTTCCGCGTTCTTCATCTTGGGGGCATAGGCGGACGAGGTCCTTCCAGCGGTCTCCTTTGGCCTCAGTCAAAGGATCAAGGCTCTCCAGAAGAGCAATGATGTCGCCTTCATCTGGATAGAGCCCATTAAGTTGGTCGCTGAGCCTCCAACCCCGCATCCATACCGTCTTAGAGCCGACCTCCTCCAACAATGCAAAACGCTGAATTCTTCGTCTCGCCTCGTCGTTATTTTTCAGCCAATTTGAGATCGCCTTATAAGAATCGTCACGAAAACCGCGACAGTCTCCGAAGGACGACATCCACTTCCAAAGTTTCAGTGGGTCCACTTCTCCGAGTTCCAAGCGCCTTTCGGTAAGAGCATAGACTACGTTGATGGCATCTGAATCTTCAAAACGATCGAAGTCGCTACCCAGCAGAGCACTCAAGTAATCGGCCAAGATGTCGAGAACGGGTTCAATCCGTTCGTCTGGGAGCTTTTTCTCTAAGCCCCAAAGCACCCCACCGATTCTATGTCGCTTTTTTCGAGGAAAAGCACAAAGGCTAAGCCCGCTGAAAGCAACAATCAACTCGACGATTTGGGTGTCAGTTGGGCCCTCGAAGCCGATGCCAGGAAGCAATTCCACCGCGAGCCTTAGCGAACTTTCATCGGCTAAGTCGTGAAGCTCTGCCAGCAATCGAGCCCAGTCAAGATGATCTAGTGACAAGTCGGAAAGTGCATCACCAGCAATTCGTCGCTCATGGAACGTGACATCGGGATCAAGTACCATGTCTTGGAGGGTTTCAGACAGCAAAGTCGCGACCAGTGATCCGGAAACTGAATGCAAGAGCAATGCTCTCAGAAAGAACGGCGTTGAACGAGATACAACTAAGTCTCTAATTTCATTGCAAAGTGATGATTTGGCGATACCCCTCAGCGAATGCGTTTTGTCGAAGTCATAGTACCGGGGGTCCCGATCGCCCAGATCGAAGAGCGCTTCCAGTAGAGCGCGTGCCTGCGAATCCGAAAAGTCATCAGTGTCGCCATACTCCACTACACCCATTGGATCTGCAGCAATAACCTGATTGGCAAGGCGAGTATCTTGAGCGAGCCAAGCGTGAACACCTCTAAGACTTGCTGGAACAAGCCCAAGTCCTTCAAATAGCTTCAGTAGGCGTCGCCGTTTTCTGTCAGTATCCGCCTTTTGCGCAAGCCAACGCGCCGCTAGGAACTCGCCGACGCTCCTGTGCGTGTAGCTAAACCTATCTGGGTCCCCTTCTACGTGACTTGTAAGCAAACGACTGCCCAGGACCGCATCAAGAGCTTCCTTTGAGACCAGCATACCAACTTCCGCCACAGCAAGATCATCTTGGTCCATCACTGGGATAGCAGATCTGGATACAGCCCTCTTGCCGGTTAAGATGAGAGAGGAAAATGTGGCTCCTGCTGCATCAAGAGCTTCGATTTCATTTAGCCTTGATAACGATGAATTTGGCTTTTTTTGACTGTGCTCCGCCCACATCTTCGCCACGGCAAGGCTGAACAGCGCCGCTTTTGAAACAGGCAGTTCCTCACTACTAGCAACAGCTCTGATCAGCTTCAGCGTTTGGGGATTGCCAAACAGCCCTTCAAGCCCGTTTTCTTCAAAATGAATGAGTACAGTCTCGGCGCGCTCATCTCCGATGTCTTTCGACAAAAGACTGCGGGCGTCATCCCGAGAGATTGGTTCCAGAAACAGCTCCAGTGGATCGTCGCCATAGGTGTCCCCCACAGCTTGCACGCTTGTAGCGCTTCTCCAATCAGCCACGCGACAAGAAAGAATGAAGTTTGGGAACCCTGCTACCTCAAGCGCAGCAAGGACGGCGTCTACTGCATCTCCTTCGGCTTGTACTGCTATTTCATCTAGCGCGTCTATGACGAAGGTATTGGCGTCACCTAGGAGTTTTGAAGGATCATTCGATCGGATTAGGCGTCTTGCGTGAACAAATTTATAGCCAGCCTCTTGTCCGATTTCTTCCAAAAGGGTCGTCTTTCCCATTCCAGCATCGCCTAAGACGACAATGGGTTTCGTCCGACCTAGAAGGCCAGTTTGGGGCAGCTCAAATAATTTGCCATCGGCGTCAACGCCGCTCAGTCGCCGCGCAATGATGGTGTCAATCATGATCTTCTCTCAAAAGCGCTTGCCGTACTGAACGTGAAGCTATCGTTCAGTAATAGAAGTCTCCGCACCGGCCTACAACCGCACGAATGTCCGCCCAGCAAAAGCATCGAACTATAGGTGACCGACATCAAAATCTCCATGAGATTTAGCCTCGCTAGGTGCAGCTTTCCTCAGCAGCAGCGAATTTCCGCAATGCGAGCTGCGACCGCAACATCTGCGTCATTCGGTGGAGGGCGGCTCAGGGTATTACTTACTAGTTGTGGTGGGTTATCGGCCATCGATGTTTTTTGTGGTCCAGCGGGATTTGGACAAGCCAAACGCCACTGGTCGTCAGGGTGAGGGCGCTGCCCTCCCCCTCGGGCAACCCTATTAGACAGGGCCGTGTCCTCGGCTTCGCCTGCGGGCCGCACCACCCCTGTCGAATAGCATTGCCTCGCCCCCTCCCGCGTTCGCCACGGGGCAGATCAGCAGGAACAGGCGGCTTCGCCGTCTGATCTGCAAATCAGCCCTGATTTCCGAAAAGGAAGCCAGATCAAATGAAACAGTCCGGGGGGGTATTACAAGGGTGTGTTGGGTCAGTTTATGACGCAAAGGTCAAATTCGTCTGACGTCCAACACAAACCCTCACCAATGTCGACCGCTCGGGTCCGGTAGATGCCACAGAAATCGCGGCGGACAAGCTGATCTCGGGCACTGCGGCCACCCAGCTTTGGAACGCCTTTTCTGACAGCACCAGCCAGTTTCATGTGGGACAATGGTCCAGCCAAGCCTGCAAGCTGAGCGTCAGCTATGACGAGAACGAATTGTGCGTGATATTGGACGGCACCGTCAGGATCGAGACCCGAAACGGCGACAGCTGGACCTACAATTCGGGCGATGCCTTTGTCATCCCCGCTGGGTTCATCGGCACCTGGGAATCGGTAACACCAGTGCGCAAGATCTACGCCGCTTTCGAGGCCAACTGATCTTGGCGGGGTGCCACCTCGCTTTTTGGCCAGTCTAAACACCTACCGCCTGTGCGCGTTACAGTACACAGGCTTTTTTGTTGCCGTAACCACTAAACCTAGCCGCTGTCACCGCAAATCATACGGTGTATCTTCAGTTTCGAAATTCCATTTTTTCAAATCAAATTTCACATATTGAAATTATAGCCCAAGCGATTTACCTTCCAGCGTCATCACAATCCCTCGGTGCCCTGCAGTCGGAGAAGACCCTCGTGACATCCCCTGTCCAAGTCATTCTGGAAGACGAAATTGCGATCATCCTCACTAATAACCCTCCGGTAAATGCGCTGTCTCACGCAGTGCGCGCAGGGCTTCAGGACGCGTTTGCGCAAATCCATTCGCAGCAAACCGCGAAAGCGATTGTAATCTGCTGCGAAGGCCGCAGTTTTTTTGCCGGGGCCGATATTCGAGAATTCGGCAAGCCGCCGCAGCAACCCTACTTGCCGGACCTGATTAACGAAATCGAAGCTTCGCCCATCCCCGTGATCGCGTCGATTCACGGCACCGCATTGGGCGGCGGGCTCGAGGTGGCATTAGGTGCGCATTACAGGGTGGCGGTGGAAAGCGCGCGTTTCGGCTTGCCCGAAGTGTCGTTGGGCCTGTTGCCCGGCGCTGGCGGCACCCAGCGCCTGACACGTGTCGTCCCTGTCGAGGCGGCTATCGAAATGATAACCTCAGGCAAGATGATCGGAGCCGCAAAAGCGTTGAGCATGGGCCTGATCGACCACGTTTCCCAAGGCACGGATACGCGCCGCGTCGGCATCGAGATGGCCCGCGCGGTTTTGTCCGAAGGAAAAGGCCCCCGCCCGATCAGCGCCTTATCTGCCCCTGCGGCAGCACCCGAAATTTTCGACGCAGCGCGCGCGCAACTTGGAAGAAAGGCGCATGGGCAGCTGGCTCCGCAGAAATGCGTGGATGCAATTCAGGCCGCGTGTGACTTGCCGTTTGCCGAAGGTCTGGCCCGGGAACGCGCCCTGTTTATGGAACTGATGCAATCCGACCAGCGAGCGGCGCTGATCCATGCGTTCTTTTCTGAACGCACGGTCTCGAAACTACCGGAAATCGACGGCGTGACACCGCGCGACATTAACGCAATCGGCGTGATCGGCGGTGGCACAATGGGCGCCGGCATTGCCACCAACGCACTTTTGGCCGGGTTGCATGTTACGCTGATCGAACGTGACGCCGAGGCAGTCGAGCGCGCCCGCGCAACCGTCTCGTCCCTTCTGGCAGGCGCGGTCAAGCGCGGCAAAATAGGCCAACAGGTCTATGACGAAATTCTGTCAGATCGCTTCCGCACCAGCGACAATTACACCGATCTGGCCACGGCAGACCTGGTCATCGAAGCAGTCTTTGAAAGCATGGAGGTCAAGCAAGAGGTGTTTACCCAGTTGGATACTATCTGCAAACCTGGCGCCATACTGGCCTCAAATACCTCATATCTGGATCTGAACGCCATTGCCGCGATCACCAATCGCCCGCAGGACGTTATTGGGCTGCATTTCTTTTCGCCCGCGCATGTGATGCGTTTGCTCGAGGTCGTGGTGGGCGATGTGACGGCACCGGACGTCACCGCAACGGCATTTGCGTTGGCAAAAAAGTTGAAGAAAATCGCCGTGCGTGCCGTGGTTTGCGACGGGTTCATAGGCAACCGTATCCTGTCACATTACAACAAGGCGATCTACCAAACGGTTCTGGCCGGCGCCAGCCCCTTTGACGTGGACACCGCGTTGACGGGGTTCGGTCTTGCGATGGGTCCCTTTGCGGTCAGCGATCTGGCCGGTCTGGACATCGGCTGGGCCAACCGCAAGCGACTGGCCCCCACCCGCGACCCGAACGAGGTTTACCCCGAATTCATCGACCGCATTTGCGAGATGGGCCGGTTCGGGCGCAAAACCGGTCGGGGGTTCTATATCTATGACGAAGGCGCCAAAACTGGCAAACCCGACCCGGAAGTCGAGGATATCATCGCTGCTGAGCGCACCGAGAAAGGTATCCAGCCCCGCCAGATCGGCAAGGACGAGATAGTCGACCGCTATATGGCAGCCATGGTGAACGAAGCGGCCCGTGTTGTCGAAGAAGGCATTGCTCTGAGGCCTCTGGATGTCGATGTCATACTGATGAATGGCTATGGCTATCCGCGCTGGCGCGGCGGGCCGATGCATTATGCAGATACGGTGGGACTGTCCAAAATCCTGGAAAATACGCGGCGTTTTCAGCCTGAGAACGAACGCTTCTGGCAACCCGCGCCGCTGCTGGAACAACTGGTGGCCGAGGGTCGGACCTTTGCCAGCCTCAACAGTTAAGGAGAGATGCAGATGAAACAGGCCGTCATTGTTTCGACCGCGCGCACCGGATTGGCCAAATCCTATCGCGGCGCGTTCAACGAGACCCATGGCGCGACCATGGGCGGACATGTCATCGAACATGCGGTCAAACGTGCCGGGATCGATGCGGCCCTGATCGAAGACGCATTTGTCGGCTGCGGATATCCCGAAGGCTGGACCGGCTCCAACATCGCGCGTCAGTCGGTGATCCGAGCGGGTTTGCCAGTCAGTGTCTCTGCCGCGACAGTAAACCGGTTCTGCTCATCCGGTCTGCAATCAGTGGCCATGGCAGCGCATTCCATCGTAATGGAAGGGGCCCCGGCAGCGATCGGTGCAGGCGTGGAAAGCATCAGCCAGATGCCGCCAACCCGCCCCCCGCAGGCGCAGGAAAGCTGGATCGTTGAAAACAAACCTGAACTCTATCTGTCGATGATCGAAACGGCGGATATCGTGGCGGCTCGATATGGCATCAGCCGCGAAGCGCAGGACGAACTGGCATTCGAAAGCCAGAAGCGGACCGCCGCAGCCCAGACAGCGGGCAAGCTGGATGATGAGATTGTACCGATCAATGTGACTCAGGCATTCAAAGATCGTGAGACCGGAGAGGTCACCCGCAAAGAGGTGACCTTTGCCATGGATGACTGCAACCGCCCCAACACCACGCTTGAAGGGCTGGCAGGACTTGCCCCGGTACGTGGCGACGGTCATTTCGTGACCGCTGGCAACGCCTCGCAGCTTTCAGACGGGGCGGCGGCGCTAGTGCTGATGGACAGTGAACTGGCCGCCAGGGAAGGTGTCGAACCGCTTGGCGCGTTCAAGGGCTTTGTCGTCGCGGGATGCGAACCGGACGAGATGGGGATCGGTCCGGTCTTTGCCGTACCGCGCTTGCTGCAACGACACGGCCTGAAGGTCGATGATATCAACTTGTGGGAGCTGAATGAGGCGTTTGCATCTCAGGCGCTTTATTGTCGCGACCGTCTGGGGATCGACCCCGAGATTTGCAACGTCAACGGGGGCTCGATCTCCATCGGTCACCCGTTTGGCATGACCGGTGCGCGCATGACCGGGCATCTGATGCTTGAGGGTAAACGGCGGGGCGCGAAACTGGGCGTCGTCACCATGTGCATCGGCGGCGGCATGGGCGCAGCTGGTTTGTTCGAAATCTACTGAGGGCGTACCGGATGGACCTGAACCATACTGCTGAGGAACAGGCCTTTCGCGCCGAGGTGCGGGACTGGCTGAACAGCACCCTGCCCCGCGATCTTAGCGAGAAGGTGCGGCTGGGCAAACGATTGGGCAAGGCCGAATACGAACTGTGGCACCGCCTGCTGAATGAGCGCGGCTGGTTGGCGCAAAACTGGCCGCGCCAGTATGGTGGCTGCGAATGGAACGCGGTTCAGCGGCAAATCTTCGAGGAAGAGGCCTGTCTGGCCCATGCCCCGCGCACCGTACCCTTTGGGCTCAACATGTTGGCCCCGGTGTTGCTGGCCTTCGGCACCGAGGAACAGCGACAGCGGTTTATGCCCCGTATCCTGAATGGTCAGGATTGGTGGTGCCAGGGTTATTCCGAGCCGGGCGCCGGGTCCGATCTGGCTTCGCTCAAAACCCGCGCGGTGCGCGATGGCGATTCATATGTCGTCAACGGCCAGAAAACCTGGACTACGCTCGGCCAGCACGCCGACTGGATCTTCTGCCTGGTAAGGACCGACCCAGATGCCAAGAAACAGGAAGGTATTTCCTTTCTGCTGATCGACATGAAGACGCCGGGCATCACCGTTCGGCCCATCGTGCTGATCGATGGTGAGGCCGAGGTCAACGAAGTGTTCTTCGACAATGTCCGCGTGCCCGCGGAAAACCTCGTTGGCAAAGAAAACGAAGGCTGGACCTATGCCAAATACCTGCTGACACACGAGCGCACCAATATAGCCGGGGTCGGCTTTTCCAACGCCGCGCTGGAAACCGTGAAACATGTTGCGGATCAGGCCCAGTCGGGGGGTAAACCCCTGTCCCGAAACCCGTTGTTCGCCGCGCGGATGGCTCAGGTCGAGATCGATCTGATGGCGATGGCCACGACCAACCTGCGGGTTGTCTCGGCAGCGGCGCAGGGACAGGCCCCGGGGCCGGAAAGCTCGATGCTGAAGGTCAAGGGAACCGTCATTCGGCAAGAGCTGACGGCGTTGCTGCGCCGAGCTATCGGACCGGATGCGATGCCGTTTCAAAGCGACTTCCTGAACGGCGGTGACAATGCCGAGGCCATGGGTCCGGAACACGCCGCAGCCGCCGCCCCGACCTATTTCAACATGCGCAAGCTTTCGATCTTTGGCGGCTCGAACGAGGTGCAACGCACCATCATCGCCAAGTCCATTCTTGGGCTCTGAAAGGGTAACTTGCTAATGGATTTCAATCTGACCGAAGAACGCCGAATGTTGCGCGATACGCTAAGGCGGTTCTTGGTAGACAAATACAGCCATGATCATCGCCAGCAGGTGATTGCCTCGGGGCATAGTTTCGACGCGGAGATTTTTTCAGACCTCGCCAATCTGGGCATTCTGAACGCGCTATTTCCGGAAGATCAGGGCGGGTTCGGTGGCGCGGGGTTCGATCTTAGCGTTGTTTTTGAAGAGCTCGGCCGTGCCGGTGTGATCGAGCCGGTTCTTCCCGCGGTTCTGGCAGGCGGGCTGATTGCCGGGGATGGCCGCGCGGATTTGCTGGAACAGATCATTCAGGGCAGCCATATCGCCACGCTGGCTCTGACTGAACCCGCGTCGCGATATGACCTGAACCATGTTGAAACCACCGCGACGCAAGACAGCGGGACGCTGATCCTCAACGGTATCAAAACGCATGTGTTATTCGGTGCGCAGGCTCATTCATTGGTCGTATCGGCCCGCGAACGCGGAAGCCTAGCGGATGAATACGGGATATCCCTGTTTTTGGTACCCGCTGACGCCAAAGGCGTCACACGTGTCGGTCACACCAATTTCGATGGTAATTCTGCGGCGACGGTGACCTTGGATAACGTGGTACTTCCCACAGACGCGCGGCTACTCGCGGCAGGTGCGGCCCACGGCGCCGTCGAGGCTGTCGTGGCCCGGGGCCTCTGCGCCATCTGCGCCGAGGCCATTGGCGCGATGGAGGCCATCAAAGCGATGACGATCGATTACCTGAAAGAACGCAAGCAGTTCGGTGTTCCGATCGGCAAGTTCCAGGCCCTGCAGCACCGCATGGCGGATATGCTGATCGAAGTTGAACAGGCCCGTTCCGCGGTGATCAATCTGGCCGGTAATCTGGATCAACCGCGCGCTTTGCGGGAACGCCATGTCAGCGCCGCAAAAAACCTGATCGGCAGGGTGGGCACTCTGGTGGCCGAGGAGAGCATCCAGATGCATGGCGGTATTGGCATGACCGATGAATACGCCCTTTCGTTTTTTGCCCGCAGGCTTGTCATGATTGATCACCTGTTCGGCGATGCTGATTACCATTTGGAACGATTTGTAAGTTTGCGACCAGAAACTGGATGGGATCAGGGAGCAGCACGGTGACCGACACCTCGGACAAACGATACGCAAACACACTGGCACGGGGCTTGACCATCTTGCGGGCTTTTCGGCCAACCGATGATGGGTTGGGCAATCTTGAAATCTCGGAAAGGACCGGCATTCCCAGACCCACGGTTTCGCGGCTGACGTTCACCTTGTGCGCTTTGGGATATCTCAGCCACAAGCGTAAGCACGACAAATACCGGCTGGGCCCAGCTGCGCTGGCACTTGGGAACATTGCCGCCGCCGCGTTTTCCTTTGTCGAGGTTGCCTCGCCCATCATGCAGGGATTTGCGGACGAAACAGGTACACTGGCCGCGATCAGCATCCGCGACGACCATCGCATGCTGATGACCAAGGCCTGGCGCCCTGCTGACTCGCCGGCGATCTGGCTGGATGTGGGGTACCGCATGCCGCTGCCGACCTCTTCCAGCGGCAAGGCCTTTCTGGGGGCGCTGGACGATGCCGAGTTTCAGAAACTGGTCGAGAGCCCTTTGGGGATCGATGCCTCTGAGCGTTCGGAGCTGTCGCGCGTCCGGTCACAGGCAAGGGATGACCTGCTGGCCGATGGATTTACTCAGGCGCGCGGGTCAGAGAGATACTCGGACAAGATCAACGCCGCCGCAGTTCCCTATCGGCCCGCAGATCTGAGCGAACCCGTGTCGTTCCTGGCTGGCTCAGCCTCGGATCTGTTGACAGAAAAACGCATAGAAGAAGAGGTCGGACCCGCCCTGGCCCTGGCCGTATCAGAACTTCGCCGGGTAACGGGTCAACATCCCGCCCTGGTCATGCGCGGCTGACGGTGTTTCGGGCGGTGCCATAGCGCAATATTGGCTTGTTCCTCACCAGAACCTCTGAACGGGCGCAATCCGATTTCATAACTTGTCGCGCAGGCTGAACCACAGCATTGCCAGAACCAAAAGTGGCGAGCGGAGCATCGGTCCACCCGGAAAGGTTTTTGTCGGCACTTTCGCCATGATGTCAAAGCGTTCCGCTTGACCGGCGATCGCCTCGGCCGCGATTTGGCCCGATAATGTCCCCAGCGCGACCCCAGCCCCCGAGAAACCGGAAAGCGACAGGATGTTGCCATTGATCCGCTCGTAATGCGGCATGCGGTTCATGGTGATCCCCAAAGTACCGCCCCAGGCGTGGTCGATGCCAACACCTTTCAATTGCGGGAAAATCTCGGTCATCGGTTTACGCACCGCCGAGGCGATATCGGAGGGGAACTTATAGCCATAGCTTTCGGTACCGCCGAATAACAGGCGATGATCGTCCGAGAACCGGAAATAATTGATCACGAATTTGCTGTCGGCGACCGCATAGTTATTGCGGATGATCTGTTCCTGCGCATCCGGGCTCATCGGTTCTGTGGACACAATGAAGTTGTTGATCGGCATGACCCGTTTGGCCACGTGCTTGTGCATGTCGCCAAGGTAGCCGTTGCAACCCATGACCACATAGCGCGCCTTTACGGTGCCGCCCTCGGTCGTCACAAGCGCAGGATCACCTTCATCGACCTTTTTAACTTTGGACTGCTCAAAAATACGAACGCCGGATTTCACCGCCAGACGGGCCAGTCCAAGCACCAGTTCGAACGGGTTGACGTGCCCTGCGCCCATATCGAGCGTTCCGCCGTAATAGGCCGGTGAGTTCACCAGATGGCGGCATTCTTCCTTGTCCAGCAGACGTATCTTATCATAGCCGTATTTGCTGGACATATGTTCGGCATATTCGATGTTGTGGACGTGATACCGCTCCCGATGGACGGTGTGGATCACACCGTCGTGGAATTCGGTCCGCACCTCAGGCAGCTTTGTCAGCGACCTGACCAGATCCACCGCTTGCGCACCGATATCCCAAAGCCGACGTGCATGCGCGTCGCCAACCATGCCTTCAAGCTCGTCCTGGTCGACCCGCTGACCCATGCTGACCTGCCCGCCATTGCGACCCGACGCGCCAAAACCCACCCTTTGGGCGTCCAGCACCACCACGTCATAGCCTCGCTGCGCCAGATGATAGGCGGCCGACAGGCCGGTAAAACCAGCCCCGATCACACAGACATCGCATTCCAGCGGTCCCTGCGCCTTTGGGAACGGGGCGAGTGTTTCGGCAACGTCAGCATAGTACGAGTTCGGGTATTCGCCCTGACGGTCGTTTGCGGTCAGCAGGTCCATCGGATGCTCTCGGTTCAGGCGGCTTTGAAAATCCCGTCCGAGCGGATTTGCTCGAGACATTCGTCAAGCGACCTGCGGGCGCGTTCGATCAGCGTATCAATTTCGCCGCGGGTGATGACCAGCGGAGGCGAAATGATCATCCGATCCCCCACATGGCGCATGATGACGCTGTTGGCAAAGCACCGTTCGCGGCAGATATATCCAACGGTTCCGGCATCTGCCACGAAAGGCGCGCGGGTTTCCTTGTTCGGCGTCAGCGCGATCGATCCCATCAGACCCTGGATACGCGCCTCGCCCACCAGCGGGTGATCGGCAAGGGCTTCCCACTTTTCCTTGAGATAAGGCGCGGCCACGTTCTGAACATGCTCAACCACCTTTTCTTCTTCAAGGATGCGCAGGTTTTCCAAAGCAACCGCGCAGGCCACGGGATGGCCGGAATAGGTGTAGCCGTGATTGAACTCGGTGCCGTTGATGACCTCGGCCACCTTGTCCGTGACGATTGACGCGCCAATCGGCGCATAGCCCGAGCTGAGCCCCTTGGCCACGGTCATGATATCGGGCGTTATGCCCAGAGTTTGCGAGCCGAACCAGTTTCCGGTCCGTCCAAATCCGCAAATCACTTCATCCACGATCAGCAGAATATCGTATTTGTCACAGATCCGTTGGATTTCAGGCCAGTAGGTCGATGGCGGGATGATGACACCACCTGCACCCTGAATTGGCTCGCCGATGAAGGCCGCAACTTTCTCGGGGCCGAGTTCTAGTATTTTTTCTTCCAGCTGACGGGCACGTTCCAGCCCGAAATCCTCGGGCGACTGATCGCCGCCTTGCGCCCACCAATTCGGCTCGTCAATGAATTCGATGCCCGGGATCGGCAACCCGCCTTGTCCGTGCATGCCTTTCATCCCACCGAGCGAGGTGCCGCCGATGGTCGATCCGTGATAAGCGTTCCAGCGCGAGATGATCACGTCCCGCTCGGGCTGGCCTTTCTCTGCCCAATACGTACGTACCATGCGGATGTTGGTGTCGTTCGCGTCCGAACCACCGTTGGCAAAGAACACGTGGTTCAGATCGCCCGGGGCAAGCTCGGCCAGTTTCTGTGCCAGCAACAGTGCGGGAACGTGGGAGGTCTGAAAAAACGTGTTGTAGTAAGGCAGTTCCTGCATCTGACGCGCGGCGGCATCGGCCATCTCCTGACGGCCGTAGCCGATGTTCACGCACCAAAGACCCGCCATCCCGTCCAGAATCTCTGACCCCTCGCTGTCCTTCAACCAGACCCCTTTGGCACTGGTGATGATGCGCGCACCGTTCCGGTTGATGTCCTTGCCCGTCGTGAACGGATGCATATGGTGAGCCGCATCAATGGCTTGCAGTTCGGCGGTGGGCAAATGGTTTGCTACGATTGTCATGGCGACCTCTCAGATCAGACGTTCAGCAACAGGTGCTGGCGTTCCCAGGGAGAAATTTCACGCTGGTATTCTTCGTTTTCAGCGCGTTTGATATCCGCGTAAAGGCGGCAGAATTCTTCACCCATAAGGGCGTGAATTTCCGTGGCTTCGTCAAAACTATCCAGCGCTTCGCGCAGGCTGGCGGGTAAGGGCTCTTCGGCCTCCCAGACCTCTTTCTTGGCTTCCGCGCGCGGTTCGACCTTGTTCATCATACCCAGCACCCCGCAGGCCAGCGAAGCCGCGATGGCGATGTAAGGGTTGCAATCCATGCCGATGACACGATTTTCCAGGCGTCGCGCGTTAGGACCCGAATGCGGCACCCGCAGCCCTGTTGTCCGGTTATCCGACGCCCATTCGATATTTGCGGGCGCGCTTTGCCCATCGACGGTGATCCGACGGTATGAATTCACATAGGGCGCAAGCAGCGGCACGACTTGCATCAGGTATTTCTGGGACCCGCCGATGAACCAGCGGAACAGATCCGACGCGGTCCCGTCGGCGTTTGAGAAGATGTTCTGCCCCGTCGCCGCGTCCACGATGCTTTGATGCACATGCATGGCGCTGCCCGGTTCGTCCCGGATGGGCTTGGCCATGAAGGTTGCGAACACCCCGTTCTTGAGCGCCGCCTCTCGGATGGTCCGTTTGAAGTAGAAGACCTGATCAGCCAGACGCAGTGGATCGCCGTGCATCAGATTGATTTCGATCTGACCAGCGCCGCCTTCCTGAATGACGGTATCGATTTCCAGACCCTGCGCCTCGGCATAGTCATAGATCGTGTCAATCACGGCACCGTATTCGTCGACAGCGGCCATCGAATACACCTGGCGGCTGGCGCCCTTGCGGCCGGTGCGGCCCAGAGGCGGTTCGATTTCTTCGTTCGGATCGAGGTTTGGCTTGGTCAGATAGAACTCAAGCTCCGGTGCGATCACAGGTTTCCAACCTCGATCGCTATAGGCTTTCAGCACACGTCGCAGTACCGTCCGCGGTGCAATGTCCAACGGCGAACCGTCGCGATTGAACATATCGCAGATCACTTGCAGCGATAGATCGGGCGACCACGGGATCGAACAGGCGGTATCCATATCGGGCCTCAGCACGACGTCTTGCTCAAGCCACTGGTTCTCAATCTCCATATCGACATATTCGCCCGAGATGGTCTGATAAAAGAGAGATACCGGCAGCGCCAGCTCGGTTTTCGGATCGAACTTCGCGCAGGGCATCGCCTTACCGCGCGAGGTGCCAGCCAGGTCGGGCACAATGCACTCGACCTCATCGATTCGACGACCTTGCGCATAGGCCACGAACTCTTCGGGCAGAGAGTCTTGCCACTGATTACGGCTCGCCTTTTCCATCAAAACCTCCACAGCACCCCGCAAACTGAGGTGCTCCTTTTCACTTGAAGGTATTTTGATCAAAAATTGAGATGAGTCAATCTCTACCTTTCGAACGAGACTAACCCAGGCGCCTAATCCGCTTTCGGCAAGGTTTGCGCGACAACATCCATGCCCTGGCGAATGTCTTCTTCGATTGCCGTTCGCACCCTTTCGACATCGCCGTCGCGCAAACCGGTGATTGCCTCGCGGTGCTGATCCAACAGGTTTGCGGTTCCGAAGCGCCCGCAAACAACACGCAGCGACGGCCCAACCTGCAACCATAGGGATTCCGCTATACGTTGCAGGATCGAGGCATCCGCTGCTGCATAGAACACGAAATGAAACTGATAGTTCGCCTCGAGATAGGCTTGAACATCGCCAATTTCGATAGCCCGATCGACCAGCCTGTCTAGTTGTTCGAGCTTTTCAATGTCCTGTTCACGGAAGTTTTCCGCTGCCATGACGGCCAAAGAAGGCTCGAGCGACATCCGGGCCAGCTTGATCTGTCGTAGCCGATGCTCGGTCATCTCGGGCACCTCGACACGGCGGTTTTCCAGCGCGTTCAGCGCACCTTCGGCGGTCAGCCTGCGGATCGCCTCTCTGACCGGCGTAACGCCCGCGCCGAGTGTTTCCGACAAACCAAGTATGGTAATAGGCTGGCCCGGTATGAATTCACCGAACAAAATCATTTCCTTGACGCGGCCGTAAATCGTCTCGTGCTCGGGTTTTTTGCCTACTAAGCGGTTCATCTCTCATCTTTCGTGCGTCGGGCGTCCGGGGTTGCAGCCTATCCAACAACTATAATTTTATCAAATTTTTTTCGAGAGGGTTGCAACGAATCATATTTTGATCAAAATTATACCACAGTGAGCTGATCACCAATACGCTCAGAGAGGGAGAACCACATGCAGAAATTGAAGTCCGGCACCGCCGTCCTGGCGGTTGCACTCGTGTCGCAGGCCGCCTGGGCCGAGGAAGTGCGCGTCTACAACTGGTCCGACTATATCGACGAAGAGCTGCTTTCCAAATTCGAAGAAGAGACCGGCATCAAACTCGTCTACGACGTGTTCGACAGCAACGAGGTTCTGGAAACCAAAATGCTCTCGGGTGGTTCCGGCTATGACGTCGTTGTCCCATCGGGCACTTTCCTGCAACGCCAGATTTCGGCCGGTGCGTTCCAAAAGCTGAGCTCTGAACAACTGCCGAACGCTGGCAACCTGTGGGACGTCATTGAACAGCGTACTGTTCAGTATGACCCCGAAAATGCCTATTCGATCAACTATATGTGGGGCACGACCGGCATTGGCGTAAACGTCAACAAGGTCAAGGAGGTGCTTGGGGATGACGCACCCGTCGGATCGCTGGACCTGGTGTTCAACCCCGAAAACATGTCCAAACTGGCCGAATGCGGCGTCTATTTTCTGGATGCACCCAGCGAAATGATCCCGGCAGCGCTGGCCTATCTGGGTGAAGATCCGGACAGCCACGACGCTGAGGTCATTGGCAAGACCGAAGAGGTCCTTATGGGCGTCCGGCCCTACGTCAAGAAATTCCACAGTTCGGAATACATAAACGCGCTGGCAAACGGTGACATCTGCGTTGCCTTCGGTTGGTCCGGCGACATCCTGCAAGCGCGCGACCGCGCCGCCGAAGCTGAGAACGGTGTTGAAATCGCTTACAACGCACCCAGCGAAGGCGCGCTTATGTGGTTCGACCAAATGGCGATTCCGGTCGATGCACCGAACCCGGAAGCCGCGCACAAATTCCTGAACTTCATTTTGGACGCCAAGAACATGGCGGCTGCATCGAACTATGTCTACTACGCCAATGGCAACAAAGCGTCTCAGGAGTTTCTGAGCGAGGACGTGATTGGCGATACGGCCATCTATCCGGACGAAGAAACGCTTGAAAAGCTCTATACCACGACGCCTTATGACCCCAAGACACAAAGGTCTGTCACGCGCTTGTGGACCAAGGTCAAGTCCGGCACCTGAGGTGAAAAATAGTTAAAAGATCGCCTGCCCACACTCGGGCAGGCGTAAATTTTTCTGGGTAGGAGGGACTAGGAATGACTGCTCCTGTTGTTGCGACAGAGTTCGCACCATGGGATGATCCTCAGGCAACGCCGCTGATATCGTTCAAATCGGTAACCAAGAATTTTGGTAGTTTCACCGCAATTGACGACATCAACTTGGACATCTACCCACGTGAGTTCTTTGCGCTGCTTGGTCCCTCGGGCTGCGGTAAAACCACCTTGATGCGGATGTTGGGTGGATTCGAGACTCCGTCCAAGGGCGTCATCACAATTGATGGTCAGGATATGGCCGCCGTTCCTCCGAACAAACGCGCCGTGAACATGATGTTCCAAAGCTATGCGCTGTTCCCGCATCTGACCGTCTGGGACAATATCGCGTTCGGCCTGAGACGGGACAACATGCCCAAAGCTCAGGTCGAAGAGCGGGTCGAAGAAATGGTCAAGCTCGTCCAGCTGGACAAGTTTGCAAAGCGCAAACCTCACCAGATTTCAGGCGGCCAACGGCAGCGCGTCGCCTTGGCGCGGGCGCTGGCCAAGGCCCCCAAATTGTTGCTGCTGGACGAACCGCTTGGCGCGCTGGACAAGAAGCTGCGTCAGGACACGCAATTTGAACTGATGGACATTCAGGAAAAGACCGGCACCACTTTTGTCATCGTGACCCACGATCAGGAAGAGGCAATGACCGTCGCCAGCCGTATCGCGGTTATGGATCACGGCAAACTGGTACAGGTCGAGACCCCGGCCAGAATCTACGAGACGCCGAACTCGGTTTATGTTGCCGACTTCATTGGCGACGTGAACCTGATCGAAGGCAACACCAAGCCGCGGAGTGATGGCAAGATCGAACTGTTCTGGGCCGAAGGTCAGCCGCCTCTGGTTGCCGAATGCCCGCACGCGCCGGACATCGAAGCCCGCTGCACCTTCGCGGTGCGTCCCGAAAAGGTCTCGATCAGCAAGGAACGTCCCGACGACAAGACAAATGTTGTGAGCGGCAAGATCCACGACATCGCCTATCTCGGCAATATCTCGACCTACAAGGTCGAGCTAGCGAACGGAACCATGGTCAAGGCTCAGGCCGCCAACAACCGGCGTATCGCACGCCGGTCGCTGACCTGGGAAGATGACGTCTGGCTTTCATGGACCGAGACCGCCGGCATTGTTCTGGACAAATAACAGGAGAAGACGATGAACTACCGCCGTTTTTTCCTGATCGCCACGCCCTATGTCTGGCTTTTGGTACTGTTTCTCATTCCGTTCGGGATCGTGCTGAAAATCTCGCTTTCGGATACGGCGCTTGCGATTCCACCGTATACCCCGACGCTGGATATCTCTGGCGGCTGGAGCGCGATCAAAGAGTTCTGGTCCGAACTGGATTTCGAGAATTACGTGTTCCTGACCACCGACGATCTGTACTGGAAAAGCTATCTCTCCAGCCTCAGAATCGCGTTGATCTCAACCTTTCTCTGCCTTCTGGTCGGATTCCCGATCGCCTATGGTATGGCCAATGCCTCGGACGAGTGGCGCCCGACGCTTCTGATGCTGGTGATCCTGCCCTTCTGGACCAGCTTTCTGATCCGGGTGTATTCCTGGATGGGTATTCTCAGCCAAGAGGGGTTCTTGAACCAGATCCTGTTGGCGTTGGGCATCATCGGCGAACCGCTGACCATTCTGAACACCAACACTGCCGTCTATATCGGTATCGTTTATACCTATTGCCCGTTCATGATCCTGCCGATCTATTCGACGCTGGAAAAGCTGGACGGTTCGCTGCTCGAGGCCGCAGAGGACCTTGGGTGTTCGCGCACATCTGCCTTCTGGCTGGTAACGATCCCGCTGTCCAAGGCGGGCGTGATCGCAGGATGTTTCCTGGTCTTCATTCCGGCGCTGGGTGAATTCGTCATCCCGTCGCTGCTGGGCGGCTCTGAGACGCTGATGATCGGTAAGGTCCTGTTTGAAGAGTTCTTCTCGAACCGCGACTGGCCCGTCGCAAGTGCCGTGGCTGTGATCCTGCTGCTGATCCTGATCATCCCGATCGTGCTGTATCAGCGCAACGAGCAGAAATTGATGGAGGCCGAGCAATGAGGCGTCTGACCTGGTTCAATGCAACCTCGCTTACGCTTGGTTTTGCATTTCTGTACCTGCCGATGGTCATTTTGGTCATCTACAGCTTCAATGAATCCCGGTTGGTGACGGTCTGGGGCGGGTTCTCGACCAAATGGTACGGAGAGCTCGTCAAGAACGAAGCCTTTCTTGATGCGGCCCTGGTGACGCTGAAAGTGGCCTTTGCGTCGTCGATCATTGCCACGGTTCTGGGGACGATGGCCGCCTATGTTCTGGTCCGGGGCGGCCGGTTCTTTGGGCGGACGCTGTTTTCGGGCATGATCTATGCACCGCTGGTAATGCCCGAGGTTATCACCGGTCTTTCGCTGCTGCTGCTGTTCATTTCCATCGGTCTGGACCGGGGCATTTTCACGATCATCCTGGCGCACACGACTTTTTCGATGTGCTACGTGTCGGTGGTGGTCAGTTCGCGCCTGGTCAGTTTTGACCGCTCGGTGGAAGAGGCCGCGCTGGATCTGGGATGTTCGCCCTTTGATGCGTTCCGACTGGTGACATTACCGATTATCGCCCCGGCGGTGATCTCGGGATGGTTGCTCGCCCTGACGCTGTCACTGGATGATCTGGTAATCTCGTCCTTCGTGTCGGGCCCATCCTCGACCACGCTACCGATCCGGATCTACAGCTCGGTCCGGTTGGGTGTGACGCCCGAGATCAACGCGTTGTCGACGATCCTGATCGCGCTGGTCACCTTTGGGACGATCACCGCGTCGCTGTTGAATAAGCGCGCCGTCAAGAAACGACAGCGCGAGGAACAGATGGCGGAACAAAACGCATGAGTTTTACTGAAGACTACGACGCCTATTGCGCCGCGCATGGTACGCCGGATCGTATCGATTTGCTTCTGTGTGACCTGAACTCGGTGCTCCGGGGCAAATGGGTGCCCGGAGACGGGGCCGACAAACTGGTCAAAGGGGCGGTTCGGCTACCTCTGTCGACCTATGCCCCTGCGATCATGGGCAATGAGGTCGCCGAGACCGGGCTGGGAATCGAGGTCGGAGATCCCGACGGTATTCTCGTGCCGATCCCGGGCACGCTGCATCCGGCCCCGTGGCTGCCGGGAAACGTGGCGCAAGTACTGGTCGAGATGACCGATATGGGCGGTACGATCAGCCCCAATTCGCCGCGGGCATTGCTCCAATCCACGCTGGATCGTTTCAAGGACAAGGGCTGGCGCCCGGTTGTGGCGACCGAGTTGGAATTCTATATCCTGCGCGCGCGTTCCGAGCGATCCGAGGCACCAGTGCCGCCCTCCTTCAGCCCAGACGCGCAGAACTATGACATGGAACTGCTGTCTCGGCGCGAGGCGATCCTGAACGAAATCCTGTCGGTCAGCGCCGCGCAGGGCCTGGCCACGGATACCTTGATCGCCGAATATGGACCGGGCCAGTTCGAGATCAATTTTCACCACACTGAAGATGCTCTGGCAGCGGCAGAAACCGCGATCCTGTTCCGGCGTCTGGTGCGGGGCGTGGTCGCCAGCCACGGCTATGAGGCGACCTTCATGGCCAAACCCTATACCGAACAGCCCGGCAATGGCATGCATGTCCATGCCTCGGTGATCGACGGCGAAGGTGGGAACATCTTTACGCCAGCCGCAGGTGAAGACATCTCGAAGAACCTGCTGAACGCGGTCGCCGGTGTGCTGGATAGCATGCGCGATCTTCAGGTGATCTTTGCGCCCCATGCCAATTCCTACCGCCGGTTTCGGCCCAACAGTTTTGCTCCGGCGACGCCGGATTGGGGTCTGGACAACCGCGCGGCCTCAGTACGACTGCCGGAAACCAAGGGGCCCGGAGCCCGGCTTGAACACCGCATCAGCGGCGCGGACACCAACCCTTATCTTGTCCTGACCGCCATCCTTGGTGGCATGATCCACGGTTTGAACACCGCCCCGGCCTTACAGCGCCCGTTGGATGACCCCGATTGCACACCGGCCAAGCCGCTGGGGCATGACTGGACCAGCGCGGTTGAACGCTTTGCCGGATCGCAAATTGCAGCCGATTGCTTTGGCGACTACCTAGAGATCTACGCCGCAGTCAAGCGCGACGAAATCGCATCGATTTTGGAAGCCATAACACCAGCTGAATATACCTACTATCTCAGCCGGTTGTAAGCATGCGACTGTACGAAGATATGGCCTATGGGCCAGCGCCAATTGCGGACAGCTACTGGGCAACCACGGTTCAGCGGTCAGAGTATCCGGCGCTGGTCGGTGCTGCCGATTGCGACACGGCCATTATCGGTGCAGGCTATACCGGATTGAATGCCGCATTGAAACTTGCGCAAGGTGGACAGAATGTCGTCGTTCTGGACGCCGAACAACCCGGTTGGGGTGCTTCGGGCAGGAATGGCGGTTTCTGCTGCATTGGTGGGTCCAAGATCGGGCTTGCCGAACTGACACGGCAAGTTGGACGTGACAAAGCGTTGGCCTACCTGCGGGCCGAACGTGACGCGGTGGGATATGTCCGCAATCTGCTGGACACGTACGGGATCGAGGCCGACACCCATTCAGAGGGTGAAACCTTGTTGGCGCATTCTCGCCGCATGGCGCATGAACTGCAGGATGAGCGCAGCGAGTACCGTGAGATCTACGGCGAAGACGCTGAATTCATTCCCCAAGAAGCATTGGCTGATCACGGGTTAAACAGCCGCGAGTTCCATGGCGCGCTCACCTCGCCCGTCGGATTTGCCCTGAATCCGATGAAGTATGTCACCGGGCTCGCGCAGGCGGCAACGGACGAGGGGGTACGCATCCACGGGCAAAGTGCCGTGACGGATATGTCCCAGGCAAACGATGGTCGGCACCTTCTGCGCACCGCACAGGGTGAGCTTCGCGCAAAGAACCTGATCGTGGCGACCAACGGATACAGTTCGGACATTTTGCCCAACTGGCTGGGCGGTCGGTATTTACCGGTACAATCCAGCATCATTACCACCCGCCCGATGAGCGAGAGTGAGCTTGAGGCGCAAGGCTGGACCAGTCGTCAGATGTGCTATGACAGCCGGCATCTGCTGCACTATTTCCGCTTGCTGCCCGATAACCGAATGCTGTTTGGTCTGCGGGCCGCCTCTCGGACCACCGAACGCAGCTTGGAAGAAACCAGAACCTGCGCGCGCGATGATTTCGACCGGATGTTCCCGGCGTGGCAGCATGTCGAGACCCCGTATTTCTGGTCCGGATTGGTTTGCGTGTCGCGGAACCGCACACCTTATGCGGGACCAATCCCGGGCATTGATAGGGCCTGGACCGCGCTTTGCTATCATGGCAATGGCGTCGCCATGGGCAGCTATTCCGGTGCCCTGCTCGCGGCACAGATTTTGAACACGGGGCCAGAGACCCCATATGTAATGACCCTGCCAATGCGAAAATTCGAATTGGGCCGCTGGCGACGCGCGCTGCTGCCGCTTGTCTACGCTTGGTATGGGCTGCAAGATAGGAGAGCATGATGAGCGAGCAGAAAATTCGCGTTGGCATTCTGGAGACCGGTCGCCCCCCCGAGGAACTGGCCCGTGTTCACGGCGATTACCCAAGTATGGTTCGGCAATGGCTTGGCAATCTGAACGCCGAGTTCTCGTCATACGCTGTGCTGGACGAAGAATTCCCCGCCCGTCCCGAGGATGCCGATCTTTGGGTGATTACCGGATCGAAATTCGGTGCCTACGAAGATCATGCCTGGATCCCCCCTCTCGAGGAGTTCATCCGGGCGACGCGCGATGCTGAACGACTGATGTTTGGCATTTGCTTTGGTCACCAGATGATCGCGCAGGCCCTGGGCGGCGTTGTGCGCAAATCCAACAAGGGTTGGGGCCTTGGTGTTCACGAATACCCAACCACTGCCGACTGGCCAGCCGAACTTGGCAAACCCCCTGAGAAATTCGCAATACAAGCCTATCATCAGGATCAGGTCGAGGAGAAACCCGAAGGCGCAGTCACCATCGCCTCGACTGATTTTTGCGAGCATGGTGCGCTTTGGTATCCCGGATTTGCCGTCACGGTGCAGGGTCACCCGGAATTCCCCAAGCCCTATGCCAGCGACCTTCTGGAAAGTCGGCGCGGTACTATTCTAACGGACGACGACGTCGACCGGGGCCAACGTGCCATGGCGACTGACGACAACCGCTCGATAATTGCCGATCTGGTGCGCGAGCATCTGCTGAAGCAAAAAACACCGGCATGATGAACGCACCAAGGTAATGCAGCGTTTTACGCTCATACTGGCATCCATGATGCTGTGCTGGGTCGCATTCCCTTCACGCGCACAAGTGGCGGTCGATATCGAACTGGTAATCGCCATCGACACCTCGGTCAGCGTTTCAGATCAGGAATATGCGCTGCAATTGTTGGGTGTCGCCGATGCGATGCGTGACCCTCAGGTGCAGGCAGTGATCGAGTCCATGCCCAACGGGTTGGCAATAACCGTTATGGAATGGAGCTATGGCCATCTCACCCGCCTCGCCCTGCCTTGGCATCATTTGCGCAAGGCCTCGGATGCGACGGCCTTTGCGGATCAAGTCGCGCGTGTTGAACGACAGGGCGCAGGTCGAGCCACTGCAATAGGCGAAGCGATCACACGGGCAACCAAACTTTTGAATGACAATGACTTCGTCGGCGTGTTCCGCAAGATCGACATTTCGGGAGACGCTCGGAACAATTCCGGCATCAACCCACTGGGGCCGCGGCAAGCAGCGATTGACCAGGGGATTACGATTAACGGACTGGCTATTCTGACCAGTGACCGTGAACTCGGGCTCTATTACGCGACATACGTCGCCGGAGGAGCGGGTTCCTTTGTCATGGCCATTGACGGATCGGACAGCATCCGCCTTGCGATGCGCCGCAAACTGGAACGCGAGTTGCAGCTACAGGTGTCGCAAGCGGTCAGAAATCGGACCCCGACCTAGTTACGCTCAGAAAACGGATCGGGGGGCGTGTTCAGCCGCAGATGCCGCATGAAAGCGCGTGCGATACGCGGAACCGGTCGCTGATCCGACACAACAAAATGACCGCGATAGCGCATAGGTGATTCAAACCGAACAAACGCCAGATCAGGGGACCGGTACATATAGACAGGAAAGGGGTTGATGATCGCCAGCCCCAAGCCTTCGCGCGCCATGTCAGCGGCTGCGAAAGAGGTCGAGACTTCGGCAACAATTCTGGGTTCCGCGCGAACCTGATGCAGCACGCGGTCAAGCTGCCCGCGTCTTCCGTGGCGGTATGTCAACGCGATCAGGTCCTGTTCGTGCAAGTCAGAAGGCGAGATTGACTGACGCTTTGCCAGCGGGTGTTCGGGACGCATCACGCAGACAGCGGGGGACTCGCGAAATGGGATGAGTTTGATACCAGCGCGGCTTTGTTCGATACCCGTTACCGCAAGATCAAAGCGGTTCTCCAAGACGCCCAACGTGACCATGTCTGATGTCGTCACCTCAAGGTTCACGAAAAACCCGGGGTTTCCGCGCAAGAAACTGGCGATGAGTGAAACGATGTAGCGATGCGCATAGCTGGGCGGCGCGACAAGGCGCAATGTCTCCTCCACGGTTTCACCCGGACCATCGATACGGTCCAACGCATCAAACAAAGGGTCCAAGCGCAAGTTCAGCCGCACAGCCTCTTGCGTTGGGCGCAGCCTGCCGGCATCGCGTTCGAACAGGGTTTTACCCAGACGCGATTCCAGATTTCCGATCGAGCGGCTGACTGCGGATTGCGACAGATCCAGCTGGCGTGCAGCCCCTGCCGTCGTTCCGGCCTGCATCAACGCGCGCAGGGCTTGATATTCCGGCAACGAGTGCCATTTGCGCGGTTTCTTCACGTCCCGGTACCCTCATGAATCCGACTAGCTCAATGAGTAAAACTCATCAATTTT
Source organism: Ruegeria sp. AM4 (assembly GCF_056540665.1). Taxonomy (NCBI): domain Bacteria; kingdom Pseudomonadati; phylum Pseudomonadota; class Alphaproteobacteria; order Rhodobacterales; family Roseobacteraceae; genus Ruegeria; species Ruegeria sp. AM4. Next base: position 102,489 of record NZ_JBQFXD010000007.1, on the reverse strand, counting down.
TTTTACAATTATGATGATACCGTCTGCTAGCGTGTGTCAAATTGATACCTTTGGTGGATGCGGTGGCTTCGAAAACCTCTCCTTTGATCTTTGACGGGCACAACGACGTGTTGTCCAAGCTCTCATCTGCAGGCGGACTGGCAGCGGCTGGCGGATTCCTCAGCGGCCTTGATGGCGCGATTGATCTGGACAAAGCCCAGCGTGGCGGCTTCCTTGGCGGTTTCTTCGCGATTTGGGTCCCTTCTCCCATGGATGTTGATGCGAAGATGGAGGAGATGGTCCAGCCAAGTTATGACCTGCCGCTTCCAGACCTTATCGATGTTGAAGATGCCTTGCAGCCCGCACTGGGGCAAATCGCGATACTGTTCGAGTTGGAGCGACTGGGCGCTTTGAGCGTTGTTCGGTCGGCCGCAGATATCCGGGAATGCATGGATCAAAGTAAGATGGCGGCCATCTTTCACATCGAAGGGGCCGAAGCGATCGACGCCGATCTGCACGCGCTTGACGTTTTCTACGCTGCGGGCCTGCGATCAATCGGGCCGGTATGGAGCCGACCAAACATTTTTGGCCACGGGGTTCCCTTTCGGTATCCATCGGGGCCGGATACCGGTGCGGGACTGACCGATCACGGCCTCAGGCTTGTCCGGCGCTGCAATGCGCTTGGCATAATGCTGGACCTGTCTCATCTGAACGAAAAGGGGTTTTGGGACGTCGCAAGGCATTCGGACGCACCGCTGGTCGCGACGCATTCGAATGCCCACACCATCTGTCCGCACGCACGCAACCTGACAGACGACCAGCTTCGCACGATTGCGGAAAGTGATGGCATGGTCGGGCTGAACTTTGCTTCCGCGTTCTTGCGCGAAGACGGGCGCATGTTGCCCGACGTGCCTTTGACGCAGGTTCTCAGGCACCTTGATCATCTGATCGCCATATTGGGCGAAGATCGTGTTGGGCTCGGTTCGGATTATGACGGGGCGGTGGTGCCAGATGAAATTACCGATGTCTCGATGCTACCCCATCTAAGAGATGCCATGGTGACCCATGGATACGGCGAAGAGCTCATTAAGAAGCTCTGCCATGGAAACTGGTTACGCGTTCTCGAAAAGACCTGGGGATCGTAACCGTTAGAACAAGGCTTAATGACAGAGAGGACAAAATGAACGCATTTAACAGATTGCTAACCGGTGCGGCGCTGGGACTGGCGCTGGCTGTGACCTCGACCGCAGCAATGGCGGAAACGCCACCAAATATGCTGGTGATTGCAAATCGTATCGACGACATCACAACGCTTGACCCCGCTGAGAGCTTTGAGTTTGCCGGATCGGATGTCAGCCGGAACGTCTATCAGAAACTGGTCAATTTCGACCCGCTCGATCTGGATGCAGGCTACCAGCCAGATGTCGCTGAAAGCTGGACGGTGTCCGAGGACGGCAAATCGATCACCTTCAAGATCAGGGGCGGGCTAACCTTCCATTCCGGCAATCCGGTGACAGCCGAGGATGTCCAGTTTTCGCTGCGCCGCGCTATCATCCTGAACAAGACGCCGGCCTTTATCCTGACCCAATTCGGCTTTACCCCGGAAAACGTCGAACAGACTATCGTGGCCGATGGTGACACGCTGACGATCACCACGGACAAGCCCTATGCGACCTCGTTTGTGCTGAACTGCCTGACCGCCACCATTGGCGGTATCGTCGACAAGAAGACGGTGATGGAGCATGACAAGGATGGCGATCTGGGCAACGAATGGCTCAAGACCAACACGGCTGGATCTGGCGCATATAGCCTGGTGAGCTGGAAGCCCAACGAAAGCGTAACCCTGCAGTCGAACCCTGATTTCTACCTGGGTGCCCCGGCGATGGAGCGTGTTGTCGTCCGCCATGTACAGGAAAGCGCGAGCCAGCGCCTGCTGCTCGAGCGTGGTGATATCGACGTTGCCCGCAACCTGAACCCCGAAGATGTGGCAGGCGTGTCCTCGGTCGCTGGCGTCAAGATCGCGGATGAGCTCAAGGGCCGTCTGATGTATGTCTCGCTGAACCAGAAGCACCCTGAACTCAGCAAACCTCAGGTCCGGCAGGCTTTCAAATACCTCATTGATTATGAGGGGATGCGCGACAGTTTCCTGAAAGGCCAGTATACGATTCACCAGAATTTCCTACCGCAGACCTATCTTGGCGCATCGGACGAGAACCCGTTCACCTATGACATCGAAAAGGCCAAGGCCCTGCTGGATGAGGCAGGTGTGAGTGGTCTTGAAATCGAAGTTGGCGTACGCGAGGCGCAGGAACGGATCGAAATCGCTCAGTCGCTGCAAAATGCTTTGGGTCAGGCCGGCATCACGATGAATATCACCGTTGGCACTGCCAAACAGATCCTGGCGCGGTACCGCGCGCGCGAACTGGATGTTTATCTTGGCGCATGGGGGCCGGACTATCCTGACCCGCAAACCAACGCGGGAACCTTTGCCTATAATCCCGACAACGCAGATGCGGCCAATGCAACCGGTCTGTTGGCGTGGCGGAATTCCTGGGATACCGGCGGGCTGACCGAGAAAACGGCTGCCGCCGTGGTCGAGAACGACACCGTGAAACGGGCCGATATGTACAAGGAAATCCAGGCCGAGTTCCGCGAGACCTCGCCATTTGTCATCATGTTCCAGCAAATCGAGCAATCGGCTTTGCGCGAAAACGTGACGGATTTCTCGACCGGTCAGGCGATTACGTCAGCATCGTATTGGCAGGTGACCAAGTAAATGGCACTGGCCGAAAGACCATCTGAGGGGCGCCGCGCGGCGCCTCTCATCCATTGGGTCAAGAGCATCCTGAAAACTCTTGGCACCATCGCGATTACCATGCTGGGCCTGCTGTTCGTGACCTTCATCATCGGCCGGGTCATGCCGATCGACCCGGTGCTGGCGATTGTCGGCGAACGTGCCTCGCAATCGACCTATGACGCGGTCTATCAGCAACTTGGGCTCGATAAACCATTGCTGGTGCAATTCTGGTACTATCTGTGGGACGTGCTGCACGGCGATTTTGGCAACTCGTTGCTGAATGCGCGCCCTGTGTCCGAGGACATTGCACGGGTCTTTCCCGCGACGCTGGAACTGGCAACCCTGGGCGTGCTGATCGGTATCTTTCTGGGCGTTCCACTGGGCGTCATCGCCGCCGTAAAGCGCGGATCGTGGATCGACCAGATCGCGCGCGTGGTCGCGCTTGTCGGCTATTCGATGCCCATTTTCTGGTTGGGCCTCATGGGGCTGCTGGTTTTCTATGGCATACTTGGCTGGGTCGGGGGACCAGGCCGTTTGGATATCTTTTACGAGGACATAGTGCCCACGCGTACTGGACTTATCCTGGTGGACAGCGCGCTGGCCCGCGATTGGAATGTTTTCCGCAACGCGTTGTCGCACATCACCCTTCCCGCGGCCCTGCTGGGGTACTATTCGCTGGCCTATATCAGCCGCATGACCCGGTCTTTCATGCTGGAACAGCTGTCGGCCGAATACGTCATCACCGCCCGGGTCAAGGGCCTGTCAGAACGGCAGGTGATCTGGCGCCACGCCTTCAAGAACATCCGCGTACAGCTCATCACGGTGATCGCGCTGAGCTATGCCAACCTGTTGGAAGGTTCGGTTCTGACTGAAATCATCTTTAGCTGGCCTGGCATCGGCAGCTACATCACAACCGCTCTGCTGAGCGCTGATATGAATGCGGTTCTGGGCGGAACCGTGGTGGTCGGGCTGATCTTTATCTGCCTGAACATCTTTTCCGACCTGCTATACCGTTTCTTTGATCCGAGGTCGAAATGAGCGACATGACATTGCGTCAGTGGTTGCTGACCGACGAACCGACATCCCGCCGCCACGCCCGATTGTCCAGCCTGTACAAAGGCTGGCTGACACTACGGTCTAACTCGATGGCGATGGTGGGGCTGGCTATCCTTATCGTGCTTATTCTAAGCGCGGTATTCGCGCCTGTCCTGGCGCCTCATGATCCTTTTGTTCAGGACCTGTCCAGCCGGTTGAAACCGATAGGGACCGAAGGCCATCTTCTGGGCACCGACAGTCTGGGGCGGGATATCCTGTCTCGTCTGATCTATGGCGCACGGATCACGCTCTACATCGTTGCGCTGGTCGCGCTGATTGCACCGGTCGCGGGGCTTCTGGTCGGGACTGTCGCCGGATATGCGGGCGGATGGGCGGACGTGGTTCTCATGCGAATCACCGACATCTTCCTGGCCTTTCCGCGGCTGGTTCTCGCGCTGGCCTTTGTCGCGGCGCTTGGCGCGGGAATCGAAAACGCGGTGCTTGCGATATCCCTTACGGCATGGCCCCCATATGCGCGCATGGCGCGGGCGGAAACGCTCACCATCCGGTCGACCGACTACATCAACGCCATCCGGCTTCAAGGCGCGGGACCGCTGCGGATCATCACCCGCCACATCTGGCCCTTGTGCATTTCGTCGCTGATCGTGCGTGTCACGCTGGATATGGCCGGGATCATTCTGGCGGCGGCGGGGCTGGGCTTTCTGGGGCTGGGCGCACAGCCGCCAAGCCCGGAATGGGGCGCAATGATCTCCGAGGGACGCAGGTTCATCCTGGACCACTGGTGGGTTGCCACCGTTCCTGGGCTTGCCATTTTCACTGTCTCACTGGCCTTCAACCTGTTGGGTGACGGGTTGCGGGATGCGCTTGATCCAAAGGATGATGGACAATGAACCTGCTGGATATCGAAGATCTTTGGGTCCGCTTTCCAACCCGACAGGGCGTGTTCGATGCAGTGCGCGGTGTCTCATTTTCGCTTGGGCGCGAGCGTCTGGGTATTGTAGGCGAAAGCGGGTCCGGCAAATCGATGACCGGGCGTGCGATCCTGCGGTTGATCCGCAAGCCGGGCATTGTCGAGGCCGATCACATCAACCTGGAAGGCCGCGATCTGCTGCACCTCAGCGAGCGCGAGATGCGCGAAATCCGGGGCAAGCAGATTTCCATGGTCATGCAAGACCCCAAGTTTTCGCTGAATCCGGTGGTCTCGGTCGGCGAGCAGTTGATGGAGGCCTATCTTCAGCACAATTCCGGTGCCAGATCGGGGGCCCGCAAGATGGCGATCGAGATGCTGGAAAACGTCTCGATCCGGGATCCGGAACGGGTGATGCGCGCCTATCCGCACGAGGTTTCCGGCGGTATGGGCCAGCGCATCATGATCGCGATGATGCTGATCCCAAACCCAAAGATACTGATTGCCGACGAACCGACTTCGGCACTGGATGTCAGCGTCCAAAGGCAGGTGCTGAACATCATGGACGGGTTGGTCAGAGAACGCGGCATGGGCCTGATTTTCATCAGCCATGATCTGAATCTGGTGTCCGAATTCTGCGATCGCGTTCTCATCATGTATTCCGGCCGGATCGTAGAGGTTTGCGAGGCGCACAAGCTGCATCACGCCCAGCACCCATATACGCAGGGGTTGCTGAACTCCCTGCCCCGGCTTGACGAAAAGCGCACGCATCTGAGCGTTCTGACCCGCGACCCAAGCTGGTCCGACGCCCCAAGCGTGAGGGGGTGACATGACCGTTGTCGAGATCAAAAACCTGGACGTCTGGTTCGGTTATGCGCATGACCGGGTCGACGCGGTAAAAGGTGCCAGTTTCGAGATCGAACAAGGGCAGAGCTTTGGCCTTGTCGGCGAAAGCGGTTCCGGCAAGTCAACCATTCTTCGCGCCATTACCGGTCTTGCCCCGCAATGGTCCGGCACCATCCAGATCGAAGGACAAACGCTGTCCGGTGCAAAACGGGATCGCGCGTTCTTTCGGACCGTGCAAATGGTTTTTCAGGACCCCTACGCTTCGCTGCACCCACGACATACAGTCGATCAGGTGTTGAGTGAAACACTATACCTGCATGGGTTGGATAATATCGATACGCGCGTTGCCAAGTTGTTGGATGATGTCGGGCTTGGACAGCGCTTTCGCTTCAGATACCCGCACCAACTGTCAGGCGGTCAGCGCCAGCGCATCGCCATCGCACGAGCCTTGGCTGGTGAGCCGGATATCCTGCTTTTGGATGAACCCACATCCGCATTGGATGTCAGCGTTCAGGCAGAGGTCTTGAACCTGCTGACCGACCTGCGCGCCCAACGCGGTTTGACTTACCTTATGGTCTCACATGACCTTCCGGTCATTGCGCATATGTGTGATCGTTTGGCGGTTATGAGAAATGGCGAGATCGTCGAGGTGATGTCGGCCGAAACGTTGCGAAACGGAAAACCCGAACACGACTATTCCAGGCAATTGCTGAGTGCTTCGGTGTCGCTGGCATGACGGCCGCGTGCCCGGCACGATCTGCATAGGTCGGACGAACCATGCCCAATCTCGCTTTCCGCGGCATGTTCAGCCGAACTCTCCGCTTTCGGTTTCGGCGGGCGGCACCGGAATGCCGCTGCTTGCCAGTTCACCACTGCAAACCATCCGCTATTCTGCATAAAGGCAGCTTGCCGACGGCCAATCGTTCAAATACGCTGCCGGTATCTGGATGTTCACAAGAGGAGGGCAATTGCTGAGCATGCGCATCACACGCCGACTTCAGCATGGTCCCCGTTATGCCCTGCGAATCCGTTTGCAGGGCTGACCAAGTCTTTACCCGATTTACGGTCTGCCCAAAGCCGCTCTGCGGCACGATTCTTGTGACACGAGACCGTAATGACCCTTCTTAGTACAAAATCCCTTGGCGTGACCCTTGGCACCCCGCTGTTTCGAAACCTCGATCTGACTATCTCAAAAGGTGATCGCATTGGTCTGATCGCCGCCAACGGGCGCGGCAAATCCACCCTTCTAAAATGTCTGGCCGGCTTATTCGAGCAGACGACCGGGGACATTACCCACAGCAGAGGTCTGCGCGTCGCGTATGTTCCTCAGGAGGTGCCCGAAGCTGCGCTGTCCGGCACGCTTTACGACTGCGTGCTAAAGTCCCTGCCCCCTGAAATGGCAGAATATGAAAGCTGGAAAGCAGATGTCGCGTTGGCGGATTTGCAGGTGCCTTTCGATTTCCAGCATACGCTGATGACCAGACTGAGCGGTGGCTGGCAGCGAACCGCCCTATTGGCTGCAGCTTGGGTGACAGAACCGGACCTTCTGTTGCTTGACGAGCCGACAAACCATCTGGACCTCAGCCGTATCGGTCTTTTGCAGGAGTGGCTGAAGGCTCTGCCGCATGGTGTTGCCGTGTTGATGACTTCGCATGATCGGGCGTTTCTGGATGAAACAACAGATCGAACGCTGTTCATTCGCCCCGAACATTCGCGCGTCTTCCAATTGCCGTTTTCAGCCGCGCGTGATGCGCTGGACGAAGCGGATGCGGCAGATGCGCGCCACCATTCCAACGAAATGAACAAGGTGCGCCAATTGCGCCGTCAGGCGGCGAAACTCAAGAATGTCGGCATAAATTCGGGTTCGGACTTACTGCTGACCAAAACCAAGCGGCTGACCGACCGTGCGGAGAAGATCGAAGAAGGGACCAAGCCCGCGCATCAGGAACGGGACGCCGGGCAAATAAAACTGGCAAACAGCGGGACCCATGCAAAAGCGTTGATCGCGCTGGACAATGTCGCCATTACCAAACCGGGCGGCCAAACACTTTACCTGACAGGTGAAAAGTGGATCACAAAAGGTGATCGCGTCGTGTTGCTCGGGGCAAATGGGACTGGCAAGACCCGGTTGATCCAAACCGTCCGGCGCGCGTTGATCGGGGATCGCGACCAGATCCGGTGCGCTGCCTCGGTTGTCCCGGCGTATTCGGGCCAGAATTTCGAGCAACTGGATGGCGCAAAGACACCAATGATCGCAGTCACCCGCCAGTCCGACATTGGTGACCGGCGCGCACGGCAAGCTCTGGCTGCGGCGGGCATTGAAATTTCCCATCAGGATCGTCCCATTGAACAGCTGTCAGGTGGCCAAAAAGCCCGCCTAGCCATGCTTGTCCTGCGATTGGAAAACCCGAATTTCTACCTGCTGGATGAACCAACAAATCATCTGGATATTCACGGACAAGAGGTATTGGAGGCCGAATTGATTTCGCAAGGGGCTTCCTGCTTGTTGGTCAGCCACGACCGGCAGTTTATCCGCAATGTCGGTACCCGGTTCTGGTGGATCAAAAGTCGAAAGTTAGAAGAGGTCGAGAGCGCCGAACCCTTTCTGGAGGCAGAACTTTCGCGACGCTAAACTGATTAGGCCGGTAAACTACCGGCCTGACTTTCCGATTTATCCAAAGTCGATCGTCTGGTATCTGGTGTTTCTACCACGGTCCGACGACCGGGCTGCGTTTCCACCAGATGCGAAATGCCTCATGTCGCCGGAAATGATACGACCGGAGATCTCCATGCCTTGGCCCCGCAACCAAGCCATTTCCGACGACGACCGCGCACGTTGGAATTTGAAATACGCCGAAAGCGATGTCGCTGCCGGTATCGAGACCACCGAAGAGTTCGAGCCATTTTCGCAACGCAACGACATGTTTACACGTGCGTTCTGGGACGAGTCCGTGCGGACAAAACAGACGGATGATTTCTTTCAAAGCTACCGAATGAAAGCGAACTATCGCAAAGGGGACGGATTTCGGCAAAAGGACTTCGCGTTGCGAAATGCCAGTTGGATCATTTCGGATATCGTCAGCAATCGCTCGGCCCATGAAGGGCGTCGCGAGGGGTTTCAGGCCCCCATTGTGGCGGATACGCCTGTTGCTGAAACGCGGGTGGACATTGATGACCCTATTGCCATGGCTCACGAGATCAAGCGTATTGCCCATTTCTTTGGGGCGGATCTAGCCGGGATAACCGATTTTGATGACCGATGGGTCTATTCCAGCCGCGTCGATACTCGCGACTTTTCCGAGACCGACAACACGCTGCCCGAAGGGTTGAACAGCGTTATCGTGCTGGGCCACAAGATGGACCAGGATTTGGTCGCAACCTACCCTTCGGCGCTGGCCGGGGCTGCGACCGGTCGCGAATACAGCCACGAGGCCGCAATCGTGATCCAGTTGGCCGCCTATATCCGAAACCTCGGCTATGAGGCCATTCCGTCGATGAATGACACCGGGCTGGTCATTCCCTACGCAATCAAGGCCGGTTTGGGCGAGTACGCCCGCAACCAGATGGTCATCACGCCGGAATTCGGTCCCCGGTTGCGGTTTTCAAAGGTCTTTACCAATCTGCCGTTGAGTCACGATCAACCCCGCCCCTTGGGCGTCCGGGCGTTTTGCGACATCTGCACCGAATGTGCAGATGCCTGCCCGGCAAAGGCTCTGCCCTATGGGCCACCCGAAGTGAGCGCACAAAACGATGCCTCTGCCATCAAAGGTGTGCGAAAGTGGACATCAGACGCAAAATCCTGCTTTCAATATTGGGCAAAACTGCAAAGCGATTGTGCGATTTGCATGCGCGTCTGCCCGTTCAATCGTGACTTTGACAGATTGCAGGACCGGATCTGGCGCAAGCTTGCCCTCAGCCGTTGGCGCAAATTGGCCCTGTGGTGGGACAAACGCAGCGACCGAGCCAAGCGGTTGAAACCAAAAGACTGGTGGGATGCCAGGTCTTGAATGCCTGCTGCGAGCGAAAGTCTGACAGCCCACCCCCTTTCACTTTCTTCTCATCGCGGTCCAAGGCTTAGGGCTCATTTACATAATATTTAAAAATTTTAAGCTTGAAATAAATCGAGGACTCCGGTACCGATTGATCAAGCCAAGTCGGCATCTCAGCCAATTGCTGGCGGAACGGGACGAGAGCGTACGCTGCCTGAGCAATAGGCAGGCAATGCGCCATTGGCATTCTGCAAGCTGGCCAACCGCTGCGGGCGGCATAGGCGGCCAAACGAGGGTGCTCCGGGGATGAATTTGGAAGGCAAGCATATCGTTGTGACCGGTGGCGGCACCGGGGTTGGCGCTGAAACCGCCCGTACACTTGCGAATGCCGGGGCCGATGTCACGATACTGGGCCGTAACGCTGAGCCCCTGAAGGCGCAAGAGCTACCCTATCAAACCTGCGACGTGACCGATGCTGCGGCAGTACGGCTGGCATTCGACGCCGCACGCGACCAGAACGGACCCATTGTTGGCGTCATCGCCAATGCGGGTGCTGTGCAAACCGATCCATTTGCGCGCATGACGCCCGAGGCGTTGCAGGCGATGCTGTCGGTCAATCTGATCGGCGTCGCCAATGTGTGGCAGGCCGCTTTGCCCGACATGAAGTCAGAGGGCTGGGGTCGGATGATCGCCATAGCGTCGACAGCGGGCCTCAAGGGATATGCATATGCCTCTGCCTATTGCGCGGCCAAGCACGGCGTGATCGGCCTGACCCGGGCACTGGCCATCGAATTTGGCACCTCGGGGATCACCGTCAACGCTATTTGCCCGGGCTTTATCGAAACGCCGATGCTGGACCGATCGGTCGGCAATATCGTCGAAAAGACCGGCATGACGGTCGAACAAGCGCGTGAGTCTCTGCTGGCTGGAAACCCGCAAAGACGCTTTGTGCAAACCGACGAGGTCGCGGATACCGCGTTGTGGCTGTGCTCGGAATCTGCCCGCTCCGTAAACGGACATACTCTCACCCTGTCGGGAGGTGAAATATGAGCACTGAAAAGAAAAAGGGGCCTGTTGCCGAGCCAATTTCGAAATCGCGCCTGCGATTGTGGCTGAGCCTGTTGAAGGCCAGCAGTCTGATCGAAGATGAAATCCGCAGCCGGTTGCGGACCGAACTTGACTGGACGCTGCCGCGCTTTGACGTGATGTCAGCGCTGGCCCGCCGCCCCGAAGGCCTGAAGATGAGCGAGATATCAAAGATGCTGCGCGTATCTAACGGCAATGTCACCGGGATCGTTGATCGCCTTGTACAAGACGGGCTGGCATTGCGGCTGGCTCTGCCGACCGACCGCCGGGCCAACATGGTGCGGCTTACACCCAATGGCGAAGAGGTTTTCGCCGAACACGCGGCAACCCATGAAGCCTGGATCGACGAAATCCTGGGTCGGCTGGATGCGGATGACATCGAGGGTATGACCGTGCGGCTCGACCATCTGGTGAAATTTCTGGAAAATCAGGACTGAAGAATGCGCACCGACGTCACTCATTTCAACTGTTCAGTCAGCGATGGCATCGCCGAGGTCTCTCTGTCACGCCCCGAGCGCAAGAACCCGTTGACCTTTGAAAGTTATGCCGAACTGCGCGACTGGTTTCGCGACCTGCACTATGACGACACGATCAAGGCGGTTGTCATTGCACCCAATGGCCGCAATTTCAGTTCGGGTGGTGATGTCCACGATATCATCGGCCCGCTGACAAAAATGAATATGAAAGAGCTGCTGACATTCACCCGGATGACTGGCGATCTGGTCAAGGCGATGGTGAATTGTGGCAAGCCGATCATCGCTGCGGTGGACGGGGTCTGCGCCGGGGCCGGTGCGATTATCGCCATGGCCTCGGATCTGCGCATCGCGACGCCCGAGGCCAAGACCGCTTTCCTGTTTAACCGGGTCGGGCTGGCAGGCTGCGATATGGGCGCCTGCGCAATCCTTCCGCGCATTATCGGTCAGGGACGCGCGGCTGAACTGCTATATCTGGGCCGGTCGATGAGTGCCGGGGAAGGTCAGTCCTGGGGATTTTTCAACCGCGTGGTGCCCGCAGACGAGTTGCTGACGAACGCGCACGATCTGGCCCGTCGCATCGCCGAGGGGCCGTCCTTTGCCAACATGATGACCAAGACGATGCTGGCGCAGGAGTGGTCCATGTCCATCGAGCAGGCCATAGAAGCCGAAGCGCAGGCTCAGGCGATTTGCATGCAGGGGCAGGACTTTCACCGGGCCTATCGCGCCTTCGTCGCCAAAGAGCGGCCGGTTTTCGAGGGGGACTGACAATGCGCGTCCGGAACTGTTTGCAAAGCGCGCAAGGGGGGTCGCGATGGCTGATCAGAGTTTTCTGAACTGGCCGTTCTTTGAGGATCGCCACCGCGCGCTGGCTAAAGCGCTTGACGACTGGGCCGGGGCCAACCTTCACGCCGTCGACCATTCGGACACGGATGCCGCCTGCCGTCAGCTTGTGACGATGCTGGGCGAATCCGGGTTTCTGACCCATTCCGCAAGTGAAGACGGGCCGTTGGATGTCCGCAGTTTGTGCCTGATCCGTGAAGCGCTGGCCCGCTATGACGGATTGGCTGATTTTTCCTTTGCCATGCAAGGGCTGGGCACCGGCGCGATTTCGCTGTTCGGGACGCCCGCGCAGAAATCGGAATGGCTGCCCAAAACCCGGACCGGCCAAGCCATTGCTGCTTTTGCACTGACTGAGCCCCAATCGGGCTCGGACGTGGCCAACTCGACCATGTCAGCCGAGAGAGATGGCGACGCGTTTGTGCTGAATGGTGAAAAGACCTGGATTTCGAACGGCGGCATTGCGGATGTCTATTCGCTGTTTGCCCGTACCCGCGAAGCGCCCGGTGCCAAAGGGCTGAGCGCCTTCATTGTTACCCCGGACCAGCCGGGCTTTGAGGTCGCAGAACGACTGGAAACGATCGCGCCGCATCCACTGGCGAGGTTGCGGTTTAAGGACGTCCGTGTCCCGGCATCATCGATGCTCGGCGCGCCCGGTCAGGGCTTTAAGATCGCGATGTCGGTGCTGGACGTGTTCCGATCCACCGTGGCAGCCGCAGCGCTTGGCTTTGCCCGCCGCGCGCTGGACGAAGCCCTAACCCGCGTGACCTCGAGACATGTGCAGGGGTCACCGCTGTTTGATCTGCAAATGGTGCAAGGTCACATCGCCGACATGGCGCTGAATATCGACGCGGCGGCCCTGCTGGTCTATCGCGCCGCCTGGGCTAAGGATGCAGGAGCCCCGCGGGTCACACGCGAGGCAGCGATGGCCAAGCTGTTTGCCACCGATCAGGCGCAGCAGGTTATTGACACGGCCGTTCAATTGCATGGCGGCGACGGTGTGAAATCGGGTGAAGCCGTAGAGAGACTCTATCGCGAAATCAGAGCGTTGCGCATCTATGAGGGCGCATCGGATGTTCAACGCGTGATCATCGCCCGTCAGACTCTAGCGGAACAAGGGGGAAGCTGAAATCATGCTCAAACCATCTGCACATACCGACACATTTGCCCGCGACAACCTGCCTCCGATCGAAAGCTGGCCAGACCTGTTGTTGGAGGGGTTCGACTATCCAGACCAGTTGAATGCGGCGGAAGAGCTAACAGATGCGATGGTCGCTGCTGGCTTGGGCGACAACACTGCGTTGATCGGAAACGGGCGGCGGCGCACCTTTAAAGAGCTGACCGACTGGACCAACCGCTTGGCCCATGCGCTGGTCGACGATCTGGGTGTCCGGCCCGGTAACCGAGTGATGATCCGCTCGGCCAACAACCCCGCCATGGTGGCCTGCTGGCTGGCCGCAACAAAGGCGGGCGCGGTTGTCGTGAACACGATGCCGATGCTGCGGGCGGGTGAGCTGGCCAAATATGTCGAAAAGGCCGAAATCACGCACGCTCTGTGCGACACAAGGCTGATGGACGAGATGATCGCCTGTGCCAAGGACAGCGCGTTCCTCAAGACCGTGGTCGGCTTTGACGGCACGTCGAACCACGATGCCGAGCTTGACCGGCTGGCCTTGGAAAAGCCTGTTGCGTTTGATGCCGTCAAGACATCTCAGGACGATGTTGCCCTGATCGGGTTCACCTCGGGCTCGACCGGAAATCCCAAGGCGACGATGCATTTTCACCGCGACCTTCTGATCATCGCCGATGGGTATGCCGCCGAAGTTCTGGGTGTGACGCCCAAAGATGTCTTCGTCGGTTCTCCGCCGCTGGCGTTTACGTTCGGCCTGGGAGGGTTGGCGGTCTTTCCGCTTCGATTTGGGGCGGCGGCCACGTTGCTCGAAAACGCCTCGCCGCCAAATATGGTTGAAATAATTGAGAAATATGGTGCAACAGTGTGTTTTACCGCCCCCACAGCATACCGCGCAATGTTGCGCGCTATGGACGAAGGTGCCGATCTGTCCTCGCTGCGCGCTGCGGTCTCGGCCGGTGAAACCCTGCCGGGACCTGTATATGATGAATGGATGGAAAAGACCGGCAAACCGATGTTGGACGGGATCGGCGCAACCGAGATGCTGCATATCTTCCTGACGAACCGGTTCGAGGATCACAAACCCGCCTGCACCGGCAAGCCCGTCACGGGCTATGAGGTAATGGTCATCGGCCCGGATGGCAAAACACTGGCCCCGGGCGAAATCGGGCGCCTTGCTATACGCGGCCCGACCGGCTGCCGTTACTTACGCGGTGAACACCAGGACGAATATGTCCAGAACGGCTGGAACATCTCGGGCGACGCTTTCTCGATGGACGAAAAGGGTTATTTCCATTTTGCCGCGCGCAACGACGATATGATCGTGTCGTCGGGCTACAACATCGCCGGCCCCGAGGTCGAGGCCGCGCTGTTGGCACATGCCGCAGTCGCAGAATGCGCCGTAATCGGCGTGCCCGACGATGAGCGCGGGTCAATCGTGCAGGCGCATGTGGTCCTGTCGTCAGGCTACGTGCCCGACGAGGCCTTGATTGATGAGTTGAAGGACCACGTAAAGGCGTCGATCTCTCCTTACAAATACCCCCGTTCGATCATCTTCACCAAAGCGCTGCCAAAAACCGAAAGCGGCAAGATCCAGCGCTTTAGACTGAAAGAAACACGATGAGTACCGAAGCCTACAACCCCGAAGCCGAGGGGGCGCAAATGGGCTTTGCCGAGGCTATGTCTTACGGCGACTACCTGCACCTGGACAATCTTCTGGCCCAGCAGCACCCTCTGAGCAGCGCGCATGATGAGTTGCTGTTCATCATCCAACATCAGACAAGTGAACTTTGGATGAAGCTGGCAATCCATGAACTGGCCGCTGCACGCACTGCTTTATGCTCGGGCGATACGTCTGGAATGTTCAAGATGCTGGCCCGTGTCAGCCGGATTTTCGAGCAATTGAACAATGCCTGGGACGTGTTGCGCACGATGACGCCCGCAGATTACACCAGATTTCGCGAAGTATTGGGCCCGTCTTCGGGGTTTCAGTCCTATCAGTATCGGATGATCGAATACGTGCTGGGCAATCGAAACCCCAACATGCTGAAACCGCATGCTCATCTGCCCGAAGTGCATCAGATGCTGCTAGACGAGCTTGCGCGCCCCAGCTTTTACGACGAGGTGGTGCGGCTGCTGTTCCGCGCGGTCGACGGGCACGAAAACAATGTCCCGGCGCCGCAACTGGATGCGCCTCATACCGCGCTCGCCGAGATTCAGGAGCGGTGGAAAGTCGTTTACGAGAACATCGACGACTATTGGACATTGTACCAGCTTGCCGAAAAGATGGTCGATCTCGAGGACTATTTCCGCCGCTGGCGCTTTAATCATGTAACCACCGTGGAACGGGTAATCGGGTTCAAGCGCGGCACCGGCGGCACATCCGGTGTGCAATATCTGCGCCGGATGCTGAGCGTTGAACTTTTCCCTGAACTCTGGAACCTGCGCGGAGAGCTTTGAACCATGTCGCTACCCAAGAAACACCTGTTCGACATCCCTGATGACGTGATCTATCTGGATGGCAATTCGCTGGGTCCCCTACCCCGCGGAGCGGTAGAACGGGCAGCCGAAGTGATGACCCAGGAATGGGGCGTCGGTCTGATCCGCGCCTGGAACACCGCCGACTGGATGTCATTGCCCAAACGCGTTGGTGACCAAATAGCAGGTTTCATCGGTGCACCAGAGGGATCAGTCGCAACCGGCGACACCCTGTCGATCAAGGTATATCAGGCGCTGGCGGCTGCATTGAAAATGCGCCCTGATCGCAAGGTGATCCTGTCGGATAACGGTAATTTTCCAACCGACCTCTATATGGCGCAGGGCCTGATCAGCACGATCGACAAAGGGTACGAACTGCGCACCCCGCCTCCAGAAAGTCTGACCGATCATATCTCGGATGAGGTTGCCGTGATCATGCTGACTCAGATCGACTACCGCACAGGCAAGATGCACGACATGGCCGATATCACACGCCGCGCGCATGAGGTCGGGGCAGTGATGATCTGGGATCTCGCCCACAGTGCCGGTGCCGTGCCCGTGGACATGACCGGCTGCAACGCCGAGTTTGCGGTCGGTTGTACGTACAAGTATTTCAACGGTGGCCCAGGCGCACCGGCATTCATCTACGCCCGCCCCGACATCGCAACAGACATTCAACCGGCGCTGTCCGGTTGGTTGGGTCACGAGGCGCCTTTTGCAATGGACCTGGACTATCGCCCCGCCATGAGCACCGAGCGCCTGCGTGTCGGCACCCCCTCGATCATTCAGCTTTCCATTCTGGAACATGCGATGAAAGCCTGGGATGGCGTGACCATGGAAGAAATCCGGGCTGCGTCAATCGAACTGTCCGAAACCTTCATTGCCGAGGTCGAGGCCCGCTGCCCACAGCTTACGCTGGCTTCACCGCGGGATTCGGAACAGCGCGGTTCGCAGGTCTCGTTCGCGTTTGAAAACGGTTATCCGGCGATGCAGGCGGTGATTGATCGCGGTGTTATCGGCGACTTTCGCGCGCCCAATATCATGCGCTTTGGCTTCACGCCGCTCTATCTGGACAAAAACGACGTTATCCGGGCCAGCGAGATCATCGAGGATGTCCTAAATTCAGAAAGCTGGCGCGAGCCGAAGTATCAAATCAGATCGCGCGTTACCTAAATCGCGAGGAAGAGAAAGCTTGGCATACCTGTTTACCCCGATCGATGGCCATTCAGGAACCGCCTGCAAGGCGGCCGAATGGACCGCGCCGCGCCTATCGTATTCCAAGCGCCACCCGCTCGACAGGGGCGACGGCCCGCCGCCGAAACTCGGTGCGGCCGAGGGCGCGGAAAAGACGCAAACGGTCAAGGCAATCTGAGGTTTCATGCATTTTACGCTGCACCAAAAAGTCCTGTTCAAACACTGCGACCCGGCGGGGATCGTCTTTTATCCGCGTTATTTCGAAATGATCAACGACGCCGTTGAATCCATGTTCAACGAACTTCTGGAATGGCCCTTTGAAAGCATGCACCCGGACAGCGGTATGCCAACCGTTGCGTTCAACGTAACGTTCACGGCGCCCAGCAGACACGGTGATCATCTGGACCTGAATATCACCATCAATCGGATCGGAGGATCCAGCATGACTTTGCAGACTGTCGCGACGAGCCGTGATGAAACCCGCTTTGTCGCGGATCAGACACTGGTCTGCGTCAATGCGGCGGGTCGACCATCGCGATGGCCCGAGGCCGTGCGCAGCAAAATAGTCAGTATCTTGGAGGAAACCGCGTGACAGGCCAAACTATTCAGCCCGAGGGGTGGGCGCCCGCACTTGGTTACGCCAACGGGATGCTGATGGCGGATGGCACCCTTCATATTGGCGGGCAGATCGGGTGGAACAAGGATAAGGTCTTTGAAAATAGCGATTTTATCGGCCAAATGGAACAAGCCCTTAACAACATTGCCGCAATCGTGCGGGCCGCCGGGGGTGACGTCACGGATATTGGCCGGTTGACCTGGTTCGTGAAGGACAAAGAAGAATACATCGCCAAACAACGTGAGGTTGGCCACGCATACCGGCGCGTTTTTGGCAAGCACTTCCCGGCCATGTCGATGCTGATCATCAAGGATCTTGTCGAGGATGAAGCCCTGATCGAAATCGAAGCCACCGCCTTTATCGCCCCGGACTAGGACTTTGGCCTGGTTGCGTGCGGTGTCGTGCGTCCGCCGATCCAGCGCGCCTGTCTTTCGGAAATAGCGGCTCAGAGGGACCGATTGTGCCGACCAGGCGCAGCTTTACGTTGCAGGTCCAGCATGCGCTGCCGGTTCTTTTCGACCTCTCGAAATGCCTGTATCGCGCCACTTTCATATTGCTTTGCCCAGGCCTTCTTGTTCAGAGCGCCGTACCAAGCCGCGGCCTGATGGGTGAAATACGGGTTCCACAAATGCGGTCGGCCGATAGCCACAAGATCTGCCCGGCGTGTATGCAGGATTGTGTTGACCTGCGCAGGTTCGGTGATCGCGCCCACGGCCATCGTGGCGATTTTGGGTACATTGCGCACAGCCTCGGCCAGATGGGTCTGGAACATGCGCCCATAGATCGGCTCTTGATCCGGAATGGTCTGGCCAGCGGACACGTCAATCAGATCGCAGCCCGCATCGCGGAACGCCTCGGCGATGCCGATCAGGTCCGCTTCGGTCAGGCCACCCTCTTTCCAGTCGGTACCGGAAACGCGGACAGCCATCGGGCGATCTAGGGGCCACGCGGCGCGCATCGCCCGGAACACGTCAAGCGGGAAACGCAGCCGGCTTTCGAGTCCGCCGCCGTAATCGTCACTCCGCTGGTTGGTGAGCGGTGAAAGGAACGATGCCAGTAGGTACCCGTGGGCGCAATGCAGCTCGATCATGTCGAATCCGGCGCGCGCGGCGCGTTTGGTGGCATGCACGAATTCGCCCTTGATCCTGTCCATTCCTGAGCGGTCCAGTTGCAGCGGAACCTGGCTGATACCATCAAACCAGGGGATCGGAGACGCCGAGACCACTGGCCAATTCGCATCCGCATCCGCGATGGGGTGGTCCATCTTCTCCCAACCCAATTGGGTCGACCCCTTGCGGCCCGCGTGACCGATCTGCATTGCGACCTTCGCTGCCGAGGTCGCATGGATCATGTCCACGATCTCTTTCCACCCGGCCTCCTGCTCGTCATTCCAAAGGCCCGGGCATCCTTCGGTAATGCGAGCATCCGCCGAAGGGCAGGTCATTTCGGTATAGATCATGCCGGCACCGCCATGAGCGTGGCCGACATAGTGCACCTTGTGCCAATCATTGGGCACACCGTCGCCGTCACAGCTGTATTGTGCCATTGGCGACATCACCACGCGGTTCATCAATTCCATCTCGCGCAGCCTGAATGTCGCGAACATCGGGGTTGGGCGGGATTTGGTAAGATCCTCGCCGGTTTCGCGCAGATGGCGCCCGTACCATTCGTCATCGGCCTTGCGAACGAATTCGGCATCGCGAACGATCAGGTTGTCATAGGTTATCGACTTGGCACGGCACATTACGACCATGGCGAACTGATACGGGTCCATGTCCCATGAGCGGTTCATATGTTCAAACCAGGCCAGCGAAACATCGGCGTTGTGCTGAATGATCTGGCAGGGCACGCGGCGGGCCTCGTCATAGGCTTTGAACGCCGCCTGTACGTCGGCCTCTCCATGCTCCAGCAGGGCGTCCGCCAGCGCGATGGCGCAATCCATCGCCAGTTTGGTGCCGGACCCGATCGAGAAATGCGCACTGGCTTTGGCATCGCCAAGAATGACGATGTTATCGACATGCCAGTTTTCACAGAATACGCGTGGAAAATTGCGCCAGTTTGAGCGGTTCAGCAGAAGTGGGTGGCCCTGAAGCTCTTGCGCAAAAATCTCCTCAAGCTTGGCCTTCGATCCCTCTTCGTCAAACTCTTCGAAACCGTGGCCCTGCCAGGTGGCTTCGTCCATCTCGAACACCCAGGTCGAGTGATCCTGCTCGTACTGATAGCAATGCGCCACCATATGGCCGTGCGCGGTCTCGCGGAAGAAATAGTTGAACTCTTTCATCGGGCGGGTCGACCCCATCCAGCAGAACCGGTTCGACTTCCAGGTGGTCGAGGGTTGGAACCCCTTCTTGTGGTACGCGCGGATGGCCGAGTTGATGCCGTCACACGCGACGATAACATCGGAGTCTGAAAAGCGCGTCTTAAGATCCTCGGGCTTGATCTCGACGCCAAACTCCATTCTGACGCCCAATTCCAGGCATCTGTCTTGCAGGATCGTCAGCAATGTCTGGCGTGAGGTGCCGCAGAACCCGTTGCCCGCACAGCGCATCTCACGCCCCTTGAAGTGGATCGCAACATCGTCCCAATAGGCAAACTCGTCCTTGATCCGGTCAAAGACAGGTTTGTCGCGGCTCAGGAATTCGTCCAGCGTTTCGTCCGAAAACACCACGCCAAAACCAAAGGTGTCATCAGCCCGATTGCGTTCGAACACCTCAACCTGCCAGTCCGGTCGCGCTTTCTTGGTCAACAGAGCCGTATAAAGCCCACCCGGGCCACCCCCGATTACGGTGATTTTCATATGCTTCCCTCCGGGTGCGCACGTGCAATATATGTGCATTAGCACATAATATGAAATTGTTTAAGCTTAAAGTTTCTGTTAGCGTTAAGTTCGGCAAACAAGTTGAGGCCATTGGATTTCACCATGAAGATCGAAGATCTGGATCCGCCGGAATACCATCTGACGAAGCTGAATGGTCAGATACGCGAGATGATGAACGCGGTTCTGCGTCCGCATGGTTTGAAGCTGGTTGAATGGCGCATGATGCAATGCCTCGCGGATCAGGGTGACTTATCGGTTTGCGATCTGGCCTCGCTTGCGGTGATCGAGCGCACCGCAACCAGCCGCATGATCGATCGCTTGGTCGACAGAGGGTTTGTTTCCAAGACGCAGATGGAAGATGACCGGCGCTATGCTCGCGTGTCGTTGCGCGCGGCTGGGCGAGACAAACTGAATGCCTGCAACACAGATGTAGACACAGCGCGCGCGCAGTTATTTGACGGGTTCAGCCGGGCCCAAATCAGCGATTTACTGACCGCACTGAAACGGCTGCAGCGGAATTCGGCCGGAATCGCACTGGACCTCGGCCGTGCGCCACGCCGCAACGTGATGACCGGTCGCTGAGCAAAAGACCTGAATCCAACGCCGGCTCGGCGTTGGATCACAAGCTGGTGGATCGTTTTTTCGGCGCTGTTCTGCAAGGATGTAGACAACTCCGTTTTCGCACTCGAAAGCCGCCGATATGCACCGTTTGGCGGGAAATGAATGGATCAGAAGCGCTGAGCGTGGTAGGTCGCAATACCGCCCACAAAAAGCGACGGGTCAGCTTTGTTGGCAGCATTGTCATACAGTTGTTGTGAAACGCCAACAAAAGTCTCGTCGACCAAAAAAACTGAAAGGTACCCTATGTCTTTTTCCAGCAGCTCTTCCATTTCGCGCCGCAAGTTCCTTGCCACGACGACCGCCAGTGCTGCGGCCATCACTCTGCACCCCTTCTCTGTTGCTGCGGCCAACAATCAGGCACATTTGCGGATCATGGAAACCACAGATATCCATGTCCACGTCTTCCCGTATGACTACTATGCGGACAAACCCCGCGACACCGTGGGCCTGTCGCGCACGGCTTCGATCATCAACGACATCCGGTCCGAGGCGACAAACTCTCTGCTGGTCGACAATGGCGACTTTCTGCAGGGCAACCCGATGGGCGACTATATCGCCTATGAACGCGGAATGAAGGACGGCGACAGCCACCCGATCATCAACGCGTTCAACACCGTTGGTTACGACGCTGCTACGCTGGGCAACCACGAATTCAACTATGGTCTGGAGTTTTTGGACAAAGCACTGGCTGGCGCGGACTTCCCGGTCGTGCTTGCAAATGTGGTCAAGGAAAAGGGCGCGAGCCCGCGCGATGACACACCGCTGGTCAAGCCCTATGCCATCCTCGATCGTGAAATCGAAATGGGTGACGGCACCAAGCACCCGATCAAAGTCGGGGTCATCGGTTTTACGCCGCCGCAAATCATGAATTGGGATCGCCGACATCTTGAGGGCAACGTTCAGACCCGTGACATCGTCGAGACGGCGCAAGCCTATGTGCCCGAGATGAAAGAACAGGGATGCGATCTGATCATCGCATTGTCACATTCGGGGATTGGTGGCGCCGACCACGAAGATGGTATGGAAAACGCTTCGGTCGTTCTGGCTGGTGTCGACGGCATCGACGCGCTGGTAACCGGCCACAATCACCTTGTCTTCCCCTCACCGACATTTGCAGATCGTCCGGGGATTGATGTGGAAAAAGGCACCCTGATGGGCAAACCTGCCGTCATGGGCGGCTTCTGGGGGTCGCACCTTGGCCTGCTGGACCTGCTGCTGGAACGCGACGGAAACGAATGGCGCGTCGTGACCACCACATCCGAGGCACGGCCGATTTCCAAGCGTAACGAGGACCGCTCGATTACCGCTCTGGTCGGCGATGATCAAAAGGTACTCGACTCGGTCGCGAAAGACCATGACGAAACGCTGGCCTATGTCCGACGCGCGGTCGGCAAGACGTCTGCCCCGCTTCACAGCTATTTTGCTTTGGTCGCGGATGATCCGTCTGTGCAGATCGTGTCAATCGCACAGAAATGGTACGTCGAAGAGATGCTTAAAGGCACCGAGCACGAAACGCTGCCGATCCTGTCCGCCGCTGCGCCCTTTAAGGCTGGTGGCCGGGGTGGCCCGGAATACTATACCGATGTTCCGGTGGGTGACGTTGCCATCAAGAACGTGGCCGATCTGTACCTCTACCCGAATACCGTGCGCGCGGTCCGCGTGAACGGGGCGCAGGTGCGAGGCTGGCTGGAACGGTCGGCAGGTATGTTCAATCAGGTCGCGGCCGGTTCCGAGGACGCTATTCTGCTGAACCCGGACTTCCCGTCCTACAACTTCGATGTGATGGACGGCGTGACCTATCAGATCGACCTGTCCCAGCCGTCGCGCTTTGGACCAAAGGGCGAAGAGATCAATGCTGATGCGGCGCGGATCGTGAACCTTGCCTTCAACGGCGAGCCGGTTACCGATGACATGGAATTCATCATCGCCACCAACAATTACCGCGCATCGGGCGGCGGCTCTTTCCCCGGCGCTCTGGGTGACACGATCGTATTCGAAGCGCCGGATACCAACCGCGACGTCATCGTGCGCTATATCGTCGAACAGGGCACGATCGATCCGAAAGCGGACGCCAACTGGTCGTTTGCGCCGCTTGAGAACACCACCGTATTGTTCGAAACCGGCCCGAAAGCCCGGGACTACATGAACGATGTCAAAGGTGTCGCGATCGAGGATGCCGGAGAGGGCACCGAAGGCTTCGCAGCTTTCCGCATCAAGCTTTGATCCGGTCGATCTGTTTGGCGGGCAAATCGCCCGTCATCGTAATCTAATTGTAGCGGGCCAACGATATGTTGGCCCGCTCGGAATTTGCCTCAGGCGCGATTTGCGAAAGTCGGTTCTTTCATCGCGGTGCCATAGCTGCGGAACAGGTCGAGCGTCGCATTAT
This sequence comes from Ruegeria sp. AM4, assembly GCF_056540665.1. NCBI lineage: Bacteria > Pseudomonadati > Pseudomonadota > Alphaproteobacteria > Rhodobacterales > Roseobacteraceae > Ruegeria > Ruegeria sp. AM4. The sequence continues at coordinate 79,274 of NZ_JBQFXD010000007.1, read as the reverse complement.
AGCTTTCCATTACCTTCGCGAAATCCGGGTTGGCTGCCGCGTTTTCGGCCATCACCTCGGCCACGGCGGCTTTGAGCGCTGCGTTGATCTCGTCCGAGAAACTGCCAAATATCACGCCTTCTTCCACAAGATTCTTGAACGCAACGGCGTTGAAATAGTCGAACTGCGCGGATGTCTCTGCATACGAAGCCTCGGCCGCGTTTGCGATGACCGCTTGCAGGTGTGCAGGAAGCTCTTCATAGGCTTCTTTGTTGACGATAATCTCAAGGATCGCAGATGGCTCGTGGAAGGCGGGCAGGTAACAGTAGTTCGCCACTTTCTGCAGGCCAAACGCCTGATCAAGAAGCGGGCCGACCCATTCGGTGGCGTCGATTGCACCGGATTGGAACGACGGGAAAATCTCTTGCGGCGGCAACAGCACGGCGTTGACGCCAAGCTTGCGCATCGCCTCGCCACCAAGCCCCGCGATCCGCATGTTCAGGCCCGAGAAATCCTCGACGCTTTCAATCGGGCTGCGGAACCAACCCGCCGCCTGAATACCCGAGTTCCCGCTTGCGAATGGTTTCAGGTTTTGCTTGCCATAAATCTCGTCCCAGATCTCCTGCCCGCCGCCATAGCGCAGCCAGCCAAGGGTCTCGATCGCAGTCATCCCGTAGGGGATGGCCGAGAAGAAATGGTAGGCCGAGTTTTTGCTGGCATTGTAATAGGGCGTGGAATGGCCAATTGGTGCGGTGCCCTGCGATACAGCGTCTTCCACGCCAAAGGGCGGTACCAATTCTCCACCGGAAAAGACCTTCAGTGTCAGTTGGCCGTCGGACATCGCATTCACGCGATCGGCGAAGGTTGTCACGTTGGTGCCGATCCCCGGTGCGCGGGACGGAAACGAGGTGGGCAGGTTCCACTCGATCTTTCCCTGCGCAATCGCCGGAGCGGCCAGTGCGGTCGCCGGTGCGCCTATAATCCCGGCTTTGAGTAGGTCACGTCTTTTCATTCGAAAAATCCTCCTGTTGTGTTTGCGTTTCTTTCTATCTGAACACTTCCGGCAAAGCCGTCGCAAGGGCCGGAAACGTCGCGACCAGCGCGATTGCGCAAAGTTGCAGCAACACGAAAGGTGCAATCGCGCGGTAGATGTCGGTTGTGGTGATGTCTGACGGTGCTACGGATCGGAAATAGAACAGCGCGAAACCGAAAGGGGGCGTCAGGAACGAAGTTTGCAGGTTCATCGCGACAAGCACCGCAAACCAAACCGGATCAATTTCCGTTGCCAGAATGACCGGCCCCACAATGGGAATAACGATGTAGATGATCTCAATGAATTCAAGCACGAAACCAAGAACAAAGATCACGATCATGGTGACCAAAAGCATGCCATATGCGCCTCCGGGCACGGCACCAAGAACGTTGGCAACAATTTCGTCGCCCTCAAACCCACGGAACACCAGCGACAGAATGCTCGAGGCGATCACGATCCCGAAAACCATGCCTGACATCAGCGCGGTTTCCTTCAACGCCCGGCCCAGCACCGATACGCGCAACAAAGTGACTGCTGCCCAAAGAAGGCCGAGAACAAGGATCGCAAGCGCCGCGACCGTCAGCACCGTCCCGGGTGTGAAACTGAGCGTGCCCGAGGAAAAATCGACCCGCAATAGACCAAGGGCGCTTGCCGGAACCAAAGCGACAGCATAGGCCCCAAGCATGAAGCTGACCCGCACGGCTTTGGCCGAGGTCTGAGCCGCAGCGATCAAAAGTGCCCCCGCAGCACCAACTGCAGCAGCTTCGGTCGGAGTAGCCACACCGGCCAGGATGGATCCCAGGACCGATACGATCAGTGTCAATGTAGGAAGAAGATCAACCCAGAGCGATCCGCTGGCAGATTGTTCTTCCTCAATCACCGGGATCGCCGCGCCTGATCGTCCAAGGCGAAAGACTGCGTAGATCCCATAAAGCGCCACGAGAAGAAGCCCAGGAACCAGCGCCCCTGCAAACAGGTCAGCAACGGTCACCGGTTCGGGTGCAAAATTGCCGGCGTTCAGCTGCGCCTCGAGATAGGCGTTGGAAATCTGATCGCCAAGCAGAACCAGAACGATCGATGGCGGGATGATCTGACCCAGCGACCCGCTGGCGCAGATCAACCCGCTTGCTGTGTGTTTGTCGATGCCCGCGCGCAGCAGCGTCGGCAGGCTGATCGTTCCCAGCATGACAATTGTTGCGCCGATGATCCCGGTCGATGCCGCAATCAACGCGCTCACGGACAGAACCGCCAACGCCAATCCGGACCTGCGGCGCCCGAAAAGACCGTTGATGGATGTCAGCATCCGTTCGGCCTGCCCCGACTGATCAAGCAAAATGCCCATTAACACGAACAACGGGACCGCCAGAAAAAGCCGGTTCTCCATGATACCAAAAACGCGCTGTGGAATGGCCTGCATCAGAACCAGATCAAATTCACCGAAGGCAGCCGCAACAAAAGCGACAAGGGTTGGCACGCCCGCGATCACGAACATGACCGGCAAACCGCTAATGATCCCTGTCATCAGGGTCAGAAAGAGGACGAGCAGCCAGATGGCCTCAATTGTCATCGCCAACCTTCCCCCCAAGAACCGTCACCAGGGCGACGAGGATCACGAGTATGCACATCACGATCACGGTGCCTTTGACAAGGAAAAGACCACCAAGTCCACCGGTTTCGCGGGACCCTTCTAGGATGGCGAAAGAGGCAACGACAATCGGCCAGGCGTTGACCAGAAGAAGGCCGAATACAGGTAGAACAAGAACCAAAGTACCCACACGCTCGATCACTCTGACCGCGCGCTTGCCAAGCCGGTTGCTGAACACATCGACCCGCACATGACGGCCGTTCCAATAGGCCAACGGCACCGCAAAGACGACGAGAACGGCGAAAGCGTAAGTCACCAGGTCCTGAAGCTCGAGAAACCCCACACCCATGACATAGCGCAGAACGACTATGACGATCTGGCCCGCGAATACCACGCCGACGCATGCCAGACAAACCGCAAGAACGACTCCCATCGAATGCCGCGAAGCGGCCTCTAATGTCTTGATGATGCTGTGCATTTACTCCTGCCTCTGCGCTATCGCGTCCGATGCCAACACCTGGGTCGCGATCCCGTTAGGCCTTGATGGTTGACCACAGAATGCTTGTCAATGTGCCAGCGATCACATTGATAATTTGGTCGTGTTGCGCCCTTCGTTGGGAACTGACGCTTCTGATTTCAGAATGGGCCCGAATTCCCATTTCATCTCACGCCAGGTCAATAATCAGCCAGCGTGGCGGCACTTCCTGCAGCGTTTCAGGGCCTTGAAATTTGGAATAACTTCTAACATTATTTGTATAATAGCGCACATATGACGGAGAAAGCTGAGTGAATTCACGCAAAAAGAGCTATCGTGACGTTAAAACGGAGATCCTTGCTCGAATTCGCGACAAAACGTGGGCACCGGGTGTTGCCGTCCCCGGAGAGGCCGATTTAGCCATCGAGTTTGGATGCGCCCGCGCGACCGTAAACCGGGCGATGCGCGAGCTTGCCGAGGATGGGTATCTACAGCGAAAGCGCAAGGCGGGCACCCGAGTCAATCCAAACCCGATCCGCAACGCCAAATTCGCCATCCCCCTTATTCGCACCGAGATCGAAGAGACCGGAGCAGAGTATCGCTATAGTCTTGTCAAGCGCGAGGTATTGCCCGCGCCCGAGTGGCTGCGCGCCCGACTGGGTCTTGAAGAAGAGGCCCGTGTTTTGCACCTGCGCTGCATGCATTATGCCGGCGGCACCCCCTTTCAGTTCGAGGATCGATGGATCAACATCAAAGCCGTGCCCGAGGTTGAGGATGCTGATTTTCAAAGCTGTGGACCCAACGAATGGTTGGTCAAGACTATCCCCTACACCGATGTTGAAATCCGTTTCTATGCAAGCGCGGCGGATGTCTCTTTGGCAGAGTTGCTGATGGTCAAAGACGGCGAAGCCATCTTTGTCGCCGAACGGACCACATGGCTTGACGGGGAACCCGTCACTTTTGCCCGAATGAGTTTCGGGCGCGGTTATTCAATGACGGCGCGGCTATAGGTCGGTCTGAAACTGCGTCATCTGTGTCGCTAAGAACCCTGCGAAGGTGCAGCGCGAAACGCCTCATAGTCGCGCGCCATCGCGTCCACCGCCAAATCGAAAAGACGCTGCCCGTCATTCTTATTCGCCAATGCCGAATGAGAGCCTACGCGGCCATCCGGAAACATCTCGCGATGCTCATCGGGCAGGCCGTGACGGTCGCCTGCGTGAGAAAGGATGAATGCGCGCGAAAGCTTCTCGGGCGGGTTTTCGGCACCGCCGTGAACAATCCCAAGCCGCGCCTGCGTAATCGCGACTTCGGACGGTGTCGCATGCATCCCCTCCCAATCGCCATAAAGGGCAGTTCGCAGGGTGTTGACCTCGGGGTATTCCCACCAACTACGCACGCGAAACGACAGCGCGCCCATGTCCCGAATTACGTCTTGCAGCGGCTCGAGGTTCGCACCGTGGCCGTTCAAAACATAGAACCGTCGAAACCCGTGCCGAGCAAGCGCTGACACAACCTGCTGAAACAACTCCGAAAAAAGCGATGCACTTACCGACACTGTGCCGGGGAAGCTCATGTTGAAGGGTGCAGGCGTATAGGGCATCTCGGGCGCAACGATCGCTGCGACCCGCTCGGCCGCTGCAAAGGCGATCTCGCGGGCGCAAATGGTGTCGGTCCCGATCAAACCGATCGGCCCGTGCTGTTCGGTCGACCCAACGGGCAGGATTATTGCGTCGCTGTCAGCCAGATAGTCTTCCACCTCGGTCCAGCGCATCGTTTCCAGTTTCATCGTTGGTTTCGCCTCACCTACCAAACTTTGCTGCAAACCCGTTCAGGCTAGTGCGTCTAGCGCAGCCTATACGATCCGCAAGTGCCGCAGAAACTCAATTTCACGCGGCCCACAGACTTTGCTTTTCCCTTTCAAGCACCTCGCTGCACGCAAGGCGACTGCACCGCCGCCTAAACCAGCGAGGCTTGCGGTCAACGCCGCCTGCCCAGACTGGTGCGCTCCATGAGAAAGCAGTAAAAGTATGCACATAACGACATTTTCCTGATTTGGAGATCCGAATGACCTGGAAGCCCTTCCTCAACGAAACCGTCAAGCGCATCGGCGCGTTTCAAAAGCATGCCCCGGAAATTTTTGAGGGTTTCAACAAGATGTCAGCAGCTGCCAAGACCAACGGTGCGCTATCAGAAAAGACCAAAGAGCTGATCGCCCTTGGTATTGCGATTTCAACCCGCTGCGACAGCTGCATCGGGTTCCACACCAAGTCTCTGGTACGCCTGGGCACAACCCGAGAAGAGTTCATCGAGGCGTTGACAATGATCAGCTATATGGGCGGCGGTCCAGCGATTGCGTACAGCGGAAAAGCGTTGGAAGCCTACGATGAGTTTACTGGCGATAACGCCTGATCTGGCTATGCCGAAAATGGTGACGGCCAACGGGCTGTCACCTTTGTTTAACGTGCCCACCCCTTAGCTTGCGGCCTCATTCGAGCCCATCTTGCGTTCCAACCAGCGCACGAAGGCGCTGATGATCAGGACCAGAACCAGATATTCCAGGATCAGCAGCGAATAAATCTCAAGCGGCCGATATTCGGTAACCACCAGCTCGTTTGCCCGTCTGGTCAATTCCTGCATGCCGATGACAGAGGCAAAGGCCGACATCTTGACGATGTAGATGAACTGATTGGCAAGGGGCGGCAGAATGCGGCGGATCGCCTGCGGCAGGATCACATAACGCATGGTCTGCATGTAGTTCAGACCGACGGTTTGCGCCGCCTCGGACTGGCCGCGAGGGATCGATTGAATCCCCGAGCGATAGATTTCGGCCGTGAATGCGCTATCGGAAATCACCAGAGTGATAATCGCCCCCCAGAACGGGTCGATCGACACGTTGAAGCCGACGATAGACGCCAGAACGACCGGAAGCCCATAGAACACCCAGAACAGAAGCGGCAACAAAGGAACGGCGCGGACAAATTCGATATACACGCGCGACGGCATGCGAATGAGGCGATTGCTGCTCATCCCCGGTAAAGCGACGATCAGCCCCAGGATCATCGAAAGCACCGCCGCTATGATCGACATCTGGATCGTCGCGCCCATCCCGCTAACCAGAAACTTGATATTGGTCCAGCCCGCCGGATTGGTCGGGTCGATCACATACCAGCCCCAGGTTCCAGGGGCGGAATTACATCCCGACAACACCAGCAGAAGCCCGAAGACGGAGAGCAGTCTGAGTCTCATTTCGTCACTCCTAATGCTGCAGGATTTGGTCCAGGAACTGCCTGCACCGCTCCGATTTTGGTGATGTGAAGAAGTCCTCGGGTTTTCCCTCTTCGACAATTTCGCCATGGTCCATAAAGACCATCCGATCTGCCGCCTTGCGCGCGAAACCCATTTCGTGGGTGACGCAGATCATGGTCATGCCATCCTCGGCCAGACCAACCATCACGTCGAGAACCTCGTTGATCATCTCGGGATCAAGCGCCGAGGTCGGTTCATCGAACAGCATGATCTTTGGTTGCATGCACAAGGACCTGGCAATCGCCACACGCTGTTGCTGGCCACCCGACAATTGCGCCGGTCGTTTATGTGCCTGTTCCGGTATGCGCACGCGTTCGAGATAGGACATCGCTATCTCTTCGGCCTCTTTCTTGGACTTCTTGAGGGCCACGGTCGGACCAAGCATAAGGTTCTGCAAAATGGTCAGATGCGGAAAAAGATTGAATTGCTGAAAAACCATGCCAACTTCAGACCGAATGCGCCCGATCGAGTCGGTGTCATCACCAAGCTCGATACCATGCACCTTGATGGTGCCGGACCCATGGGTTTCCAGGTGATTGATACACCGGATGAATGTTGATTTTCCCGAACCGGAGGGGCCGCATACAACGATCTTTTCGCCTTCGGCAACGCTGATTGAAATGTCCTTTAGAACATGGAAGTCGCCGTACCACTTGTTCAGGCCTTCGACTTCGATTGCAACGGCGGCGCTGCCGGACATCTGCATCCCCCTTAACTTCTCGCTATTGCCATTTTGTATGCACATTATGTTTACACGCGCAAGAAAAAAGGCCATGATAATCTATCAATCAGTCAACAATGCCGCGATCAACAACAAGGAGTGTAGTATGAAAAAACTTATCAAAAATGGGCTGGCAGCAGCTTTCATGGCCCTTGTTGGGTCATCGGTAGCGGCCCAGGACGCAGGGCAATCGGCGCTGATTGAAATTCTCGAAACCGGCACGCTCAAGGTCGGGACCACGGGTGACTGGAACCCGATGTCACTCAGAAATCCAGCCACGAACACATTCGAAGGCTACGATATCGACGTGATGAAACAGCTTGCCGCCGATCTCGACGTCGAGCTTGAACTGGTGCCCACCGACTGGAAAACGCTTGTAAACGGGGTTGTGGCCGGCAACTACCACCTTACGGGCTCGGCATCAATCAGCCCGGCGCGGATGAAGGCAGCTGGTTTCTCAGAAAGCTATATCGGCGTTGAAATCCTTCCGTTCACCACAGCGGACAAGATCGAACGTTTCGACGGTTGGGATTCAATCAACAAGCCCGAAGTGGCTGTTGCTGCCACCCTGGGGACAACGTTCGAACGGCAGGTCAAAGCCTGGTTCCCAGATGCAGATATCAAGATTGTCGAGGCCCCGGCTCTTGGTCATCAAGAGGTCCTTTCGGGCCGTGCAGATGTCTTTGTAACCTCGAACATCGAAGGTTCGACCCTGATCGCGAAATTCCCGAATGTACGCCAGATCCCTGTCGAGGCACCACGCGCCAAGACACCAATCGCGATGATCGTGCCACAGCGTGATCAGGTCTGGATCAACTATGTGAACAACTGGATCAAACTGAAAAAGTCGCAGGGGTTCTTTGACGAAGTCGCCGCCCGTTGGGGCCTGAACTAAAGCGCCAAATTCAGGCGCGCGCTCAGCGCGCCTGTCCGCTTACATGTCTGGCCGCGCCACCACTATTGTAAAGTCGCCCAGTCACAATCCTCAGTTATTCGAGCCAACGCAACCCGTCGCCGCTGCCGGCGCACATGTCGCCGAGCCGTGAAACTCGTAACTCCGCGCGCCGCGCGATTTTGGTTTTTAACTCGGTCAATTTGACCTATTTTTCTGATCGATCGACAACTGGCAAGTGACCGGCAACAAATACATGGCCAAAGATTCCCACAGACAGACAAAGGTAACTTCAAGCCATTGGGGGGCGTTTGAGGTGGATGTCGAAGGCGACCGAATTGTCGCCACGCGGCCTTTTGCTCATGACCCTTCGCCAACAGGCATTCCCAACGTTCTTCAAGAGGTGGTGCATCACCGGACACGGGTTACGCGCCCGGCAATCCGGCGTGGCTGGCTGGAACAGCGCAGCCGTAAGGGGCGAGGCCGGGACGACTTTGTCGAACTTCCCTGGGACGAAGCGCTGGATATCGCAGCGAATGAGATTGACCGGGTGCGCCAGACCCATGGCAATCAGGCGATTTTCGGTGGGTCCTACGGTTGGGGTTCCGCGGGCCGCTTTCATCACGCCCAAAGCCAGGTGCATCGCTTTCTCAACGCCGCAGGCGGCTATGTTGCGTCCTTTGGCAGCTACTCGACGGGGTGCGCCCAATCGATCATGCCACATGTGTTCGGAGTGAATTTCCTGACGCTCAACTACGAACATCAGGACAGCTGGCAAACCATCTACGATCACACAGAAACACTTGTGATGTTCGGCGGGATCAACCCCAAGAACTCTCAAGTCAGCATGGGCGGCATAACCCAGCACGAAACCGCGAACTGGTTCGACAGATTTCTGGCGAAAGGCATGCGCTGTATCAATGTCGCGCCGCAACGAACCGATTCACCTGACGGGTGTCAGTGGCTTCCGACGCGTCCTGCGTCGGATACGGCGCTTATGCTGGCCCTCGCCTATGTGCTGGAACTCGAAGACCTGACCGACCGGGGTTTTCTGGGCCGTTACACCACCGGTTTTGACCGCTTTCTCCCCTATCTTTTGGGGGACAGCGACGGACAGCCGAAATCGCCGGAATGGGCAGCGCCGTTATGCGGTGTCTCGTCCGAAGAGATACACAGGCTTGCGAACCGCATGGCGACGACGCGCACGCTCATCACCGTGTCTTGGTCTTTGCAGCGCGGAGAACATGGCGAACAGCCTTTTTGGATGTCGGCTGTTTTGGCCGCTATGCTGGGGCAGATCGGCTTGCCCGGGGGCGGTGTCGGTTATGGCTATGGCGCGGTTGGCGGGGTTGGAAAGTCGTTCACAAACCTTAGCGGCATGACTTTGCCTCAACTGACCAACCCGGTGAAAGAAGTGATCCCCGTCGCGCGAATTGGCGACATGCTGCGCAACCCCGGGCATCTCTATGACTTCAACGGCAAGCGCGAACCCTATCCGGATATCCGGCTTGTCTACTGGGCTGGTGGAAATCCCTATCATCATCATCAGGATCTGAACGCGCTGCACGAAGCCTGGCAGTATCCCGAGACTATCATTGTGAATGAACCGTGGTGGACGGCGACCGCCAGACGCGCCGACATCGTCTTTCCCGCCACCACCCCGTATGAACGCGAGGATATCGGACGCACGAGTCTGGATGACTATCTGTTTCACATGCCGCAACTGGTGCCACCGCAGGGCGAGGCCCGGGACGACTACTCGATCTTTGAGGGGCTGGCCGAACGGATGGGCATTGCTCAGACTTTCTCGGAAGGCCGCAGCGCCAGGGAATGGATCGAACACCTCTATCTCGGCTACCAGAACACGGCCGCTGCCAAGGGCATCGAGGTACCCGATCTGGACTCGCTCAGACGCAAGAATTGGGTACGACTGCCGATCCGGGCCGAAGGGCCCAACCGCACGTTGTTTGCCCCTTTCCGCGCGGACCCCGACAAATCGCCCCTGCCAACGCCTTCGGGCAGGATCGAGATCTTTTCGGACACAATCGACGGGTTTGGCTATGACGATTGTCCGGGCCATCCGGTGTGGCTGCCGCCATCGGAATGGCTGGGAACCGCCACCCGATCTGCACCCTTGCACCTTGTCTCGCCACAACCCGGCGACAAGCTGCACAGCCAGTTCGAATGCGCGCTGGCCGATGCCGACGGCGCGCGACCCGAGACAATCGTTATTCATCCAGACGATGCCCGCGAGCGCAGCATCAATACCGGCGATCTGGTTCGGGTTCACAACGCGCGCGGGGCTTGTCGCGCAAAAGCGCTGGTTTCCGAAGGTATCGTTGCAGGAGTCGTCGCGCTTCCCACCGGGGCCTGGTATGGCGATCCGGGCGAAAACATCGATCCGCACGGCAACCCCAACGTGCTGACCAAGGATGTTGGTACCTCACGCCTTGGACAGGGATGCAGTGCGCATACGGCGCTGGTTCAAGTTACCCGGATTGACCTGGCCCGCTGACGCGTTGTCACAAGGGGTTGGCCGCGAAGTTACACTGAAAATACTGTCACGCTTTTGATGCCAGTTTTGGGTGGCCGACCACTGTGCAGAGCAGGTAGAACTGCAGTCGTGCGTCGGGTGTTGACTGGCCAACGGGTCACTCCGCTGTGGCGGACAAACGCACCAAGACTCAACTACCGCCAGAAAGGCAGCACCATGGCAAATCCACTTTATGATGACCTGTTCGGGGTTCATGCCGGGAAAACCACAACTTTCATTCAGCTGCCATCTGGCGTCGCCATATCGCATCGCGATTTTCTGGCCATTGCCGCCCGGATCGCAAATGCCACTGTACAGTTGGGGTTGAAACCCGGTGACCGGGTTGCGGTGCAGACAGAGAAATCGGTCGAAGCGCTTGCCGTCTATGCCGCCTGCGCGCAAGCCGGGCTGGTCTTTCTGCCGCTGAACACCGCCTATACAGCCAGCGAACTGGTCTATTTCCTTGAAAACAGCGGTGCGGCGCTGGTCATCTGCGACGAAAGCAGACAGCAAGAGATCATCGACGCAACCGCAGCACTGGAAACGTGTATCGAGACGCTAAATGCAGATGGCGGTGGCACCCTGACGGATCGCGCGTCCTCGCTGTCTGCCGAGTTTGCCACGGTCGATCGCAGCGCCGAGGATCTTGCCGCGATCCTATATACATCGGGCACGACCGGTCGACCGAAGGGTGCGATGCTTAGCCAGCGCAACCTGCTGTCGAATGCGAAGACTCTGGTGCAGGAATGGCGCTTCACCTCGGACGACGTGCTGTTGCACGGGCTTCCGATCTTTCACACGCACGGACTGTTCGTGGCTTGCAACGTTATGCTGGCAGCGGGCGGCAGCATGATTTTCCTGCCCAAGTTCGATCTGGAGGAGATGATCCGGCTGCTTCCGCTTGCCACCTCGATGATGGGCGTTCCGACATTTTACACCCGTTTGCTGGGTGACGCGCGTTTTACCCGTGATTTGACGCAGAACATGCGACTGTTCATCTCGGGTTCGGCACCCTTGCTGGCGGAAACGCACCGTCAGTTCGAAGATCGCACCGGTCATCGTATCCTTGAACGCTATGGCATGACCGAGACCAACATGAACACTTCGAACCCATATGATAAAGAGCGCCGCGCTGGCACGGTGGGCTTGCCTTTGCCCGGGGTCGAAATCAAAATCACCGACGCCGAGACCGGGAAAGCCCTGCGCGACGGGGACATCGGTCAGATCGAAGTGCGCGGGCCGAATGTATTCTCAGGTTATTGGCAGATGCCCGAGAAAACTGCCGAAGAACTGCGCGAGGATGGCTGGTTCATCACCGGCGATCTGGGCAAGCTGGACGCCGAGGGGTACCTGCACATCGTCGGACGGAACAAGGATCTGGTGATCTCGGGCGGCTATAACATCTATCCCAAAGAGGTTGAGCTGGTGCTGGACGACCAGCCCGGCGTTCTGGAAAGCGCGGTGATCGGCATACCCCATCCTGATTTTGGCGAAACCGTTCTGGGCATTCTGGTCCCCGAGGCCGGACAACACCCCGATCTTGATGGCGTTATGGAAAGTGTCGGGCGGGAACTGGCCCGGTTCAAACATCCCAGACGACTGATCCTGGTGGACGAGCTGCCGCGCAACACGATGGGCAAGGTGCAAAAGAACGTTCTGCGGGAACAGTACAAATCTCTGTTCGTTTAGAGCGCGTCTCTTTTCGTCACGGCCGTTCCCCCTTTAAGACCGCGATTGACGGAGGACGGAAAATTGACGCAACTGTGGGGACCAGCTTTTTGAAGACCAACCGCAATACCGGCACGGAAACCTGTGATCAAAGATCGAGATATTGAGCAAGACGTCGGACAGACTCTGCAAAGATTGCGGCAAGAGCGCAATCTGACCCTGTCCGAACTGGCGACAATTGCGCAGGTATCGGCCTCGATGATCAGCCGAATAGAAAACGGCAGCGTTTCACCTTCGCTTGGAACGCTTCAGGCTTTGGCGGATGCGATGGATGTGCCTTTGATGGCGTTGTTCGCACAGACCGAGGTTTCGGCAGATGTGCATCATGTCAAAGCGTGCGAGGGGTTGGCGTCGCGGCGGATCACACAAGGGCACGCACATGACTACCTGCTGCTCGGCAAACATGGTGGGCCGGGCGGTTCGTTTCAGTCCGCCCGGATCAGCATTTCCAAGGCGCAATCGGGATCTCTGCCCAGCTACCAGCACGAAGGATATGTCTTCCTGTACATGATCAAGGGCGATGCAATCTACAGGTGCGGCACCGAAGATTTTTCCATGACCACAGGCGATACCCTGAGTTTCGATGCCAAACTGCCCCATGGTTTCTCCGAGATCGTCTCCGAAAGTATAGAATTCATCACCGTCTCGACCCGCCCGCAATAGATTGCAAAGTCGACACGACCTTGCCCATCATGGATCATCGAAGCATAATCTTTGCAGGCGGTTGCGGGCTGTTTCATACTATTTTACTATGAACAACCTTTCGCAAACAACGACGGTTCCGCCTCCTATGAAAATCACTTTCAAACAGGTTGACGCCTTTCGCACGGTGGTATCAACCGGAACTGTCACCGAAGCAGCCGCAATGCTTGGGATATCGCAGCCTGCTGTCAGCCGTCTGATTTCGGATTTCGAGGCAGAGGTTGGGTTTCAACTGTTTCAGCGGTCAGGGCGGGTATTGGTGCCGACCGATGAAGCCCGGCTGCTGGTCGAAGAGGTGAGGCAGGCCGTGAGCGGCATGGAACACATCAAGGACTCGGCCGCCGCAATCGGAAAATTCGGCCACGCACGGCTGAACCTGGTGATCACCCCGGGGGTCTCTTCCCAACTGGCACCCGATCTGATCGGAAAATTCGTGGACACCTGTCCACATGCTATGGCGCGGATGGAAATCGCCCCGAACGACGACGCGGTCGAGTGGATGGTCTCGCAGAATTATGATTTTGGGATCACCACGACAGAACCGGCCAATCCTTCCTTCGAAAGCCTGGTAATCCGCGACAGTGATGTGTGCTGCGTTTTGCCCAGCGGCCACCATCTCGCAGGCAGAACCATCATTCAGGCGCGGGATTTGGAAGGAGAGAATTTCATATCCTACATGCCGTCGTCACGATTCCGGTTCGAGATCGATCAGTTTTTCGAAGCAAAGGGCATCGCTCGGCACATGCAGTACGAAACCCGCACGACTGATGCGGTGTGTCGTCTGGTCGCTCGGGGGTTGGGCGTTTCTGTCGTCGGCGCCAGCCTCGATTACCTCAAAACTCTGCCCGACTGTATCGCCCTACCCTTTGCTGCGCCTTTGACGTTTCGGGCAGTGCTGTTCTGGTCCAAGAACAAACCCCTCTCAGCAGTTGGGCAGTCTTTCCTGAAGATTGTCGAGGCGCAGGTCAATCGCGATTTAGCGCCTCACGAAAGCTAGAGCGGGCGATCGCGCTGTGGATATATGCATAGTCTCTTGGATAGGCGGTTCCGGCCTGCACCTCCATTGAAACGAATTGTGGGCCGCTTGCCGATAGAACATGCGGCAGTGCTTGCGAAAACTGATCCAAGTCGGCAAATCGCTGCACCCCGGCATAGCCTGCGGCCCAGGCCATGGCTGCAAAGTCGACCCTTTCGCCACCGGGCAAAGGATGTGACCCGTTTACCTCGTACACTCTGTTGACCGACAGAAAGTGATACAGATTGCTGACCTGTGCATTGGCGATTGTCACAAGCGAGCCAAGGTTCATCAACAGGCTGCCATCCCCATCCAGAACGATCACACGCCGCTTGGGATTTGCCAGCGCCAGTCCCAGACCATGTGAGGATGCCTGTCCCATCGCCCCGACCGCTACGTAGTTCAGATCACGCGGGTTCAGGGCCAACCAGTCGAAACAGCTTTGATAGACGGCGACTACGATGTCTTCGTCCAGGACATGCGGGATCAGCGCCTTCAAAGCCGCATCTCTATTCATGCTCATGAGGCCTCCGGCGATCGGCCAATCAGGAAGATATGAGGTCTAGAGGCGGCATAAGCGGCCTCGACGACAGGTGGTATCAGAACTTCGTCCCCGGGCTCTTCGATAAGTGAATGCGACAGGGTCATCGCATCCAGAACCGGCTGGATGATCCGCACTCCATACGAGGCCGACTGATCCGGCAGCAGATGGGGTTCCTTCCCTTGCAGGCCAACCATCATGACAATTGGCAATTCGTAGTCGACACCGATCGCACGGATCGCATTCAATGAATCCATTAGGCCGGTTTGTTGCATCATCAGAACTGCGCGCGTGCCGTTATAGGACATCGCACCACAAATGCTGACGCCTTCGTCTTCCTTGCAGATCCGGGTCAGGCGAAAATCGGGATCGCGCGAAATCGGCCACAGCAGACCGTCGCTGGTCACGATGTCCGGCAACGCAACGACTTCCCGAATGCCGGACGCTTTGATCGCCGCGATGATAGCGGCCCCGGAAGGATGCGCGACCGACGGAGCATCATCGCGGGCTTGCGAAGACGCGACCATCACAGGACTCCGTCCAGAAACGCAGCGATCCCGTCGCGCGCGGCCCGCATCTCATGCGGGTAGCCGATGGTAATGCGGATGTAATCGCGGTAGGCAGGCGAAGCGAACCGACGCACCATCACGCCCCGCTGCCTCAGAAACAGATCCGCAGCCTCCGCCGTTTTTGCCTGGTCCGGAAAGCGGACCAGTACGAAATTGGTCTGGCTTGGCACAACGTTCAACCCCAACGCCTTCAGTTCTGTCTCAATCCAACGCCGCCCAATTACGTTGGCTTCATAGACTGCTTGTATGTGGGCTTTGTCCTCCAACGCAGCGACCGCAGCAGCAACTGAAGGGGCAGAGATGGGGAACGTCAGACCAATCCGCCTTACACTGTCGACCACATCCTCGGGTCCATACATCCAGCCCACGCGCGCACCGGCCAGCCCGTAAATTTTCGAGAATGTCCGGCACATAACCACATTGTCCGAGTCCTCAACCAGCTTGTGCGCAGGCTCATAATCCTGGGCGTCGACATATTCTTCGTACGCGGCGTCTATGATCAGCAATACGTGCGCAGGCAGCGCGGCGTGCAACCGCCGCAACTCGGCGCCGTTCAGGTAGGTTCCTGCCGGGTTTTCGGGATTGGCAAGATAGACGACACGCGTTCGGTCGCTTAGCGCATTGATCATCCGATCTACTGACGGCTTGAAAGCATCATCCTCAACAGACACAACCTCGGCATCGTTCGCATAGGCGTAGTTGGGCACTTTCAAATACCCATTGGCACTGCGGATCAACTCGGTGCCGGGTCCCAGATAGGCGCGGGCCAGCCGCGCCAGCAAGTCATCCGACCCCTGCCCGGTTGTGATCCGCGCCGCATCCAACCCAAAATGCCTGGCAATGGACGGGGTTAGAATTCTGTCTGGATCCTCCATGTATCGCTCGACCGTGCTGATGGCAGCACACGCGGCTGCACGCGCGTTCGGACTGGGCCCAAAGACGTTTTCGTTTGAATTCAGCAAAGTAGCTGGCGGCGGCAGGCCTTCAGACAGCCCGCCCACCATATGAGGTTTGATCCTGTCGATTCCAGCTTTTGCGCGACTGAGCGCCATTGAATTCCTCCGGCAGGGCCATGGGGTGGCCGCGAGTTCTCACCCTTCATATCACATATCACCCATATTTTATCAATTCACTTTCAAAAAAATTATGATATGAAGCAGGCATCCAACCTATGAGACCGAATGACCCATACTGCTTCACCACATCCCAGCCGGCTGACCCTGACCATCGATCTTGATGCGCCAGGCAGGCACGTGGGCGATCTGATGCTGAAATGGTCCGACAATTCGGTGCCACTGGGATACCACCCCGTACCGGTGATCAGTGTGAATGGTCGCCCGGGGCCAAGTATCCTGATCCTTGGGGGCACACATGGCGACGAATTTGAAGGGCCAGCCGCCATCATGCGTCTCGCCGCGCGCCTGAACCCAGAGGAGCTGACGGGGCAGGTCATTCTGATCCCGGGCCTGAACGCACCCGCCCTCGCGGCGGCGTCTCGCGTGTCACCGCTGGATGGTCAGAATCTGAACCGGGCCTTTCCCGGAGACGCCGAAGGCGGTCCAACGGCGATGCTTGCGCACTTTGTTGAAACTGTCCTGCTGCCGCGGGTCGATGCCGCGATTGACCTGCATTCTGGTGGCAAAGCCTCGGTCTTTGCCGCATGTGCTTTGGCCGCCCGCACGCAGACCGATGCGCTGACCGCCGCCAACATGGAACTTGCCCGCGCCTTTGGGCTGCCTTTGATCTGGGTACTGGGGGCGCATAACGACAATCGATCCGTAAATTCGGCGGCAGCCCGGACCAACACCCCAATGATCGCCGCCGAACTTGGCGGCGGTGGTGGCCTTGACCCCGAGATCACCGATCTTACCGAGGCGGGATTGATACGGTGTCTTGGGCATCTTAGTATTGTGTCGGGCGTTCAGTTCGAACCGGCAACGCCGAAATGTGTCGAAATCACCGACCCTTCGCATTCGGTTTACGCCCCCGCTGACGGCCTGTTTGACCGGCGTTGTTCTGCGGGCCAACACGTCGAACGCGGTGCGTCCGCCGGAAAGTTGCACTTTCCGGCCGAGCCGGAACGCCCATCGATGGATCTGAAATTCTCGACTGCGGGGTTTGTCTTGGCCCATGGCAACCGGGGCATCGTCCAACGTGGCGACCTGTTGGCGTTGGTAGCCCAAACTGTGTCCGGTGACATGGTATGAAAAACTACACTCCCTTCATCTCGGGCGCGTATATGGATTGGGCTGGGGAGTCTCTGACCAGTATCGACCCAGCGACCGGCCAGGGTTGGAGTACAATTGCCCGTGGCAACGACCATACTGCCGATCAGGCGATCCAGGACGCAGATCACGCCTTTCGCAATGGACCATGGGCGAAATTGGCTACAAATGAGAGAGCAGGCATGCTCGACCGGGTGGCGGATGCGCTGGAACACCGTTGGGAACAGCTTGTCACACCCGAAATCCGTGACAACGGAAAGCGGATTACCGAAGTGCGGGGCCAGTTTTCCGGCCTGCACATTTGGTTCCGCTATTTCGCTGCCCAAGCGCGCGAACTGGAGCCTGAGGCGCAGGCGAATTCGGTCCCCGGTGTACGCAGCGTGGGCCACCACATTCCCTATGGGGTTGTTGTCGCCATTACGCCCTGGAACTCACCTCTGATGATCATGGCCTGGAAACTGGCCCCGGCACTGGCGGCGGGCAATACTGTCGTGGTGAAACCGTCCGAGATGGCCTCGGCCTCGACGCTGGAATTCGCGCAACTGGTGTATGAGGCAGGTCTGCCACCCGGCGTGCTGAATGTCGTGACCGGGCTGGGGCATGAAGTGGGCGAGGCGCTGGTACGGCACCCATTGACCCGCAAAGTCACCTTTACCGGATCGGATCCGGGTGGCCGCAAAGTGGCCGAGGCAGCTGCTGCGGGCGTCGTCCCAACGGTGCTGGAACTGGGCGGGAAGTCCGCGCAGGTGGTCTTTTCAGATTGCGATCTGGACAACGCGGTCAACGGGATTTTGTCAGGTATCTTTTTGTCCAACGGCCAGACATGTGTCGCCGGTTCCAGGCTGATCGTTCAGGCCAGCCTGAAAGACACGCTGGTCTCACGTCTGATCGACCGCGCAAGTGCATTGAAGATGGGCGATCCTATGGAC
This sequence comes from Ruegeria sp. AM4, assembly GCF_056540665.1. Taxonomy (NCBI): domain Bacteria; kingdom Pseudomonadati; phylum Pseudomonadota; class Alphaproteobacteria; order Rhodobacterales; family Roseobacteraceae; genus Ruegeria; species Ruegeria sp. AM4. Next base: position 61,041 of record NZ_JBQFXD010000007.1, on the reverse strand, counting down.
CCTGAAACGCAGATCGCGCCGCTGGCCAACGAACCCCATCTGCGCAAAGTGTCCGCGATGATCAAGCAGGCCAGGGCCGAGGGTGCCGTTTGCCTGTTGGACGGCTTGGAAACCGCCGCGGGACACGACGGGTACTATGTCGGCCCGACCGTATTCGACGGTGTTACGCCCGAGATGCAGCTTTGGCGACAAGAGGTTTTTGGACCGGTGCTGGCGGTCACCAGCTTTGAAACCGAAGACGACGCCATCGCGCTGGCCAATGACAGCGATTATGGTCTGGCCGCCGGGGTTTGGACAACCGATGCCAGCAAAGGCGCGCGCGTCGCCGAAGCCATTGCGGCGGGCACTGTCTATATCAACCACTATCGCAGCGTCGATCCAGCCAGCCCAATCGGCGGGATCAAATTGTCTGGCTATGGGCGTGAGCTTGGCCCCAATGCCATCAAGGATTTTTGCCAAACCAAATCGATCTGGACCGGCACCGCTCCGGTACCTGATCCATTTCCCTGACCACGGATACGCGCGGAGGACGCTATGAACGATCATTTCTCAGCCCCCAAAGGCAATTTCCGAGGTCACGATCAGCAGAAAGTCTGGCACGAACGCCCCGACCCTGAACTGACCGAGGTTGGCCCCGGCACCCCCTGCGGCGAATACCTGCGTCGGTTCTGGATGCCGGTGGCGATGACCGATCAGATCGGCGACCTACCCTATCGTTTGCGCATACTGGGCGAGGATCTGGTTCTGTTTCGCGAAAAGAAAGATGGCAAACTGGGTCTGACCCATCTGCATTGCTGCCACCGCAATATGAGTCTTGAGTTTGGTATCGTCGAAGAAGGCGGCATTCGCTGTTCCTATCACGGTTGGAAATACGGGCTGGACGGCACCATTTTGGAAACTCCGTGCGAACCGCCCGCCTCTCAGGTCAAGAAAAAGGCCTGTCTGGGGGCCTATCCGGTGATCGAATACAAAGGTTTGGCCTTTGCCTATATGGGTCCCGCCGAGGAACAGCCCCCCTTTCCGGTGATGGACACGTTCGACGACAATGGCGACGAACTGGTGCCCTATCTGATCAAATCGCCCTGCAACTGGCTGCAAGTGATGGAGAACGCATGGGATCCGTTCCATGTGGTGTATCTGCACACTCTGGCCGTGCGCAGCCAATTCATCGACGCGTTCGCCGAGATGCCGATGATCGAGTTTCACGAAAGCCAGACGGGCGATTTCTACACAAATGTCCGGCGGGTCGATGATATCGTTTGGGTCCGCATACACGACCACATGTTGCCTTCATTCACACAGAATGGCGGTCATTTCCCGGTTCCGGACGGGCCGCGCTATTTTGGGCGCTGCGGCTTGTCGCGCTGGATCACTCCAATTGACGACACCAATACCATGGTCATCGCCTGGCGGCACTTTCGGGATGAGGCCGCGAATGACGATCCAAAGGGTCTGACGGACAAAAGCAAGGTCGGTTACGGGATGACCGATTTCTACGGTCAGGATCCCGACCGCCCTTATGAGATGCGCCAGCGCGATCCTGGCGACTATGATGCGTGGGTCAGTCAGGGGCCAAGGAACATCCATGCCCGCGAAAACCTCAGCTTCACCGACCGGGGTGTGGCCAAGGCACGCCGCCTGTTGCGTAACGCCATTCGCGCCCTGCAAAAAGGTGAACGCCCGCCGCAGCCCTCGGACAGTTTCGCTGGCAAGGTGATCCCGACCTATGCGGGCGATACAATGCTACGCATTCCGGTGCAGGAGGGGCGCGACGACGGCGCGGTGCTGAAAGAGATCTCGCACCAGGTGGCCGAGATCTACAAATCCGGCGACCACCTTCAGGGCGATGCGCGCAAGGCGTTCATCGTCGACGCACTCAAAAACTACGAGGCAAGCTGGTCATGACCACACGCATTCCCCACAACCCCGGTCGGGTCGACTGGTCCGGTGAAAACCCCGGCATCTATCTGAAACAGGACCCAGCACAGGATCATTACGACACGCTGGCACTGTTCTTTCGGGTGGTTCTATCACCATACGGACGTGGCAACGCGGCACTGATCCTGGGTGCCCCGGATCAGGCGCAGGGCTGGCCGCAGGTGCCCAACCTGATCATGACCGACAACCAGCGGATGATGCGCTGGATCGTGGATGGCTGGGTCACGAAGATGCCGACGTTCATTGGCAAGGCCGGGCTCGGCGCAATGACCTGGCTGGATTGCGACAGTGTCGAAAAGCGTCCCGGCAATCTGAAATCGCGCTATTCCGAAACCTTGCGCGGCTCGGGCGTAACGGTCGAGATGATCTGGCAGGATATGGGACCGCCATTACCGGTCGAAGTGACCAAAGAGAACTCGGCCACCAAAGCGCACGAAATGTACTCGGTATTTCTCGAGGCCAAAACGGCGCAAGTCGTGATCAATGGCACCCCCTTGCCCGGACAGGTCGCCAGCCGTCAGTTCTTTGGCCGTACCATGTCGACCGCTTTCCTGGCGTTTTCCGAGACCTGGGTGACCCCGCAGGAGGATCTGTAATGCCTTTGAACGAACCGATTACCCCGGGCACCGTCGATTGGACCGGCGAGAATCCGGGTATCCTCCTGAAAGATGACAATGACAATTTCTCGGCCATGGCGTTGTTCTTTCGCGTTGCCTGGTCGCCGGTTGGTCAGGGTCAAGTCCTGTTGCTTTACGGAACACCCGATCAGATCGACGGATCTTCATACGCGCCAAACGTGATCCTCAGCGACAATCCCGATCTCACGACGTTTCTGAAAACAAATTTTATCAGCAAACTGGCCGCGTTCGCCAATGCGCCTGCCTTTGCCACACTGCCCGAGATCGGCGCGCAGGTTGTCCGCACCTCCGGTGACCCGATGAGCCACCGCTATTCCGAAACCGTCGTCGGCGAGAACCTGACAATCGAACTGGTCTGGGAAGGCTTTGAGCCACCCCGTGCGCTGGAACTGTCCCCGCATGAGGTCGCATCGGGCGAGCAGAACATGTTCTCGTTGTTGGTACCTGCGCATTCGGCGCAGATCATCGTCAATGGCCGACCGCTGCCGGGCAAACTGGGCAAACGTGTACAAGCCGGTTACGAGACGACGAGCGCGTTCCTGTATTTCTCGGAAACATGGATCATTCCACCGGAGGATGCGTGATGCTGCATCCGGCTGATCAACTGGCCTTTGACCGGGCAATGGTGACTCAGCCGGTGTGGAACCGTTTCAACACTGCATCTGAAGCTTTAGGTTTGGACGAAAACGTTCTGTTGCATGCCGGACCGGCCTTTGCCAGCCCGGATCAGATAACCGCCCCAATCCTGAATTCGGCTTGTGTTGCCGCGGTCTGGCAAGGTCTGGCGAAGGATTTTGATCGGGCCGAAGCGATGATCAACGCTGGCGAGATACTCCTGCAACCAGCGCAGGACCACGATGTAGTGACACCTCTGGCTGCCGTTGTCTCGGCTGAAATGCCGCTGCACACGGTCTATGATGCGTGGCGCGGACAGCACAGGGTGTACGCACCGATCAACGCGGGCAGCCGACCGGCAATGCGTCTGGGACTGCGGTCCGAGGCGGTGCTGGACCATATTCGTTGGCTGAATACCCGGTTTTTGGATGTGTTGGAGAAGGGAATCGCTGAAGGGATCGCTCTGGTCCCGTTAGCCGTGATCGGACTGATGGGCGGGGATGACTGTCATGGTCGTACACCAGTTGCCGCTCAGGCGCTGGTAGCGGAACTTAAGGACCGTACGCCCGGTGGTATCTCGGATGACGACGTGCTGGCCTTCATGGACAGCTCGCCCTCACTGTTTCTCAACCTCTGGATGGCAGCCACCAAATGTATGATGAAACTGGCCGAAGGGATCGAGGATTCCAGCTTTGTTACAGCGGCAGGCGGAAATGGTCGCGATGTCGGCATTCAGGTTTCCGGCCTCGCGAACCAGTGGTTCACGATCCCTGCCAACCCGCCAAAGGGGGCGTTTGACGTGGAGTTGCCAGAGGACCGCGCCCTCGGCGCAATTGGCGATAGCGCCGTGGTTGAGGCATTCGGACTGGGCGCAATGGCTATCGACCTGAGTCCTGAGCAGGAAAAGGGGCTGGGGTCATTTCTTCCCGCAGACGCGCAGGCGCGCATGTCCGGCCTGTCGGTCGGAGCGCACCCCTATTTCCGCGCATTGGATGTACAGCTTGGCAGCACGGCGCGCGGTGCAGTTGTGCAAGGTTCCGGGCCGGTGATCGGCCTGGGCATCCTTGACCGTCTGGGCGAGGCCGGGCGGTTGGGGGGTGGCATCTACGACATGCCTGTTGCCCCTTTCGCTGCGGCGCTGAAAGCGCTTGAAGCATGACCCCCCTGAACCAGCGCTCTGCCCACGTACTTGCAGCGATGATCCGGTCGGGCGAGGTCAAACCATCGCAAGTGATGGCCGAGCATCTGGACCGGATCAAGGATCGGGAACCTGTTATCGGGGCTTTCCAGACTCTCGATGCAGCGCGCGCCATGGAGAGGGCATATGTTGCCGACGAACTCGGCCATCGTGGGCCGCTTCACGGCGTGCCGTTTGCGATCAAGGACATCATCGACACCGAAGACATGCCGACCGGATGGGGCAGCGACCTGTATGCCGAACGGCAACCGGACCGCAACGCGGCTTGTGTTCACGCGTTCTTGAACGCCGGTGCAATTCCCATCGGCAAAACCGTCACCACGGAATTCGCGTATTTTCGCCCAGGCAAGACCGCCAACCCGGCCAACCCCGCGCATACGCCCGGAGGGTCGTCATCCGGTTCGGCCGCTGCGGTGGCCGACTTTATGGCACCGCTCGCATTTGGATCGCAAACCGCTGCATCGCTGATCCGGCCTGCGGCGTATTGCGGGGTCTGCGGGTTCAAGCCAACCACCGGGCGATATGATCTGACGGGGGTCATGGGCCTGTCCGAAAGCCTTGACACATTGGGGGTTTTGGCCCGCGATCCGCGGGATCTGTCGCTGTCCGACGCGGTGTTACGCGGAACGGACCTGCCACCGCCGCCCGCCTTCGACGATACATTGCCGCGGATCAGCCTGATGCGCGGCCCGTATTGGCAGGACGGCTCGGTTGAGATGCGGGATACCTGCACGCGCGCGCTGGCCACCCTTGCCACAACCGGGGCCGAGACCGGAGAAATCGCCCACCCGCCGATTTTTTCCCAACTCACTCAGGCTCAAATCGCTGTCATGGGATACGAGGTCGCGCGGCAACGCGCGCATGAAAACGCTGTCGGCGTCCCCGGCATCAGCCCACAGTTTCATGACCTCGTCACCGCAGGGTTGGCGGTCAGCGATATAGACTACCGCGCTGCGCTGGACCTGCGGGATCACGCAGGTGCGATGCTGGATCAAATGTTCCGAGACGTGGATGCTCTGTTGGTTCCGTCCGCGCCCGGACCAGCACCGTTGGGATTAGATGCGACCGGAGATCCGCTTTATTCTCGGATGTGGAACCTGTTGCAAGTTCCATCGGTCGCCTTGCCCTTTGGAACCGACCAGCGAGGCCTACCTTTGGGCATTCAGCTGATCGGGCGAAAGGGCGGCGATGCCCGCCTTTTGGACATCGCGGCGTGGGTTCATCAACACCTGTCGAAATGACCTGCCACAAGAACACACGGTCCCGCCGATTGCCCAACGCGTCCGAAGACGCCCTGCCCAAGGTATCCTGCGATCAGGCCATGGCCCTTGCCACATAGTCTTCGACCATATCGGCAAAACTCTGCTCTACGGCGAATTCAAAGCCGTCCTGAAACCGCATCACCAATGCCTTGTGGCCAAAGACCTCGGTATAGGTTACTGCATCCGGCGCAAACACCGTGTCGTGCAGATCCAACGGACAGGCAATTGCCATGATCTCGCCCGCATCTGGGCCGGTCACCTTGAAAAAAGTCATCGTGTCCGAGACCCACACAATGCTGATACCCGCCGGGCAGTCTGTGGGTTTCAGGGCGGCATCCAACGGCTCTTCCTGCTCAAGCGGTGCGCGCACGATCCAATGATTGCGGCCGATATAGAAAAGCTCTTTGCCATCCTTTTCGGTTCGTTGGTTGGGACGGTCCGGAAAGCCCGGCAATGCATCGCCAACCCAGGCCTCAATCCCCTGCGACAGGCCTTTGAGGTCGAACAGAGCCATCATCCCGCAGCGTTGAAACATGACGTCATAGCTCATCTCAGGACCTCAGCAGTTTGCCTTCGGGATCATGGAACACCGGTTTCGTCACCGTCACGGGGATCACATCATCCTGCAGCCGGACATGGGCAGTTTCACCCTGACGTGCGCGGCCATTTTCCAACAGCGCCAGCCCGACCCAGCGGTTGTTCACCACGCTCCAGACGCAGGCTGTGACCAGCCCGTCCGTGGCCTCTTTCCGACCTCCTGGAGTCAGGGGCGCACCTTCGGGGATTTGCCGGTTCGGGTCTTCGGCCAGAATACCCACCAACTCGCGCCGTCGAGCCCCGCGCGCTCGACGCAGCGCAATAGATCGTTTGCCCAGATAATCCGGCTTTTTCTTCGACATCGCCCAGCCCATGCCCAGATCATAGGCATCGACAGTGCCGTCAACCTCGTGTCCCAGCGACAGGAACCCCTTTTCGACCCGCAGCACGTGGCTGGATTCCGAGCCAACCGGCAAAATCCCAAAGGGCGCGCCGGCATCCATCACCTTATCCCAAAGCTCGACCATGTGGCGCGGGGCAACATTCACCTCATAAGACAGCTCTCCGGTAAAGCTGACGCGAACCACGCGTGCTGGCAGGCCCGCGACAATGCCATCGCGGAAAGACATGAACGGGAACGCCTCGGGTGACAGGTCGATATCCGTGCCCAGCGCCTGCATCACCTCGCGCGCCTTGGGGCCGCAAATGGTGGCGTTGTTCCACTGGCTCGTGACGGTGGTGATCATCACCTGCCAATCGGGGAACTCGGTCTGCAACAGCTTTTCCATATGCTGGTTCACCGCGTCCGCATGACCGGTCGAGGTCGAGATCAACCAGCGATGTTCATCCAGCCGAAACGCAACGCCATCGTCCAGGATCAGTCCATCCTCGGACAGCATCAGCCCATACCGCCCGTCGCCCGGTTTCAGGCTCGACATGACGTTGGAATAGATGAAATCGAGGAATTTCGGAACGTCCCGGCCCTTTAACTCGAATGTCCCGAGCGGAGAGCCGTCGTAGACCCCGACGCCTTCGCGCACTGCGCGGCATTCGCGATTCACGGCCTCCTGCAATCCTTCGCCCGGTTTCGGGAAATATCCCGGTCGCCGCCAGCGGGCGCCTGCTTCGTACATTACCGCGCCATTGTCCTTGTTCCATTGCGTCACTGGGGTATGGCGGTACGGGAACAGACCCCAGCCTTCGCGCAGGCCACCTATCGCGCCGAATGACACCGGGGTGTAGGGCGAGCGGAACGTCGTTGTGCCGACCTCTTGCAGCGGCAACCCCTTTTGCATCGCTACAGTTCCGATGATGTTGATATTGCCGGTTTTGCCCTGGTCGATCCCCATGCCGCCGGTCGTGTAGCGTTTGACATGCTCGACATTGTCATAGCCTTCGCGCAGAGCCAGATGCACATCACTGACGGCGACGTCGTTCTGAACGTCCAGAAACGCCTTTCCGCGTTGACCCGCAACATCCACGCGCCAGAGCGGTTCGATCGCATATGGCAGATCTACGCCGCCCTCAATAATAAGATCGAGCGTCAAATCACCGGCGGCGGCACCAACGGCCCGACAGGGTTGTACCGCCTGATCGGGACAAAAAGCGGCCAGATTTTCGTCGAACCGCAACGTGCTGCGAGACTGAGACCACAGGTGCACGGTTGGATTCCAGCCCCCGGAACACGCGAGCAGATCGCAGGTGATCCAGGTCCCGGGACCGCCTGTGTTGGGTACTGCCTTCACGGCGCGGATGCCTTTGTGACCCCGGACCTCGCCAACCACGGTTCCGGAATGCACCGTAATACCGGTGACCAGATCCAACGCCGAATTCGGCACCGTTTCGCGGCTGTCGAGGATCGCCGCGACAGCGACCCCAGCGGCCAACAAGTCAGCCGCTACCGCATAAGCGCTGTTGTTATTGGTAAAGAGGACCGCGCGCTGTCCAGGCGTGACGCCCCAGCGGTTGACATATGCCTGTACCGAAGAGGCCAGCATCACGCCGGGTCGGTCATTGTTGCCAAACACCATCGCGCGTTCCGTGGCCCCGGTGGCGATCACCACCTCAGATGCACGGACACGCCAACTGCGCTCGAGGATCGCGTGCTGTTTGGGCTCGCGCTCGTTCACGATCATCAGATTGTGCTCACGATAGGCCCAGACGGTTGCATTTTGCAGATGGATCACGTTCTCCATCCGGTCCAATTCGGCCACTGCATCGGCCACCCAGTCCATCGCCGGACGGCCATTGATGGTCAGGTTTCGGTTGAGCAGACTGCCGCCCGCCTCGGGCCCTTCATCTGCCAGAAACACCCGTTTGCCCGCGCGCGCCGCCTCAAGCGCAGCCTGCAGTCCGGCAGGACCAGCCCCGGCGACCAGCACATCGGTATGCGCATTGCGCGCCTCGAAATGACCCTTGCTTGGGGGTCTGGCAGGCGCGGCAGCCAGACCGGCGGCCTTGCGGATCGACGGTTCAAACAGGTGCCAATTGGGCCATTTGAAGGTCTTGTAATAAAATCCCGCCGGGATGAACCGCGCAAACAGCTGGTTGATACCGCCCAGATCGAACTCTGGCGAGGGCCAACAATTGACCGACCGGGCGCTCAGACCGTCGCGTAACGGGACCGTCGTCGCCGGACGATTGCCCGAGGCGTCTTCTCCGTCCAGTTCAACCAATGTCGCCGGTTCCTCGGGGCCGTGAGCCATAATCCCGCGCGGGCGATGGTATTTGAAGCTGCGTGCCGTGACGCGCACGCCATTTGCCAGCAGCGCGGAGGCAAGCGTGTCGCCCTCAAACCCTTCGTAGGGTTTGCCATTAAACGTGAATCGCAGTGGGCGGTTTCGGTCGATCCGCCCGCCCGAGGCGCGGCGCTTAGCTTGTACCATCGGGCGCCTCCACAATGTCATGGGTCCGCGTATCACGCCAGATCGTGAACCATTCTCCACATCCACGCGCATGCCACCATTTCTCGTGAACCGGGCCCAGGGGGTTCGGCGTCACCGTCAGGTATTCGACCCATTCCGCGTCGCTGGCAGCATTGGGATCGGGACGATCCGCCCCGACCGGGCCGCCATAGATGAATTCGCTTTCGTTGCGCTTGCCACAGAATGGGCAGGTTATAAGCAACATGATCCTGTCCTTTCCTAGCGCGCGGTGGTGGTGCCGGCTTCCATCACAAAATCCAGATGCCGGAAACGATCGAGTGTGAATGGTGCCATAAGCGGATGCGGCTCTCCTTTGGCGACCAAATGCGCCAAAGTGAGCCCCCCAGCCGGAATCGCCTTGTACCCCCCCCACCATCCGGCAGTGACGAACAGGCCCGGAACCTCGGTCTGATCCATGATGGGCGAGGCATCATGAGCGATATCCAGATGTCCGCCCCATTGCCGCATCAGTTTGAGCTTTTTGAAGCTTGGGAACAGCGACAACATCGCGGTAACGGTGTCTTCGAAAACATGCTGTTTGATATCTCGGCGAAAGCTTTGCCCCATATCGGGCGCACCGCCAATCACCATCTCGCCCTTGTCCGACTGACTGAAATAGAACCCGCTGTCAGGGCAGTTCACAATCACATCGACAAGCGGCTTTACCGGTTCTGACACAAATGCTGTCAGGTTCATCGTCCGCAATGGCAGTTTCAGCCCTGCGGTTTCGGTCAGAGTCGTCGTATGTCCCGAAACGGCCACGACGACCTTGCTTGCTTTTACGACACCGCGATTGGTCTCGACCCCTTCGATCGCCCCGTTCGCCCCCCGTATCAGTGATTGCACTGCGGTTTGCTGATGAATTTCAACCCCACGCGCGTCAGCCGCGCGCGCATAACCCCAGGCGACAGCATCATGCCGGTTTACCCCCGCATCCGTGTGGACCATCCCGCATATCACCGGCAAACGGGCCTCAGCACCTCCGCCGGTCAGTGCTGGAATGCGACGGCGCACTTCTTCGGTCGTGATCTGTTCATAAGTCGAACCGTAGATGTCCATCGCAAGCTGCCGTCGACGCAATTCACGCAGCTTTGGCCAGGTCTGCACGATGTCCACCATGGAGCGCTTTGAATGCATCATGTTAAAGTTCAACTCATCCGTCAGCCCTTCGTACATGGCGACGGATTTGACATAGAACGGGATCGACTCGTCCCGCATGTAGTTCGAACGGATCGTAACGGTGTTTCGGGCGATGTTTCCGCCGCCCAGCCAACCCCGCTCAAGCACGGCGACATTTGTGATGCCGTATTCCTTGGCCAGATAGTAGGCCGTCGCCAAACCGTGCCCACCAGCCCCGATCACGATTACATCATAGCTGTCCTTCAGCGGCGGGCTGCGCCACGCCAAAGGCCAGTTGCGGTGACCGGATAGTGCATTTCGAGCCAGTGAGAAAACGGAGTACTTTTGCATATTGGTAATAATATTTATCAACACGCATCATCAGTCAATGATTTTCTACCGGCGTGGCCATCCAACCCGATGCCCGGATTGCGGCTCTATGCCGATGCCGAAAAATGGTTTAGCCTGCAGCTATGAGCCTTCGCGTAGCACAGTTCCATAACCGCCTGTCCGGCAAGTGGTCGGCACGCTCGCTGTGGCCGTGTTTCATCATCAACTGCCGCAGTTCACCTGCACTGTAACGTCAGAAAAACCGGGCGCGATGCGCCCTCCGTTTACAACCGCCTCAGCGCATGGGGCGAAAAATAGAGACGTTACATGACACAAAAACCTGACCTCAAAACTCTGCAAGAGAGCTACGCGCGCGACGGAGTCGTGCTGTTGAAAAACGTGCTGTCGCAAGACTGGCTGCACAAGCTGCGCAAGGCCGTCGACGTCGAAACCGCCAAAGGCGATCGCTATTTTGCCTATAAGAATATGCGAGAGCATCCAGGCGTGTTTCAGGACTATTGCCTGATGTCGGATATCGGTCAGCGCGTGGCCGAAGTGGCTGACAGCCCCTGGACATCGCTGATCTACGACCAGATTTTTGCGAAAGAGCCCGGGACCAAAACCCAGACCGGCTGGCATACCGATCAGCCCTATTGGCCGGTTGCTGGGCCGATTATGACCATGTGGATCGCCTTGGACCCGGTAGACCCGGACAATGGCGCATTGGAATTTGTCCGCGGGTCACACGCTTGGGGTGCCAAGTACCGACCCTTCAAGACCGACCAGCTTGGCGGGTTCCTGCACTATCTTGAGGAAGACAACCCCGACTATATCGACATGCCCGATTTTGAGGCTAACCGCAGCGCATACGATATATTTCACTATCCGCAGATGGAGCCCGGCGACGCGTTGGCCTTTGACGGCATGACCGTGCATTCGGCGATGGGAAACCGCACATCGACCCGGCGCAGGCGCGGCTATGCAATCCGCTTTGCTGTCGATGGTGCAACCTACGAGCCCCGCGATACCGTGACCGAATGGCTTCATGACGACAGCCTGCGCCCCGGAGCACCCTTTGCTGGTGGGCGGTTTCCGGTGATCTACAGAGCGGCGTAGCCAGAGATAGACCTCACCACGTTGATCATGCATCGGGCAACTTGACGTTTACCTGCCGAAGGCACATGGTTGGGTCATGATCATCATGACCCAACCCTTCGGACGCTATTGCCACGCCCCCTAATCGGTGCGGTCAATGATGTTCAGTCTGAAAGTGCCGCCACAGCGCGGCATTTTTCTTTTCGCTTCTGTGGCGCCCACAGGAGAAAACGATGAGAGAAACAGACACTGACGCAACCGCGAACATCCGCGATGCAAGACCTGCAGACTTGCCGCGTTTGATCGCGATGGTTCGCGCTCTGGCCACCCATCACGGGGATATCCCAAAGGTCAACGCTGCAGCATTGCAACGGGATGTGTTTGGGTCGCCGCCATGGCTTTATGTGCTGGTTGCCGAAGTGGAAGGCGACGTTGTTGCCTATACTGCGCTGTGTCCGTTGACCCAGTTGCAAACCGGTCGTCGCGGCATCGACATGCATCATCTTTTCGTGGATCAGAGGTTTCGTGGCACCGGCATTGGGCGGCAGCTTATCGAAAGCACAAAGCAAAAGGCGCTGGCCCTATCATGTACCTACTTGATGGTCGGCACCCACCCCGACAACGCGGACGCCCAGGCCGTTTATCGGGTGTGTGGGTTCGAACGACATGATGCTACGCATCCCAGGTTTTACATTTCACTCGACACTTAGTGGGTTTCCGATCCTGTCAGACTGGCTTATGCGCGAAGCCACGCATCAAGCCCGAGCGGCAATATCCGCCGGGCTGGCTTCGGCTTCGATGGTCCGATCCAATGTCTTGCGAAACAGTTTGGCACCTGCGTCGAGCCCCAGGTCGATATGGGGCGTTTTGGCGTGTTTCATTCCCAGATGAACCTGTTCCAGAACCTCCTTGTCCTCAAGAAAGGCCATACGCGCGCCATCATTCATGAATCTGGACACCTCGGCATTGTCGGGGTCGGAATTGCGGTGCTGAAACCAGAAATATCTGGTCCGGTCTTCATCAATCGGCGTCATGAAATTGTAGGAGATGTTGATGAATGTCTCGGCGACAGCTGGCTTGTCATACCCGCCAGTCCCAACCGGTGTGTAAATGGATTTGTTCAACCCGATTGCGGGCATGCACATCTCGTAGTGCTGCAAGCGGTCACAATCGCCGTCAAACGCGACAAGTTTCGCATAGTACGGCGAAGGCGGCTTGTTCTCGATCCAGCGTGAGACGATCACACCCCGGTCGGTCCGTTCCACATTCAGGGGCTCTTCGTCCGTGCCAGCACCGGCAAACGAAGATACGTGAACCCAGGCGACGTGGCTGGGATCAAGAAGATTGTCGCAAACCCAGAGGTAATGGCAATCGATGTCCATCACGCCACCATCGGTCTTTCCCCAGCTTGGATTGTCAAAATTGTCAATCGGGAAAATCTTGTCCGGATCCGCCAGTTCCGGATCCCCCATCCAGATCCACAGGAACCGATAGCGGTCGACCACGGGATAGGATCTCACGACCGCTCTGCGAGGCGTCATGCCGCGTTGGGTCGGGCTGTCCGTACACTTGCCTGAGCAGTCGAATTTCAGACCGTGATAGCCGCATTCAACTACATCCCCGATCAGGTTGCCTTTGGACAATGGAAGCTTACGGTGCGGACAGGCGTCTTCGAGCGCGACAGGGGTACCGTCCTGCTGCCGATAGAAAACGATATTCTCACCAAGAAACGTCTCGGCCTTCAGTTCGTGCTTGATATCCTTGCTCCAGGCGGCGACGTACCAGCAATTTCTCAGAAACATGGATAGGCTCTCCATTCGGTCAGATGGCTTGCACCAGTATGAGCAGCAGAGCTGCGTTGCGCCATGCCGGAAATGTAATGGCTTGTATAAGCCTTGCTAATTTCAAACCGCGTCCGGGTCGGGTATTTCCGGCTGCGCCTCGACCTCAGCGTGAATCCAGTTCAGAAACTCTGTTACCTTCGAACTGTCCTTGGCTTCCTGGGTGCGGACCAGCCAATAGGACAGCGGCGATTGGGTCATTTCAGTGAAAGGACGGATCAAACGCCCATCCGCCAGCATATCGATGACCAGCGGCTCACGCCCCAATGCAACGCCCAGACCTTCGATCGCGGCTTGAACAACCATGTTCGATTGCCCCAATCGCCGAGTCCGCACCGTGTTGGGCAATGTTAGGCCGCATTGCCGCGCCCAGAATTCCCAGGTCGGACTGGCCGCCCCATGGTGGAGGTTTTCATCCACCAGCAGGGTGTGCCGCGCCAGATCCTCAACCCGATGCAAATCGGACCGCAATGAAGGGGCGCACACGGGAAACAACCTTTCTGACATCAACAAATCAACCTGGTACCCAGGAAAATCGCCTAACCCATACCGAATTCCAACATCAGCATCCGAGCCAGAAAACGGGTATTGCCCTGTATCCGTGGCAATGGAAATCGACAGGTCCGGATGCGCCATGTCAAACCGCAGGAGCCGCGGAAACAACCAGTTGAACGCAAAGCCAGGCAGGCAGGAAATCACGATCGTCCGATCGGTGCGCGTTTTGTCCCGAAGCTGCATACACACATCCGAGATACGTCCCAGCCCTTCCGAGATTGCCAGCGCAAGCTGCTCACCTTCGCGAGTGGGGCGCGATTGCCGCGCGCCGCGCACCAGCAGATCTCGACCCAACCACTCTTCCAGCGAGCGGACGTGCTGACTGACTGCGCTTTGGCTAACGCCCAATTCTGTCGCGGCAGAGGAAAACCCGGAATGCCGGACAACAGCCTCAAAGGCGCGCAGGGCGGAATAGGGCAAATTCAGGATCATATTAGCCACCCTAATGACAACCATTATCACATTCAAATGGATTGGCCATGAAGCCACGCGCTACTTTAAAGCCACCGGAATCCGCAGGAGATCGCAATGTCGGACATCACACCCGAGCGCGGCGCGCGAAATCTCTTGTCGAACTGCGCCCGTGCGGTGGCGGGGGATCGGTTGTTGATCGCCTATGAACCGCCCGAGTTCGGGTATTTCGACGCCGATAGCGTCGCTATCGTCTCGGGCGTTGCCCGCTCCATGGGTTTGTCGGTCGACGCGGTGGATGTGGGGTTCAATCCCGGCAACCCAAATCTGTCTCCGGAATTGCTGGCCCGGTTCGAAGATGCCGACATCATCCTGTTTCTGGCCCGCCTAGGGGACCAACTGCGGTTCTCAGATATGCCGCTAGGCAAGAAGATCATCGTCAGCTTCGCCCTCAGCCGAGAGCTGTTCGGATCAGGGTTCTCGAACGGGCATCACGACGCGTTCATGGAACTCAAAGCCGGGATCAACGCAGTGCTGAACACCGCGCAAGACGTGCGCTTTACCTGTCCTCTTGGCACGGATGTCAGGGGACGACCAGAGATGAACCTGAACCCATCAGGCGACACCTCGATCCTGCGCTTTCCGATGTCCGTCTTCACACCGGTTCCCGCGCACAGTTTTTCTGGCCGGGTGGCACTGACATTCCTGACCGGCACCGGATCGAAATACTATGACGACTATACGATCGAATTCGACCGCCCGGTCTTTGCCAAGCTGGACAACGGTCGGCTAACAGGGTTCGACGGTAATCCGGCCGACACCGCTCGCGCCGAGGCCCACTACGATCGGGTTGCGGCGCAGTTCGATATAGACCGCAATTTTGTACATTCCTGGCACGCTGGCTTTCATCCGGGCTGCGGATATCCTTGGGACATGCGCGACAATTACGAGCGCTGGGGCGGCTCGGCCTTTGGCAATCCGCGTATTCTGCATTTCCATACCTGCGGTGCCTATGCGCCGGGCGAAATCAGTTGGAATGTATTCGACCCGACAATCGTGATAGACGGCGTAACTTTATGGGAGCACGGAATTTTCCACGCCCATCGGTTGCCCGGCGGGTCCCGGATACTGGACCGCTATCCATGCGCAGCCGGGCTGTTTGTCAGCCCCGACACGGATATCGGATTGCGCAGCGTTGGATAACTTTCCGGCTTGATCGGACATCCCATGCCGCGATAACCTGTCGGCAATAGCGCGATCAGTATGGGCGCTATGGTGCGGAGCACTCCCGTCTCCGGTGCCGGATCATGTGGTGAGGGCGCGGCCCCCGCACCGGCAAAAATATGTGGAACTCACATGTCACAAGCAATCGTTACCCCATTGAGTCAGGCTTTGGCCGAAGGGAAACTTACGCGTGAAGAACTGAAAGGCTTCATGCAGCGGTCAAACGGCCCCGGTCTGCGCCATCTGGCGCTATGGATACTGGTGCTGGCCTTTACCACAACACTCGTCACGCTCGCGTGGAACAGCTGGCTGATCTGGCCCGCAATGTTCCTGCAAGGCATCGTTCTGGTGCACCACTTTTCGCTGCAGCACGAGTGTGTGCATTACACCGTGTTCCGAACCCGATGGCTGAATGATCTGGTTGGCCAGATTTGCGGCCTGATTATCATCCTGCCGCATCGCTTCTTCCGCTACGAACATTGTGATCATCACACCTATACGCAACTGACCGGAGAAGACCCCGAGCTCATCCCGCTACCCAAGACAATTGGCCAATATCTGCTGTACCTGTCCGCCCTGCCCTATTGGCGCGGCAAGTTCACCGAGCTGTTTCGTCACGCAAGCGGCAACCTCAGCGAGACCGAATTGCGGTTCATTCCAAAAGTTGAACATCAGGCTGTGTATCGCGATGCCCGTCGAATGCTGGTCATTTATGCTGCGATTTTTCTCGGCATGGCCGTCACCGGTTGGTGGGGTCTGATCTGGTACTGGATCATACCGTTGTTTCTGGGTGAACCGGTCATGCGCTTTATCCGAATGACGGAACATGTCGGACGCCCGACCGTGGCCCAAATGTCGGAAAACACCCGTACAAATTTGGTTTCAGCCCCTTGGGCATTTCTGTGCTGGAACATGAACTACCATGCAGAGCATCACTATGTCGCCTCGGTTCCATTCCATGCCTTGCCGCGCCTGCATGAGAAACTCAAAGACCACATTCACGTCGAGCCCGGCGGGTATCTCGCCGCACATCGCGAAATCCTGCGACAAATCCAAAACGGGGCGAGGGCATGAACCATGGCAAATGAGAAACCGTGGAAAGATGTGATCGAGACGTCTCGGCTGGAAAAGAACTGGGTCACGCGTGTCGAACTCGGCACGCGTCTGATCGCGGTCTATGACACGCCAAGTGGCATATATGCTTCGCTGGCGCTTTGCAATCACGGCGGCGCCGATCTGTGTGACGGATATTTTGACGGGCATGTCATCGAATGCCCTTTGCACCAGGGCGCATTCGACGTGCGGGACGGGCATCCGGTATCGGCACCAGCGACACGGGTGATGAAAGTATTCGAGACCAGGGTCGAAAACGGCATGGTTCAGATCAGAGCCTGAACGCTTCGTTCCCTTGACCCGCTAGCGTCTGTCCGAACGTTTTTCGAGGCGTGCGAACAATCGACTGAGCCCAAAGCAGACCACAAAGTAGAAGGCCGCCGTTGTGATCCACGCCTCGAATATCATGCGCGAAGAGGCGACGAGTTCGACCGTTTTGTAGGTCAGTTCCTGCACCGAGATCAGCGATAGGATCGAACTGTCCTTGATCAGTGAAATAAACTGGTTCGCCAGCGGCGGCACAACTTTTTTCATCGCTTGCGGCAAAACCACATAGCGCAGTTCCTGTATGCGGCTCATCCCGATGGACCGCGCCGCCTCGCGCTGGCCTTTCGGGATCGACTGAATCCCGGCGCGGACGATTTCACCGACGAAGGCGCTCTCAAACAGGGCCAGAACGATGACGCCCGAAACCAGCGAGGGGAAGCGGCGCATCTCGCCAAAGAAAAATTCCCAGACCTGATTGTCCTCCTGACGTGCGATGCCGCGTGCCCAACGCTCCAGATTGAGAGCATCAATCAATTGCTGTGACAGAAAGAAAAAGAAGATGAAGACAACGACCACGGGCGGCACGTTGCGCAGAAATTCAAGATAGGTGCGCGCCAGCATCCGGACCGTAAGATTGCCGGAACAACGCGCCACGCCCAGAACGGTACCAAGGATCAGGGCCAGAATGCCGGAGTAGATGCTGATGCGAATTGTTGCCACAAGGCCCTGCAACAGCAGATTGGCGAAGTATTCTTCGCGCCCCGAATGCCAGCCGACAACATAGCCGGGGATCAACTCCCACCGCCATTTGTAGTTGAGCGTTCCTTCGATCGACAGCCAGATATACCCGAAAAACGCGATCAGAACCGCCACGATCAAATAGTCGGGCCATCTGAGTTTTTTCAGAAAGTCTTGCACCGGGTCCGCTCCGCTTCAGGGTCGGGGGCGACGAGGCCGCCCCCAATCACTTTGGTTATTGGGCAACCTGATCGGCCCACTCTTCAGTGGCGAACCAATAGTTGTGACGCTCTTCCAGCCACCCGGAACGCCACTGCTGGGCAATCCAGTTGTTGAAATAGTTCATCGCGTCAGGATCACCCTTGCGAAGGGCAAAGCCTTCGCCGCGCGGATCGAACAAGTCACCTTCGATCACAACCAGCGTTTCCGGGTTGCGCCCGGCTTCGCGGTTCGGTGTGGGCTGAGCCGCCATTGTCGCATGGGCATTGCCATTCAGAACCTCCTGAGCGGAGGCGCCATCCTCATCAAACAGCAGCAAATTCGCTTCGGGGAAGTTTTCGGCGATGACGACCGCAGGCGTCGCGCCGCGACGGGCCGTAAAGGTCACGTCTGGTGAATTCAGATCCGCCATGGACATGCCTTCGGTCAGCGACTTGTTGGCCATGATCGCCAGACCCGAATAGGCGTAGGGTTCGGTGAAGTTCACGGTCAGGTTCCGCTGCGCTGTGATCGACATACCCGAGATAATCACGTCGAAATTGCCCGACACAAGCGCCGGGATGATGCCATCCCAGGCTGTGGGAACAAATTCGACTTCTACACCCATGTCTTCGGCCAGCTTGCGCCCGACATCCAGTTCGAACCCGATCAGGTCGCCATTCTTGTCGCGCATTGACCATGGAACAAACAGTGACAACCCGATGCGGATCACGCCGTCCTGTTTGATGGTTTCAATCACACTTTCGCTGGACAGTTCCTGGGTCGCGCTTTGCGCCCAACCCGATGTGGCGACACCTGTTGCAACGACCGCTCCGAGGGCGGCCCCCAGCATTCTGCGAGAAAGCTTCATCTTGGTTCTCCTTGTTGTCCGACATAGTTTTCAGGTTCATTGGTCGACGGCATATTTCTTCTCCAGATGGCTTACGCCGATCGACAGGATCAGGGTCACCACCAGATAGACCAGGGCGATGGTGAACCAGATTTCGAAACTCATGTAGGTATCGGAAATGATGTTGCGGCCAAAGGTGGTTAGCTCGGCCACCGCGATCACACTGACAATCGCCGAGGATTTGATCAGGTGAACAACCTCGCCTGTCATTGGCGGCAACATGAAACGCACCGATTGCGGCAGGATGATATAGCGATAGGTCTGATACGGGGTCATCCCGATGGATTTTGCAGCTTCCCATTGACCGGTTGGAATCGCATTGATCCCGGCCCGGAAGATCTCGGAAATCAGAGCCGAATGGAAAACGGCCAGCGTAAGGATGCTGGCGGTGTAGCGGTCGAACCCGAAAATCGGGCCAAGGACGTAGTAGAAAAGATAGAGCAGAACCAAAAGCGGGATGTTGCGGATCAGCTCCAGGAACCCAACGGCCACGGCAGACCCGATCACAAGGCGCGACAATCGCAGCAACGCGATCAGCAGGCCAATTGCCGTCGCCAGAAGGAACGAAATCACCGACAGTTTGATTGTGGCCACCAGTCCGATGGGAATCTGGCCCCATTCAAACCCGACCTCGGTGTTGCGGTAGAGGAATTGCGGCACGCGGTACCATTGCCAGTTGTACCCCATACTCTGGGCTCCAACATAGGCTCCATATGCAATCAGGCCGACTATGATCGCGTAGATCGCAACAGAGATCAGAACCGAGTCAAAAAACCGTTTGAGGAAAGGCGGCCTTGGCAATGGCTGGCCCTTTGGCCCGGATATGCCCAAATCGCTCATGCTCAATGTGCCAAAATCTGATCCAGGAACAGGCGGCACCGTTCACTCGAAGGATTGGTAAAGAACTGGTCGGGCGGCGAGATTTCGACGATCCGCCCTGCCTCCATGAACACCATCGTGTCCGCGACCTTGCGGGCAAATCCCATCTCATGTGTGACGACGACCATGGTCATGCCTGTGTCGGCCAGTTCGACCATCACATCCAGAACCTCGTTGATCATCTCGGGGTCCAGCGCCGAGGTCGGCTCGTCAAACAGCATGATCCGTGTTTCCATGCACAAGGATCGCGCGATCGCCACACGCTGCTGTTGCCCACCAGACAGCTGCGCCGGGTATTTGTCGGCCTGTTCCGGGATATGGACACGGTCAAGATACTTGCGCGCCGTCTCTTCGGCCTGAGCCTTGGAAATCTTGCGCACTTTCATCGGGCCAATCATCAGGTTTTCCAGAACCGTCAGGTGCGGAAACAGGTTGAACTGCTGGAATACCATGCCAACTTCCTGACGAAGTTCGCGAATTTCCTTGGCTCCGTCATAGACCTCGATCCCGTCAATCACGAGACGACCTGAGTTGTGCCATTCCAATCCGTTGAAACAGCGGATCAAGGTCGACTTGCCCGACCCGGATGGGCCACAAATCACAACCTTCTCGCCCTGATGCACCGTCAGATCGATATTCTTCAGCGCGTGGAACGTGCCGTAATACTTGTCCAGATTGGTCACTTCGATCATCGGAGTGGCTTGGTTCATGTCGTGCCTATCTGGGTTTGGGACACATTGGTCGGGTGCCTTTTGTCGTCTCGGGCGCAGCGCGCTTGACAGCGCAGCCTGATCGACCATCGCAGAGCCGCAACACAGCCTGCACCAGACAGGCGCTGCGATAGGTTTGAGCGGTCGTTCAAGGCCAGAAACTCCTCAAATTCGTTGCACTCTGATTAATATGGTTGCTTAATATGCAATACTCGTCAATAAAAAACTCATGGCCTTGAACTGCATTGCCTGAAATTTGCGCTGATGACCGAAGGAGGAACTGCGAATGTCCGCATGGATCAGGATGATATCTGACGAAGATGCCGACGCACAGCTGCAGGCCACTCTGGACCTGGCGCGTACACCACATGGAACCGTTGATAACGTGATGCGGGTTCACTCCCTGCGCCCCAACACTATGAAAGGGCACGTGATTTTGTATCGGGCCTGCCTGCACGATCAGGTCAACACGGTCCCGATGTGGTTTCAGGAAGTGATCAGCTCTTACGTATCAACACTCAACACCTGCCCCTATTCCTACGCCAATCATTGGGCCAATGCGCGCCACCTGATCAGCGACGAAGCACGCGCCGACAAGATCGAGGCTGCGCTTAAGGCACACCGCCCGCAGGATGCGTTCGAAGGAGCACACCTCGAAGCGCTCAAATACGCAGAGAAACTTACAATCTCGCCGGGCACGATGGTCGAATCGGATGTTTCCGCACTCCGAGAGGCGGGTTGGGCCGATGGTGAGATTCTCGAGATCAACCAGATCGTCGGCTATTTCAACTATGCCAACCGATTGCTGAACGGCCTTGGTGTTACTACCGATGGCGATGTGGTGGGGTATTACAGCAGCGAGTGAAAGGACGGATCATGCAAGGAGACCCTCCGGGCAGACAGATCGACCGCGCCATCGGCGCTTCGCTGAAAGAGTTGCGCCAAAGTCGCAAACAATCCGCACGCAGGCTTGCCGAACAATCCGGTATCTCGGCCGCCATGGTCAGCCGCATTGAAAACGGTCTGGTTTCTCCTTCGATCGATACACTTGCGGCGCTGGCCGAAGCGCTTGAAGTGCCGATTGTTTCCTTGTTCCGCGAGGCCCGCACCGATCACACCGACTACACGCTTGTCCGCCATGGCGAAGGGCTGAAATCCACTCGCATCGCGGCAGGGCACAGTCATGAATATGTCAATCTAGCGCTGCATTCGCGCAAAGACCTGCGCTTTCAGGCGCGCCGGGTCACGCTGCTGCGCGAAGGCGGCCCGCCCCCGACCTATGTCGGCCACGGCGTGGTCTTTGTGCAGGCAATCGAGGGCCAGGCCATCTATCGATACGGCGAGGCCCGCTTTACGCTGTCGGCAGGCGACTCGATCAGTGTAGACGCAGAGCTCAACCATGGGTTCGAAGACGTGTTGACGCCCGAATTTGTCTTTCTGACCGTTCAGGCCGAGCGCCCGTAATGCGATAGGAACATGGCGCAGGTACTCGACCTTGACCTGACGAAAGGACCCATTCCCGGTCACTTTCGAACCCTTGCAATTCCAGGCGCAGTCGGAATGTTGTTCAGCACGCTGTACAATATCGTCGACATCTTTTTTGCCGGGCTTCTTTCGACCAGCGCCCAAGCCGGGCTTGCACTTGGGTTTCAGGCCTTTTTCATCTCGATCTCGGTCGGCGTTGGTCTGGGCGCCGCCATGAGCGCGCTGGTCGGCAATGCCCTGGGTGCGGGCGACAACAGAACCGCGCGGCGACTGGCCGCACAAGGGATGGCATATGGCGTTACCGCGTCCTGCCTGCTTGCGCTGGCGGGTTTGTGGTTCGGACCGTTGCTGATCAAGCTGGTCTCGGAACCCGGAGTGTATCGCGATGCCGGTCTGCGGTATTTCTATTGGCTGCTTCTGGCAATGCCCGGATTTCTTCTGGCCCATGGATGCAATGGCATCCTGCAGGCCCATGGCGACGCGGTTTCGATGCAGCGGGCTCTAATAGTGGCCTTTTTGGCGAACATCGTTCTGAACCCGCTTCTAATCTATGGAATTCCAGGCGTCGTCCCGGGTATCGGGTTTGATGGGCTGGCGCTGTCCACCGTCATAAGCCAGACCGGTGTAATGATCTTTTTGATCCGTCAAGTTCTTCGACGACGCCGGATGAGACGATTGCGCGCCGCGCATTTCGTTCCGCGCGTGGACAGGTTTTTCGAGATCTCCCTACAGGTGCTGCCGACTGCATTCTCATTTATGGTCATGCTGCTGTCAGTGTTTGTTTTGCAATTCGCGCTGAAGCTGTTTGGCGAGCATGCCATTGCAGGATATGCGATCGCCATTCGTCTCGAACAGGTTATGCTTCTGCCCATTCTCGGCGTCACCGGTGCCCTGTTGCCGATTGCATCGCAGAACTTTGGCGCGCGCGACAGCCATAGGGTACGGGCGGCGCTGTTCTACTGCTGGCGCGTCGGATTCATGATGTCTCTGGTCGCGATCCCGATCCTATGGCTTGGTGGGCCATTGCTGATGCGGTTTTTCACGGCTGACCCCGAAGTCATCCGCGTCGGCGTCAGCTACTTGCGCGTCGATAGCCTGATCCTGCCATTTTACATGATGCTGTTTTCGATCAATTCGCTGCTGCAAGCATTCAAAAAGCCCATCTGGACAGTCTGGATCAGCCTGTATCGTCAGGGCTTTGGAGTCGCGTTCTTTGTCTGGGTGTTTGTCGGCCTGCTGGGCTTTAGCGAAATTGGCGTTTGGCTGGGAACCGCTGCAGCTGTTGTCACCGGTTGGGTCATCGCGATGGCATTGACGAACCGCATAGCGCACGCGCAGATCGGCGGATTGTGGACGTCTGCTCGGCAATAATGAAAATATTGCTCAGAAAACCAATCCCTTGGCAAATCGCAGCGCCTGACAAGGAATAAGCGGGGTGCGGAGGCCCCGTATGTTACCGGTATTTCTATTTGGTCGGATCGAACGCCTAAAACACCCTTGTTCCACACCTAACTTTTTAGGCCAGATAGTTCATCCAGACTGGTTCGAACGAACTATTTCTTCCGTTCCATCGCGAAGATGAAAAATACATCCCTGTTCTCGGGACAGGCCAACCATTGCGGCGCGATCCAAGCCGGTGCTCAATCCACGCATAACGCTGGATGTCGCGCCATGAGTGACGACGATGGCGGGACGTCTGAGATCAGAAAGAAAGCTCAGAACCCGTTCGGATATCATTTCAAAGGTCTCTCCATCCGGGCTGCCAAAGCTCAAATCATCGTCGCTGAGAACGCGATCCGATTTTTCGCGAATTTCCTGTTTCGTCAGCCCTTCCCATCGCCCAAAGCCGATTTCCTGCAAGCGATCATCGACAACGAAATTGGTCTCTGACCCAAGCGCGAGCCGCGCGGTATGCAACGCGCGCCCAAGCGGGCTGACAAAAACGTCACTCGGAACGTGATCGAACCTTTCGAGCAACGTTTTTTGAGTCAGAGCCTGGGCGATTCCTTTTTGCGTCAGAGGGGAATCCTTGCGCCCCTGTAATCGGCGTTCCCTGTTCCAGAGTGTTTCTCCGTGGCGCAATACAAATAGTTCCGGGTGATCAATCATCCTGCATCCTGCAACCGATCTCAGAGTTCTGCTTTGGCAAGCCATTACCGCACGCGTTCTCAGTCTGAAAGCAACTGTTCACGAAATTCCAGGGCGGCCGGAGGTAACCTGCGATAGCTGCGATAGACAACGTACCAGGTGCGCTTCAGCGATAGCTTGTCGCAATGCAATAGCGCCAACCGTCGGGTTTCGGTCTCAAGCTCGGTTGTCTGGCGCGAAATGACGGCTAGTCCCAACTGGGCCTGCACTGCTTGTTTGACGGCTTCATTCGATTCCAACACGCAGGAGGCCTGACACTCCAACCCGTGTTCCCGAAACGCGCGTTCCATCGCTGCGCGCGTGCCCGAACCCGGTTCGCGCACGACAAAGGGATATTGCGCCAGGTCCGATGGCTCCAAATCCGTTCGATTGGCTAGTGGATGGTCAGGTGGCGCGATGACGACCAGGGGATTATCCTTGAACTGGCGCGCGATCAGGTCGGAATCCTCGGGCGGCTGGCCGGTGATGGCAAGATCGGATTCGTTCGAGGCCAACATCTCAAGAATATTGTCACGGTTGGCCACGCGAAAATCTATCTCGACGCCGGGATGGCGTTTTCTGAAGCTGGCCAGGTAATCCGGGATGAAGTAATTGGCCGTCGAAACCACGGCGATACGTAAGACGCCTTTTTGTACCCCTTTGAAATGACGCAGGTTTTCACGCAGATCATCCAGAACCCGGTTGATCCGTCTGGCCTGATGCAAGACCTCCTGACCGGCCTCGGTAATTTTGATCCCGCGCCCGGCGCGTTCAAGCAGAGCCAGTTCCACCTGAGCTTCGAGCTTTTGCATCTGCAATGTTATCGCAGGCTGAGTGACGTTCAGCGCGTCGGCTGCAAGGGTCAAAGACCCATATCGCTCGATCGCTTCAAACATTTCCAATTGGCGTAGATCAATCCGCATTCCTATTATTAGCAATAGTAATGAAACTCATACAATAAGTAATTTGTGGAAATGTATTCCCCGCTCATATCCTGCAAATGACCAAGGCAACTGTCGTTGCAAAGACTTGATTCAGGAGGCGCAGCGTGGCTGAGAAAATGTACCAAGCCGGTGTGAAGGATTACGCCAAAACCTATTGGACACCAGACTACGTTCCTTTGGATTCGGACCTGCTGGCGGTGTTTAAAGTTGTGGCACAAGACGGGGTTCCCGCCGAAGAGGCCGCCGCCGCCGTTGCTGCCGAAAGCTCGACCGGAACGTGGACCACTGTCTGGACCGACTTGCTGACCGATCTTGATTACTACAAGGGTCGCGCCTACCGGATCGAAGCCGTTCCGGGTGACCCAACCGCCTTTTATGCCTTTATCGCCTATCCGATCGACCTGTTCGAAGAAGGATCGGTGGTAAACGTGTTGACCTCGCTGGTTGGCAACGTCTTCGGCTTCAAAGCCGTGCGCAGCTTGCGTCTCGAGGATATTCGGTTCCCGTTGGCCTATGTCAAAACCTGCGGCGGCCCGCCCAACGGCATTCAGGTCGAACGCGACAGACTGAACAAATACGGTCGCGCGCTTCTGGGCTGCACCATCAAACCCAAGCTGGGTCTGTCGGCCAAGAACTATGGTCGCGCGGTCTATGAGTGTCTGCGCGGTGGGCTCGATTTCACCAAAGATGACGAGAACATCAACTCGCAACCATTCATGCGCTGGCAGCACCGGTTCGAGTTCGTGATGGAGGCGATCCAGAAGGCCGAGGCCGAAACCGGCGAACGAAAAGGTCACTATCTCAACGTCACCGCCGCGACGCCGGAAGAGATGTACAAGCGCGCAGAGTTCGCCAAGGAACTCGGTGCCCCGATCATCATGCACGACTTCTTCACAGCCGGGTTTACCGCAAATACGGGCCTTGCCAACTGGTGCCGCGAAAACGGAATGTTGCTGCATATCCACCGCGCCATGCACGCTGTCGTTGACCGCAACCCGATGCACGGTATCCATTTCCGCGTCCTGACCAAATGTCTGCGCCTTTCAGGCGGTGATCATATGCATTCGGGCACCGTGGTCGGCAAGCTGGAAGGCGACCGCGAGGCGACGCTGGGCTGGGTCGACCAGATGCGCGAACCATTTATTCCTGAAAACCGCAAACGGGGCCTGTTCTTCGATCAGGACTGGGGCGCGATGCCCGGTGTCATGCCGGTGGCATCTGGAGGGATTCACGTTTGGCACATGCCCTCGCTGGTGCAGATCTTCGGCGATGACGCCTGCCTGCAATTCGGCGGCGGCACGCTGGGCCACCCCTGGGGCAATGCGGCCGGTGCCCATGCGAACCGCGTGGCGCTGGAAGCCTGCACCGAGGCGCGCAATCAGGGCCGTCAGGTCGAACGCGAAGGCCGCGAGATCCTGACCGAAGCCGCCCGGCACAGCCCGGAACTGGCGATCGCCATGGAGACCTGGAAGGAAATCAAGTTCGACTTTGATGTTGTCGACAAGCTGGATGTCTGAGTTCTGCGCCACATCCAAAACCCCAAGAAACGGAGACAGCGATGACCGACGCATCCGCATACCCGACGACCCAGCCCAGAACCGAGACATTCTCGTACCTGCCGCCGATGACGCCCGAGCGGATCGCCCAGCAGGTGGCCTATATGATCGCGCGCGGCTGGAACCCGGCGATTGAATATACCGAACCGGAGAAGTCGTTCTCGAACTTCTGGTACCTGTGGAAACTGCCACTTTTCGGCACGCAATCGGTCGAACATGTGCTGAACGAGCTTGAAGCCTGCCGCCGCGCCAATCCGGGGATGCATGTGCGTCTGATCGCTTACGACAACTACGCCCAGTCGCAAGGCATGGCGTTTGTCGTCTACCGCGCCTGATTGGAACCCGAACCCAAACCCTGAACCGCACCGAGGACCGATATGAGCACCGAAGCGACACAAACCGGATTGTCCGGGCGCGAAGCCTCGATGGCGCGGCGCAAGGCCTTGTCACAGGGCAAAGCAGCGTTGCCGGCGGCAGCCGAACGTGTCCGTTCAGGGTTTCGCCAGGCAGCAATGCCAAATGACAACACCCTTGGGGGCACTGACGTTGTCGTCCCATCGACATCGTTGCCTCCGGCCCCCGTAGCAGCGCCAGTTACCCGTGTTGACGCTGGCCCTGCTACGGGGCGCGAAGCTTCGATCATGCGACGCAAAGCGCTGTCGCTTGGAAAGGCGGCGCTTCCGGCAGCGACCGAACGTGTCAGATCCGGTTTTCGACAAGCGGCGATGCCGCAAGAGACCACCGCACCTGCCTCAACGCCGCCCGAAACGCCGGTCAAATCTGAAGCGGTGGCCGCAGCGACAAATGGCCGGGAAACCGCCATGCAGCACCGCATGAATCGGGCCCAATTCGGCAAAGGTACCGCCGCGGCAAAGCCCCGTGTCGAACAGCAGGGCACTGTCACCTACCCGCCCAAAGTTCCCTCCGTCACAACCGCCGGTGCGAACACCCCGGTAACCGGTTTGAGCTATGCAACCGGACAGATGATGACAGGCGCGGAAGCCGGGCGCGACAAGCCATTGACTGGAACTCAGTATGTGGTCGGGACCGAAGGCGGGTATCGCCCGGCACCCGGAAAGGTCGGCCACGCGCGAACCTCAAAAGGTCAGACGGTTTCCGGCACGATGTTGCGTTCGGCAGTGCAGATCACCGGGGACGAAGAACGCGGTGCCGCCGCTGTCACTGGGAACGCCGATCAAACCCTGGACGACGTGCTTGATGACCGTGCCGACACCGCGCTGCTTGTCTCTGCGCAGTTCCCGCGACAGTCGCAACCGCATGGCCAGACAGTCCACGGGACAAGCCTGGGCACCTCGACGCATCGGATCGGATCGAAGTCCACAATGGGCGAGCATGTGATCGAACAGACGTCTGGCGGACAAGATATTTCGGGTACGGTTATCGGCAGATCGCTGCGTGTCACCGGCAATGAATCCGGTGCGGACCGGACGCTGACCGGCTCGCAGTACTTCGCCCCGGCAGCGCTGCCCGAGGCAGTTGCCGCAGAGGCAGGTCGGGTTGACCCGGCCTCGGGCGGAAAGGTCAGCCAGTCGCAAACCTGGACAGGTCAGACGGTCACCGGCCCGCAAATGGAACATGACCCACGCGTCACCGGGGGCGAACACGGCACTTGCGCAACCATGACCGGCACCCCTTATTTCGGAGCTGACAGCGCCCAGGGCTGGTGCGACCGCGAACGCGCACAGGACCAAGAGGCCACGCAGACCGCAACGGCACCCCGTGCCATCACCGGAGACGTGCCGTTGAACGACCCGATGGTTTCGGGCACCGGGCGCGGCGCCGAGCGGGACATAACCGGATCACGCTACTTTGTATCGAACGCGCCCGAAACATCGGGCAACCCCGAAGACCAGATTGCTGGATCCATCGACGGGTTTTCCGTGAGATCACCGCAACGCGCGGCCCATCTGAAAACGCGCGCCAATGCGACAGCCGACGCAACAAACATTACAGGTACATTTGCCCAAGGTCAGGGCAAGATCACCGGCAATGTCGAGTTCAGCGCCCCGGCGCGATCCGGCCCCGGCAGCGTGGCCCCTGCCCATCGCGCCGTAACCGGCGAAGGGTCTGTCAAGGGCACAGTCATCACCGGCTCGGCCTGGCGCGATGACGCCCGTATCACGGGAACCGAGGACAGCTCGGCCACATTGCGCAACCCAACCGAACGCGGTGGCGCGGCCCATGGATTTGCCGGAGCCGCCCGGTTTGGAGCAAAAGCCGTGAAACCGGATCAGACCAGCCCGGTCACCGGAGCTGTCGGCTGGACACCTAAGTCCGGAGCGACCGTGACCTTGTCCGGCGGAGCCGCAGGATGATGGCCACCCGACGCATAAAGTCCGGCCCCAATACGGCCTGGAAAGCGGGATGGATGCCCAGCGCTCAGATCGCGCGCGCGCATCCCCGGCACGCGGCGGCACAACCGACCGTTCGCAGCGCTCATCCCTTGGCCGAGCCGGCAATCGCCGCCTTGTTGGACCAACGCGAGAACGCGTTCGAAACCCGGTTCAACCAGTTGATGAGCACATTGATCGAAC
The DNA here is from genome assembly GCF_056540665.1 of Ruegeria sp. AM4. NCBI lineage: Bacteria > Pseudomonadati > Pseudomonadota > Alphaproteobacteria > Rhodobacterales > Roseobacteraceae > Ruegeria > Ruegeria sp. AM4. Next base: position 31,872 of record NZ_JBQFXD010000007.1, on the reverse strand, counting down.
TGGCACCCCGCCAGTACGAGCCGGATTTCGCCCGTGTTGCAGTTGCCGCCCTGTTGGCGATTGACATTAAGGCCGATCCGGAATGGTTCGCCGCGGACTGGAGTGCGCCTTTGAACATAGGTGACATCCACGCGCGGTGCGTGACCCGATTGTTTGCCTGGATGGCTGAAGTGGGGGACGAACAGAACCTGTTCGACCGTTTCGATGGTGCCCCGATCAAGGACCTGATTGCCCGCTGGGGGTTTCACGCGATTGACATTACACCCTGCGCCGACGGTCGCCTTGCTGGCCTATTGGGCACAGTACTTCGCGTGCCGCCTTCGATTGTAACCGCACGGCGGTCATATGCAGGAGCGATGTTCGATGTCGCGGATGCCGTTCGCAATTGGGAAAAGAACGAACTTGGGCGTTGTCGCGCAGATCAACCCAGTTCTAGCGACGCAAACTCGCGGTATTTGAAGATCGGCGTTTACCATTTCTCCAGCGGCGATCCCACCCATGCAGGTTGCGCGGCGCATGGATGCGATGATGACGCCGCAACGCGAACATTGCTGGAACGGCTGGAACAGTTCCGCGACGCCATTGCCGCCCGGTATGGTGCGCCCGATGCAATCGCTTTGCTTCTGGTCGGCGTCGACACCGATACGGACGCGATCCGCGTGCATGTCCCGGACCATCAGGGCAAGGTGGATGCCACGCGCTTTGTAAATGCTTCCGACCTTTATTCCGAAACGCAGGGTCTGGCCCGCGACGATGCCAAGGATGCCATTCGGTCGCGCGTTGCGGCTTGTGCCGGAGTGGCCACGGACGACATCGAAACCGAAGCGATGCGTTGGTTCTGTGGCTATCTGCTCAAGAACAATCTGGCGCAGGTTGACGCTGTGCTTCAGAAACATGGCGGCGCGTACCCGATAACGGATCACGCCGAAAAACTGATGGTGATCGGCGATCCGCTGGACGATGTGCAGCAACGCAATATTTCGTTTCAAGCGCAGATGAGCTCGGTCGAAGAAGGTGCCGGAGATCTGGCTATTGGCCTGTCGATCCTGAACGGGCTCTGCCGCGTCAAGAAAGTTTCTATCCCGGTTTTGGTCATGCGTTGTTTCGATCCGCTGATCCCAGGGGACGAACAAGCCGCCAAACGCGCCGCACGTCGCATGGCCCGGGCTGTTAGAGCTTCTGCTGGAAACGCAACCGTAACGGTCGAAGCCGCCATCCGCCCCGAAAGTGGCGGGCCACTGCGCTTCGTGTCCTCCAATCGCGATGAACTGATCTCAGCGGAGGTAGCAGGATGAGAATCTTTCAAGTCGAAGGCACGCTTGTTGCGACCGCGCGGATCAGCAAATTGGAGAACCGCCGCCTTTTGGTGGTGCGTGAAAAGAACGGCAGCTGTTCTGTTGCCGTAGATCCGGTCGGCTGTAAGGAAGGTGACTGGGTTATCGCCGTCGGTAGCTCGGCCGCCAAGGACGCGGCGGGGCACAAGGATTATCCATCTGACCTGACGATAGTTGGCATCATCGACTATTGGGAAGCTGACGCGAAAGGCGGTGCGTCATGAACATCATGCGCGTTGTCCGCGATCTTGTCACCACAAAGCGGGTTTTCGGCCTGCACGCGAAGAAGTTGCAGGTCCTCGAAGATCAGCGCGGCAATGTCGAGGTCGCCGTCGATCCGATCGGCTGCCGCGAAGGCGATTTCGTAGTCACCATCGCCTATTCCGCCGCCCGGATCGCAACAGGAAATCCGAAAGTCACCACCGACCTCACAATCGGCGGAATAATCGACGACTGGACCGAAGAACGCTGGAGTCCCGCACCGCTGCGGCCCCAGGTGAACTAGAGAAACTTAGCCGGAAAAGGAGAACATGATGGCGAGTGAAAAAACGGGCATTGCCCTTGGAATGATCGAAACCCGCGGGTTGGTGCCCGCAATCGAAGCCGCCGACGCCATGACCAAAGCGTCCGAGGTTCGTCTGATCTCGCGCCAGTTTGTTGGCGGCGGTTATGTGACCGTGATGGTCCGGGGCGAAACCGGGGCCGTGAATGCCGCCGTTCGTGCTGGTGCTGATGCCTGTGAACGGGTCGGCGACGGCCTGGCCGCTGCGCATATCATCGCGCGTCCTCATGCCGAAGTGGAAGGCGTTCTGCCAACCGCTGCGTCTGTCTAAGCCGTAGCGACGCAGGCTTCTGGCTTCGTTTCTGTCTTAGCTGCCGGGTCGCTCTGACCCGGCGCCCAGGCCCGAAAGGAGACTGTTTGCAATGGATACTGTCAAAAACGATATTGCTGTCCCGAACGAGGTGATCCCACCCGATTGCTGGACGACAATTGCGTCAGCAGGTGCGCTGCATCGCCGCTTTGAATTCGAAAACTACGCGGGCGTCAGCGCTTTTCTCGAGCGGCTCGCTGGTCTGTCGAAAGAGGTTCGCCTGTATCCTGATCTGAGCTTCTCCAAAACACATGTAAATGTCACAATCCCGGCAAGCGGGGATGATGACCTCCTGACGCAAAGCGATTTCGCCGAGCGGTCAAATCAGTTGTTTGACACAAGTACCCAATGACCCGCGCACCCAAGAAATCCGCTGCACGACCCGCGCCTGCAAAGCCTGCGGCCCAAAAAGCCGCCGCGCGACCTGCCTCGGCAAAATCTGCAGCTAAGAAACCCAAGCGCAATTCCGCGCCCACCAAACCGCGCCCTTACCTGGGCCTTCCGAATTCGGGCGTTTGGCCGGACTGATGCGATGGTCGCCCAAAAAGCCGCAGGACCTCCGGCCACGAGGCACCGTGCATGTTGCCGCCTGCGTCATACGCGACCGAAATGGGCGCATATTGCTGGCGCAACGGCGCGCTGATCAATTATCTGGTGGCTATTGGGAAGTGCCCGGCGGGAAAATCGAACCCGGCGAGACGCCCAAGGCTGCAGCGGCTCGGGAATTGTTCGAGGAGACGGGCCTGTCCGCGACGCGTTTGAAACGCTTCAGCGCGTATTCGCATCAGTTTGCCACCGGTCGGGTTTCATTGGATGTCTTTCTGGCAGATGACTGGGCCGGAACGCCAAAAGGGCAGGAAAACCAAAGGCTAGCCTGGGTTGACCCTGCATGTCCGCAAGTAGCGCCGCTGTTGCCATCAAATCAGAAAATCCTGGCGCTTTTGACACTCCCCAAACGGGTGCTTTGCGTCACAGCCCAAAGCACTCGCACCTCTGACTGGGTAGACACGTCCCTCAACGCGGCAAATGAGATTGGCGCAGGTGCGCTGATGCTCACTGGCCCAATGACGGATGCGCAGCGCGTCTCGCTGACGCGCCGTTTGAACCCGCGGGCGCAAGCGCGCGGCCTGACAATCTGGCAATCCGGGGTTTCCGCCCAAAGCGCGCCGATCCGCATCCTGCCCGCCCCTGCCACTGTGCCGCAACCCATCATTTCGTCAGAAATAGTTGGGGTGATCGCGAAGACCCTGGCAAGCACCGCGGTCGGGCCAAGCCTGCAGGGCGACATCCTCGTCCTCCCCAACTACAACGACCCGGCCCGCATGGAAGAAGAGATCAAGGCGTTGACGCAGTCGCTCGCCACCCCCGTCTATGCGGTGGTTACAGCGGATCTTTCCCAGCAACGGGCGGCGCTGTCCGCAGGCGCGGCCGGTTTGCTGATTGACGAACAGAAAAGCCTGTCGGAACCGAACCGGTTTGAGCCCTTCTGGCGCGAGGCTGAATTGGCATGTTAGGATCGGCTGCTGCAAACCTGATCGACCCGGCGGTGCTGTTCTTCGTGCTCGGCGCGGCGATTGGTCTATTGCGCTCTAACCTTGAAATTCCTTCGGCGATCGCAAAGTTCCTTACGCTCTACCTGCTGATGGCATTGGGACTGAAGGGGGGCGCGGCCCTGGCTTCGGGCGGGCTGCCAGCCGAAGGGATTCTGGCCATCATTGCCGCAATCGCGATGGCCGGTTTCGTCCCGGCCTATGCTTTCTACTTCCTTTCGCGCCGGATCGACCCGTTCGACAGCGCGGCAGTCGCTGCCACCTATGGATCGATCAGCGCCGTTACATTCATCACCACTCAGCAATTCCTGAGCGTCAAGGGCGTCGACTATGGCGGCTACATGACCGTCGCAATGGTGTTGATGGAAACCCCCGCCATCCTTATGGCCGTGGTTCTGGCCACGGCGGTACGTGCCCGCCAGGCCGCGCTTGAGGTGGCCGAGGACGATCCCAATGATGACGTGTTCCAGCCGCTATCCATTCGCGAAGTATTGCAAGAGGCGTTGACCGACGGCGCTCAGCTACTGCTCATTGGTAGCTTGATAATCGGCTATCTGGCCGGGCAGGACGGAAAGGCGGAGATGAGTCCCTTCACAGCCGATATTTTCAAAGGGATGTTGGCCTTCTTCCTACTGGAGATGGGATTGCTGGTCGGGCGTCAGATCAGCGAAGGCCGCGCGAAGATCGACAAAGAGCTGTTTCTCTTTGCATTCCTGTCACCTCCGATCAATGCGGCGATAGCGCTGGGATTGGCCTATCTCATCGGCTTGCAGGTCGGCGATGCGGTGCTGTTGGCAGTGCTGTCCTCATCTGCGTCATATATCGTGGTACCCGCCGTGGCGCGTTACGCCATCCCCGAGGCACGGCCAGGCGTCTACTTCACCATGGCGTTGGGCATGACATTCCCCTTCAACATCCTCGTCGGCATTCCGCTGTATTATGCGGTGGCCCAGTCCGTCTGGACATAGGCGCATCCCGTTTGGAAAGGACCTGACCAGATGCGAGAAATCGAAGAAAAGAAGCTACTGACCATCATCACGCCCGGCGAACTTCAACGCATGGTCGTCGAGCAGCTCAAGAAACGTGGCATTGGCGGTTACACAGTCGTGTCTGCATCGGGTGCCGGAACATCTGGCCTGCAATCGGGGATGCTGATCAGCGATTCCAGCGTCATCCTCTACGTCATCATGTCCGAGGAACGGTTGCAAAAAGTGCTGGTTGACATGGACAAGCTCATGTCGCGCGGCTACCGGGTCAAAGCCTTCTACCAGGATATCTCGATCCTGCCCCGAAAAGAGGTCCGCTCGGACAACAGGACCTAGTTCGGCAGGAACGAACCGCCCAATTCACCGATGGCCTGCGAGATGCGCGTGGTACTTTCCTCGGCATGAGTGTCCAGTCGTTGAACAAGATACCAATACCGCATCACCGGCAGACCGGGCCAATCGATCCGGCGCAAGATGTCTTCGTCCAGTTCACGCTGAACCACATGGGCCGACAACATCGCCACACCCAAACCTGCGATCACAGCCTCTTTTATGGTTTCATTCGAATCAAACGTGACCAATTCCGGCGTGCCATATGTGTCGATCTGGCCCAGATAGCGTTCCAGAATGATGCGTGTCCCGGATCCCGGCTCGCGCGCCAGTACCGTCTGGCGGACCAGCTCGGCCGGGTCGTAATCCTTGCGTCGTGCCAGCACATGATCGCGCGCGACATAAAGACCATAGGGGTGAGGGCCAATCGGTGTCGCCTGGGCAGCAGGCCCTCGCGGCGGGCGTCCCATGATTGCAAGGTCGATCCGATCTGAAAACAAGTCATTCACAACCGCTGTCCTGTTGGCCACGCGAAAGGACAACCTGATTCCCGGACAGGCCTGCTGCAACGAGGCGATGAGCCTCGGCGCGAAATATCGCCCCGTGGTCTCGAATCCCAAGGTCACATGGCCCGCATGACCTGCACCTAACGCTTCCAAATTGTCGCAGGCAGACGCAAGAACACCCTCGATCCGCTCCATGGCGCGGACAAGAACTGCACCGTGATCTGTTGCAACCAATCCCTCTTCGCGCCCGCCCCTGGCAAGCATCGCGGTTCCGGTGGACTCCTCTAACTTCTTGATTTGATTGTGAACAGCAGGCGGGCTGAGAGATTGAAGCGACGCGGCGTCCGTAATTGATCCCGTGTCGGCCACCGCCTTCAGACTGCGCAGTTGCTTGAGGGTAATTCCGTTGAGCATGACTATTCCAAAAATATTAGCCTTCGTTTCATTTTATTAAATTTTCTGAAATTCCGCAATGTGGCAGACCATTAACGACCACGCTGGGAGGATGGATAAGTGAACGCGCAGAACGGACATGGTCTCATTGAACAGGCCGCAGCAACCGAGCCGGCACTTGCCGATGTCGTTGATCGTCTGACCGACGTCTTTGCGCAGATCGCACTTCGCATCGCGCGCGGAGAACTTGTCGAAGATCTGGCAAGCGCTGCCGGAACCAATACCGACGGAGACGCGCAGAAAGCGCTGGATGTGATTGCAGATGATGCATTCATGGAGCGCCTGTCTGACAGTGCTGTCCGCTATTACGCATCCGAGGAACAGGATGACGTTGTTGAACTGAATCCCAACGGATCGCTCGCGCTGGCGATTGACCCGCTGGACGGGTCATCAAACATCGACACCAATGTCTCAGTTGGAACGATCTTTGGAATCTACCACTGCGCCGATGGCCCCGAGGCCAGCTTTCTGCGCCCCGGCCGCGATCTGATTGCGGCGGGTTATGCGATCTACGGGCCGCAATGCAGTCTTGTCATTTCGTTTGGAAGAGGTGTGCAGAAATACGTCCTTGATCCCGAAGACCGCCAATTCAGACAGGTCGATGCACCGACTGGCATTTCGGTAGATTCGCCTGAATACGCCATCAACGCGTCAAACTACCGTCATTGGTCCAACCCCGTGCGCGCCTATATCGACGATCTGGTCGCTGGGGCGGATGGCCCCCGCGCACGCAATTTCAACCTGCGCTGGATTGCGTCGCTGGTGGCGGAAACGCACCGTATTCTGACCCGTGGTGGGATCTTTCTATACCCCGGCGACAATCGCGACGGGTATCAGTCCGGTCGGTTGCGGCTGGTCTATGAATGCGCACCAATCGCATTTTTGATCGAGAACGCCGGCGGCGGCGCGTCGAACTGCTGCGACCCTATTCTCGATCAGGTTCCAGACAGTCTGCATGCGCGCTCACCGCTGGTCTTCGGCGGATCAGACAAGGTCATGCGCGTCGCAAGCTACCACGATCTTCCCCAGGAAGAAAATGCCGCCCTGTTCGGCGAACGCGGCCTGTTCCGTACCTGAGCGAGGATTCACCACATGTCCAGAAAACACCCTATCATTTCGGTTACCGGTTCCTCGGGCGCGGGAACAACAACGGTCAAACGCACGTTTGACCAGATTTTCCGCCGCGAGAACCTGAGCGCTGTTTCTATCGAAGGCGATGCGTTTCATCGCTTTAACCGCGCTGAGATGAAGGCGGAACTTGCCAAACGGTTAGAACAGGGCGATTCCACCTTCAGCCATTTCAGTTTTGATGCCAACGAGCTGGAAGAGCTGGAACGCGTGTTTCGCGAATATGGTGATACCGGTAAGGGCCGCACCCGGCACTATGTCCACGATGATGAGGAGGCCGAGAAACTCGGCGTCGCGCCCGGCGAGTTCACCGCCTGGGCTCCGTTTGAAGACGATTCCGACCTGCTGTTTTACGAAGGCCTGCACGGGGCCGTTGTGAATGATCAGGTTGATCTGGCCGCTCTGGCCGATCTGAAAATTGGCGTCGTTCCGGTGATCAATCTGGAATGGACTCAGAAAATCCATCGCGATAAGGCCAGCCGGGGCTATTCGACCGAGGCGGTCACCGATGTCATCCTGCGACGGATGCATGACTATGTGCATTGTATCTGCCCGCAATTCACCCAGACAGACATCAATTTTCAACGGGTGCCCGTTGTCGACACGTCAAACCCGTTCATCGCGCGCTGGATACCAACAGCCGATGAAAGCCTTGTGGTGATCCGTTTCGCAAACCCGCGCGGGATCGATTTTCCCTATCTGATGTCGATGATCCACGACAGTTGGATGACGCGCGCCAACTCGCTGGTCATTCCGGGCGGCAAGATGGATTTGGCGATGCAACTTATTTTCACGCCGATGATCCACCGCCTGATCCACGAAGCTCAACGCGCCTGAGGGAACAGCCATGACAGCCCAATCGAAACTGATCTCTGACGAAACACAGATGGCGAATGCGATCCGTGTTCTGGCCATGGATGCAATTGAGCAGGCAAACTCCGGCCATCCCGGTGCGCCGATGGGAATGGCCGATGTTGCCACGGTTTTGTTCAACCGTTTCATCAAGATCGACCCCACCGATCACGCGTGGCCTGACCGGGACCGCTTTGTCCTGAGCGCGGGCCACGGGTCGATGCTGGTTTATGCGATCAATCATCTGCTGGGTTACGATGACATGGACGCCAAGCAGCTGCGCAATTTCCGACAGCTGGGCTATCGCACGGCGGGACATCCCGAATACGGCCATGCCAAGGGAATTGAAACGACAACGGGTCCACTGGGCCAGGGTTTGGCCACTGCTGTTGGTATGGCTTTGGCCGAGCGGATGCAAAACGCACGCTTTGGCGATGAATTGGTCGATCACTTTACTTATGTTTTGGCCGGAGACGGTTGTTTGATGGAAGGAGTCAGCCAAGAGGCCATCGACCTCGCGGGTCATCTGGGGCTGGGTCGTCTGATCCTGTGCTGGGATGACAACGGCATTACCATCGACGGAACAACCGATCTGTCCACCTCGACCGATCAACCCGGACGGTTCGAGGCGGCAGGATGGCACGTTCAGTCAATTGACGGCCATGATAACGAGGCCATCGCAGCCGCCATTCGAACAGCGCAGGCCGAGACCGGGCGACCTTCAATGATCGCTTGCCGATCGACGATCGGCAAAGGAGCACCGAATAAGGCCGGCAGTCACAACGTCCATGGCGCGCCTCTGGGGGCCGAAGAAATCGCCGCAACCCGCGCCGCGCTTGGCTGGACAGCGCCTCCCTTCGAAACTCCACCCGAAGTCGCCAATGCTTGGCTGGCAATAAGCCAGCGCGGTGCCAAGGAACGGGCCAGCTGGCAAAATCGAAAGGCGATGCATCCCAAAGCCAAGGAATTCGATGCAACGCTGGCACCCGTTGATCACCATACGCTTGGCAAGGCAATCGCCGCACATAAGGCAAGCGTTTCGAGCGAAAGACCCAAACTCGCAACGCGAAAAGCGTCTGAAATGGCATTGGAAGTGGTTAACGCGGTATTGCCCAACTCGGTGGGCGGTTCAGCAGACCTGACCGGATCAAACAACACCAGAACCGGCGACATGCGCCCCGTGACCCGAGACGACTACTCGGGCGACTATCTTCACTATGGCATCCGGGAACACGGAATGTCAGCGGCGATGAACGGTATCGCCTTGCATGGCGGGTTCTTCACCTATGGTGGCACTTTTCTTGCCTTCGCAGATTATTGCCGCCCCGCAATCCGAATGTCTGCGCTGATGCAGGTGCCGGTTGCCTATGTGATGACACATGACTCGATCGGTCTGGGCGAAGACGGCCCGACCCACCAGCCGGTTGAAACCATTGCCTCGCTGCGCGCCATGCCGAACCTGACCGTGATCCGCCCCGCGGACGGGGTCGAAACCGCCGAGGCTTGGGAAATTGCAGCAACAGCCACGACAACGCCCACATTGCTTTGCCTGTCGCGGCAAGGGCTGCCAACGGTACGTACGGTTCACGACGCGACGAACCGGACGGCACGCGGCGCTTATGTGCTGCGCGAGCCCGAGGCCGAACGAGACGTTACTCTGATTGCCACCGGATCAGAGGTCGAGATTGCGCTGCAAGCCGCCGATCTTCTGGCCGAGCAATCCATCAATGCGGCCGTTGTTTCGGCACCCAGCTTTGATTTGTTTGAGGCGCAACCGCTTGAATATCAGGTCGAAGTTCTAGGCACTGGCCCACGCGTCGGCGTCGAAGCCGCCGTGTCTCAGGGATGGCACAGATGGTTGGGTCACGACAGTGCCTTTGTCGGGATGACGGGGTTCGGAGCGTCGGCACCTGCCCCCGACCTGTACCAACATTTCAAAATAACAGCCGACGCTGTCGCCAAAGCCGCAGCGGGCCTTCTGAGCGAAGATTGAAGGAGATCAAATGTCTGTAAAAGTTGCAATTAACGGCTTTGGCCGAATTGGTCGCAATGTGTTACGCGGAATTCAGGAATCGGGCCGCAACGATGTCGAAGTTGTCGCGATCAACGATTTGGGGCCGGTTGATATGAACGCCCATCTTCTGCGCTATGACAGCGTGCACGGCAGATTCCCCGGCGACATCAGCGCGACAGACAGTTCGATCGATGTCGGATCCGGCCCGATTGAGGTTACGGCCATTCGGGACCCCAAAGATCTGCCCTGGCAAGGGGTGGATGTGGCGTTGGAATGTACCGGCATCTTCACCGCCCGCGACCAGGCGGCGAAACATCTCGAAAACGGTTCAAAGCGGGTGTTGGTGTCCGCTCCGGCCAGCGGCGCCGACAATACCATCGTGTACGGGGTCAACCACAAAACGCTGCGGTCGGCGGACACCGTGGTTTCGAACGCCTCCTGCACAACCAACTGTCTTAGCCCGGTGGCCCAGGTGCTGAACGAGGCAATTGGTATCCGTCGCGGTTTCATGACGACGGTTCATTCCTACACGGGCGATCAGCCTTCGCTGGACGTGATGCGCAAGGATTTCTATCGCGCCCGGGCGGCCTCGCTGAGCATGGTGCCGACATCGACCGGTGCCGCCAAGGCGGTGGGCCTGGTACTGCCGGAGCTGGATGGCAAGCTTGATGGCGTAGCTATCCGGGTGCCGACCCCCAATGTTTCCGTGGTCGATCTGGTCTTTGAGGCCGAGCGCGACACCACTGTCGACGAGGTCAACAACGCGATCCGATCTGCCGCCGACGGCCCGCTTGCAGGTGTTCTGGGCTATACGGACGACCCCAATGTATCGATGGATTTCAACCATGATCCGCATTCGTCCATTTTCCACATGGACCAGACCAAGGTGATGGGCGGAAACATGGTCCGAATCCTCAGCTGGTACGACAACGAGTGGGGATTCTCGAACCGAATGGCAGATACTGCGGTTGCCATGGGCAGGCTGATCTGATGCAGCTGCCGCGGATCACTGACATGGATGTGGCAGGCAAGCGCCTGCTGGTGCGTGCTGACTTGAACGTCCCCGTCGAGGATCGTCGGGTGACGGACACCACCCGCATTGACCGTTTTGCTGCGGGCATGAAACCTCTGCTGGAGAAAGGCGCGCGGCTGGTTGTCCTGACCCATTTCGGACGACCAAATCCGAATGAGCTTGATCCGGCCTATTCCGTCGACAAGCTGCGCCCGTATCTAGCAGACGCCTTGGGTGCTTCGGTTCGGTTCTCTGATGTCTGTGCCGGTGAATCCGCCCGCATCCACAGCTCTCAACTGTCGGATGGCGAAGCGATGCTGTGCGAAAATCTGCGTTACAATGCAGGGGAAACGGGGAATGACCCAAAGTTTGCCGCCGAACTGGCTGAATTGGGGGATATCTACGTCAACGATGCGTTTTCGTGTTCGCATCGCGCCCACGCTTCGACAGACGCCCTGGCCCGGATCATGCCATCAGCGGCGGGTCCTTTGCTGGTCGAAGAGACCGACGCGCTTGGCGCGGCACTGGAATCGCCTGGATCACCAGCGGTTGCTATCGTCGGGGGTGCCAAGGTTTCGACCAAAATTCCTGTTCTGAAAAATCTGGTCGGCAAACTGGACGCGATAATCATCGCGGGCGGTATGGCCAACACCTTCCTTTATGCTGACGGCGCGCCGATGGGGAAATCGCTTCACGAGGCGGACCAGATCGACACCGTAAAGGAAATTCGCGCGTTGGCTGCGCAATCCGGGTGCCAGTTGGTGCTGCCGATCGACAGCGCCTGCGCCACCCAATTTGCCAAGGGCGCCGACCGTCATGTGTTTGCGGCGCAGGAATGCCCTGATGACATGATGATTCTGGATGCGGGCCCTGCCTCGGTCGAGGAATTCACGCGCATCCTGACCTCTGCCCGAACGATCCTGTGGAACGGACCGTTGGGCGCATTTGAAATCCCGCCCTTCGATGCGGCGACGGTCGCGCTTGCAAAAGTGGCGGCAAAAGTAACCAATGATGGCACCGCAATCTCGGTCGCCGGAGGTGGCGACACAGTTGCAGCGCTGAATGCAGCCGGGGTCACCGATCAATTCACATATGTCTCTTCCGCCGGAGGGGCGTTTCTGGAATGGCTGGAGGGCAAGACGCTCCCCGGTATCGCGGCCCTGTTGCGGGCCGGTCAAGCCGCCTGAGGAGGAACCGACACATGGCACTGATCACCTTGCGCCAGCTTTTGGACCACGCCGCCGAGCATGGCTATGGCGTACCAGCATTCAATATCAACAATATGGAACAGGGCCTGGCAATCATGAATGCCGCCAAGGCCGTGGACAGCCCGGTGATCCTTCAGGCCAGCCGGGGCGCACGGTCATACGCAGGTGACATCATGCTGCGTCACATGGTTCTGGCATTGGCTGAGATGTACCCGGACAATCCGATCTGCCTGCATCAGGATCATGGGAACAACGAACAAACCTGCCTGTCAGCCATCCAGCACGGGTTTACGTCGGTGATGATGGACGGCTCGCTTGAGGCCGATATGAAAACGCCAGCGTCATATGAATACAACGTTAACATCACCAGGGCCGTGTCTGAGATGGCCCATTGGGTTGGTGCCTCTGTCGAAGGTGAACTTGGAGTGCTGGGATCGTTGGAAACCGGCGAGGCCGCGAAAGAGGACGGATCGGGCGCCGAAGGCAAACTGTCGATGGACGACCTGCTGACCGACCCTGATCAGGCGGCAGATTTCGTCGCCAAGACCAAGGTCGATGCATTGGCGATTGCCTGCGGCACCTCGCACGGGGCGTACAAGTTTTCGCGCAAACCGGATGGCGAGATTCTGGCGATGGGTCGCATTGCCGAAATCCATGCGCGCATTCCCGATGTGCACCTTGTGATGCACGGATCATCATCTGTGCCGCAAGAGCTGCAGGATTTGATAAACGCCCATGGCGGGGATATGCCGCAAACTTACGGGGTGCCTGTCGAAGAGATCGAAAAAGGTATCAAGTCGGGTGTTCGCAAGGTCAATATCGACACCGATTGCCGGATGGCCATGACAGGCCAGTTCCGCAAAATCGCGGCCGAGAACCCCTCGCAATTCGACCCGCGAAAGTTCCTTGTCCCGGCAATCAAAGAGATGGAGGACCTGTGCCGGGATCGCTTTGAACGGTTCGGAACGGCGGGCAATGCCTCCAAGATCAAGACCATCGCGCAGGATGACATGGCGGCGCGCTATGCCGCGGGCGCGCTGGACCCGGTCACCAGAAGCGCCGCAGCTGCATGACGGTTCGACGTCATATCGCTGCGGGCAACTGGAAAATGCACGGGCTGGGCGCGGATCTGGTTGAGCTGGCCGAAATTGCCAGCGCTGCGAAACCGCTCTCGGGGATCGTGACTCTGTTGTGTCTGCCAGCAACTTTACTTGACCGCGCGCGTGGTCGAGGCGTCGAATTGGGCGGCGAAGATTGCCATGCGCAGGCATCCGGCGCACATACCGGAGACCTCTCGGCCCAGATGTTGCGCGATGCAGGAGCGGATTTTGTTATCGTCGGGCATTCGGAACGGCGCAGCGACCACGAAGAGGCAAACGCCGATGTTGCGGCCAAGGCCAAGGCCGCATGGGCCGCAGACCTGACCGCGATCATCTGTATTGGCGAGACCGAGGACCAGTACCGTGCGGGACAGACAGCGAAGGTGATTGAGGCGCAGATCGCGGGCTCGGTTCCGAACGGTGCAAACCCCGAGAACACTGTGATTGCCTATGAACCCGTCTGGGCTATCGGCACCGGCCTCACGCCGGAGCCCGAAGACATCCAGACAACCCATGCCGCCATTCGCGCCAATTTGGCAGCCCGGCACCCACATGGAGGCGATATGTCGATTCTCTATGGCGGATCGGTCAAGCCTGCCAACGCGGATGCGATCTTTGCGGCACCTGATGTGGATGGCGGACTGGTTGGCGGGGCCTCATTGAAAGCCGCCGATTTTGTTCCGATCATGCAAGCCCTGAATGCCAGCAAACGAGGTGCCAAATGAGCTTTGATCGTTCTGTGAAAATCGCGCCCTCGATCCTGTCCGCCGATTTTGCCGATTTCGGACGCGAAATTCAGGCGATCGAAGCGCAAGGGGCGGATTGGGTGCATGTGGATGTCATGGACAACCACTTTGTCCCGAACCTTACCTTTGGCCCGCCAGCGGTCAAAGCCTTCCGCAAACATGTGAAAACGGTGATGGACGTGCATCTGATGATTGCCCCCGTGGACCCGTTTATCGAGGCTTATGCCGATGCCGGCGCAGACATCCTGACCGCGCATGTCGAAGCGGGGCCGCATATTCACCGTACCTTGCAAGCCATTCGCGGGGCCGGAATGAAAGCGGGCGTTGCGTTGAACCCGGCGACACCGGCCGAGGCGGTCTCTCATGTCCTGGATTTGTGCGATCTTGTGTGTGTCATGACAGTGAACCCCGGTTTCGGAGGCCAGAAATTCATCGACATGACGGCAAAAATCAGGGCATTGCGGCAGATGATCGGTGACCGCGAGGTCCACATCGAAATTGACGGCGGGGTAGACCCGGATACAGCGCCGCTGGTCCGCAATGCCGGGGCGGATGTGCTGGTCGCAGGTTCCGCAGTGTTTCGGGGCGGCTCGGTCGAGGCGCCGGACGCCTATGGCCGGAACATTTCCGCCATCCGGGCTGCGGCAGGCGACTGATCAGGTCAGGCGACAGGAGACCTCAGATGGCTGAAACAACTCCGGTTTGCGATTTCGGACGCCCTGCCCCCGAGTTTTCGCTTCAGGCGACGGATGGCAGGATTGTTGGGCTGGCAGATGTTGCCGGCGCAAACGGAACTCTGGTCATGTTCATCTGCAACCACTGCCCGTATGTTCTGGCGGTGCTGGACAGGATCATCCGAGACGCGCACGAGCTACAGGGTCTTGGCATTGGCGTTGTTGCGATTTCGGCCAACGATGTGGATGCCTATCCGGCGGACAGTTTCGACAACATGCGGCGGATGGCGGAAAGTCGAGGGTTTCCTTTTCCCTACCTTTACGACCAAGACCAAAGCGTCGCCCGAGCCTATGGCGCGGTCTGCACACCCGATTTCTTTGGCTACGATGCCGGTTTCGGATTGCAATACCGGGGGCGGCTGGACGCGTCGGGCCGACAGGAAGGTCCCAGTGATCTGCGGCGTGATCTGTTTCAGGCCATGAAGCAAGTCGCAGAAACCGGACGGGGGCCGAAAGATCAGGTTTCCTCGATCGGCTGCTCAATAAAATGGAAGGTGAACTAGCAATGGCTCGGATTGTTTTTGATCTCGACGGCACACTGATCGACAGCGCGCTCGATCTGCACAACATCGCATGTGAAATCATGCGCGAAGAGGGCCTTTCGCCGATTACAGTTGACCAGACGCGTTCGTTCATAGGCCATGGCGTCGATACGTTTGTCGCCAAGCTCCGAAAAGTGCGCCAGATACCGGATGCCGATCACGACCGCATTCTTGGCATGTTCAAAGACCGATATCAGGACGCGGTTCATCTGACCCTGATCTATCCGGGCGTCAAACAGGCGCTTGAGGAACTGACACGGGCCGGTCATAGCCTCGGAGTTTGCACCAACAAGCCCCTCAGCCCCTGTCTGGCGGTGCTGAAACATCTGGACCTCGATCGGTATTTTCATGTGGTGCGCGCGGGCGACAGTCTGCCGGTTCACAAGCCCGATCCAGCCCCCTTGCATTCCGCTTTTGCAGACATGCCTCCGGGACACGAGATCTATGTCGGCGACAGCGAGGTCGATGCGGAAACGGCAATGCGCGCGAAGGTTCCGTTCCTGCTGTACGCCAAAGGGTATCGCAAGAAACCGGTCGGCCTGATCCCACACACTCAGTCCTTTTGCCACTTTGACAACCTGCCGGATCTTGTGGACGCGCTGTTGGCCGAGACTGAAGAAGCCCGCACGGCCTGAGGCAAAGCCGCTTGCGCGAGCCGGTCGGAATTGGGGCGGATGCTAAGGCGTTTCGCCTGTTCGTTTGATCCGGCGATTATTTCAGAGTTTTAGGTGTATGTTTCAGAATTTGGCCGTTTGCGGCCAAAAATCCTGAATGGGGGCACTTTTATGCGCCCCGTAGCGGGTATTGAGCGCCCATCCAACACATCCATTCACAAATCAGCGAAGCCAATACTCGGCCGTATCCTGCCTATGGCATAACTGCAGCAGAACGAGCTTGTATCGGCAAAGTCGAGTCATGTTCGTATATGCATATCGCCCCTGCCCTGCTCGGGCTTTTGTTCGGGCGCGCTTTGCCGCAGGATTGGCGTTAATGCAGGCGATGGGAATGTGTAAGTGACTGAAGGAAGCAGATAAGGACATGAAAATGGCTTTGGGCAGCATGCAGGCCGCTCCGCAATCCGCAAAGGACATTCGCGGCGTTCCGATTTCTTATGTAGATGCAAATGCGATTGATGCGCTAGAGCATGCTATTGAAATGGCCCTGTCCTTTCGCGGTGACTCGAT
Organism: Ruegeria sp. AM4; assembly: GCF_056540665.1. Lineage (NCBI taxonomy): Bacteria > Pseudomonadati > Pseudomonadota > Alphaproteobacteria > Rhodobacterales > Roseobacteraceae > Ruegeria > Ruegeria sp. AM4. The sequence goes on along the minus strand of NZ_JBQFXD010000007.1, from coordinate 15,321 downwards.
TGCCACCATTGATGCGGTTCTGGCCGAACATCCGCGCTTTGTTATGGGCTGGCTGTTCAAGGCCGGGTGGCTGACGCAATCGATGGAAACGCGGGTTTATCCTGAGTTCATCGAAGCGATTAATCGCGCCGAGCAGCTCTCGGGTCTGGCCAACACTCGCGAAAAGGGCCACCTGGCAGCCGCCAAAGCCTGGGCCGCAGGTGATTTCTTTGGGGCGGTTCAGAAATGGGAAGAGGTGCTGACTCAATATCCCAAAGATCTGTTCGCCCTGGGATTGATCCACTACACAATGGTTTTGCTGGGCGATGTCCCGGGCCAGCGCGATGTGGTTGCGCGTGTCTTCAACCAATGGGACGCAGACATACCCGGTTATGAGTTTGTTTTGGGTTTCTATGCCTTTGGGCTGGAAGAAAACCGCGATTTCACTCATGCAGAGGACCTGGCGCGGCAGGCTTTGGATATCCGCCCAGACAACCCTTATGCGATCCACGCGGTCAGCCACGTGATGGAGATGCGCGGGCGGCAATCCTGCGGAATCAAGTTCATGAAAGACCGTGCCGACCTCTGGAGCACGTCGAATTTCGCGAACCATCTGTGGTGGCACACGTCACTCTATCATCTCGATCTGGAACAGTATGATCAGGTCTATGGCATCTTCGACCAACATCTGGATTCCCGACGCAAGGATGGCAACAAATACGAAGAACTCGACGCCGCGGCCCTGCTATGGCGCATGAACCTCGCTGGCCAGGACAGCGGTGACCGTTGGGTTCATCTGGCCAACAAATGGGAACCCGCAGCGCAAGACACGCTTTATGCGTTCAACGATGTGCATGCGATGATGACATTTGCGTCCGATGGGCGCGAAAAGGCGCAGGACCTGTTGGTCAATGCAAACAAGCGTTATCTCGAAAGTGCCTCGGATGCCAACGCAGCCATGAGCCGTGAAATCGGAATGCCGTTCTGTCTGGCCATTCAGGATTTCAAACGCGAGGATTACGCCACGTGCGTGGATCGTTTGCTGCCGGTGCGCTACATGACGCACCGTTTGGGGGGCAGCTTTGCCCAACGGGATATCATTGGCTGGACCTTGCTCGAGGCCGCTTTGCGTGCAAAACGCTTTGATCTGGCATTGGGGTTGGCCAATGAACGCACGGGTCTGAAACCCACATCGGTTCAGAACTGGCGGGCCGTTGCACGCGCGCTGCGAGGTTTGGGCAATATCGGCAGGGCTGACCAGGCCATGGCGAAGGCCGACGCGCTTGCCTCTGCCTGACATGTGACGATCATTCCTGCCCGGGGCCTATCGGGGCAGGAACGCGCCATCCATTTCCACAACTTCTTCCCAGATGGTTTTCGCGGCGGGTGAATCCGGAATGTTAAGCGGCTTGATCAGATGCCAATGCCGATGCAACGGCAGGCCATTCAGGTTCAGGCTGACCAGACGTCCCGTTTTCAGCTCTTCCATCACCGTGTGCTTGGACAACATCGCAATACCCAGCCCGGCTATGACCGCCTGTTTGATTGTCTCGTTTCCGCCCATGACGGCGACCCGATAGCTTTGTCCGGCCCCGATATCATCCAAAAAGCGCGCCATCAGAATGCGGGTGCCCGACCCTTCTTCGCGGGCGATGAACGTCTCTTTCAAAAGCGCCTCGGACGGCACGGCGCTGAGTCCCGCCAGTTTGTGCGCGGGGTTTGCGATCAGGATATAGGGATGCGACCCGATCGTGGCCGAGACCAGTTCAGGCGATTTCGGAGGGCGGCCCATGATTGCCAGATGCAGGGCTTTTGCATCCAGCATAGCGATGATCTGTTCTCGGTTGCCGATGGCCAGATCAATCTCGATATCGGGGAGTCTGGCATTCAGATCTGCAACAAGTGACGGTGCGAAATACTTTCCCGTACTGACAACACCCAACCGGATATGGCCTTTTTTACCCTCTCGCAGCGCCTCGATATCGCGCATGCTCTTCTCAAGCTCAGAGTTGATGCGCGCCGCAGCAGCGACAAGGATTTGACCTGCTTCCGTGGCCTTCATTGGCCCGGACCCACTGCGGATGATCAGCGGCGTATCGACGATTTCTTCCAGGTTCTTCAATTGGGTATGCACGGCCGGGGATGTCAGGTTCAGTTCCTGAGACGCTCCGGAGAACGAGCCATGGCGGCTGACCGCACTCAGCGCCAAGAGCGAACGCAAGTTCTGGTATCTCCGGATCATCTTTAACATAGGTTAAGCCTCGTTTCCTATATTTAAATATCATTAACGGAAGGAAACATAAATACTCTTCTTAAGCTATTGAAGCTGGCAGAGGAGATTCGCTTATGTCACAGCTGACTTCCATTAACGACGTGGACGTGTCTGGCCGTCGCCTATTGGTACGCGCTGATCTGAACGTACCGATCCAGGATGGCAAAATCACGGATATGACACGGATCAATCGGTTCGCCGACGGTATGCGCCCGTTGCTGAAAAAGGGTGCCAAACTGGTTGTTTTGACCCATCGGGGCAGACCCGACCGGCCCTTTGACCAGTCGCTGTCAAACGAGAAGATCAGAAAGGCCCTGTCGGATGCGCTGCAGGCGCCCGTCTGGTTTTCTGCCTATTCGACCGGCCCCTCCAGCGAGAGCTTTGCCAGCCGTCTTGGCGAAGGACAGGTATTGCTGTGCGAGAATGTGCGCTTTCTGAAAGGCGAAACCGCAAATGACCTTGAAGTGGCCGCCGGCCTTTCCCGCCTGGGCGAGGTCTTTGTTAACGATGCGTTTTCAAGCGCGCATCGTGCGCATTCCTCGATCGAAGGCGTCACCCGGTTTTTGCCCTCTTTCGCCGGTCCACTGATGCTGGACGAAATCGACGCGCTTTCCCATACATTGGACACCCCTGACCAACCTGCTGTTGCGGTGATTGGGGCGAACACGCTGTCCAGCAAAGCATCGATCCTTATGAATCTTGCCGGAAAGCTGGACAAGCTGATCATCGGAGGGAAGATTGCGAATACCTTCCTTCATGCAAGTGGTACACCCATCGGTCAGTCTCAGTTCGAGGCAGATCACCTGGATACTGTCGCAGAAATCCGGGCACGCGCCGAAGCTGCTGGATGCAAGATTCTGCTTCCGGTCGACCTCGTCGTCTCCCGGGACGGGGGTCAAGCCACCGAGACAGTCGACCGAACATCGTGCCCGCAGGACGCGACGATTCTGGACGTCGGACCCAAAAGTGTCGAACGCTTCAAAGAAGCGCTCGGGTCGGCCTGCGCAATTCTGTGGAATGGCCCGATCGGACGCGTGGCGGATGAAACCTCGACAGTGGGTCTTGCGCAAGAGGCCGCGCGGATCACGCGCTTGGGCAAGTCGATTACCGTCGCTGGTGGGCGCGAAACCGTACGCGCACTGAACCAGGCTGGCGTTTCGGGCGATTTTTCCTATGTTTCGACCGCGCGCGGAGCCTTTCTAGAAAGCCTGAGCGGAAGAAACCTGCCGGGCATCGCCGCGTTGAAAGGCGCGCAGTGCGCATCATGACTTTACGGGCCCTGATCTTTGACGTCGATGGAACACTGGCTGAAACCGAAGTGGTCCATCGCGTCGCCTACAACACCGCTTTCGCCGAAGCCGGACTGGATTGGTATTGGAGCGAGGAGGCATTCATCAAGATCCTGCGCCACGCCGGAGCCAAAGAGCAGATGCGCGCCTATGCCAAGCGGGTTGGCACCCCGCTTTCGGAACCCGAAATCGTTCATCTTCACGACCGCAAGATGCGTGCCTATCGCGAAATGCTCAGGGAAGGTGACCGATTGAAACTGCGTGACGGCGTGCGGGACCTGATCGCGCGGGCGCGCCACAAGGGCCTAAAAATAGCCGTTTCGACCGCATCACACAGGATGAATGTCGAATCGCTCTGTCACGCCTGTTGGGGCACGTCGGCCGACCGCATTTTCAACGTCATCGCAACCGGCGAGGAAGTTCGTTCTAAGAAACCATCACCGGACGTTTACCATTTGGCGCTAAACCGGCTGGGAGTCCACCCTGACGAGGCCTTGGCTATTGAAGACAGTCAGAACGGACTGCGCGCCGGATTGGCCGCAGGTTTGCGCGTCTTGGTCACCCCGTCAGACTTTACCCGAGCAGATGACTTTTCCGGAGCCACATGGATTCGCAACAGCCTGACCCTGGATACGCTGCCGAATGTACTGTCCGAGGTGCTCAAAGACGATGCCACCCCAGCCTTGCTGCAGATGGCGCGCTAAAATGGAGCCAGATCAGACACCCGCAAGAAGCGGTTCGAAATGCCTGTCAGCTACAAATTCATGGCGTCCTGAAACGGGGCATAGCTGATCGGCCATTCTGCTGAAACTTCGAGCGATGCACTTTTGATCACTTGATCTCGTCATCGCCGACGTTACCTCACTCGCCTCTCGCCGAGAGGATATACAAGTCCATTCGAACGGATCCACGTTTCCGAAATAGGCAATCTCACGCGACGCCAACGGCGTCTTAGCCCCAAGTTCGGGGTATTCGTATCGCTTGAACAGCTGCGAGAAATTGGCGAAATACATGAACTTGGCCGCGTTGAAATCGACCGCTGGATTCACAAGATGCTGACTGGACTGCACCAGTTTCCGATCATCATGTGCGCGCAACTGCCGGAATCGCAGACGGGTTTCTTCCAGCTCAGCCTCGCCAAATGGCTTCGACTGAAACGCCATCGAGGTTTTGCCGAACCGCGTATTGCTTGAGCCCTGCGCAGTTGACAGGGTCGACATCATCCGTGCCGAGGCAATCAACCCGGACCCGATCTTTGAATAGGTCGTTTCGGTTATGAAAAACGGAGGCTTCAACGCGCAGGGATGGCAGACGACCGATATTTCGTCGTCTTCCGACACCTCGATGTCTCGGTTGTAATTCAGAGACGTGTAGATGAAGCTCGCGTAAATTCGATGCCCATTCTCGGAAATCCATTCGGACGGACGTTTCGCGGTCAGCGTAGAGATCCATTTCCAATGCAGATTCCCTGCATGCGTCAAACAGAAATGCTCGGACAGGCCAAAAATATCCAGATGCGGCATTCCAGCGTAAAAGCTGTCGTGGGTTGCTAACATCGTGTCACCTCCTTGGATCGGAGTTATCCCGCTGGCGCTTTGAGCTTTTCGTACAGGGAAAGGGCCGAACACGCGCCGCATTTCGCGCAGCCTGCGGTCATTTCTTCGGACTTGATACCGCTTTCCCGCAGCATCTTGCCAATGGGCATCAGAATTTCGTGCATAAAGCCCGATGACGGGGTCGGGTGGCTTTCCATCGGGGTCCCCGAGATCGGTACGAACGGCACGACGAAGGGGTAAACCCCAATGTCGATCAGGCGTTCGCTCATGTCGATGATCTGTTCCTTGGTGTCCCCCAGCCCAGCCAGGATATAGGTGGATACCTCACCGCGGCCGAAGACTTCGACCGCCGCCTCGAAAGCTTCGAAATAACGATCAACCGACACTTGCGCTTTGCCGGGCATAACCTCGGCGCGAACCTCTTCGCTGACAGCCTCTAGATGCATCCCCAACGAGTCAATACCGGCATCTTTCATGCGCTGGAACCAGTCATCCGTGTCGGGCGGCTCGCACTGGCCTTGAATGGGCAGATCGACGCGCGCCTTAACACCTTCGGCGCTTTCACACAGAATGTGGGCGCCCCGGTCCTTGGTGGGCGGTGTCCCGGTCGTCATGATCATCTGCGTTACGCCATCCAGCTCAACTGCGGCCTTTGCGACCTCGCCCAGCTGTTCCGGCGTTTTGCGTTCGATGGTGCGGCCGGCTGCCAAAGACTGACCGATCGAGCAGAACTTGCAGGTCTTGGTGCGACTTTGATACCGGATGCAGGTTTGCAGGATCGTTGTTGCCAGCACATCCTTGCTGTGCAGCGCAGCAATATGAGAATAGGGGATGCCGTCTGCCGTGCTGCAATCGTAAAACTTCGGGCGAAACGGGAACTTTACACGCCCGACATCGACGCCATCGCGGCGTACGCGGCTATTGCCCTCGGCATCGGGCGCGTCGACCACATAGGGGCTGCTGAAAGCCGGTGCCGTGTGTACCGGAATCATGACGGTCTTGTCGTTGATGGTCAGAGCGGTGTGGTCCGAGGGACCGGCGCCCCCCCTGCGACTTTCGCCACTATTTTTCGGATCGACAAGGCGTACGCCGTTTGACTGCAGTTCATTGATAAGTTCTTCACCACTCATCGGCCGCGCGGCCTTGGCGGTTTCGGGTTGGTCGTAGGCACGAGCGACGCTCATTTTTTGGTTTCCTCCCGGTCTTGATTGGGGTGGTCCAAACACCTCCGTCAGGCCACCCAAGGGACCTATTGCGCCTTTGAATCTGGCAACATCCATCCCAAGCAACGCCTCGGCTTCCCCCGCCGGTCATTGGCATTGATTGCTGCCATTCCACGCTACTTTCGCAAAAAGTAGAACAATCAATTGATCCTGTCAATGTAATAGTATTGGAAATAATATTTCCCATATGTATATGAAAATTCTGCTGATATTTGCCCATTCAAAGCCAATTGTCGGAAAATTTCGCAAGTTTGTTCACAGCACTCTTGACCGGATTTAGATATACAATATACAGTCAATCATAGAAACAAACAGGTTTTGACCGTATATGGAAAATTGGCTCCCCACCCTCGCCGACGATGGAAACCCCCGCTATATGGCGCTGGCAAACGCCATAGCTGAGGATATCCATACAGGCCGATTGTCCGTCGGTGACCGGTTGCCGCCACAGCGGGAGCTGGCTGAGAGACTTTCAATTCACTTCACGACCGTCGCACGAGGTTATGTGGAGGCGAATGCCCGGGGCCTGATCGAATCGAAGGTCGGACGGGGTACGTTTGTCAGCAAGCAGACCCGCAGCGAAGCTCATGTTTTTCCCGACCGCCCCGCCGATGCGTCCATGAACCTGCCCCCGGAACCTCATGACGCAGAACTGGCGCGAAAAATGCGGACCGGCGCGCAGTACGTGGTCGAGGATATTGTATCCTTGCTCAGGTACCAGGGGGCTGCGGGAGGTGACGCGGACAAGCAAGCCGCCCTGACATGGCTCAGCCGGAGGTCAATGACCCCGAAACAAGATCGCCTGCTTATAGCGCCCGGCGCACAGGCAGCGCTGGATGGCATCCTGCACGCAACGACGAAACCCGGGGATACGATTCTATGCGAGAACATCACCTATCCCGGCATTCGGTCGCTCGCCGCCCAGCACCGCCTGAATCTGGTTGGTCTGACGATGGACGAGGATGGGATCGATCCGCAAGCGCTGCAGGATGCATGCGAATCTCACGCACCGAAAGCGCTCTACCTGAATCCCACTCTTCAAAACCCGACCACCCTGACAATTCCGATTGAGCGGCGCCGCGAACTGGCCGCAATCGCGCGTAAATACAACGTACCAATTCTCGAAGATGACGCTTACGGCCTCATACCGGCGCGGGGCCAGCAACCAGCCCCGTTTGCCTCGATCGCGCCGGAACTGACCTGGCATATTGCAGGCCTTTCAAAATGCATTGGCGCAGGTTTGCGAGTGGCCTATGTCATCGCCCCTGATGCGCGCAGCGCCTGGCCGTTGCTGTCAGCGATGCGAGCGACATTTGTCATGGCTTCACCGCTTACAGTTGCTGTTGTGACCAAGTGGATCGAGGACGGAACAGCAACCAGTATATTGCGCGCTGTGCGCAACGAGACGATCGAACGCAACAAGCTGGCCCGGCGCATTCTGCCCGAAGGTTCGTTCCGCAGCGATCCGCTTAGCTTCAGCATCTGGCTGGAACTGCCCGCACCCTGGACCCGAACCGCGTTTGTTGAACACATGCGGTCGAAGAACATTGGTGTTGTCGCCAGTGACGCATTCGTGGTCGACCGTGCTGCGCCGGAAGCTGTCAGAATGTGCCTTGGCGGTCCCGCGACACGCGGGCAGATCGAATCCACGCTCGGCTTTGCGGCGCACGCCCTGACCGAATCTCCGGCGCTGACCTCGGCCTTTCTATGAGAACAGATTGCCCCGAGGCCCTATTCGCCACGCAACGCTACCCAGACCAATTCGGCCTCTTCTTCGCCGACATTCTTCCACTTGTGCGGAATTTCACCGCTGAAATGCAACGAGTCTCCGGCAGCCAGGTGGTATTCGGTTTTCCCCACCTGAAACTCGACTTCTCCCGAAAGAACGTGCACAAGCTCTTCGCCGGAATGGCGCAAAAGCTTGCGTCCGCTGCTGGCGTCCGGCTTCATGACCGCGATCGCGGCTGCGGCCCGGAACTGTTGATAGGGACCGGTGATGCCTTCAAGATTCAGACCCTTGTGCGGCGTAAAAACGATCGTGCGATCATCTCCCTTGGTGTGCAAAACCGGCTCGGGAAGATCGTCGCCATCTTCGATAAAGTAATTTACCGGCACACCCAGAGCATTACTGAGTTTCAGCAGCGTCGTGATCGTGGGCACCATATCACTGCGTTCGATCTTGTGGATCGCAGGGCCGGAAACGTCGCTTTTCGCCGACAATTGTTGCAAGGACATGCCTTGCTCACTGCGCAGGTCCAACAGTTTCTGTCCCACGCGACTAACAATTTTTTCAACCTCGTCCGTCTTGGCGGCAGGACGAACCGATTGGTTGGTGGTCTGTTTCTTGCTTTGCTTTTGCACCGAAATCTCCGGATCAGACAATCAAATCAAATCACAGGGCAGAAACATGCGTGCGACGCGCCACGCAGAGCAACACGTCGACCGGTCCATTCCCATTGTGCTCAGCAAGCCTCGGGCGGCGCAGTCGCCTGATAACTATACGTAACACATCCTGTAGCTTCCGAGATACATCATGACACAAGAAACCAAAAGTCTAAACGACCAGCTTGGAAATATTGTCGAGACCGTACGTGCATACGCGGGCGTCACCGGGAAAAAGGCCATCAACGGCGCCAGCCGGTTTGTGAAACATGAAGACCCGATTCACGGGCCCGGCGATGATGGTGCTGTCGTCGATGTCGACGGCACTCATATCATCGGATGCGGCGAAGCGATCCTGCCCGCATTTTACCAACACGACCCTTACGGGGCCGGAGTCGCGGCCGTTCTAGCAAATGTAAACGACGTGGCCGCAATGGGGGGCGCACCCAAAGGGATCGTCAATACGGTCGTCGGCCCCAGGGAAACCACGGATACCGCCTTACGCGGCCTTCAGGATGCGGCGGAAATGTACGATGTCCCGATCATCGGAGGGCATCTGACCCAGAACGCAGACACCTATGCCCTATCAGCCTTTGCACTTGGCCATGCCGACAAGATCCTGTCGATGGCAAATGTCCAGCCGGGGATGGCCTTGCTATTCGTCGCCTGCTTGAACGGACGCATGCGAGAGGATTTCCCGTTCTTCACATCGCTCGACACACAAGGACCGACCCTCGCGCGTGATGTCAGATTGCTTGCCAAAGTCGCTTCTTCGGGTGCTGCACTCGCGGCCAAGGATGTTTCAATGGCAGGCTCGCTTGGGTCTCTGGCGATGTTGCTTGAATACTCGCGCTGCGGTGCACGGCTCGATATGGAAAAACACCCGATGCCTGCAGGGGTCGATCCTGCCCGCTGGTTGATTTCTTTCCCAACATACGCCTTCTGGCTGGCGACCGAGCATGACCGCATCAGTGAATGCGTCGAACTGTTCGAGGCCCATGATCTGGCCTGCGCCCATGTTGGCGACACGACGGCCAGCCCTGAGATTATCCTGAATCACTCGGGATCGAGCCTGTCTCTGATGGACCTCAGCCGCGAGAGCATTACCGGATTGTGGGATTGACCGCTAGCCTGTGGGACAAAGCGGCGTCTGCTGCTCGCGCGCCAACCATTCTACCGACATTCCGTCCGGTCGGCCCGGCCAGTCCAGCGGTGGCGCTGTTGTCAGATCGAACAGCATCGGTTGATGCGGGATGCCGAAGGACATCGTTTGCTCGCCATCGCAGGTCCACCCCAACCGCTGAAAGAAGTTCACATTGGCCAGCTGAACGCTGGCTTCCATCTCGGACCCGCCTTTGACAGCGGCGGTTGCCGTGGCAAACCGGACAAGATGGGCGCCAACAATTGTGCGGTGGCGTTGCAATACGGCAAGCCGATCACCTTTCCACCTGCCAGATGCGTTAACCGGATAAAGGCGCACTGCCCCTGCGCATTCACCCTTTCTGGCAGCAAGGGCGTGAACAACTTCGGGGTTGTGATCATGTTCGTCCACATCGGTCAGGGTGAGAACGCCTTGCTCGAGAACAAATACCCGATGGCGGATCGCGTAATGTGCGGCCAGATCATCGCCGCGGTCGGCAGCCCAAACTGGAATACGTTTCTTCTGCATTGCGGGCACCCCCTCTGAACGCGCGCAAAGGTTCAGAACGCGAATCCCCGTCGCGAAAACACCCCTGCGCCGCTGCCCGATCTTAGCATAGCTGCGACGTTTCGTCTACAATAGTAGATGATCCTCAGATCGGAATCGCCAATCGATTTCAGGACCAATCCGTGCGGATTCTTTTGCGCAGAACATCTCGTGCCGCAGTCAAATCGGCGGCCGCCGTGTATTCTGTCCAGTCGGCAAGACCGGGTTCGGCATCAACCAATTGCCCGGTCTTACGGTCCACCCGAATGACAGACAGCGAATAAAGAACGCCGGCGCCCGAGGGCTCTGGTTGCGTGATCGTGACAATAGCAAGCCCCGAGGCAAGATGCATTTCGGTGCAACCATATGGATCGAGAAGGCCGTGTGACAGATCTCCGGTTTCGTTCAGAATGACCCATTCCTGTTTGGAATCCTGAGCGACCTTGATCGCGGTAGAAAGCTTAGATGCTTGTTTTTCCTCTAAAATCACTCTTTCACGCATTGCAAACGCGGCACCTGAAACTTTGCTATGAGGCAGGGTGTCTGCCCCGATCTCCAAAGCCTGCGTGGCTCGGACATAAAATTTCTCAGCATTGGGCCAGGCAGCCTCGAGAGCTTCGGGCGTTTTGAACTCGACCAGGATGTCCGACATCGAGCGGATTGTGGTGACGATCTTTTTGTATTGCTCGGGATCCATCGCCGAGATTGAAAACAGCTGTTGTTCACATTCCGACCAGAACTGACGCGGATGTCCTGCGTTTGGAGTCAGCATTACGGTTTTCTCCCATTCTTGGCCAAACGCACACGCACGCACCCCGGCCACATCACATTTATCTTGTGTCGGATACGATATGCTGTTAATTATCCGAAAGTCTAATTCACTTTAATACATTCCGGAGGCGATAGCCAGTTTTCTGTGCGCCGACGAAATGTTTCGAATGAATAAAACGATGGGAGGTCGTCGTGAGCAAAACAGCGGTCGTAGCGCTGGGAGGAAACGCCCTGACACAAGAAGGTCAGGACGGAACCCAAGAAGAACAATATGCCAACGCAATCGCGATGGCCAAATCCGTGCGTTCGCTATTGCGGCAAGGCTGGAAGATCATCATCGTCCACGGCAACGGCCCGCAGGTTGGCAATCTGGCCATTCAGCACGAAGAAGGTGCCAAACTGGTCCCGGCGCAACCCTTGTTTGCGCTCGGCGCGATGACGCAAGGAGCTTTGGGCAGCCTGATCTCGCTTGCGATGCACGAAATCTGCGGCGAAGAATGCTCTGGCATCGTCTCGGTCGTTACCCATGTGGTTGTTGACCCAAAGGATGCTGCATTCGATAACCCAACCAAACCCATTGGCCCCTTCTTCTCCGAAGCGGAAGCAAAAGAATTTTCCGACAGTCGCGGCTGGTCCATGATTCAGGATTCAGGCCGCGGCTATCGGCGGGTCGTCCCCTCCCCCGAACCCAAAGCGACGTTAGAAGCAGAAGCGATCGCCCAGTTGACTGAGGCTGGCAATATCGTCGTCGCGGCTGGTGGCGGAGGTATTCCGGTCATGCAGGATGGCGGTATCTATAAAGGTGTCGACGCCGTGGTTGATAAAGACTTTGCAGCCGAGCGAATTGCCGACGCGGCCAATGCGGACGCATTGGTCATGGTAACAGGCGTTCCAACGGTTATGCTGGACTTTGGCAAACCCACTCAGCGCGCAGTCGAGCATTTGTCGGTTTCCGAGGCGCGACAGCACTTGGAAGATGGACAATTCCCGCCTGGCAGCATGGGCCCCAAAATGGAGGCCGCAATGAAATTCGTGAAGGGCGACGGATCGAACCCGAACCGACTGGCGGCAATTACTACGCCGGAACTCGTCTACGGAACGCTGGCCGAAACCTCTGGCGGTGTGGTCGAAGGTGGGGTCGGAACCTGCATCACGGCGGATACCGCCATTGCCGATCGTTCGAACAAGGAAGTTGCCTAATGCCCAGTCTCGTATCCGTTCACCAAAATTCCTACAAAGACAGCGTAAAGCTTCTTGAAGCAACGCGGGCTTTGTTGAGTGCTGACGGCGTTCAATGGGGCTGGGCCTTCATGGCAACGCCGGCAAATGTCGAAGCAGCTGTACAGGAAGGTGCCTCTGACGGTCTGGACAGTGCGGGGGCCAACGATCTGGTTCTGGCCGTGCGCGCTGATGATGATGACGCTGCCAAAGCCGCACTTGAAACTGCTTCGGGCATCCTGTTCGAAGCCGCCAGTGCGGCAGATGGTGACGAAGAGAAGATTGCGCCCGACCTTGCCTCGGCCGTGAAAGAGCAACCCGACTCCAATCTGGCCATTGTGTCGGTACCCGGAGCCTATGCCGCACTTGAGGCGCATAAAGCACTTAGCGCCGGGCTGAACGTTCTGCTGTTCAGTGACAATGTCCCGCTGGAAGACGAAGTTGCGCTGAAGAAACGCGCGCAAGAGCTTGGCTTGCTGGTCATGGGTCCGGGCGCGGGCACAGCCATGCTCGGCGGCACCGGACTGGCCTTCGCCAACCGTGTCAACAATGGCTCGGTCGGCGTTCTGTCTGCGGCAGGCACCGGTGCGCAAGAGGTTATGAGCCTGCTTGATCGCTGGGGTATCGGCGTGTCTCATGTCATCGGGCTCGGTGGTCGCGACCTTTCCCCGGAAGTTGGGGGGCTCATGGCGCAATCCGCCATCAAGGCATTGGACGCAGATCCGGACACCAAGACGATTTTGCTGGTCTCAAAACCGCCGTCCAAGGAAGTGGCCGAAATGCTGGTCGATCTGCCCAAGAAACCGATGGTCGCCGCCTATATCGGTTTGCAGGAAAAAATTCCGGCAGCGCTTCATATCAAAGTCTGCAATACGCTAGAACAAGGCGTACGTGATACCCTGCCCTTCCACGGCCTGACCCCGCCTGAAATCGTCGGCGATTTGCCCACTCGACTGGACAAGATCATCAATAATATGGACGCGGGTCGCACCCGATTGTCCGGCCTCTATAGCGGCGGTACGTTGTGTTACGAGGCGATGACGATCGCAACTCAGCGGATTGGCCCGATCCATTCCAACATCCCCCTGGACAAAAGCTGGACGCTCGACTCCGCGGCGCCCGACGCACATGTCTTCCTCGACCTCGGTGAAGAAGAATATACCGATGGCCGCCCTCACCCCATGATCGACACCGAAGCCCGGATCGAGTTCATGCGCAAACAGATCGGCGACCCCTCGCTTGCTGCCGTTCTGTTGGATGTGGTGATCGGAGATGGCGCCCATGAAGACCCCGCCAGCGTTCTGGCCCCCGTCGCTGGCGAGATCGTCGCCTCGGGCGTGCCGGTGATCGTCTATGTTCTTGGCACCGACAGCGATCCGCAAACATTTGACAGACAACGGAAAACCTTTGAAGAGGCTGGCTGTGTCGTGACGGAAACTGCTGCTCGCGCAGCCCTGGCTGCCTGCGCTTTGGTCAAGCGGGACTCTTCCATTGTGTCCGAGGACCTGGCCGTACCTTTACAAACCACCAAAACCGATCACCCGGCTTTCGCCGATCTCGGCGCATCGGGATGATCTAGACAGAAACGGAAAGATATGACGGATTCCCTTCCCCGCGTTGCCCTAACGACCTATTCGATCAAGCCTCGAGGCGGCGTTGTCCATACTCTGGAACTGGCAGAGGCCCTTCAGGACGCGGGGATCGACGTCACCGTCATCGCAATGGGGGAACCCGACGCAGGGTTTTTTCGCGATCTGTCCGTTCCCTATGAGATCGTCAAGACGCCCGAATGGCGTGATTCACTTGAAGATCGGGTGTTCAGCTGGATCGATGCCATGGAAGCCGGGCTGAAAGCCATGGGCGATCGCTTTGACATCGTGCACAGTCAGGATTGTATCTCGGCCCGCGCGGCGGCCCGGGTCCGGGATGCTGGCGCCGGGTTCAAACTTATCCGTACCGTGCATCATGTGGATGACTTCACAACCGAAGCACTGATCAATTGCCAGAAACAGGCCATTCTGGAACCGGATGAAGTTCTGGTGGTCAGCAAGCTGTGGCAGGACATTCTGCGCAAAGACTACGGCGTCGACGCAAAGATCGTAACAAATGGTGTTCGCGCGGATCGGTTTGCTCAGCAGATCACCGACGACCGTCGCTCGGATCTGAGATCCCGCGCGGGTCTGGTTAATGGATCTTCGGATCGGTTCATGTATCTGACGGTTGGCGGGATCGAGCCCCGTAAAGGAAGCCGTCACCTGATCGATGCACTGGCCAAGTTGAAATCCGAGCGTGACGACGCGCCAGTGTTGGCGGTGATTGGCGGGCATTCTTTTCAGGATTATCGTGCCTATCGCGAAGATGTTCTGGGCTCATTGCCTGAACTCGGGCTGGAGTTGGGCAAGGACGTCGTCCTGCTTGGCACCATCGACGACGAGGAATTCCCACAATGGTTTTCAGCCGCAGACGGGTTTGTGTTTCCATCGGTCAACGAAGGTTGGGGGTTGGTCATTCTCGAAGCAGCCAGTGCGTCGCTGCCCGTGGTGGCCTCCGATATCGACGTCTTCCACGAATTCCTCAAGCATGATCAGGATGCCATTCTGACCCGCACCGCTGACGCCAACTCTCTGGCTTCGGGTATGGCACGTTTGCTGGACGAGCCCGAAACCGTCGAGCGCCTGACAACAAACGGCCCAGAGTTGGCCGCGCGCTTCAGCTGGTCGAACACGGCGCAACAGCATATCGATATCTATTCATAAACGCGTTTCTCGCGTCGCGGCCCGAACCATCCCTCGGATGTTTCATCCAAAAGCGTTCCCTTGATTCCGCAAGAGCGATTACTGTTTGGCGTCCGCTGTTCTGAAGAGCAGTAGGAAGACGAAGATTGATCCGATTGAGGTTGTTACGATGCCGACGGGTAGTTCTTGTGGAGCGAGGAGCAGTCGGC
>NZ_JBQFXD010000006.1:0-242377 GCF_056540665.1 Ruegeria sp. AM4 | reverse complement strand
TCATCGCCGAACCAATGATACCAAACGCATGCTCAATACCATGCATCTGCAATACCTTAACAAAGGCCTCTTCCGTCGTCATTCTCATCTGGGTGTTCTCCGCGCAAGTTAGGACTGGCTGGGCATGCTGCCGCACCGTTGCAACTGGTTTTGGCGCATGGGGCACTGTGGCGTTAGGGCCAGAACGCGTAGCGAAATAAGTCCAGTGCCGAGTCAGTAGCTGCGGATTGCATCCGCGATCAGTTGCACACCCGTCGGGATTTGTTCCGAAGCGATCGACGAGTACCCAAGGCGGTAGAAATTCTGCGGCTGATCCGGTTCGGAAAAGAACGACGCGCCGGGTTCGATATGAACGCTCTGCCCTTGCAGCGTTTTGGCAAGTCTTGCGGTGTTGACGTGATCCGGTGCTGACATCCAGAGTGAGGACCCGCCCATGATACCGCGCCCGGCAACGGTCAGACCGTAGTGTTCGATCGCTGTATCCAGAGCCTTGCGCCGCTCACCCAGTGCTTTGGACATGCGCCGGATCTGCGCATCATAATGCCCCAGTGACAGGAAATAGGCTGCAGTGCGTTGCATGTGGCCCGGCGGGTGGCGCAGCACCAGCGAGCGCAATGCCCGCGCCTCGCGGATAAACGGCTCGGAGCCGACCATGTAGCCAAGACGCAGGCCAGGGAACAGGGATTTCGAAAAACTGCCCACGTAGATCACGCGCCCGTCTTCGTCCATGGACTTCAAAGCAGGTGAGGGTGCGCCCAGAAAAGCCATTTCAAACTCATAGTCGTCCTCGACCACCATCGCATCCAATGCACGCGCACGATCAAGCAAGTGGCGGCGACGTTCGACCGGCATGGTCGCCGTGGTCGGGCTTTGGTGACTTGGGGTGGTGAAGATGACGTCGGTGTCGTCGGGCAACAGCTCGGGCGGCAGGCCGTCGCGATCAACGCCCAGCGGTGTCACGTTGCAATCCCAGTAATTCAACAGGGTTCGCAACGAGTAATAGCAGGGGTCTTCAATCACCGCGGTGCGGTTGTGGGTCAGCAGAATACGCGAGGCCAGCCACAACGCGTTCTGCGCGCCCATGGTGATCAAAATCTCTTCGGGACGGGCCGCGATCCCACGGCGCGGCAGGGTGTGACGGGCGATAAACTCGATCAGCAATGGATCATCCTGATCCACGTAATCCGACGTCAGAGAATCGAAATCCTTGTGCCCCAGCGCCCGCACCGCGCAAAGCCGCCAATTGGCGTGGTCAAACAGCGTGCGATCGGCCTGCCCGTAGATGAAGGGATAGCGATAGCTTTGCCAGTCGGCGGGCTTGTGCAGAAAATCCCCGCCCGAAAAGCGGCGGGCCAGGGCGGCATCCCAATTCACGTTCTCGGTACCACGCTGCAGAGGAGTGTATTTTGGCGGCACCGGCGCATTTGGCGACACGTAATAGCCCGAACGGTCCTTTGCGGTCAGGTAGTCGTTCGCCAGCAACTCGGTATAGGCCAGCGTCACGGTGATCCGGCTGACACCCAGATGAGCGGCAAGATTGCGCGACGACGGCAGCTTTTCCCCCACATGAAAGCGGCCGGACAGAATGCCTTCGGCGATCATCTGTTGAATCCGGGCCTGCAAGGTGCCCTGGCCGCCGGGGTCGAGAAAGAACGTGTCGACTGAAATGCTCATGATCAGGTTATAGGCTGGACTTACTCCGGCTGCAATCTGGACATAATTCGCGTCGGAATGACCGCATCTTTGGGTATTGACGGCAGTCCATCAAAAAACTAAATAACTAGAAAGTTAGTTTAATGGAGAAATCAAATGTGGGAAACGGCTGCCGCGGGGTTTTCCGCCATGGGGTCCGAAGCCCGGCTGAAAGTCCTGAAAACTCTGGTCCGCGCTGGTGAGGGCGGGCTAACCGTGGGGGAAATCCAGACCCGTACGGGAATCGCGCCGTCAACATTGGCGCATCATTTGCGGTTTCTGGCCGCAGGCGGTGTTGTTGTGCAGGAAAAAGACGGTCGCACGACCATCAACCGCGCCAATTTCGACGAATTGAGAAACCTGGCGCAGTTCATTCTCAGTGAATGCTGCGCCGACGAGATCGGAAGGGCGGCCAACGATGGCTGAGTTGACACAAAACCCGAAAATGGCGTCGAAAGCACTTGTCGAAGCGATCAAGACGCCATGGGCCCTGATCTTCGCCATATTGGTGGCAGTGGCCGTTCTGGACCCCGGAAACTGGGTCGCGGTTGTTACCTTTGCCGGTAAGGCGTTGGCCAATACCGGGCAATATATCCTGTTTGCGGTGCTGTTATTGTCCTACCTGAAGGCAACCGGGGCCGAGGTCATGGTTGCCCGCGCCTTTGAAGGGCGCGAGACGCGGATGATCTTTCTGGCTGCGCTGTTCGGTGGCCTGGCGCCGTTCTGTTCCTGCGAAGTCATCCCCTTCATTGCGGGCCTGCTGGCCTTGGGGGCTCCTCTGTCGGCAGTGATGGCCTTTTGGCTCAGTTCGCCGCTGATCGACCCACCGACCTTGCTGATCACGGCTGGTGCGCTGGGATGGCCCTTTGCTATCGGCAAGGCTGTGGCGGCTGTGGCACTTGGACTGTTCGGAGGGTTCACTGTACGCTTTCTGATGCGGGGTGGTGCCTTCGCCCAGCCATTGCGTGAATACAAGCCTGCCGGATGTTGCGGTTGCGGTCCCAAGCTGGACGAAAAACCGGTCTGGAAGTTCTGGCAAGAGCCCGAGCGCCGTGTGCGGTTCCGGTCCGAGTTCGTGCACAACGGCTTGTTCCTGCTGAAATGGCTCGCGCTCGCCTATGTGCTCGAGGCGCTGCTGGTCAACTACGTCCCCGCTGATCTGATCGCGCGGGTCGTCGGTGGCGAAGGGATCGTACCCATCGTTGTGGCCGCGCTGGTTGGCATGCCCGCCTACCTGAACTCTTACGTTGCACCGCCCTTGCTGGCAGGTCTGATGGAGCAGGGCATGACCGCAGGGGCCGCGATGGCCTTCATGGTTGCCGGTGCCGTCAGCTCAATCCCCGCGATGGCCGCAGTTTGGTCGCTGGTCAAACCCCGGGTCTTTGCCACCTATCTGGGGTTGGGGGTCGGCGGTGCCATCGTGGCGGGCATCCTGTTTCAGATGCTTTGAATCAAAAGCGCCCGGAGGTTTCTCCGGGCGCTTTATTCATCCAGCCTCGCAGTAACGAGGCAGTTTGAACCGATACCGTGCTTCGCCACTGTTGACATAGACCCGTTTTTCCACGCAGGCGCTGGTGCCAACGGTCTGCGATACGGGGCCTTCGGTCGATGTGATTGAGGTCGCCGATCCGTCCGGCAAGCGGACCGAGGCGATTACTCCATTCTTGAGGTCACCATTGATCGGCGTCGCCGACAGCACCGCAACGGTCATGAAGGCGTCATGCTCGTGCTCGCCATCGTCCCCCAGCAGAAACAGGCTGGCGACGATGACAACCATCACAAGCGCGCCCGCAATCGCCAGACCTTTGGTTCTCAGAAACACATAGATCGAAACAGCGCGGTGCGGTCCGAAAATTGCGGATAATAATTTCAGCATGGGTCTTTCCCAAACAAATAACCCCGGCAGAGCCCGCCGGGGTCAGATCAGGATCAGGGGCGCAGATCGTCTTCTTCTTCGTCCTCACCGCCACCTTTGGGCAGGTTGAAGAAGCTGTCGGCGTCCACGATTGGTTCGTCGTCTTCCTTGTCCTCTCCGTCATCGGACAGCGAGAATGTCTCGAGCCCTTCGATGGCGGTCGGGATTTTGGGCGCGCTGTCCATTTCCAGCGACTGTTCGGTCGAGACCAGCTTGCGACGTTCGTCATCGCTCATCACGCCACCTTCGGCCGCTTTCTTGGCAGCGGCCTTCTGCACGATGGCATCCAGTTCCGACTGTTTGCAGAGGCCCAGAGCAACCGGATCAATCGGCTGCATGTTGGAAATGTTCCAATGCGTGCGCTCGCGGATCGACTGGATGGTCGGCTTGGTTGTGCCGACCAGCTTGGCGATCTGACCGTCGCTGAGTTCGGGGTGGAACTTGACCAGCCACAGGATCGAATTCGGACGGTCCTGACGCTTGGACAGCGGCGTGTACCGCGGGCCACGGCGCTTTTCCTCGCCGCTTGCGGCAGGGTTGAACTTGAGCTTCAGCTTGTGCAGCGGATTGTTCTGGGCCGCGTCGATCTCTTCCTGCGTCAGCTGGTTGTTGGCGATCGGGTCGAACCCTTTGACGCCTGCAGCAACGTCGCCATCAGCAATACCCTGCACCTCAAGCTCGTGCATGCCTACGAAATCCGCGATCTGCTTGAAGCTGATCGTGGTATTGTCCACCAGCCATACGGCTGTTGCCTTGGCCATAAGTGGTTTTGCCATCAGCCCGTCTCCTTTGAATACATCTGTCCCGTCGCCGGAATTCGGCGGCCCCGTGGTCTTGGGGCAGGTTTCCGTTGTCGGGGAACTTGGGGCCTATATAGTCGCGTCAGATAAAGAAGGGAAGAGGCGAATGCGCCAAGGTCTGTTAGGGCTGATCGTATGGGTTCTGAGCGCCGTGGCTGCGCCGGCCGATGGCGAAAAGGCGGGCGAGTTTGACTATTACGTCCTGTCGCTCAGCTGGTCCCCCAACTGGTGCGCCCGCGAGGGCGATGCGCGCGGATCAGACCAATGCGATGCGCGCCATGATCACGGCTGGATCTTGCACGGGCTCTGGCCGCAATACCATCGGGGCTGGCCCGCCTATTGCCGGACTTCGGAAAGGCCACCCTCGCGCCGAATGACGCGGGAAATGGAAGACATTCAGGGCAGTTCTGGGCTGGCGTGGCATCAGTGGAAAAAACACGGCACATGCTCAGGCCTTTCTGCGCCTGATTATTTCACCCTTTCGCGGCGGGCTTATGATCTGGTCGAGCGTCCGCCGGTCTTCCGCAAGCTGGATACATCGGTCAAACTGCCCGCGTCGGTCGTCGAAGAGGCGTTCCTGAAATCTAACCCCACGCTCGACCGCGACATGATCACGATCACCTGCAAACAGGGTTACATCGAAGAGGTCCGCCTGTGTCTGTCCCGCGATCTTGAACCGGTTCCCTGTGGCCGCGACGTGATCAAGGACTGCATGGCTACGGACGCTTTGTTCGATCCGATTCGTTAAAGCTTCTTGTTCTGGCAATCCCGCGCATAGTCCAGCGCCTTGGCCGTACCTTTCAGATCAATCGCCATGACGGTTTGACCTTCGGGGTTGTAGACGGTCATGGTCTTGTTCTGCGCAATCGCGTTGACGAAGTTGCGGTCGGTAAAGAATACCGTTGCCCCCGGAACGCGGTCCTGCTTGAACCCGATGGCGGTGGCGTCAAAGCTTTTGCCGTCAAGCTCGAACCGGATCGGGTAGCTCTGCCCCGGCTCAATATTGCCCCAGGCCTTGTTGTAAACGGTGAAATACCCACGATTGTCCAGCGCGTCGTAACCCAGCCGCACAACCGAGAGATCCTGATACACGGTCTGGATCAGGCACCCGTTCCCGAGTGCAGGGTCCATCATGATGTTCCAGCCCTCGACAAAACCCTTGTCGACCAGTTCTTGCGAGTGCGCGGCGGTTGCAGTGAAGGCGGCGAAGGTGAGGGCGAGAAGGCGGGTCATGATCTCTCGTCAAAAAAGGTTTGGTTTTTCAAAACTTTAAATGACGAACAAAGAAGATCAAAGAGGTTATTGCGGTCGATAAGCGATGTTTCCCTTTGACTTTGATGCGTCGGGTGTGCGTTGGTGGAATAGAGCTTAAATGAATATTTTCAGAGGCTTAAACCACTTGATTCTGAGTTCTGCTGTCTTTCGAATCCTTATTTTCAATACTATTGGTACGCTTTACTTTTCTGTCGTAACAATCGTTCAGGCAAAAAATGTGCCCCCCGAAGAACCCAGGGATTTCCGATTTGATCCCTACGCCTATTGCGCGACCCACGGATGCCGAAAAGGCCCATCAATCTTCGATCCGCCAATTCAGAATCAAGAGTGGCAACCCTTTGAAAGCACAGATCCAGTAGTTTGGGGCGCGGACGCGTGCCTCCGGTATTTCCTGACCAAAGATGAGAGCGTGTGGAATGGCGGCACGACAGAAGACAAAGTCGGCGACAAACATGGGATCTATGTAGTCTTAGGCGACTTATTGGCGCGGATTCACATCTTTGATTGGCCACCCATAGATGCCGCCAAACCCTATGCGAATTTTGGGGTTTTTCGGTGCGAAAATACGCGATGGCCTGAACACAAGCTGGACGCTGAGCGCAGCACAGAACTAAAAAAGTGGGCAGAGTTCAGACTGTCCAGTGCGAATGGTTGGGGCGGAAGTATCGAAAGCTTCGCCGGGTACTTGAAAGGATCATTTAGGAATGATGCCCTCGGTCTAACGGTTCATTTCGAGAACTACAGTGGCGCGCGCGTCCGGTTTGAAGCGGACTATTGGGGGCCACCGGTGCTGATTGACGAAACCGATGGGCTTTATTGACGTGCTAAAGCCCGCATACTCAAAGTTCCTTGCGCGCCCTGAGCGCTGCCGTAATAGTCCCGTCATCCAGATAATCCAACTCTCCCCCGATCGGCACGCCTTGCGCCAATGAGGTCAGACGGACCTGACCCTCCAGCTGATCGGCTATGTAATGCGCGGTGGTCTGGCCATCGACGGTGGCGTTGAGCGCGAGGATGATCTCGGTGATCCCTTCGGCCACAACCCGATCTTTCAATCGGGGAATGCGCAGGTCGTCCGGGCCTATGCCGTCCAGCGCCGAAAGCGTGCCGCCCAACACGTGATAGCGGCCTTTGAACACGCCTGCGCGCTCCATGGCCCAGAGGTCGGCGACGTCTTCGACCACGCACAGCTCGCCTGTCGCGCGGTCCTCGCTTTCGCAGATGTCGCAGATGTCGGTGGTACCCACATTGCCGCAGTTCAGGCACTCACGGGCGGTGACGGCGACCTGCTGCATGGCGTCCGACAGCGGCGTCAGCAGCAGGGCGCGTTTGCGGATCAGGTGCAGGACCGCGCGGCGGGCCGAGCGGGGGCCGAGGCCCGGCAGCTTGGCCATCAGGTCGATCAGGTTGTCGATGTCGCTGTTCGAGCTCACGGCCTGTCCTGTCTGGCGCCGGAGGGAGCCTCCGGCGGGAGTATTTTCAAAAAGATGAAGATCAGAACGGCAGCTTGATGTCTGCTGGCAGGCCCATGCTTTCGGTCAGCTTGGCCATCTCGGCCTGAGAGCGTTCGGCGGCTTTGGTCTGCGCGTCCTTGATCGCGGCGAGGATCAGATCTTCGACCACTTCTTTGTCGTCGCCATTGAAGATCGACGGATCGATGTCGAGACCTTTCAATTCGCCTTTGGCGGTGGCCGTCGCCTTGACCAGCCCGGCGCCGGATTCGCCGACGACCATGATGGTGTTCAGCTCTTCCTGCATGTCGGTCATCTTGGTCTGCAAATCCTGGGCGGATTTCATCATCTTGGCCATGTCGCCCAGACCGCCGAGTCCTTTGAGCATCGGTATTCTCCTGTAAATCTGTTTGCAGCCTAAATACGGATGGCATTCGTCGGGCACAAGGGGAGAGGCTGCTCCCGCCTGTCGCCAAGGTCTTTGGTGGGTCTTTCCTCTCGTTGGACCCGGCCCGCGCAGGCTGTGTCTGCGCGGGCCGGGCCCAAAGCTGCTCAGGGGTATCGGCGCAAGCCGATGGCCCGTGGCAGGTGCGGGAGGGCTTCAGGTGTCAGAGCGGAGACTTAATCCTCCTCGAACGGGTCCCATTCGTCTTCGACTTCGGGCAGAGCTTCGGTTTCGACCTGTGCCGCGCGTTGTTCGGGGGTTTCGATCTTGGTGATCCGCGCCTTTGGAAACTGGGCCAAAACGGCCTGTACCAAAGGGTGTTCTTCGGCTTCAGTGCGCAGGGCAAGCTCGGCCGCGTCGCGGAGTTCCGCGATGGTCGGGTCCTGGCCTTCCGAGACAATCGACACGGCCCAGCGGTTCCCGGTCCAGCGTTGCAGGGCCGATCCGAGACGGGGGGCCAGGTCGGTCGGTGCTTGCTCGGCCGGGGTGAACTCGATCCGGCCGGGTTGGTACGAGACCAGACGGACGCCGTTCTCGACCTCGACCAGCAGTTTGACGTCCCGGTTCGACCGGATCAGTTCGACCACGTGCTCGAAGGTCGGATAGCGCGCCAGAGCGGTCTGTACGTCCTGCGCCAAAGCGGCTGAAGGCGCGCCTGCGGCTCCGCGTGGTGCGGCTGTCAGAGTCGGTTGGGCGGTTGCCTGTGGCGCAATATTACCCTGCGAGGCGGCCGGTAGACCGCGACCCGGCCCACCATTTGGCGGTGGCGGGGTATCCTGCAATCTTTTTACCAGTTCTTCGGGGCTGGGCAGGTCCGCCACATGGGTCAGGCGGATCACGGCCATCTCGGCTGCCATCATGGCGTTGGGCGCGGCGGAAACCTCTTCCAGAGCTTTGAGCAGCATTTGCCACATGCGGGTCAGCACCCGCATTGGCAGGGCCTCGGCCATCTGTTGCCCACGCGCACGCTCGTCGGGCGACACCGTTGGATCCTCGGCGGCATCCGGGGTGATCTTGACGACCGAGACCCAGTGGGTGATTTCGGCCAGATCGCGTAGAACCGCCAGCGGATCGGCGCCTTCGGCATATTGCGCGCTCAGTTCGGTCAGCGCGCCCGCCGCATCGCCGCGCAGGATCATGTCCATCAGGTCCAGCACCCGACCCCTGTCGGCCAGCCCCAACATGGCGCGGACCTGATTGGCACTGGTTTCGCCAGCGCCATGCGATATCGCCTGATCCAGCAGCGAGGTCGCGTCGCGGGCCGAGCCCTCGGCGGCGCGGGTTATCAGCGCAAGCGCGTCTTCGGCGATCTGGGCACCTTCTGCCGAGGCGATCTTGCTGAGCAGGCCGATCATGTCCTCGGGCTCGATCCGGCGCAGGTCGAACCGCTGGCAGCGCGAAAGGACCGTGACCGGTACCTTGCGAATTTCAGTCGTGGCAAAGATGAACTTCACATGCGCAGGGGGTTCTTCCAGCGTCTTGAGCAGCGCGTTGAAGGCGCTGGTCGAGAGCATGTGAACCTCATCGATGATGTAGATCTTGTAGCGCGCGCTGGCAGCGCGGTAGCGGACGCTGTCGATGATTTCGCGAATGTCGTTCACTCCGGTGCGGCTGGCGGCGTCCATCTCGATCACGTCGACATGACGGCCTTCCATGATCGCAGTGCAATGTTCGCACTGGCCACAGGGCTCGGTCGTTGGGCCGCCATTGCCGTCCGGTCCGATGCAGTTCATGCCCTTGGCGATGATCCGCGCAGTTGTGGTCTTACCGGTTCCCCGGATGCCGGTCATGATGAAGGCCTGCGCGATCCGGTCCGCCTCGAACGCGTTCTTCAGGGTGCGCACCATGGCGTTCTGACCCACCAGATCGGCAAAGGTTTCCGGGCGATATTTGCGGGCGAGAACCTGATAGGCGGGGCTGGGTGTGTCGGTCATGTCTGCTCGGTTGGATTCGTTCAAACCGCAGCGTAGAGGCCCCCGCCGCCCGCGTCCACAGCGGGTCGCCAGGATTTTTGTTTTGGAAACGCGACCGGCGCAGGTAAAATCTCCGATTCATAGGCCAGGGGTAAGACTTTCTGATCTACGTTTCGGGGGGAACGCAAAGATGTCTCAGATGGTGATCCATGCATTGCAGGTGGGCGGCGGCTCGCTTGCGCTAAGTTCAATGCCAGGGCGGGGAGGGGACTATCTCGGCGATCTGGAGATGGTCGCCGGATGGCAGCCGGGTCTGGTGATTTCCATGACCACCGAGGTCGAGATGATCAAGGATGGCGCGCGCGACTTTGGGCGCGACGTGCAAAGCCGCGCCAGCCGCTGGGCGCATCTGCCGATCGAGGATTTTGGCGCGCCATCGGCGGAAATCCGCGAACGCTGGAAACGGGTCAGCGCCTCGGCCCGTCAGGCATTGGCAGGCGGGGGTCGTGTACTCGTTCATTGCCGCGGTGGCTGCGGGCGGTCAGGCATGATCGTGCTGCGCCTAATGGTGGAATGCGGCGAGAACCCGGATACCGCCCTGACGCGCCTGCGCGCCTTGCGGCCCTGCGCGGTCGAGACGGATGACCAGTTGCATTGGGCCATCGCGCCAGCTGTTGCGCTTGCTGCCTCATAACCTCAGATTCTGACCTGCGATTCTGTCGTTGCCTGAGCCTTTGGTGCGGTTGCCAGAGCCTGTAGCATCGCGCAAGGCGGATTTGGAATCGCGCCCGACGGCAATGTCGTGAATTCGGTGCCAAACATCAGGTCAGCATAGTCATCCAAACGGTCGATATCGGCTGCTTCGCCGGTTCCGCAAAAGATGCGGACTTCGTCTGCTTGCGCACGAAACCGTGCTGTGCACCCGTCGGGGCAATGGCCCAGTTCGATGCTGCCGTCTATTTCCAGATCTCGCGCAGTTGCCTGCCCCGCGGTCGAGATCGACTGCACCAGCGCACGTGCCACACGCGCCAGCGCCGGGCAGGTCTTGCCGGTGCGTTGACAGACGGTTGCCGTAAATTGGTGCGTTTCGGTCTTCCAGATCATGATGTGCCCTCCGCACATGTGGGCTGAGGGGTATCGATCAGGAGAAACCGCAACCGGCGGTCTGACCCTGCCCGGACACCCCGCCCGAGTTTCGGTTTCAGTTTTGATGGCAGGTCTCCTGACTTGCGGGTCGTCGCTTTGCCGCCCTTCCCAGCCTTGCGGCCAGTGGTATCTCGGCATTGCTTTCCGCTTACAGTTGCGGGGGCAGTCGCGGATTTGGCGTGTTCCGGACAATCCGGAGTGGGCCGCACCGTGTTCCCTTTTCATCCCGGCCTCGGTTGAGGACGCGGAAACCATCGCCCAATCGCTAGCGGGCCAGCCCGGTGCGAGTCAAGCGGATTGAAAGATGCCCGAGGAAAATTGCGCAGGCGGACGTTTGGTCAACTTGGCAAAGTGTTGACTCGGCGTATCAGACCATGTGGACTGCAAAGTGAACTACTTAGTTCAGAAACAATGCAAGGAGCTTCGGAGGCGGCGATGCTGGACACCCGGACTGCAGTTCTGACGGAAGATTTTCATTTCGCATCCGGCCCGGCGAAACTGTCGGCGCGGTTGTACAGCCCTGCGTCAGAACCCGAGACGGTCGTTGTCCTGAACAGCGCCACGGGGGTACCCAGAGACTATTATCGCCATTTCGCGCGCTGGCTGGCGGCAGAACAGGGCATGGCGTGCCTGACCTATGACTATCGCGATTTCGGGCTCTCGTCGCAGGGGGCGCTGGCGGATTCGAAGACGACAATGGCCGACTGGGCCCTGGTTGACATGCCTGCCGCGCGCGCCGAGATGCGGCGGCGCTTTCCCGACGCGCAACACTGGACAATCGGGCATTCGGTGGGGGCCATGCTGGGGCCGGTTCAACCGGACGCGGACCGGATCGATCGCATGATTTGTGTCTGTTCCGGGCTGGTGACCCTGTCGGATCACCCTTGGCCTTATCGCTCGCTGGCGTGGTTGTTCTGGCACGCCCACGCGCCATTGGCGACTCGCGGGCTGGGCTATTTGCCGGGCAAGCTGACCGGGTTCGGAACGGACTTACCGGCTCCGGTCTATTGGCAATGGCGGAGCTGGTGTACCGCGCCAAAGAACTATGTACCGGAGATCGGGCATAGGCTGCCCGTAGCCAACTGGCCCGATGCCGGTCGGCAGGTTGACCTGTTCACTTTCGACGATGACCAGATGGTGCCGCCTCAGGCGGTCTGGCGGCTTGCGGACCTCTACGGTCCCGAGGCGCGTCGGCATCTGTTGTCGGCAAAGGATTTTGGCCTGTCCGAGATCGGTCATATCGGGGTTTTTACGCGCAAGAACGCAGCGCTCTGGCCAAATTTGATTGCCAGATAAGTAGGGGCACCTTGATGGTGCCCCCGGGTGTCAGACACCCTTGCGGGACTTCTTGTCCTGCATAACCGATCGCACCATCTTGCCAAACGCCTTGTCGCGGGCGCGGGATTGGGCAAGGGTTTCTGAGTTGCGCTGATCCTCGCGTCGCAGTTTGCGCCACCGGTCCAACCGGTCTTCGTCGAGCGCGCTTGCAGCGATCGCCTCCTGCACAGCGCAACCGGGTTCCGAGACGTGCTGGCAGTCCGAGAACCGGCAATTCTGCGCCAGTTCCGTGATATCCGAAAACACCTCGTCAACGCCGTCTTGCGCATCCAGCAAACGCAGCGCGCGCATACCTGGGGTGTCGATCAGCCAGCCGCCGTTGCGCAGCCTTCGCAGGGCCCGCGCGGTTGTGGTGTGCCGCCCGCGTGCGTCATCCTCGCGGATGGAAGCGGTGGCGTCGCTGTGTCCGGTCATGCCATTTGCCAGTGTCGTTTTGCCGACGCCGGATGACCCGACCAGCGCCCCAGTCTGCCCGGCAGGACACCAGGACAGCACTTGCGCGATGTCCATGGGGTCCCGCGCGTCGACTGTCAGAACCGTCAGGAACGGCCCCAGAGTTTCGGCGCGCCGGGCATAGTCTGCGGGCTCGTCGCAGGTGTCTGCCTTGGTCAGAACGATCACCGGGTAACATCCGGCCTGGTGGGCCAGTGCCAGATAGCGCTCTAGTCTGGGCAGGTTGAAATCGGCGTTGCAAGAGCTGACAATATACAGCACGTCGACATTGGCAGCGATCAGCTGCGCCTCGACCCCGGTTCCGGCGGCGCGGCGCTGCAGGCTGCTGCGGCGGTCCAGCAGGTGCTGAACGCGTTGCTGGTCGTCGACCAGAACCCAGTCACCGACGGCAAAGTCACCTGTTGACCGATTGGGTGTCAGCAGAGGCGCTTCGCCCTCCGGCGACACGCCTGTCAGACGGTCCCGGTGAACGCCGGTGATGCGATAGGGTGCGCAAGTGGGATCGACCGCGTGTTGCGCGGCAAAGTGAGAGGACCATCCAAGATCCGAAAGTGAAAAATCCATTGATCTGCCTGTTCTCAGGTACAGCAATCCTGACGAATGGCGCATGCACATCCGTCGGAAACGTGTTCAGGCCGCGATCGGTGATCGAAAAGTCAGAACCGAGCGGCCCGAAGGGTCTTTGCTACAATCATAAAAGCCCTCCTGTGGCTGAAAGGTTCAAGTGAGAGGTTGGACATCGACCCAAGCGGGGCTCGTTGTGGCTGCTTCCTTCCGGACCTGACCAGGTTGGCGAGGCGCTCGCCCGCGCCAACCTCTCGACTGCCGATATAGGTGCCTGGCGGTAAAATGGCAACCCGTCACAGCGTCAGTTGAATGCGCAAAAATCCGTCCGAATCCAGGCCCAGATCGCTTGTGGCGAATTCCGCCAGCTCGGCGCTGTGCGCGCGCGCGTTCGGGCCGGTCCTCAGAATCGTCTTCGCGCCACCCAGTGACGAAAATGTAAACGGCCGTGGTGCGGATTCGAGCGGGTCAGGCCGCGCCGAGTTCTTTATGTAGTCGATCAGTGCGTTCTGAACGGGCAGCGAAGGGATCGGGATAACTTGTGCCCGACCAGCAATCGGAAAGTTGCCGCCGCCATTGGCGCGGTAGTTGTTTGTTGCCACGACAAACTTCTGATCCGGGTCGATGGGCAAGCCATTTATCGATGCCATGCGGATACGGCGATGCGCCGGGTCGTTCAATTGGCCTTCGGCATCGAACCGGGCGGGGTGTGACAGATCGATCTCGCAGGCCAACCCATAGAGTAAATCCAGATTGTGACCCGCGCGGTCCGGATCGTGCAACTCTTGTGGCGCGTCGGGGAAGAGCTGGTTGAAGACGCCCGCAGACATTTCAAGCCAGTCGAGAACCTGCGCGCCACTGACACAGAGGCCACGCAGTTCATTCGGAAAGACCTGAAGGTCAGCCACATGGCGGATCGAGATTTCGCCGGCAGGAACGTCGGTGTAGTGAGCTGGCCCGGCCCGCCCACCGAACTTTGCGGGGGCGACGGCGGATAGCACTGGCAAGTCCGCGAGCTGACTGTCCCGCAGGTAAGGGCGCAGCGCGGCCGCCTGCGCCGCCGCCAAAAGATGCAAACCCCGATCCAGCGCACAAAAGGAAAAATAACTGTGCAGCGACCGATCCACCCGGCCCACCGGGCGGGCCACGCGTTGGCGGGTCTCTGCGTGCGCTTTGGCCAGCAGGGCCATGATCTCGGGGTCTTCTTTCACGCCTGACGCGGGCCCGTCAGCGGGGGAGTGAATCGGGCGCAGCTCTGCCTTGCGGTCGACAATGCGCCAGATGTTCTTTCGGGTCAGCGTCAGATCAATCACACCCAGATGTGATCCGGCAAACCCTGGCATGACCACGGGTTTGCCGTGCACCAGACCGTTTCGCGCGTCGACATGGCGCCGCCCATTATGAGCGGAGCCCGGCAATGTCAGATGCGTGTGCCCGGCAATAATCGCATCTATTTCGTCCATAGAGGCCAGGGGGATGGCGGCGTTTTCCAGACCGGGTTTCGCCTCTGCCGGACCAAGCCCCGAATGAGCCAGAGCGATCACGAGATCGCAGCCCTGTTGTCGCAGTTCGATGGCAGTGTCCCGCGCCGAGGTTAGAATATCCGTGGCCGTGACCTGCCCGTTCAGCTTGTGCGCCTCCCATTGCGTGGTCTGGGGTGGCAGGACGGACAGGATGCCGATGTTCAGAGGTTCGGGTTTGCCGTTCAAGGTCACGCAGCGCGGCAGGACCGCCGCGCTTTGCCAGATCGGTGTGGCGTCGTCGAGCCGCATGTTGCTGCAGATCAACGGGCAGTCAAACTGATCAGCGACCCGTTTCAGGAAATCCAGCCCGAAGCCAAAGTCGTGGTTCCCCAAACCGACCGCATCATAGCCCAACGCAGCAAAGGCCAGCGGTAATGGGTGCGGTGCGGCGCTTTGGTCGGCTGCAAAGTCGCCGAACGGTGTCCCTTGCAGGCAATCACCGTTGTCTAACAACAGGGTCAGGGCACCCATCTGTGCAGCCTCGCGTTGGGCCTTGCGGATCAGGGTCGCGGTTCTGGCAAATCCGATCCGAACGTCGGGGCGATCGGAGTAATAGTCGTGGCCGACCAGGTTCATATGCAGGTCCGAAGTGGCCAAAATCCGAACCCGCGCCAACGGGTGGTCAGCTTCGCTCTGCGACGATCTTTCTGTCTTGTCCAAAATTTCTGCTTCTGACTGTCTTGGTAATATTGTGTTCACTAAAAAACGAGTTAATGCAATTTCAGGGGCGGCCCTGCGGTCTTTCGGCGGCATATCAATATTGCCTGATGAAACGGCGTTGCGCCAGAGGCCAAGACGTGGCAGCCCTTGACCCCGGTATCGAGGGAACGCAGTGAGATGAAACGCGCGGAACAGGTGACATTCGGCGGCTCGGGTCTGGACCGTGCGGCCCATATTCGCGGCGACGCAGCTAAACTGGCCGAAGCAAGCGAAAGCGCGGCGGCTCGCTGCTTGTTGCTGTGGCGGGGCAAGGTGTTGGTGTGTGGCCCGGCGCTGGACCGTCTTGCTTTTGTCCCGATGACGCATGAGGTGATCCGAGCCGCGACCGGTGGCGCAATTGAGGCGCCGGTTTTTCTTGGGTGCGACAGCGACGACGCTCCGATCTTTGCGATGGATATTTCGGGCTGGCAGGCCGAGGGGCTCGATCTGTCGGATGTCGGCGCTTTTGTTGACAAGACCGAACAGCAGCATCCCGACCTGCCCGAAGGCGATGTCTTTGCCGAGTTGCGTCGGATCATGACCCGGCTGACGCCGCGCGACGCCGAACTGGCGGCAACTGCAAAAGCGGTCATCGGGTGGCATGACACGCATCGGTTCTGCGCCAAGTGCGGCGCTGCCAGCGAAATATCGCAGGGTGGGTGGCAACGCGGTTGCCCGGCTTGCGGCGCGCAGCACTTTCCGCGCACCGACCCGGTGGTGATCATGCTGATCACCCATGGAAACGCGGTGCTTATGGGGCGTTCGCCCGGCTGGCCCGAAGGGATGTATTCATTGCTGGCGGGGTTCGTCGAACCGGGTGAGACCTTGGAGGCCGCCGTGCGCAGGGAAGTGATGGAAGAAGCCGGCGTGCCGGTCGGTGAGGTGCAGTATCTGGCCAGTCAGCCCTGGCCATTTCCGGCTTCGTTGATGATGGGGTGCGCAGGTCAGGCGCTGTCTCGCGAAATCCGCATAGATCCGGTGGAAATCGAAGACGCAATGTGGGTCACCAAATCCGAAATGATGCAGGTGTTTGCGGGTGAACATGACAGTCTGTTGCCCGCGCGAAAGGGCGCGATTGCCCATTTCCTGTTGCAACACTGGCTTGCGGACAGTCTGGACTGACGCAAAACTGGACTGGAAATAGGGCAAAGAAGACAGACAGAAATGCAATTTTCAGCGCAGGAAGACATCGAAGCCCCGATCGACGTCGTATTCGCGATGGTCTCGGATTTTGACCGGTTCGAGCGCATGGCCGTCCGGCGGGGTGCCGATGTGCGGCGCATGGAGGGGTCGGGCAACGCCGATGTGGGCATGATCTGGGAAACCCGCTTCAATATCCGGGGCAAACCACGCGAGGTCACAATTGAGATGACCGACCGCGAAGATCCGGGCCTGATGCAGTTTCAGGCAACCAGCAAGGGGATGGTCGGTGTCACCAAGGTCGAGCTGCTGGCCTTGTCGAAACGCCAAACGCGGCTGAATCTAACCATGTCGCTTGCCGCCAAGACGTTGCCCGCGCGGTTGCTGCTGCAATCAATTAAGCTGGGGCAGTCGCGCCTGCGACGGCAGTTCCAGTCCCGGCTGAGCGATTTCGCTGGCGAAATGGAAGACAGGTATCGGCACGGCATGTAAGGCACCCGGTTTGGCGCAATTGGATCCAGAGGTTTCCCAATGGCTCAGGTGATATTCTTGCACGGCGCATCAAGCAGCGGCAAAACCACGCTGGCCCGGGCGCTTCAAAGCAGGATCGAAGTGCCGTTCTGGCATGTTTCCATTGATCACTTGCGCGATTCAGGCGTTCTTCCGATGGATCGGTTTCGCAGCGGCGCATTCGATTGCCGTCAGTCGCGTGACCGCGTCTTTGACGGGTTTCATCAATCCCTGGCGGCCTATGCAGACGCCGGGAACAATCTGATTGTCGAGCATATTCTGGACACCCCAGGATGGGCCGACGTGCTACGCGCGCTCTTTCGAGAACATGACGTCCTTTTTGTGGCCGTTCATTGCGCTTTGCCTGAACTGGCCAAACGAGAAGCACAAAGGGCAGACCGCCGCATCGGTAGCGCGATACAGGATCAGCGCAGTATTCACGCGGGGCAAGTCTATGATCTGGAAATCGATTCCGAAAATGGCGTTGATGCGAATGTCGACCTCATCCTGCTCGCTTGGCGCAGCGGCCTGCGCCAATCAGAGTTCAATTGACGGCGCGCGTCGTCAACCGCGCGGACGCACCGCCGGGAAGACCCCCAGAATCTCGACATTGGTCGTAAAGTGCTCAAGCTCTTCCATGGCAAGCTGAACGTTTCGGTCGTCGGGGTGGCCAACGATATCGGCATAGAATTGCGTGGCTGTGAACGAGCCATCGATCATATAGCTTTCCAGCTTGGTCATGTTGACGCCATTTGTCGCAAACCCGCCCATCGCCTTGTACAGCGCAGCGGGGATGTTGCGGACCTGAAAGACAAAACTTGTGATCATGCCATGATCGCCACGGCGGTTCAGATCGGCCTGGCGTGACATCACCAAAAAGCGGGTGGTGTTGTCGCCCTGATCCTCGATATGGCGGGCCAAAACGTTCAGACCATAGATTTCGCCCGCAAGCTCACTGGCCAGCGCGGCCGAGTGTTTGTCTCCGGCCTCGGCCACTTCGCGTGCAGCGCGGGCATTGTCGGGGCTGACGCGGCCACGAATGCCGTGTTCCTTGAGGAAGCCCGCACATTGAGGCAGCAGAACCAGATGTGAATGCGCCTCTTGAATATCTTCCAGCGTGGCCCCCGGAACCGCCAGCAGGTTGATATGGACCCGTACAAATGCTTCTTCGATGATATGCAGCCCACTATGGGGCAGCAGGCGGTGAATATCTGCAACCCGGCCATAGGTCGAGTTTTCGACCGGCAACATGGCCAGATCCGCCTCGCCAGAGCGCACCGATTCGATCACGTCTTCGAACGTGCGGCAGGGCAGGGCGTCCATTTCGGGCCGCGCATTGCGGCAGGCCTCGTGGCTATAGGCGCCAGGTTCCCCTTGAAAAGCGATGCGTTTGGTCATTTGGTCGATTCCGTGCAACAAGTTCCGACATTGGGCGTTTCGTCGCGGTGTCTATACCTTGCCTCTTGCGAGGGGAAGCCTTAGACACCCCGCAGACAGCTGAAATGGATCGCGATCAAAATGTTCGACACGATGACAGTTACCAAGGCCGCCGCTGGCCTGTTTGGAACCTTTCTTGTGCTTCTTCTGGCCAAATGGGGTGGCGACATCCTGTATCACGTCGGCGGCCACAGCGCCGAGGCGGCCTATATCATCGAAACCGAAAGCGCAGGTGAAAGCGCTGACGGCGAAGAGGTCGTATTCGAAGACATGCTGGCTGCAGCCGACCCGGAAAAAGGTGCAAAAGTGTTCCGCAAGTGCACCGCGTGCCACAAGCTGGAAGACGGAGCAAACGGCACAGGCCCGTACCTGTATGCGATTGTGGATCGCCCGGTCGCTTCGGCCAACGGCTTCACCGGTTATTCGGCCGCGATGCAGGCCCATGGCGGCAATTGGACGCCCGAAGCGCTGGATGCGTTCCTTGAGCGCCCGAGCTCCTATATCTCGGGCACATCGATGAGCTTTGCGGGTCTGAAAAAACCGCAGGACCGCGCCGATCTGATTGCCTATCTTCAGACAATCGGCAACTGATCACCCGGTCAGACCGTAGATTTTCAAGGCCGCAGTATCCCGCTGCGGCCTTAATTTTTTGTCTGAGGAAATCTTCACATTGTGCTCACGCATTCTAAACTTGCAACTGACAGTGCTGGACCTTTAGCTAGGTTAAGGCGCATTAAGACGTTCAGAACGGTGTAGGAGAGGCGAGCATGACCCAGAATCGCACAAAGCGGACGCAAACCGCCATCAAGCGGCGGACAGCTTTGCAATTGTTGGGAGGAGGTGCCGTTGCCGCGGCATTGCCAGGCGTTCCGCGCGCCTTTGCCTCGGGCGATGACGCAACGATCATCAAGGCGCATGGATATTCGTTCTTTGGCGATCTGAAATACCCGCCGGATTTCACGCATTTCGACTATGTGAACCCCGATGCGCCGATTGGGGGTCATATCTCGGTCTCGACCCGGGGAACCTTCGACGGGATGAACCGGTTCAACTGGCAGGGTAAGGCGGGGCGCTATTCGGGCCTGATCGCCGAAAGCATGTTCGGCGACAGCCCCTTTGGATCCGCCACGCCAGCTGACTCGATCACCGAGGCTTATGGATTGCTTGCAGAAGCGGTCGAATATCCCAGTACCAAGGAATGGTGCATTTTCTACATGCGGCCCGAGGCGCGTTTTGCGGATGGCACGTCGTTGACCGCTCATGACGCGGCCTTCACTCATGATCTGTTCCTCGACCAGGGCATCCGCAGTTACGCGCGCGCGGTCAAGCAGCGTATCGAAGGCTATGAGATCATCGATGACCATACCATCAAGTACAATTTCGTAGACGGAATTTCGCGTCGCTCGCTGATCTCGCAAGTGGGCGGGACACCAGTCTTTTCAAAGGCCTGGTACGAGGAAACCGGCGAGCGCCTGGATAAACAGAGCCTCAAGACGCCCATGGGCAGCGGACCTTATGTGGTCGATGATTTCGAGCTGAATCGCTATATCGTCTATCGCCGTAATCCCGATTATTGGGGCTGGCACCTGCCGATCAACGTCGGCCGCCACAATTTTGAAACGGTCCGGGTTGAGTATTTTGCGGATGACGCGGCCGAGTTCGAAGCCTTCAAGGCGGGGGTCTACACGTTCCGCGCCGAAGGCAGCACCAAGAAATGGGCGACCGGGTACGATTTCCCATCTGTTCAGAACGGATACGTGAAACGCGAAAGCATACCGGTGATGACACCGCCGTCTCCGTCGGGATTCATCTTCAACATGCAGCGTGCGCCTTTTGACGATATCAAGGTGCGTGAGGCGCTGGGGTTGGCTTACAACTTCGAATGGACCTCGGAATCGCTGCAATATGGCCTGACCGAACAGCGGCACTCTTTTGCAGAAAACTCCGAAGTTGCCGCAAACGGTGTGCCC
This sequence comes from Ruegeria sp. AM4, assembly GCF_056540665.1. Classification (NCBI taxonomy): domain Bacteria; kingdom Pseudomonadati; phylum Pseudomonadota; class Alphaproteobacteria; order Rhodobacterales; family Roseobacteraceae; genus Ruegeria; species Ruegeria sp. AM4. The sequence goes on along the minus strand of NZ_JBQFXD010000006.1, from coordinate 222,106 downwards.
GAAGGGTTGGAGAAGACGTTTTTGGAATCACTGGGCGATCTCGTGCCGCCCGAAGTTTTCACTCAGGAAGCTGTGCGCGCGCACAGCTCGAACGCCAGCCGGACCGTGGACCGCGGCAACAAGAGAACCGCGCTGAAACTGTTCTCGGAGGCGGGTTGGACCGTTGCCAGTGATGGCAAGCTCAAGGATGCCGACGGCAACCCGATGACCATCACCATCATGCTGAGCGCCGCGTCTTCGGATACTGCCGAGGCGATCGTGACCACTTACGCCGCCAATCTCGAGAACTTTGGCATCAACGTTACCGTTGAAAAGATCGACAGCGCCCAGTGGATCCAACGCTACTACGACAAAGATTTTGATATGATCTTTTTCCGCAACCAGAGTTTCCTTGAGGCCGGAACGGGCCTCAAGCAATCCTATGGCGCGGAAACGGCGGTCGTGTCGTCCTATAACCCGCAGTCGCTGCAAAGCCCGCTGGTGGATGCCATCATCGACGCCGCGCTCGAGACCAAATCGCGCGAGGAAGAGGTCGCAGCCCTTCAAGCCCTGGATCGCGTCCTGCGGCATCTGCGCATTCAAGTTCCGACAGGCTATGTCGCCGAAACCTGGGTGGCCTATTACGACATGTACGAACATCCCGAGGTTTTGCCCCCGCTGGCTGTCGGACAGTTCGATTTCTGGTGGTTCAATGAAGAAAAATACCAGAAGCTGAAATCCGCAGGCGCGGTGAGGTAAAGACCGTTGGGAGCATACATTCTCCGCCGGCTTTTGCTGGTAATTCCGACGCTGCTTGGCATCATGATCGTGAACTTTACGCTGGTACAGTTTGTGCCCGGCGGTCCGATCGAGCAGATATTGGCCCAGATGCAGGGCGAAGGCGATGTCTTTGCCGGTTTTGCCGGTGGCGACAATGTTCAAACGGAAGAGACATTCGGCTCTGACAGCGAATACATCGGCGCGCGCGGGCTTCCAAAGGAATTCATTGAGGAACTGGAGAAAGAGTTCGGTTTCGACAAGCCTCCGGTCGAGCGATTCCTGTCCATGATGGGCAACTATCTGACGCTGGATTTCGGCGAGAGCTATTTTCGGTCCATCAGTGTAATCGATCTGGTGCTGGAAAAGATGCCAGTGTCGATCTCACTGGGTCTGTGGTCGACCCTGATCGCCTATCTGGTGTCGATCCCGCTGGGCATTCGCAAAGCGGTCAAGGATGGCTCGACCTTTGATACCTGGACCAGCGGAACCATCATTGTGGCCTACGCCATCCCGGGTTTTCTGTTCGCAATCCTGTTGCTGGTGCTGTTTGCCGGTGGGTCCTACTGGCAGATTTTCCCGCTGCGAGGCCTGACTTCGGACAATTGGGAAAGCCTCAGCCTGTTGGGCAAGATCGCCGACTATTTCTGGCACATCGCCCTGCCGATCATTGCGCTGACAATTTCGGCCTTTGCGACACTGACGTTGCTGACCAAGAACTCGTTTCTGGATGAGATCAAAAAGCAATACGTCATGACCGCCCGGGCCAAGGGCCTGAGCGAAGGCAAGGTGCTTTATGGTCACGTCTTCCGCAACGCGATGCTGATCGTGATCGCGGGCTTTCCGGCAGTGTTCATCGGTGTGTTCTTTGGCGGTTCGATCATTATCGAGACGATCTTCTCGCTGGACGGTCTGGGCCGCCTGGGGTTTGAGGCGGCAGTGGCGCGCGATTATCCGGTGATCTTCGGCACGCTGTTCATCTTTGGCCTGATGGGACTGGTCGTCGGTATCATCAGCGACCTGATGTATGTGCTGGTCGACCCGCGTATCGATTTCGAAAAGCGGGAGGGGTAGATGGCGCTTTCCCCTCTCAACCAGCGCCGCTGGCGCAATTTCCGCCGCAATGGACGCGCCTTCTGGTCGCTGATCATCTTTTCGATCCTGTTCGGAGTGTCTCTGTTCGCCGAGTTCGTTGCCAATGACAAGCCGATCCTCGTGAAATACCGGGGTGAGTTTTACATGCCGGTGTTCAACTTCTACGCCGAAACCCAGTTCGGTGGCGATTTCCAGACCGAAGCGATCTATCGCGACCCCGAGGTCCGTTGCCTGATAGACAGTGGTGGTCTTGAACAGTGTTTCGACGACCCCGAGGGTATCATTGACGAGATCGAGGCGGGCACATTTCAGGCCGAAGGGTTCGAGCAGGGTTGGTCGATCTGGCCGTTGATTCCGTATTCGTACAACACCAGCGTCGATCGGCCCGGAGCTGCCCCGTTGCCGCCCAACGGACAGAATCTGCTGGGCACCGATGACACCAAACGCGATGTGCTTGCGCGGGTGATCTATGGTTTCCGGCTGTCGATCCTGTTCACTCTGGTCGTGACAGGTGCCGCCAGCCTGATCGGTATCTTTGCCGGGGCTATTCAAGGCTTCTTTGGCGGCTGGCTGGATCTGATTTTTCAGCGCGTGATCGAGATTTGGTCAGCGACGCCCTCGCTCTATGTCATCATCATCATGTTTGCCATACTGGGGCGAAGTTTCTGGCTGCTGGTCGCGCTGATGATCCTGTTCGGCTGGACCGGGCTGGTGGGCGTGGTGCGGGCTGAATTCCTGCGGGCGCGCAACCTTGAATATGTCCGCGCTGCACGGGCGCTGGGCGTCGGCAACATGACGATCATGTTCCGCCACATGCTGCCCAACGCGATGGTTGCGACGCTGACCTTCATGCCGTTCATCGTCACGGGCACGATCGGCGGGCTGGCATCGCTGGACTTCCTTGGCTTTGGCCTGCCGTCCTCGGCCCCGTCGCTGGGGGAGCTGACCTTGCAGGCCAAACAGAACCTGCAAGCGCCGTGGCTGGCCTTCACCGCCTTTTTCACCTTTGCCATCATGCTGTCGCTGCTGGTCTTCATTTTCGAAGGCGTCCGCGATGCGTTTGATCCAAGAAAGACCTTCTCATGAGCCTGCTGGATGTGAAAAACCTTCGGGTCTCGTTCCGGCAGGACGGGCAGGTTTCGGCAGCGGTCAGGGGCGTGTCGTTCACGGTGGATCGCGGTGAAACCGTCGCTCTTGTCGGTGAATCCGGTTCCGGCAAATCGGTGACCGCGCTGAGCACTGTGTCGCTGCTGGGCGAAAGCGCGATTGTCGAGGGATCGGCCACCTATGACGGGGCTGAGATGATCGGTGCGTCAGAGGACAAGTTGATGGATGTGCGCGGCAATGACATCAGCTTTATCTTTCAGGAGCCGATGACATCGCTGAACCCGCTGCACACGATCCAGAAACAGATGGCGGAATCACTGGCACTGCATCAGGGTCTGAGCGGCGCAGCGGCCCGGGACCGAATTGTTGAACTGCTGACCAAGGTGGGCATCCGCGACCCCGAAGAACGGCTGGACAGCTATCCACACCAATTGTCCGGTGGGCAGAGGCAGCGGGTCATGATCGCGATGGCGCTGGCCAACAAGCCCGACATTTTGATAGCGGACGAGCCGACCACAGCGCTGGACGTGACCATTCAGGCGCAGATTCTCGAACTGCTGGCCGAGTTGCAGAAATCCGAAAATATGGGGATGCTTTTCATCACCCATGATCTTGGCATCGTGCGTCGCATTGCCGACCGGGTTTGCGTGATGAAGGACGGAGAGATTGTCGAAACCGGCGTAACCGCCGAGATTTTCGACAACCCACAGCATCCCTACACGCGCAAGCTGCTGGCGGCGGAACCGTCCGGCGAGCCCGACCCTGTGGCCGAAAACGCCGAAGAGGTTGCGCGCACAGATCACCTGAAGGTCTGGTTTCCGATCCAGCGGGGGTTCCTGAAACGCACCGTTGGCTACGTAAAAGCGGTCAATGACGCGACGCTGAGCGTGCGTGCCGGCGAAACGCTGGGAATTGTTGGCGAAAGCGGATCGGGCAAGACCACGCTGGCGCTGGCCATCATGCGGCTGATTGCGTCTGAGGGCGGGATCACCTTCCGCGATCAGGATGTGCGCCGCTGGTCCACGCGGGAACTTAGACGTCTGCGCAAGGACATGCAGATCGTGTTTCAGGACCCGTTCGGCAGTCTCAGCCCGCGTATGACCTGCATGCAGATCATTGCCGAAGGTCTGGCGATCCACAAAGTCGACCCTCACCGTGCGCCGCGTGAACTTGTGGCCGAAGTGATGACCGAGGTGGGCTTGGACCCCGAGGCGATGGACCGTTACCCGCATGAATTTTCGGGCGGTCAGCGCCAGCGTATTGCCATTGCGCGCGCCATGGTGTTACGGCCCAAGCTGTTGGTTCTGGACGAGCCCACCAGCGCGCTGGACATGACGGTTCAAGTTCAAATCGTAGATCTGCTGCGCGATCTTCAACGCAAATACGGGTTGGCCTATCTGTTCATTAGCCATGACCTGAAAGTTGTCCGCGCCATGTCACACAACGTGATCGTCATGCGCAACGGTGACGTGGTTGAGATGGGGACGGCCGAGGCGTTGTTCGAGAACGCCCAGACCGACTACACCCGCGAGCTCATTGCGGCGGCGGGCTGAGATCAGCCCTCGCCACCACGTCAGGCGTTCGCGCTTTCCTTGGCCGCCGTTTTTGGCACCGGACCACGCAGTTCTTCATAGTGATCGAAGCTCAACTTGACCCAACCGGTGCCACGCGTGGCGCTGGCGAGGCTGCGGTGCAATTCGTCTTCGGCCACGGCGGGAAGCTGGGCGTTGAAAATCTCCCAACCCGAGGCATTGGGATTGCCTTCAAAGCCCAGAACCTGACCTTGCAGCGAGCTGATCGTGGGCACCAGATCGCCGACGAAATCCGAGGGCAGGTGTATCTCTGCGCTCAGGATCGGCTGTAGAACCACGGGTTTCGCTTGCGGCAGCGCCTCGCGCACCGCGTTTTTTCCAGCGGTGCGGAAGGCAAAGTCCGAGCTGTCCACGTTGTGATGTTTGCCGTCGCTCAGCGTGACTTTGACATCGACCACCGGGAACCCTTCGGGACCCTGCGCCAGCGCATCCTTGGCACCATGCTCGACCGAGGGGATGTAGTTCTTGGGAACGGCGCCCCCTTTCACGATCTCTTCGAATTTGAACCCCGACCCGCGAGGCATCGGTGCGACCGAGATCACCACGTCGGCAAACTGTCCCGCCCCGCCGGATTGCTTGCGATGGCGATGGCGATGTTCGACGGGCGCGCGAATGGTCTCGCGATAGGCGGTCTCGACCGGTTCGGCGACGATCTCGATGCCAAAATCCTCGGCCAGTTTTGCCGAGATCCGACGCATGTGCTGTGGACCTTGCGATCCCAGAACCGCGTGGCCGCTAAGCTCGTCCTGTGACAGCTGCAGGCCCGGATCAATCTCGTTCATTCGGCCAAGTGCATTCGACAGACGCACATCGTCGCGCTCATGCGCGGGTGACACGATCTGGCGATGCGCGACGGGGTGCGACGATGCCCATTCTGGCAGCGGCGAACCGTTGCTGCTGTCATAGAGATTGCCGGGGTTGAGGTGATCCGATTTCACCGCAAGCCCGATCTGCCCGGCTTCCAGCGCGCTGATCTGGGTTTTCGCGTCCAGTCCGGTCAGGTTGCCGACGGTTTCACCGCCCAGTGGTTCATGCGCTTTGACGCCGTCCCCCAGTCCGCGCAGCACGATGATCTTGCCGATATGTTTCTTCACATCCGCAAAACCAGCGATGGCACGCGCGCTGCCTTCAGCCTCATCCCGCCCGGCGGCAATATCGAACTCGGGCGCTTCGTGGCGCAGGGCTTTCATCAGTCGTGTGAGCCCATGACCGTGGCTGGCCGCGCCCAGGCAGGCTGGAATCAGCTGGTGGTTCTGCAGAACCTGTGCGGCCAGATCGTAGACCTCGGCGCTGGGGGGCTGCTTGTCTTCGATCAGTTGCTCCAGCAGGTGATCGTCAAAATCCGACAATGTCTCGAGCAGTTCGGTGCGCGCCTCCTGCTCCCGGTCCTCAACAGATTTTGGCAGCTCGATCAGGGCCGAGGGCTGGCCCTCCTGATACTTCCACGCCCGTTCCGAGATCAGATCGACCGCCCCGATGATCGTATCACCCTCGCGGATTGGAACCTGACGCAGGGCGATGTGATGGGTGCAATAGGTCTGCAATGCTGCGATGATGTCGCGAATGCGCCCGCCGGGGTTGTCCATCCGGTTGATGAACAGGAAGCACGGGATGCCGGCCTCCTCGACCAGACGCAGGTAGGGCGCACACAGGACGGCAGCGTCCGGGTCGGGCGGAACCACCACGACCGCCGCGTCCGAGATCGCCATGGCGGGGCCGACATAGGCCAGGGAATCGCCACCTCCGTCCACGTCTATCGCGCACCAGGACTCGTCCAAATAAGAAAAACCGTGCAAATGCACGGTTCCGGAAACATCGAATGTGGTCGGTCGCCCGTCGAGGCGGCTGATGGCCTCGACCAAAGTTGATTTGCCCGATTGGGTGGGGCCGAGGACGGTGAAAACGCGCATAGGTGCTGTCCCTCTTTCAGGTTGCAATTGGCTGCGCGAAAGGGGCTGCCCGACGCTGCGGCGCCGGCGGGAAATGTCTGCAAGCTGGCCTGCCTCAAGCCAGGAAGCGCTGTGTTGCTTCGCCCTTTAAGTTTGGAAAAAACCGAAGGCTCCCGTCAAGCCCCACTGCGCCGTGTCCTCCAAATCCCGCTCAGATCGCCGAACTGTGGCCGGCTTTGCTGAGGTCATAGGCATCGAAGCTGCGGGCGATCATGCGGGTCAGAGCGCGCGCCTCGGGCGGAACATAGAGGCCGTCATCGGTCACCTGCAACAACCCGTCGAAGGTGGCGTTGGCTGTATCAAACATCTGGCGTAGTTCCGTACGGGTAACGTCGTGATCCCGCAGAATTTCGGCTGCATTGACTCGGAAATCGCACATCAGCGCCTCGATCAACCGGGCGCGCAGAATGTCCTGATCCTTGAAAACATGTCCGCGCGACGTTGAGAACTGACCGTTGCGAATGGCCTTGATATGGGCCGAGGTCGCAGGTGCGTTTTGCGCATAGCCCTGCGGAAAACGCGAGATAGAACTGGCCCCCAGACCGATCAGCACCGGCGCCTGATCGTCGGTGTATCCCTGAAAGTTCCGCTTAAGCCGCCCGGCGCGCAGTGCGTGCGTTAGCCCGTCATCCTGCGTGGCGAAGTGGTCGATGCCGATCTCGGCGTAATTGTCCCACATGAACAGTCGCCGCGCAGTTTCGAACAGCGCCAGACGCTGCTCGGGCGTGGGTAGCACGTCCGAAGGGATCAGCTGCTGCCGTTTTGCCATCCAGGGAACATGGGCATAGCCATAAAGTGCGACGCGATCAGGCGCCAGCGACAATAGTTTCTGGACGCTTTCGGTCATCCGCGATTGGGTCTGGTGCGGCAGCCCAAACAGGATATCGGCGTTCAGGCTGGAGATTCCGCGCGCGCGGATCATCTCGACAGCCTCGCGCGTGGTGTCATAGCCCTGAATGCGGCCAATGGTCTTTTGAATTTCGTGATCGAAATCCTGCACCCCGATTGACGCGCGGTTCATTCCGGCCTCGGCCAGCGCGTCCAAGCGCGCCTCGTCGACTTCGTTGGGGTCGATCTCGACAGAAAACTCGGCACTGGGACCAAGGGGCACGGTCTCAAAGATGCGCGCGGCCAGATCCCGCATCAGATCGGGGTTCAGCAACGTCGGCGTTCCGCCGCCCCAATGCAAGCGCGACAGTGTTACCCGGTCAGGAAGGCGCGCGGCCAGCAAATCAAGCTCGGCCTTCAGGACATCGACATAGGCGATGACGGGATTGTCCGTCTGCGTGCCTTGCGTTCGGCAGGCGCAGAACCAGCACAGTCTTCGACAGAACGGCACGTGAATATACAGCGAGATCTCGCTGCCCGGGCGAATGCCGGAAATCCAGTCACCAAAAAGACTTGCCCCCACGTCATTGCTGAAATGCGGGGCGGTTGGATAGCTTGTGTAACGCGGGACTTTCGCGTCAAATAGTCCAAGCTTTGCCAATTGCTGTGTTGCTATCATATCGATACGGCTATACCGGGGGCCGCTCGGGGACATTGACCGAGATCAAATGGAAACGCGAATGACACTCAAAGCACTTTACGAGCACTCGAATTGCGATGAATGCCCCATCAGGCACCGGGCGGTTTGTGCGCATTGCGAGCCGGACGAGCTCGAGCTGCTGGAAGAGATCAAATATTATCGCAGCTATGAGGCGGGTCAGACGATCCTCTGGTCCGGCGACCAGATGAGCTTTGTCGGTTCGGTGGTGTCGGGAATCGCATCCCTGACCCAGACCATGGAGGACGGGCGGACCCAGATGGTCGGCCTGTTGCTGCCCAGCGATTTTGTCGGTCGTCCCGGGCGCGAAGAAGCGCCCTATGATGTACAGGCGACGACCGACCTGGTGATGTGCTGCTTTCGCAAGAAGCCGTTCGAAAAGCTGATGGTGACAACACCGCATATCGCGCATCGTCTGTTGCAAATGACGCTGGACGAGTTGGACGCCGCGCGCGAATGGATGCTGGTTCTGGGGCGTAAGACTGCGCGCGAAAAAATCGCCAGCCTGCTGTCGATCATTGCCCGGCGCGATGCCTCGATCAACAAGGCGGGGATGATCGGTCCGATCGTGTTCGATCTGCCCCTCACGCGTGAGGCGATGGCCGATTATCTGGGATTGACGCTGGAAACCGTCAGCCGTCAGATCTCGGCCTTGAAAAAGGACGGCATCATTACGCTTGAAGGCAAGCGCCATGTCACCATTCCCGACATGGGCCGTCTGATGGAAGAGGCGGGCGATGACGCTGATGGCGGGTTTCTGGTCTGAGCGATGATCCGGACGACGCGGTGATATTGAGCTAGGAGAAGATTATGGGTTTTTTGTTCATGTTGCTTATCGGCGCGATTGCCGGTTGGCTGTCCGGTAAGATTATGGAAGGGCGCGGCTTTGGCCTGATTGGCAACATCGTTGTCGGCGTCGTTGGCGCATTCCTGGCCGGCACAATCTTTCCGGCGCTTGGCTTAACAGTTGGAAGCGGCCTGATATCGCAAATCTTTTTTGCGACACTGGGCGCCGTGATCCTTCTGTTCCTGATCGGGTTGGTTCGAAAGGCCTGAGCCCAAGCGGGCTCAGGCGTCTCAGTGCTTCAGCCTAGTGCGCCAGAAAGACCGGAACGGTGGCCTGTTCCAACATGTTCCGGGTCGCACCGCCCAGAATCGCCTCGCGAAAGCGGGAATGGCCATAGGCGCCCATGACGATCATGTCCGCTTCGGTATCTGCGGCGTGCCGGTTCAGGATGTCCGACACGCGGGTCATGGTCTTGCTCAGAACATCGATTTCACATTTGACGCCGTGCCGCGCCAGCATCTGCGACAGCAATCCGCCGGGATCCGAGCGATCAGGCCCGTGGCGCGGCGGATCAATCACCACGATCCGCACAAGTTCGGCCTGTTGCAGAAACGGCAGGGCGCGGCGGATCGCGCGCATTGCCTCGACGCTTTCGTTCCAGGCGACCAGGACAGTGTGCGGGGTCGAAAAGGGTGCGCGCCCGTCAGGCACAACAAGGGCGGGGGCGTGGCCTTCGAACATCGCCGCTTCGATGATCGGTTCCGCTTCGGCGGCACGATCCTGACCATAGGGTTGCGGCAGCACGACAAGGTCCGAAAACCGCGCACGGTGGGCGACGTGCCGACCGATATCGGCGATCTGGGCCACGCCACTTTCCGCTGACCAGCGAACGCCCGACTTGCCCAGAAAGTCCTTGGCGAAACTCAGCAACGCGTCGGCCTCGGCATTGGCGCGGGTCAGCGTTTCCTGGAGGATCAAGGCGTTGGCCCCGGCGTAGTAATACCCCGTCTGGCTGCGATCGACGCCCAGACACAGTGCTTCGGCATGGGCATCCTGCGCATCTGCCAGCGCCGCCATCTGATCCAGCGCGACCTTTGCCTTGTCCGTTTCGGTCATGACTGTGAGTAGAGTTTTGTAGGACATTTTGGACTCATGCTTTCTGAGGTGAACCCGGTGCGACCGGGCAACACATTCAATTCCTTATGCCTGTCACAGAAAACGGGCTATTGTCTTGATACAGATCAAAGCAGCGCTGACCGTTGTTCGACACAACGGCAGCCAGTCAATAAGGGCTTCGCGCGACACAAGAATCGCGTGAGGCATCGCAAAGGGACGCAATATGTCGAATTACATCAAGCTGATCGCGCTTGGTCTTGTGGTGCTGTTTGCCGCCATAGGGTCCAATTATGCGCGGGATTTGGCGTATCAGGTGCATGCGATTCTGGTGATGATTATCGCCGCAGGATTGTTCATCTGGACGCTTCGAAACACCGATGAGCCAGATATTCTTGTTGATCGCTCCGCCGAGTATATGGATGACGTGATCCGCTATGGCGTGATTGCAACCGCGTTCTGGGGCGTGGTCGGGTTCCTTGCAGGGACCTTTATTGCGTTCCAGTTGGCCTTTCCGACGCTCAACTTTGAATGGGCGCAGGGATACTTGAACTTCGGGCGGCTGCGTCCGCTGCACACATCGGCAGTGATTTTCGCCTTTGGCGGCAACGCACTGATCGCAACTTCATTCTACGTCGTACAGCGCACCAGTGCCGCGCGCCTATGGGGCGGCAATCTCGCATGGTTCGTGTTCTGGGGCTATCAGCTGTTCATCGTGCTGGCGGCGACCGGATATGTTCTGGGCGGAACTCAATCCAAGGAATATGCCGAGCCGGAATGGTATGTTGACCTTTGGCTGACCATCGTCTGGGTGGCCTATCTGGCGGTGTATCTCGGTACGATCATCAAACGGAAAGAGCCCCACATCTATGTGGCCAACTGGTTCTATCTGGCGTTCATTGTCACCGTCGCCATGCTGCATCTGGTCAACAACATGACCATCCCAGTCAGCATCTGGGGTTCGAAATCGGTCATTGTCTGGTCGGGTGTGCAAGACGCCATGATCCAGTGGTGGTACGGTCACAACGCTGTTGGCTTTTTCCTGACCGCAGGTTTCCTGGGCATGATGTATTACTTCATCCCGAAACAGGCCGAGCGTCCGGTCTTCAGCTACAAGCTGTCGATCATCCACTTCTGGGCTCTGATCTTCCTGTATATCTGGGCCGGTCCGCACCATCTGCACTATACCGCGCTGCCGGATTGGGCCTCGACGCTGGGCATGGTGTTCTCGGTCGTGCTGTGGATGCCGTCCTGGGGCGGCATGATCAACGGTCTGATGACCTTGTCTGGCGCCTGGGACAAGCTGCGCACCGATCCGATTATCCGCATGATGGTGATCTCGGTCGGCTTCTACGGCATGTCCACCTTCGAAGGTCCGATGATGTCGATCCGCGCGGTCAACAGCCTGAGCCACTACACCGACTGGACCATTGGTCACGTGCATTCTGGCGCGCTGGGCTGGAACGGCATGATCACCTTTGGTGCGCTGTATTTCCTGGTGCCGGTCCTGTGGAAGCGTGAACGCTTGTATTCGCTGCAAATGGTCAGCTGGCACTTCTGGCTCGCCACCATCGGCATCGTTCTCTATGCGGCATCGATGTGGGTGACCGGTATCATGGAAGGCCTGATGTGGCGTGAAGTGGATGCCAACGGCTTCCTGGTGAACTCGTTCGCCGACACGGTGGCCGCCAAGTTCCCGATGTACGTGGTGCGTGGCCTGGGTGGGGTCCTGTTCCTCGCTGGTTCGGTGATCATGTGCTACAACCTGTGGATGACTGTGCGGAAAGCGCCGGCCAAAGAGGCCAGCCTGACCGTCGCGGTCCCGGCTGAATAAGAGGGGTCGGAGCAATGGCAATTCTCGACAAACACAAAGTCCTCGAGACCAACGCGACCCTCTTGCTGATCTTCAGCTTTCTGGTCGTGACCATCGGTGGCATCGTGCAGATCACCCCGCTGTTCTATCTTGAGAACACCATCGAGAAGGTTGAGGGCATGCGCCCTTATACCCCGCTCGAAATGGCGGGGCGTGAGATCTACATCCGCGAAGGCTGCTATGTCTGTCACAGTCAGATGATCCGTCCGATGCGGGACGAGGTCGAGCGCTATGGCCACTACTCGCTGGCGGCCGAGTCGATGTACGATCACCCGTTCCAGTGGGGGTCGAAGCGTACCGGGCCGGATCTGGCGCGGGTAGGTGGTCGTTACTCGGACGATTGGCATGTACGCCACCTTCGCGACGCGCAATCCGTGGTGCCGGAATCGGTGATGCCGAAATATGGTTTCCTCGAAAATCGCAAGCTCGACGGCAAGTATATCGGCGACATCATGGCGGCCAATGCCGTGGTGGGTACGCCCTATACCGAAGAGATGCTTGCAAACGCGCAGGCGGATTTCCGGGCGCAGGCTGACCCGGACAGCGACTATGACGGCTTGCTTGAACGCTATGGCGACAAGGTCAACGTGCGCAACTTTGACGGACAGCCCGAGGTGACCGAGGCCGACGCGCTGATCGCCTATCTTCAAATGCTGGGAACGCTGGTCGATTTCTCGACCTTCACCCCGGATTCGAACCGCTAAAGGGGGGTGTGATGGAAGAATATACTCTCCTCAGGCAGTTCGCGGATAGCTGGATGCTGTTGCTGCTTTTTGCCTTCTTCGTTGGCATCGTCATCTGGGTATTTCGCCCTGGGGCCAGCAAGGAATACAAGGACACGGCAAACATTCCGTTCCGTCATGAAGACAAACCCGCCGAATTCAAGGAGGCGCGGAAATGAGCAAGACACCTGATAAACAGCCGGGGGATCCGAACACAACGGGCCACAGCTGGGACGGCATCGAAGAGTTCGACAACCCGATGCCCCGTTGGTGGCTGTGGACCTTTTATGCCACGATTTTCTGGGGCGTGATCTATACGATCATGTACCCGGCCTGGCCGCTGGTACATTCGGCAACCGCCGGGGTCCTGGGCTGGTCCTCGCGGGAGCTGGTGCAAGATGAAATGGTCGCCTTCGAAGAGGCCAACGCGCCCTGGAACGCCAAGCTGGTCGAAACCTCATTGCAAGACATCTCGAAGGATGCCGAACTGCAGCAATATGCTGTCAACTCGGGCGGAGCGGTGTTCCGCACCTGGTGCGCACAGTGCCACGGGTCGGGTGCGCAGGGTGCGCCGGGCTTCCCGAACCTGCTGGATGACGCCTGGTTATGGGGCGGCACGATGGAAGACATCGAGTATTCCGTCGCTTACGGCATCCGCAACGAGGAAAGCGACGATGCGCGCTATTCCGAGATGCCGGCCTTTGGCGAGATCCTTGAACATGACGAGATCACTCAGGTGGTTCAATATGTCATGTCGTTGACCAATGCGCAGACCGATGACGCGGCCGCACAGGCGGGCAAGGTTGTGTTCGAAGACAACTGCGCAGTTTGCCACGGCGACAACGGACAGGGTGACGTCACCCAGGGTGCGCCCAACCTGACTGATGCGATCTGGCTATTTGGTGGCAGCGAAGAGGCATTGACCGAGACAGTCACATACAGTCGCTTTGGTGTCATGCCGTCCTGGGAAAACCGTCTGACCGAGGCGCAAATCCGTGCGGTGACCGCCTATGTCCACCAGTTGGGTGGCGGCCAGTAACGGTCAAAGAAAACCTTCGGGCGGCTTGCCGCCCGAAGGCTGCGGCACCGGCTGTTCCATCTGTTCGCGCGTTTCCTGAACAGCCGGTGCCGATTTTCCCGGATTGGGCCAAGGCCCTGTTTCGGTGACGTGCACCTTATCACAGATCGCACAAATCGATATCGCGCTTATTCTGCAACCACCAATGACCGACTGGCAGCCAACGACGTTTGGGGGCACTCGGCTTGGGCGCGTCGCGGATATGCGGGGCATCAAGTCTGGTCGCGGTCATGAAGGACTTGGCATAAATCGTAAGCATGACGGTCTCCTTTCCGATTGGACGATTGCCCTTAGAATTGACAGTTGACGGCTGAATTGCGACTCAATTACTCTGTTTATATGTAAGTCAGGATTACATATGGACTGGTTGTCTTTGCCACCTCTGGCCTCGCTCAGGGCGTTTGCAGCTTTCGCCGAAAAGAAAAATGTGGCCCAGGCCGGTGCTGCGCTGAATGTTAGCCACGCTGCCATCAGCCAGCAATTGCGCGCGCTCGAATCGCATCTGGGCGTCGCGCTTCTGGACCGCAGCGGAAAGACCCTGACCCTAACGGCCGAGGGTGAACATCTGGCGCGCGCGCTGCTCTTGGGTTTCGGATCGATCGGGGCGGCGGTGAACGAGCTGGTGCGCACCGGTTCGGACCGGCCTGTGCATATATCGCTGACCCCGTCCTTTGCGGCGTCCTGGTTGATGCCACGGCTTCCGGCCTTCCGATCCGAACACCCCGAGATCGACCTTATTCTGGACCCGTCGCCCGAAGTTGTCGATCTGCGCCCCGGCGGGGTGGATATTGCCATCCGCTATGGGGCCGGCGGATGGCCCGGCGTCGATGCGCAGATGCTGGTACAGACCCCGATGGTCATCGTGGCGGCACCTGAACTGCTTGGCGGCAAAACCAACTGGTCCCCGGCAGAACTGGCGCAATTGCCGTGGCTCGAGGAAATCGGCACCACCGAGGCGTCCGCGTGGTTATCCCGGCGTGGGGCGGAAATGCAGCCGGGGGCCGGACGGATTGCAATGCCGGGCAATCTGGTTCTGGACGGGCTGCGCGCGGGGCAGGGCGTGACTGTGACCGTGCGACATTTCGTCGAGCAGGATATCCTCAGCGGGCGTATCGTCGAACTTCATTCCGAGCCCGATGCCGCAGGATACCACATCGTAACGCCACAAACACCGCAAAGACCTGCGGTAAAGACCTTTCTGGGCTGGCTCAGGCGGCAGGCGCGTCAGGTGTGACAAAAGGTGCCTTTTCGATACGCTTTTGACCCAAATCAAAGTTGACCGGTGTATGATCTGGAAAAAGTCGCCTGCAAAACAGCCATATCCGGAGCCAACCCCGTGAGCGATTCTGACCCCGCCCCCAGTCTTTATGCTCCCAGAGAGCCGATATTTCCAAGACGGGTTTCAGGTCCGTTTCGCAATCTGAAATGGATCATAATGGCGGTGACGTTGGGCATCTATTACGTCACGCCGTGGATCAGGTGGGACCGGGGGCCAAGCCTGCCTGATCAGGCGGTTCTGCTGGATCTGGCGAACCGACGTTTCTATTTCTTCTGGATCGAGATCTGGCCCCACGAGTTCTATTTTGTCGCCGGGCTGCTGATCATGGCGGGGCTTGGGCTGTTCCTGTTCACTTCGGCCCTTGGGCGCGTGTGGTGCGGCTATGCCTGCCCGCAGACGGTTTGGACCGATCTTTATATTCTGGTCGAGCGCTGGATCGAAGGGGACCGGAATGCCCGACTGCGTTTGCATCGTCAGAAAAAGCTGGATTTCCGCAAAGTCCGGCTGCGCGCAACGAAATGGGTCGTCTGGTTTGTGATCGGTATGGCGACTGGAGGTGCCTGGGTATTTTATTTTGCCGACGCGCCGACTCTGGCGCGCGATCTGGTGACCGGAAATGCGCATCCGGTGGCCTATACGACGATGCTGATCCTGACGGCTACGACCTTTTTCTTTGGCGGGTTCGCCCGCGAGCAGATATGTATCTACGCCTGTCCGTGGCCGCGTATTCAGGCTGCAATGATGGACGAGGACACACTGGTCGTCGGATATCGCGAATGGCGGGGTGAGCCGCGCGGCAAGGGTAAACGCACCGCGGATTCCGAACTGGGCGACTGCATCGACTGCATGGCCTGTGTAAACGTTTGCCCTGTGGGTATCGACATTCGCGACGGGCAGCAGTTGGAATGTATCACCTGTGCGCTCTGCATTGATGCCTGTGACGACATGATGGCCAAGATCGGCAAACCACGCGGGTTGGTCGACTACATGGCGCTCAGCGACGAAACCCGCGAGCGGGCCGGGGAACCGCCGACAAACGTTTGGAAACACATCCTGAGGCCGCGCACGCTCATGTACACCGTGCTGTGGTCGCTGGTTGGCGTTGCACTGCTGTTCGCGCTGTTCATCCGCTCGGATATCGACCTGACGGTCGCACCGGTGCGCAATCCGACATTTGTGACCTTGTCGGACGGGACCATTCGCAACACCTATGACGTGCGCCTGCGCAACAAACATGGCGAAGAGCGGCCGTTCCGCCTGTCGCTTGTCGGCGATCCGGCGATGCGGATCGAAATCGAAGGCGTCGAAGGGGATATTGTAAATGTGGCCGCAGATACGGCACAATTGACCCGCGTTTACATCCTTGCTGAAAAGGACACATCCCCGGCCGCTGCCGATTCAACTGCAGTCAGGATCTGGGTCGAGGACGTTGAAAACGACGAACGGGCCTACAAGGACACCACGTTCAACGGACGAGGAAACTGATCATGGCAGAGCGTCAATTCACCGGGAAACACGCGCTGGCGGTTTTTGTTGCAGCGTTTGGCGTGATTATCACCGTCAACTTGGTGTTGGCCTATAATGCGGTCAAAACCTTTCCGGGGCTTGAGGTCAAAAATTCCTATGTCGCCAGCCAGGAATTCAACGAACGTCTCAAGGAACAACAGGCGCTCGGCTGGGATATCCAAGCCGAGCTGACCGGCGGCTTGCTGATCCTGCATATCACGGACCAGACCGGTGCCCCGGTCAAGGTTGCCGACCTTCAGGCCGTGGTGGGACGGGCGACCCATGTGAAAGAGGATTTTTCGCCTGACTTTACTTTTGACGGCATCGCCTATGCCGCGCCGGCCTCGTTGGGTGAGGGGAACTGGAACATCCGCCTTGTTGCGCGGGATGTGGATGGGGCCGAGTTTGCCCAACGTATCCCGCTTTATGTGAAAGGCTAGCCCGGTGACAGCGCAGATCACCCGCAGCGCGGCCGCCTGTCCCGGCTGCATTGCATCTCCGGCCGAGGCTGCGCGCCCGATCCCGCAGGATGCGCAGATCGCGCTGTCTTTGCCGGGTATCCACTGCTCTGCCTGTATCGCCACGGTCGAGCGTGCGTTGAATGCCATTCCCGGGGTTGAGGATGCGCGGGTAAACCTGACCCTCAAGCGGGCAATGATCAACGCTGCACCTGACCTGCGCGCCGCCGATCTGATCCCGGTCCTGGAACGCGCAGGATATGAGGCGCACGAGCTGGACCCCGGTGCGCTGTCGGCCACTCAATCAGACAAGGCTGGGCGCGATTTGCTGATGCGTCTGGCGGTCGCCGGCTTTGCCTCGATGAATGTGATGTTGCTGTCGGTTTCGGTTTGGTCGGGTGCCGCAGATGCGACACGCGACATGTTCCACTGGATCTCGGCGGCCATTGCGCTGCCAGCCATCGCTTTTTCGGCGCAGCCGTTCTTTGCGAATGCCTGGAGTGCCCTGCGCGTGCACCGCCTGAACATGGATGTGCCAATTGTGCTGGCGATCCTGCTCGCGCTTGTAACGTCCCTTTGGGAAACCGCCCTGAGCGGCGAACATGCCTATTTCGACGCCGCGCTGACGTTGACATTCTTCCTGCTGGCCGGGCGGTATTTGGACTATCGCACCCGCGCGGCCGCCCGGTCGGCGGCCGAAGAGCTGACCGCGCTTGAGGTTCCGCGCGCTGTCCGGCTTGTCGATGGCATCGAGGAAGAGGTCGCCGTTTCCGCGCTGAACCTGGGCGATCTGATCCTGGTACGTCCCGGCGGGCGCATGCCGGTGGATGGGCAGATCGTATCGGGGCAATCCGAACTGGACCGGTCGCTGCTGACCGGCGAGACCCTACCGGTTTTTGCGCAGGAAGGCCTTGAGGTCAGCGCAGGCGAAGTGAACCTGACTGGACCACTAACCATTCGCGCCACCGCAGTTGGAGAGGACACATCGCTGCATCGCATGGCCGATCTGGTGGCCATCGCGGAATCCGGACGCTCGCGCTATACCTCGCTGGCCGACAAGGCGGCCAAGCTCTATGCGCCGGGGGTACATATCCTTGCGGCGCTCAGCTTTGTTGGCTGGTACATCTATTCCGGAGACATCCGCACAGCCTTGAATATCGCCGCAGCGGTTCTGATCATTACCTGCCCCTGTGCGTTGGGTCTGGCTGTACCAGCGGTGACCACGGCGGCCTCGGGACGGTTGTTCCGAAACGGTATGCTGATCAAACATGCCACGGCGCTGGAACGGCTGGCCGAGGTCGATACGGTTGTGTTCGACAAAACCGGTACCTTGACCTCGGGGACGCCAGACCTGACCAACTTGGGCGACCATTCCCGGACCGATCTGGAAGTGGCGCTGGCGCTGGCCGAGGCTTCGGCGCATCCGCTCTCGGTCGCGCTGGCGCGCGCGGCGCGCGATGCCGGGGTCGAACCTGCGGATCTGCAAGAGATTAGCGAAGTTCCTGGGTATGGCACCCAGGCGACCTTTGCGGACCAGCGCGTGCGACTGGGTCGCGCGACCTGGATCGGCGGTGAAGAAACCGAGCAGACCGCAGCGTGGTTGGCGATCGGAGAGCGCCCGCCGGTCCCGTTTCTGTTTGCCGACAGCCTGCGCCCGGGTGCGACCGATGCCGTCGCCGCGCTAAAAGCATCGGGCAAAGAGGTCATTCTGATTTCGGGCGACACGCAAGCTGCGGTGCGCGCTCTTGCGGGCAAGCTGGGCATCGAGAACTGGACAGCACAGGCCTTGCCGCAGGAAAAGGCCGCGCGGGTATCTGAGCTTGGTGAACAGGGCCGCCGCGTTCTGATGGTTGGGGACGGTTTGAACGACACGGGCGCGCTGGCTGCAGCGCATGTGTCGATTTCTCCGGCCTCGGCGCTGGACGCGGCGCGGGTTGCGTCGGACATCGTTCTGCTCGGCAATGATCTGTCCCCGATCGCAGGTGCGTGCGATACTGCAGTCAAGGCGACTCGGCGGATTCGCGAAAATTTCCGGATCGCGACTGTCTATAACGTGGTTGCGGTTCCGCTTGCGGTCGCCGGGCTTGCCACCCCGCTGATTGCGGCATTGGCGATGTCCACGTCGTCGATCACCGTATCGCTCAACGCCCTGAGGCTGAGGTAACGTAGATGGAAGTATTGGCCTACCTGATCCCGATTTCCCTGTTTCTGGGCGGGGTTGGGCTTGTGGCATTCATCTACACTGTCCGCTCGAACCAATACGAAGACCCCGAAGGCGATGCGCGCCGTATTCTGAACGATGAGTGGGATGATCACCCCAGGCCCTGACAGCCCTTGAAATTGCCGCATTGCCCGGTTATGTGCGGTCCATCCGCTAGCAGAGAGAACAAAGCCAAATGGCCACCACAAATCCGATCCAGTTCATTCAGCAAGTCCGTGCCGAAGTTTCCAAGGTCGTTTGGCCGACCCGGCGTGAGGTGCTGTTGACTACGGTCATGGTGTTCATCATGGCAGCCCTGACAGCCGTGTTCTTCGCGCTGGTTGATCTGGGTATTCGCGGCGGTCTGCAACTGGTCCTCGGCGCGTTCAGCTAAGGCGATTCGGGCGCGCGGAAACGCGACTGCCCCCTTGCACAGAGCGTCGTGTCAGAGTAGTTGACGCGGAACTAATCGGAATGGGCGTGCGGCGATTCGGGCTGCGCGCCGCTTTTTATTCCGGATAGCGTAACAGGATTTCAATGACGGCGGGTCCGCAAAGCAGGACGCCCGAAAGTAAACAAGGACGACAGGTTCATGGCGAAACGGTGGTACTCGGTCAGCGTTCTTTCGAATTTCGAAAAGAAGATCGCAGAGCAGATCCGCACGTCGGTGGCAGAACATGGCCTTGAGGACGATATCGACGAAGTTCTGGTGCCCACCGAAGAGGTGATCGAAGTGCGCCGCGGCAAGAAGGTCACTACCGAACGCCGCTTTATGCCCGGCTATGTGCTGGTGCATATGGAGATGTCCGATCAGGGCTATCACCTTGTGAACTCGATCAACCGCGTCACTGGTTTCCTTGGCCCCCAGGGTCGTCCGATGCCGATGCGTGATGCCGAGGTGAACCAGATCCTCAACCGCGTTCAGGAAGGCGAAGAAGCGCCGAAACTGATGATCTCGTTCGAGGTTGGCGAAAAGGTCAAAGTCAACGACGGCCCGTTCGAGGATTTCGACGGTATGGTCGAGGGCGTGGACGACGAAGCGCAGAAACTGAAAGTCTCGGTTTCGATCTTTGGCCGCGAGACACCGGTCGAACTGGACTTTACGCAGGTGACCAAGCAGAGCTGATTGCAATCGGCAAACAAGGCACACGGGGCGTCCTGCGGGCGCCCTTTTACATTTGTGGATCGCGGATCTGCCAAACTGTCTGGTCTGCGCCAAAGCCTTTGAGGGATACAGTTCCGACCTGCTCGCAAAGCTCAGGCAGAATCGCCGCCGCCGCGTCCGACAGGATGTTGTCGCGTTTCAAATCCGTCGCCGCCGCGACCAATCGGGCCGTTAAATTTACGTCCGGGCCGATGGCGGTGAAATCCAGACGATCACCGCCGCCAATATTGCCGTAGTGAAAGCGGCCGTAGTGGATTGCCGTTCGGACGCCGATCTTGTTGTCGAACTCGGCAGCGCTCAGTGACGCCCAGCCATCACGCGCGGCTGCGATTGCGGCTTTGATCTGGACTTCCGGGGGCAATTGATCGCTGGTTGGGAAGATCGCAAAGAACCCGTCCCCCATGAATTTCAGTATTTCGCCACCGTGGTCCATTACCGCAGGAACAAGGCAATCAAAGCTGTCATTCAGAAGCCGGACCAGTGCATCGCCCGAGACCGAGTTTGATAGCCGGGTGAAACCTTTGAGATCTGCAAACAGGATGACAGCTTCGATCTCGTCACCGTCGCCGCGATGGACCTTTCCGTCCAGGATATGCGCCCCGCTGTTGCGGCCCACATAGGTGGACAGAAGGTAGGTCGCATCAAGGCGCAGCATGTAGGTTTCCGTCAGCCGTGCGAGGGGTCCGCGAACCCTATGGAGAATGGTCAGGTCACGATCGGAAAAGCCGCCAGGCGCTGCGCTGGACCAGGTGCAGACATGGGTGTCACCGTTGAGGTAGATCAGGGGCTGCGCAAGATAGTCTGTGAATCCCTGCTCGCGCAGCTCACCCACGATGATGTAGTCCTCGGGGCAATTGGGGTCCTCCAGATGTCGGCGGATCGGTTCCTGCCGCTCGATCACATGGGGCAGGGGGTTATCGGTGTAGATCGCCGTGGAAAACAGCTGCGACGGTGCGTCAATCCGGTCAACGCCTTCTCCGGCTTTCCAGATGAAGCGGCGGCCCTTCAGGTTGGGGTGCAGCGTCCAGATAAATAATCCGAACCGGTCGATCGGGACGCCTGCATCCAGAAGCCGCGTACAGATACCTTCGATGATATCGATGGCATTCCCCGCAGAACGGGCCCCGTCGACCATCCAATCAATCAGGGCATCAACCTTGTTTTGGTGTTGGTCGGATTCGGATGAGGGGTGCGACATAGAATTCACGCGCTCAATTGCCGGGTCAGGTAGCTCTGTCGTCCATTAGATGGAAAAGCCGCGGTGCTACCAGCAACGCGGCGTCTTTTCCCATATTGGCAGGCGTCGAAACGAATGCCCGCGTCGACTTATTGCGTCTGAACCATTGCTGCACGCAACAGTTGCGGCCGGTCGGTCTGGGATGGCAGGAAGACGGCCTGCGATCCGGCGTCCAGTGCCGAAAGGCTGGCGTCGTACCATTGCATGGCAAGGTCGCGGCGCTTTTGTACACCGAAGCCTTCGCGCAGGTGGTGGCCAATCAGCTCTCCGTAGGCGGGCTCACCCGTCACGACCAGCATCAGGGCCGAGCCCACTGCAGCATCCATGTTGTCCTGACGGTAGCCAATCGCCAGACAAACCTTGCTTGTCGCGGCAAGATCTTCGGGGCTCAGGCCGGACTCCAGCGCAAGTTTGCGCATCTTGGTTTCCGCTTCTGATTTTGCACTCAGAGACAGGGCATCAACTTGCGGTGCCAGCATTTCTCCGTACGAGTCGCATTGGGCGGCGACCTGATCCGGGGTCAGACCCTGAATGTCCTGCATCAGATCCTCGCCGCGCGAAATCGCATAGCTGCGCGCAAGGCAGAACTGTTCGCTGAGCGCAAAGTCTGGATCGGACATGTTCGCCAATGTCATGTAGCCGCCATTGGTCGACGTTTGCAGCATGACACCGCTACAACGATTGGCCAGCGACTGGCCACCGGTGCCGCCGGAAAACAGGCTTGGCAGACTAGCGGATGCTGTTTCCGTGGTGGCCAACTCGGGCGCAGGTTCGGGCTCTTTGGGTTTGAGAACCGGAATGGCTTGTGCCTGGGGTTGGGCTTGGGGCTGCGTCTGGGCTTGGAACTGTGGCTGGGCCTGGGGCTGAGGCGCAGCAGCCAGGGTTGAACCCGTCTGTACCTGACGACGGTACTCCATCAAAAGGGGCTGACCTGTGAGGCGCGTTGCCGCCTGTCCACCGCTTGTCGCCCAATAGTAGGCCTGCATCAGAAAGTCGTACTGATACGGCTGGAAGTCGCGGCCGTTGACGGGATAGGCCATTGACGCCTGGTAGCGTTCGATAGCCGAACGGGTGCCGCTTCCGACTTGTCCGTCAACGCGGCCAGCGTTGTAACCAAAGTAATTCAGCGCCGTTTGGGTTTGCGCCCCTTGC
Source organism: Ruegeria sp. AM4 (assembly GCF_056540665.1). Taxonomy (NCBI): domain Bacteria; kingdom Pseudomonadati; phylum Pseudomonadota; class Alphaproteobacteria; order Rhodobacterales; family Roseobacteraceae; genus Ruegeria; species Ruegeria sp. AM4. The sequence continues at coordinate 199,491 of NZ_JBQFXD010000006.1, read as the reverse complement.
GTGGTCGAGGGTATTCCCTGTCGATACGTTCGGGTTGAAGTCGATGACCGCGCAGTCTTTTTCTTTTGCTGGTCTTTACCGATCGCGTATCCCAAGACCCCGCCAACAACCGCACCACCGATGAAATCACCAGCGTCGGCTCGGGCCGTCTGAGGCGCAGTCGCAGCAAGAGAGAGCGCGACACCAATAGTTAGGATGAAACGAATGATCATAATTAACCTCCACAAAAATTCCTAATTTTCCCGAGTATATCACAGCCACGAAATATTGTGACACAAGCGCCAATGGCATGAGCGACGCGCCGCCAAGTTTGTGTTTTTGCTGTGTTTTTAGGCAGTTGCTGGCCTGTGCCAGCTTACTTGACGCGATGAGCAAACCTCGGGCGACGGAAGTCTGCGCCCGCTGTCGATTCGATATTCCGGGCTTTGGGATGGCACCTTTGGCCGACCCAATGCCGCGTCAGCGATCCAGCCAGCCGGTCAGGCTGTCGAAGAAAGCGTCTTGCTCTTCGATAAACGGATAATGTGCCGAGTCCTCGAAGATCACGACTGTTGCATTTGGCATTAGCTGGCCAATCCGCTCAGCGCCCGGTCCCGGCGGCGTAATGCCATCATGCCGTCCACCCAAAACCAGCGCCGGCACGTCGATTCCAGGCAGCTTTTCCAACGTGTTGAATGATCCGAGCAATGCCCCGGCGGCGTTCCAGGCCCGGTGTTCATAAACCGTGCGCGCATCCAGATCCGCGCCGATGTCTTCGGGGTATTCCTTGAAATACAATTGCACCACCTGACCCCAGGTGTCGCGCCAATCTTCGTCATCCGCCATCGGCTGACTGAACAGCTTGCCGAACGCGGCCATCAACTCATCCGGGCCGGAAATCGTCGGCTGGTAATCCAGCGCCGGAATTGTGTCGATCAAAACAATCCCATCAAGGCGATCAGGGTTCTGAGCCGCAAATTCCTGCGCGATAAAGCCGCCATAGGAATGGCCGATTAGCGTGAACGTCTCATGGCCCAAATGGTCCATAAGCGTGGCCGCATCCGAAACCAGTCGATCAAACGACATTTCGGCATAGTCGTCGGGCTTGGCTGACCGGCCATTGCCGAAGTGGTCATAATAAACGACCGTATGAGAGTCGGCCAATGTGTCGAAATACGGCCTCAGGTAGTCATGGCTCAGGCCCAGCCCTCCGTGCATCATCAGGATCGGCGGGCCCTCTCCGATAGATTCATAATAGATGTCGGCTCCGTTGATTTCGGCGGTCTCGGCAAAGGCGTGGCCGCTTGTTGCAACCAGTGCCGCAACAGTCAGGGTTCTGAGTGCAATCATCTTACTGGATCCTCCGCTGGTACATGTTTTCGCGCTAGGCTGGCTTAACAAGACTATGCGCTTCCGTTTACGTCAAAGACTTTGTATCGGTCCGGTGTTGCGAAACGGGATGCCCAAAGCGGCTTGCCACGCGGCACAATTGGGTGTAATGCGCGCCTCTGTCGATCATTCGGCAGATTCTCGTGGGAGGCGCGCGTATCGCGATACGCAGACCAGACCACACAACTTGGATGGGTAACCCCATCGAAATGGCCCTGCGGACGCGTCCACAGGGTGTTGGAAAAGGAGAAACCAAATGGCCAAGAAGCTTGCTGGTACAATGAAACTGCAGGTTCCTGCAGGTCAGGCGAACCCGTCGCCGCCAGTTGGTCCGGCGCTGGGTCAGCGCGGCATCAACATCATGGAATTCTGCAAGGCGTTCAACGCCAAGACTGCAGACATGGAGCAGGGTGCGCCTTGCCCGACCGTGATCACCTATTATCAGGACAAGTCCTTCACCATGGACATCAAGACGCCGCCCGCGTCTTATTACCTGAAAAAAGCGGCTGGTCTGAAGCCGGTTGGCAAGCGGAACCGTCCCCGTGGTGCGGAAAACCCAGGTCGCGAGACCGTGGCCACCGTAACCACCAAGCAGGTTCGCGAAATCGCCGAAGCCAAAATGAAAGATCTGAACGCCAACGACGTTGAAGGCGCAATGCAGATCATCCTGGGCTCGGCCCGCTCTATGGGCATCGAGGTGAAGTAAGATGGCAAAACTCGGTAAACGTACCCGCGCTGCGCGCGAAGCTGTCGCTGGCAAGGAAAACCTGTCGGTCGAAGAAGCTGTTTCCCTGGTCAAAGGCAACGCGACCTCGAAATTCGACGAAACCATCGAAATCGCTCTAAACCTGGGCGTTGACACCCGTCACGCGGACCAAATGGTCCGTGGCGTTGTCGGCCTGCCGAACGGCACCGGCAAAGCGATGCGTGTTGCGGTTTTTGCGCGCGGCCCGAAAGCTGACGAAGCAAAAGAAGCAGGCGCGGATATCGTCGGCGCAGAGGACCTGATGGAAACCATTCAGGGCGGCACCATCGAATTCGATCGCTGCATCGCCACCCCGGACATGATGCCGATCGTCGGGCGTCTGGGTAAAGTTCTGGGCCCCCGCAACCTGATGCCGAACCCCAAAGTCGGCACCGTGACCATGGACGTGAAAGCGGCCGTGGAAGCAGCCAAGGGCGGTGAAGTTCAGTTCAAGGCGGAAAAAGGCGGCGTTGTGCACGCCGGTGTTGGCAAAGCGTCGTTCGACGAAGCCAAGCTGGTCGAAAACGTCCGCGCCTTTATCTCGGCCGTGGCCAAAGCCAAGCCGTCGGGCGCCAAAGGCACCTACATGAAGAAAATCGCGCTGAGCTCGACCATGGGCCCCGGCGTGACGCTGGACGTGGCGGCTGCTGCGGGCGAATAAGCCTTAGACAAAGCTTTGAAGAATTTATCCCGGGTGGTGCGAACTGCCCGGGATTTTTCTTTGATAAACCGGTTCAGTACCGTTCACTAAGTTTCGCTTGCTCGCAAATTCCCATAGTATCGGGCGCAATTCCCGCGTGGAAAAGGGGGCGAAATGCTCAAGTTTGATGCAGAAACGGCCAAGTTACTCGACATCGCCTATCAGGGGGCCGACATAACTCGGAGGCGGCAAGCGACCTTTGACGCTCTGAAGCCCGCGCCGGGAGAAACGATCCTGGACATCGGTTGTGGAAACGGGCTGTTGACCGCCGAGCTTGCGCGGGCGGTCGGGCCAAGCGGTCGTATTATCGGCATTGATCCTAGCTCAGACATGATGGTAGCCGCCAAGGAACGTTGCGGCGGTTATGAATGTGTAGAACTGCGCGCTGGTTTCGCAAATGCATTACCGGTGGAAGATGGCTCTGCCGAAAAGGCAACTTCGGTGCAGGTTTTCGAATATCTAGAAGATATTGATGGCGCTTTGAACGAGGCGATGCGTTGTTTGAAACCCGGGGGCCGCCTGGTTGTAAGCGATCTGCATTTTGACAGTCTGATTTGGTTCAGCACCGAGATGGAAAGAATGCGGTCGATGCTATCGAGTTGGGATCAGCACTTTGCCAGTGGTTCTGTTCCAGAACGGCTTCCGGGCCTAATTAGGTCTTACGGTCATCAAGTGGATGAAATCGTGCCCATCACGATGACAGATCATCAGTTGAAACCTGACGGAATCGCAATGATGATGATGCACCTGATGAAGCACTTCGTCGTGGAAAATGGTCATGCTGACGCAGAGATTGCACAGGCATGGTTCGACGAACAGCATGATCTTGCCAAGAAGGGGCAATTCTTTTTCTCAATCACTCAGTATGTCGTCGTTGCAATAAAGTCGGGGTAAAGTAGCGGGGCTTTTGAGTTTTGGTGCGTCAATATCTATGACCGTGAAAACTGATTTCGCGGGTGATTTACCCCTTGGAAACCCGGCCCATCTGTCCTAAGTAGAGCCACGGAATAAAGCGTGCGATTCGTCGTGCGCTTTATTTTGTTTCGTCCAAGACGGTGGGTGGTGCCATATGGCCCCTTAATTCCCTGCCTGAGACGGGTAAGACCAAAGAATTCTGAGGGTCACGATCCTCGGGCGCATTTTGGCCAATCCCGTAACAACGGACCTGAACGCCGGGGTTAACCCCTCGGCAAATATGAGCCGGGGTGAGGTATCGCCCCTAACTTGGAGAGAACTGTGGATAGAGCCCAGAAAGAGAAAGTGGTCGAGGAACTCGGCCAAATCTTCGAAAGCTCTGGCGTCGTAGTGGTTGCTCACTACGCCGGTCTGACAGTTGCCGAGATGCAGGACCTTCGCGCACGTGCTCGTGACGCGGGTGGCTCCGTGCGTGTTGCCAAGAACAGGCTCGCCAAAATCGCCCTTGAGGGTAAGCCGTGTGAAAGCATGGCCGACCTGCTGACAGGGATGACCGTTCTGACCTATTCCGAGGACCCCGTGGCAGCAGCCAAGGTGGCCGAGGACTTCGCCAAGGAGAACAAGAAGTTCGAAATCCTTGGCGGTGCAATGGGCGAGAACGCTCTGGACCGCAAAGGCGTCGAAACAGTTTCGAAAATGCCGTCTCGCGAGGAGCTCATTGCTTCGATCGTGGGCTGCATTGGCGCACCTGCTTCGAACATCGCCGGCGCGATTGGCGCACCTGCAAGCAACATCGCAAGCATCCTTTCCACCATCGAAGAGAAGGCGGAAGCTGCGTAAGCGGTTGGCACTGAATGATCTGCGTAGGGGACTGCCCCTGACGTTGGAACACACACTGTAAACGGAAAGAGCTGATAAAATGGCTGATCTGAAAGCACTCGCAGAAAGCATCGTGGGTCTGACCCTGCTGGAAGCACAAGAACTGAAAACCATCCTCAAAGACGAATACGGCATCGAGCCCGCAGCTGGCGGCGCCGTAATGGTCGCAGCCGGTGGCGACGCCGGTGGCGCAGCTGAGGAAGAGAAAACCGAATTCGACGTCGTTCTGAAGAACGCCGGCGCTTCGAAAATCAACGTGATCAAAGAAGTTCGCGGCATCACCGGTCTGGGCCTGAAAGAAGCCAAAGAGCTGGTCGAAGCTGGCGGCAAGATCAAAGAAGGCGTGTCGAAAGACGAAGCCGAAGAAGTCAAAGGCAAGCTGGAAGCAGCTGGCGCCGAAGTCGAGCTGGCCTAAGCCAACCGACAGGTGCATCGCTGATGCGCCACAAAATTTGGCTGGGTCCGGAGAAATCCGGGTCCAGCCGAACCTGTCTTAGAAAGGGCCTCAAGGTTTGGGGCGTTTTCTAAGACACGGTTTTCGGATCGGGAGGCCGCCTTCGGGACGGTGGCCACGAATTGATCCGGACGTGTCGTCTCGAATGTGCAAGATGCCGGGGCCCGACGGTGTCTTTGCCCGCTGAGAACATCGAAAGGTGACATCTGACATGGCTCAAACGTTCCTTGGCCAGAAACGTCTTCGTAAATATTACGGCAAAATCCGCGAAGTTTTGGAAATGCCGAACCTCATTGAGGTGCAGAAATCTTCTTATGATCTTTTCCTGCGCTCCGGCGATGCAGAGCAGCCCGCAGATGGCGAAGGCATCAAAGGTGTGTTCCAGTCGGTTTTCCCGATCAAGGATTTCAACGAAACCTCCGTTCTGGAGTTCGTGAAATACGATCTGGAAAAGCCGAAATACGACGTCGAAGAGTGCATGCAGCGCGACATGACCTACAGCGCGCCGCTCAAGGTCACTCTGCGTCTGATCGTGTTTGATGTCGATGAGGATACCGGTGCGAAATCGGTCAAGGACATCAAGGAACAGGACGTGTTCATGGGCGACATGCCCCTGATGACGCCGAACGGTACCTTCATCGTGAACGGCACCGAGCGTGTGATCGTGTCCCAGATGCACCGCTCGCCCGGTGTGTTCTTTGATCACGACAAGGGCAAAACCCATTCCTCGGGCAAGCTGCTGTTTGCCTGCCGCATCATCCCGTATCGCGGCAGCTGGCTGGACTTTGAGTTCGACGCCAAGGACATCGTGTTCGCCCGTATCGACCGTCGCCGCAAACTGCCTGTGACAACCCTGCTGTATGCGCTGGGTCTGGATCAGGAAGCGATCATGGATGCGTATTACAACACCGTGTCCTACAAGCTGGACAAGAAGAAAGGCTGGGTCACGCCGTTCTTCCCGGAACGTGTGCGCGGCACCCGTCCGACCTATGATCTGGTTGACGCAAAATCCGGTGAAGTGATTGCCGAAGCGGGCAAGAAAGTTACCCCGCGCGCGGTCAAGAAACTGATCGACGAAGGTGCCGTAACAGACCTGCTGGTTCCGTTCGATCACATCGTTGGCAAGTACGTCGCCAAGGACATCATCAACGAAGAAACCGGCGCGATCTATGTCGAGGCTGGTGACGAGTTGACGCTGGAATACGACAAGGACGGCGATCTGATCGGCGGTACCGCGAAGGACCTGATCGACGCGGGCGTCACTGACATTCCGGTTCTGGACATCGACAACGTCAATGTCGGCCCCTACATGCGCAACACCATGGCGCAGGACAAGAACATGAACCGCGAAAGCGCGCTCATGGACATCTATCGCGTCATGCGTCCGGGCGAGCCGCCCACTGTCGAGGCCGCGTCGGCGCTGTTCGACACTCTGTTCTTCGACAGTGAGCGCTATGACTTGTCCGCCGTTGGCCGCGTGAAGATGAACATGCGTCTGGCGTTGGACAAGCCCGATACACAGCGCACGCTGGACCGCGAAGACATCGTGGCCTGCATCAAGGCGCTGGTTGAACTGCGCGACGGCAAAGGCGACGTGGACGATATCGACCACCTCGGCAACCGTCGTGTGCGTTCGGTCGGCGAACTGATGGAAAACCAGTACCGCGTCGGTCTGCTGCGCATGGAGCGCGCGATCAAAGAGCGTATGTCGTCGGTCGAGATCGACACGGTCATGCCTCAGGACCTGATCAACGCGAAACCGGCTGCGGCTGCTGTTCGTGAATTCTTCGGCTCGTCGCAGCTGTCGCAGTTCATGGACCAGACCAACCCGCTGTCGGAAGTCACCCACAAACGCCGCCTCTCGGCGCTGGGCCCCGGCGGTCTGACGCGTGAGCGTGCGGGCTTTGAGGTGCGCGACGTACACCCGACCCACTATGGCCGGATGTGCCCGATTGAAACGCCCGAAGGTCCGAACATCGGTCTGATCAACTCGCTGGCCACCTTTGCCCGCGTGAACAAGTATGGCTTCATCGAAACACCTTACCGCGTCGTCAAAGACGCCGAGGTGACCGATGAGGTTCACTACATGTCCGCGACCGAAGAAATGCGTCACACCGTGGCGCAGGCGAACGCGACGCTGGATGCGGATGGCAAGTTCATCAACGATCTGGTTTCGACCCGTCAGGCCGGTGACTACACCCTTGCCCCGCGCGAGAATGTGGACCTGATCGACGTGTCGCCGAAACAGCTGGTATCAGTCGCTGCATCGCTGATCCCGTTCCTTGAAAATGACGACGCCAACCGCGCTCTGATGGGCTCGAACATGCAACGTCAGGCGGTTCCGCTGCTGCGCGCCGAGGCGCCGCTGGTCGGGACGGGCATCGAGGAAAAGGTTGCGATCGACTCGGGCGCCGCGATCCAGGCGAAACGCGCCGGTATCATCGACCAGGTCGATGCCCAGCGTATCGTTATCCGTGCCACCGAGGATCTGGAACTGGGTGACGCTGGCGTTGACATCTATCGTCTGCGCAAATTCCAGCGTTCGAACCAGAACACCTGCATCAACCAGCGTCCGCTGATCAAGGTGGGTGACACCGTCCAGAAGGGCGAGGTCATTGCCGACGGTCCGTCGACCGACATGGGTGAACTGGCGCTTGGTAAGAACGTGGTCGTCGCGTTCATGCCGTGGAACGGTTACAACTACGAAGACTCGATCCTGATCTCGGAACGTATCGCGCGTGACGACGTCTTTACCTCGGTCCATATCGAGGAATTCGAAGTCGCCGCCCGTGACACCAAGCTGGGCCCGGAAGAGATCACCCGCGACATTCCGAACGTCGGTGAAGAAGCGCTGCGCAACCTCGACGAGGCGGGCATCGTTTACATCGGCGCGGATGTTGAGCCGGGCGATATTCTGGTCGGCAAGATCACTCCGAAGGGCGAAAGCCCGATGACTCCGGAAGAAAAGCTGCTGCGCGCCATCTTTGGTGAAAAAGCATCTGACGTGCGCGATACCTCGCTGCGCGTGAAGCCGGGCGATTACGGTACGGTCGTTGAGGTTCGCGTCTTCAACCGTCACGGCGTCGAGAAAGACGAGCGTGCGCTGCAGATCGAGCGTGAGGAAGTCGAACGTCTGGCCCGTGACCGGGACGACGAACTGGCGATCCTTGACCGCAACATCTATGCGCGTCTGCAAGGCCTGATCCTGGGTAAAACCGCTGTCAAAGGCCCGAAAGGCGTCAAGGCAGGGTCGGTGATCACCGAGGATCTGCTGGAAACCCTGACCCGTGGTCAGTGGTGGCAACTGGCGCTGGAAGGTGAGCAGGACGCACAGATCGTCGAGGCTCTGAACGAGCAGTACGAAGTGCAAAAGCGTGCTCTGGACGCCCGTTTCGAAGACAAGGTCGAGAAAGTCCGCCGTGGCGACGACCTGCCGCCGGGTGTAATGAAGATGGTCAAAGTCTTCATCGCCGTGAAGCGCAAGCTGCAGCCGGGCGACAAGATGGCCGGTCGTCACGGGAACAAAGGTGTGATCTCCAAGGTTGTTCCGATGGAAGACATGCCGTTCCTGGCCGATGGTACTCCGGTTGACTTCTGTCTGAACCCGCTGGGTGTGCCGTCGCGTATGAACGTCGGTCAGATCCTTGAAACCCACATGGGTTGGGCCGCACGCGGTCTGGGTCTGAACATTGACGACGCTCTGGGTGAATACCGCCGCTCCGGCGACCTGACCCCTGTGCGCGAAGCGATGAAACTGGCCTATGGCGAGAATGTCTACGAAGAAGGCATCACCGGTCTGGACGAGGATGGCCTGATCGAGGCTGCGGGCAACGTGACCCGCGGTGTTCCGATCGCGACCCCGGTCTTTGACGGTGCCAAAGAGGCTGACGTCAACGACGCGCTGGTGCGTGCGGGCTTCTCGGAAAGCGGTCAGTCGGTTCTGTTCGACGGTCGTACCGGTGAGCAATTTGCACGTCCGGTGACCGTGGGCATCAAGTACCTGCTGAAACTGCACCACCTGGTGGATGACAAGATCCACGCGCGTTCGACTGGCCCGTACTCGCTGGTCACCCAGCAGCCGTTGGGTGGTAAGGCGCAGTTCGGTGGTCAGCGCTTTGGTGAGATGGAAGTCTGGGCTCTGGAAGCTTACGGCGCCGCCTACACCCTGCAGGAGATGCTCACCGTGAAATCGGATGACGTCGCCGGCCGGACCAAGGTCTATGAGTCGATCGTCAAGGGCGAGGATAACTTTGAAGCGGGCGTACCGGAATCGTTCAACGTTCTGGTTAAAGAAGTCCGTGGCCTCGGCCTGAATATGGAACTCCTGGATGCGGAGGTTGAGGAGTAAGGGTGCTGCCCTTTCTCCCGTCCCCCCTTCCGCAAGATTTGAGGTAACAAATGAACCAGGAAATCACCAACAACCCGTTCAACCCGCTGACGCCCCCGAAGGTTTTCGACGAGATCAAGGTCTCGCTGGCGTCGCCCGAGCGGATTCTGTCTTGGTCCTATGGCGAGATCAAGAAACCCGAAACCATCAACTACCGGACGTTCAAGCCCGAGCGTGACGGTCTGTTCTGCGCGCGTATCTTTGGCCCGATCAAAGATTACGAATGTCTGTGCGGCAAATATAAGCGGATGAAGTATCGCGGCGTTGTCTGCGAAAAGTGTGGCGTGGAAGTCACCCTGCAGAAAGTCCGCCGCGAGCGTATGGGCCATATCGAACTGGCCGCGCCTGTTGCGCATATCTGGTTCCTGAAATCGCTGCCGTCCCGCATCGGTCTGATGCTGGACATGACGCTGCGCGATCTGGAACGCGTGCTGTACTTTGAAAACTATGTCGTTATCGAGCCCGGTCTGACCGACCTGACCTACGGCCAGATGCTGACCGAAGAAGAGTACATGGACGCGCAGGATGCTTATGGCATGGACGCGTTCACTGCGAACATCGGTGCTGAAGCCATCCGTGAGATGCTGGCACAGATCGATCTGGAAGCCGAAGCCGAGCAGCTGCGCGCTGATCTGGCCGAAGCAACAGGCGAGCTGAAGCCCAAGAAGATCATCAAGCGTCTGAAAGTTGTTGAATCCTTCCTCGAGTCGGGCAACCGGCCTGAGTGGATGGTCATGACCGTGATCCCGGTCATTCCGCCAGAACTGCGTCCGCTGGTTCCGCTGGATGGTGGTCGTTTTGCGACTTCGGATCTGAACGATCTGTATCGCCGCGTCATCAACCGGAACAACCGTCTGAAGCGTCTGATCGAACTGCGCGCACCTGACATCATCGTCCGCAACGAAAAGCGGATGTTGCAGGAATCCGTTGACGCTCTGTTCGACAACGGCCGTCGTGGCCGCGTGATCACCGGTGCCAACAAGCGCCCGCTGAAATCGCTGTCGGACATGCTGAAGGGTAAGCAAGGCCGCTTCCGTCAGAACCTTCTGGGGAAACGCGTCGACTTCTCGGGCCGTTCGGTCATCGTGACCGGTCCGGAACTCAAGCTGCACCAGTGTGGTTTGCCCAAGAAGATGGCGCTGGAACTGTTCAAGCCGTTCATCTACTCGCGCCTTGAAGCCAAGGGTCTGTCTTCGACCGTGAAACAGGCGAAGAAACTGGTCGAGAAAGAGCGCCCCGAAGTGTGGGATATCCTCGACGAGGTGATCCGCGAACACCCTGTCATGCTGAACCGTGCGCCGACACTGCACCGTCTTGGGATTCAGGCGTTCGAACCGGTTCTGATCGAAGGTAAGGCGATTCAGCTGCACCCGCTGGTCTGTTCGGCCTTTAACGCTGACTTCGACGGTGACCAGATGGCCGTTCACGTCCCGCTGAGCCTTGAAGCGCAGCTGGAAGCCCGTGTTCTGATGATGTCGACGAACAACGTTCTGTCGCCTGCAAACGGCGCTCCGATCATCGTTCCGTCGCAGGATATGATCCTGGGTCTGTACTATGTGACCCTGGAACGCGAAGGCATGCCCGGCGAAGGCAAGGTCTTTGGTTCGATCGAAGAAGTTCAGCACGCGCTGGACGCCGGTGAAGTGCATTTGCACACCAAGATCACCGCGCGGATCACGCAGATCGACGACGAAGGCAACGAAGTTCAGAAGCGTTATGAAACCACTCCGGGCCGTCTGCGTCTGGGTGCCTTGCTGCCGATGAACAACAAGGCGCCGTTCGAGCTGGTCAACCGCCTGCTGCGGAAGAAAGAAGTGCAGCAGGTCATCGACACCGTCTACCGCTATTGCGGCCAGAAAGAGTCGGTCATCTTCTGCGACCAGATCATGTCGATGGGCTTCAAAGAGGCGTTCAAGGCGGGCATCTCGTTCGGCAAGGACGACATGGTCATTCCAGATGACAAGTGGGGCATCGTCGATGACACCCGCCGTCAGGTGAAAGACTTTGAACAACAGTACATGGACGGCCTGATCACCCAGGGTGAAAAGTACAACAAAGTTGTCGATGCCTGGTCGAAGTGTAACGACCGCGTCACCGAAGCCATGATGTCGACGATTTCGTCGTCGGATCGGGCAGAGGACGGGTCTGAGCAGGAACCGAACTCGGTCTACATGATGGCCCACTCGGGCGCGCGTGGCTCGGTCACTCAGATGAAACAGCTGGGCGGAATGCGCGGCCTGATGGCCAAGCCGAACGGTGACATCATCGAGACGCCGATCATCTCGAACTTTAAAGAAGGTCTGACGGTTCTCGAGTACTTCAACTCGACCCACGGTGCCCGTAAGGGTCTGTCGGATACCGCTCTGAAGACGGCGAACTCGGGTTACCTGACCCGCCGTCTGGTGGACGTGGCGCAGGACTGCATCGTTCGTGAGATCGACTGTGGCACCGAGCGTGCGATCACTGCCGAAGCTGCCGTAAACGACGGTGAGGTTGTCGCCTCGCTGGCCGAACGTGTGCTGGGTCGTGTGGCCGCAGACGATGTACTGCGTCCGGGTACAGATGAGGTGATCGTCGCAGCCGGTCAGCTGATCGACGAACGCATGGCGGACACCATTGATGAGGCCGGTGTTGCGTCGATGCGCATCCGCTCGCCTCTGACCTGTGAGTCCGAGGAAGGTGTTTGTGCAACCTGCTACGGTCGTGACCTTGCACGCGGTACCATGGTGAACACAGGTGAGGCTGTCGGCATCATTGCTGCGCAGTCCATCGGTGAACCCGGTACACAGCTGACGATGCGGACCTTCCACATCGGTGGTGTTGCGCAAGGTGGTCAGCAGTCGTTCCAGGAAGCCAGCCAGGAAGGTGTCGTTTCCTTCGAGAACCCGCAGATTCTGGTCAATGCCGCAGGCGAAAGCCTGGTCATGGGTCGGAACATGAAGCTGGTGATCAAGGACGAGCATGGTGAAGAGCGTGCCAGCCACAAGCTGGGCTATGGCTCCAAGCTGTTCGTCAAGGACGGCACCAAGGTGGCCCGTGGCGACAAGCTGTTCGAATGGGATCCCTACACCCTGCCGATCATCGCCGAGAAAGCCGGTACCGCGAAATATGTCGATCTGGTCTCGGGCCTCGCCGTCCGGGATGAAACCGACGATGCAACCGGTATGACCCAGAAGATCGTGATCGACTGGCGCGCCGCGCCCAAAGGCAGCGACCTCAAGCCCGAGATCATTCTGGTCGGTGAAGATGGCGAGCCGGTCCGCAACGATGCGGGCAACCCGGTTCACTATCCGATGTCGGTTGATGCCATCCTGTCGGTCGAAGATGGTCAGACCATCGAAGCCGGTGACGTTGTTGCACGTATCCCGCGTGAAGGTGCCAAGACCAAGGACATCACCGGTGGTCTGCCACGTGTGGCCGAACTGTTCGAAGCCCGTCGTCCGAAAGATCACGCGATCATCGCCGAAGCCGATGGTTACGTGCGCTTTGGCCGCGACTACAAGAACAAGCGCCGCATCAGCATCGAACCGGCTGACGAGTCCATGGAGACCATCGAGTACATGGTTCCCAAGGGCAAGCACATCCCGGTCGCCGAAGGGGACTTCATCCAGAAGGGTGAATACCTGATGGACGGTAACCCGGCTCCGCATGACATCCTGTCCATCATGGGTGTCGAAGCGCTGGCGGATTACATGATTGACGAAGTGCAGGACGTGTACCGTCTGCAGGGCGTGAAGATCAACGACAAGCACATCGAGGTTATCGTGCGCCAGATGCTGCAGAAGTGGGAGATCCTGGATTCAGGCGACACCACCCTGCTGAAAGGCGAGCATGTCGACAAGCAAGAGTTCGACGCGGCCAACGAGAAGACCCTCGAGCGTGGCGGACGTCCGGCTCAGGGCGAGCCGATCCTCTTGGGGATCACCAAAGCCTCGCTGCAGACGCGTTCGTTCATCTCGGCAGCGTCGTTCCAGGAAACCACCCGCGTTCTGACCGAGGCTTCGGTTCAGGGTAAGAAGGACAAGCTGGTGGGCCTGAAAGAGAACGTCATCGTCGGCCGTCTGATTCCGGCCGGTACCGGCGGAGCCACGCAGGCTGTGCGTCAGGTCGCCCAGTCGCGCGACAACGTCGTGATCGAAGCCCGCCGGGAAGAGGCCGAAGCCGCCGCTGCCCTGGCCGCGCCGATGATCGACGACGACATGGTCGGTGACGAGCTTGACGTTCTGGTGGAAACCCCGGAAAGCCGCGAATAAAATCGCACCAAACCCAAAGAACAGGCCCCGCAAATTCGCGGGGCCTTTTTTTGTGGACGAGCTTCAAATGAGGATTTGCTGCGGAGCGTTGTCCAACCCTGATGAATTCAATGGGCCCAAATTGCTCGCTGCTACACTCGTTAGCCCGTCAACGAGGCTGCTATCAGGCTGACCCCTGTCAATTCATTGCAGGGTCCTTCATGCCAATCCTTATGTTCAGCGACGACCGCGCCCACGGGGACTGGACGCCATTTGTTTCGCTGATCACATCTGATCGCACCTGCTCGAACATTTGCTCCAGCGACAGGCCAGAGGCCGCAATCGTGCGCGCGATCGCCGCTGTGTAGGGGCTGTTGCTTCCAGTCCCATCCAGTGCAACTTCGCCGGGTCCTGTTGCGTAGGCGATCAGGTTGTTCGGGCGTGCCGTCATACGCGCAAGCCCGTCGCCCACATCGACGATCACGTCTGACTGACTGTCAAATGGATTGTCGCGGCAAGCGTCCAAGATCATGACGCTAACTGCCTGTGGCGTGTGAATGCGATCCAATATCCATTCCGCTGGAACTGCTTCACCCGCAATGTCAGCCTCGGCCCGAATATTTACGCCTAGCGGAAGAAGATAGTTGAATTCGTCACTACGCACACCATGACCTGCGAAGTAAAACACAGCCAGCGCCTCAGAGCCCGCTGCGCGGACCTCGCTGGCAAAAGTCTCAACTTCTCGCATCATTTCTGCGCGGTTCGCATCTGTCAGCGTCGTGACTGAAAAGCCAGCACCTTGCAGTTCAGCGCTGATCAAGCGCGCATCGTTTACCGGATTGTCGAGCGCTGGGACACTGGTGTACCCGGCATTCCCAATTACCAAAGCAAACCGTTCATGCGCAGTTGACGGTCCGGCTAGCAGGGCGGCTAGGATGGAAAGTGGTGCAAAAATACGTGTCAATTGTGTCTCCAAAAATCTCAACCCCTAGGCGCTTACTGACCCCCATGCTTGACGCTGTGTCCGCGACCTGTTGTGGGGCCGTTCAATCATGACAAGCAGTAAAACCAACTAGCATCCAAAGTATGAATGTAAATGGCAGCAATCTTGGCTGAGCAGCCACTGATTTGGCGTCCGGATGCCAATTCCCGCGTGCCTATTGTCTTGCCTATGTTGTTTTCCGAGCAGCCTCGGTCCTTTCTCGTTGCTGTCTTTATCAACCGCGTACCGCGAGTTGCGTTTTCAGTCCCCGCCGTTTGAGCCGACGACGCTTCGGTAAGCCTTAGCTTTGTTACGGCGAATGCCCATTTTCGGCACCTCCAAAACGATACCTGCGATGGGTCCACCACGAAGCATTGGAACTTGAGTCGGGTTGGTGTCTGAGGGCGACCAAGGCCGGTTGTCCGACGCCCGGCCTTTTGCTTCATTGACAAACCGCACGGCTTTCGGGCCAATGGCATGATGTTGGTTTAAGTCTGTGCAGGTGGGTTATGACACCTAATATGCGCGGGGCATTCTTGATGATGGGGAGCATGGCGGCATTTACCGTCAATGATGCGCTTGTCAAAATTGTCGGTCAGAATATGCCCCTGTTTCAATTGGTAGCCATGCGTGGGGCGTTGGCCACTTGCCTGATTTACCTTCTGGCCCGGCATCTGGGTGCGCTTCATCTGAATTTTTCGCGTCATGACAAGTGGTTGATCGCGTGGCGATGTCTGGCGGAACTTTCTGCAACTTTCTTTTTCCTGACCGCGCTGATGCATATGCCTTTGGCGAATGTCACCGCTGTGCTGCAGGTGCTGCCCTTGACCGTGACGCTGGGCGCAGCCTTGTTTTTTGGTGAGCACATCGGCTGGCGACGGATGTTGGCGATCGGAATGGGGTTCGCGGGTATGTTGCTGATCGTCAGGCCCGGTCCGGACGGGTTCAGCATATTTGCGATTTACGCCCTGGTTGCGGTTGTTTCAGTCACGGTCCGCGATCTGATCACCCGCCGCATGTCGCCCGAGGTGCCATCCATGGTGGTGACGCTGGCCACATCCTTTTCGATCACCGTGACCGCTGCTGTAGCATCTGTGTCCGAAGGTTGGGTGCCGGTCCCGGCGATGTCTGGCCTGATGTTGGGTTCCGCCGCCGTGTTCGTGCTGATGGGCTATGTGTTCAGCGTCATGGTTATGCGCGTAGGAGAGGTCGGCTTTGTCGCTCCGTTCCGATACTCCAGCCTGATCTGGGCGCTGGCGCTGGGGTGGCTTGTATTCGGCGACTGGCCGGATTCGGTTACGATGACAGGCGCGGCGCTGGTCGTTGGTGCAGGGCTATTCACGCTCTTCCGCGAGCGGGCGGTTCAAACGTCGGAATAGATCTGGCGGATCGCTTCGGCGTCAATCCCAAACCGTTCGGCAAATACGGCCCTCTGGTCGCGGGTCAGTGCCTTGAGTGTCTGCTTGCCTTTGCGGGCTTTGGGAGAGTCGTTGAAACCGTTCAGCGTACGTACCCACATCGGTGCGTCCGGGTAGGTGACAACCGGCATGAACCGCCCCATCCGCTGGTGCGCGAAGTTCATGATCGTCAGGTCACATCCGGCAGCCACATACATGCCCAACCCAGCGGTGATCAGAGGTCGGAATAGAGGTGCCGCGCTGACATCACCGGCCTTGATCTCGGCCAGATAGCCGTGGTTGAAGTCAATCGCGACCGTCTCGTTTGCGTTGGCCAGCCCTGCGCAATCGTCCACAGCCGTTCGCAGCCTTTCAACAAAATCCACCGCAACGCCGTCGTCATCGTCCAGTCGGAATTGCAGGCAGGGGCGGGCGTGATCGTGGCGGGCCTTGTTCAGAACGGACTTCATCACCGCGCGGTGTTCACCCGGCGCTTGGGTCATGATCCGGACCTGAGGCGTTCCTGCGATCAGATCGTTCAACCGGTCATTCGCGTCTTTCGGCAGGCAATCCCCGATTACGATGACGAAATCGAAAGCGCCGTCCGATTGCGCGCGCAAACCGGGCAGCGTGATGGTTTCAAAAAGCCGGAAACGTTCCTCCAGCCGTTCGGTCGCATAGAGGTAGCGGCGGCGATCCTCGATCGTGTCGTGCTCGACCTGAAAGCCTCCGATGGCTGGGTAGGAAAAGCGGCACAGGCCGATGACTTGCATGGTGCATCCGTTGCGTTTCGTGGTCCGCAGACTATGCCCGCGTGAGGGATGGGCCGCAACGCGCGCAAACCCTGGAAATGACGTGCGAGGGCTGATAACACAGCGTAATTCGGCCGGCAGAGCACATTTGGGGCTGTGCTGTTGACACTTGGGCCGACTCCCCCTATACGCGCGTCATCTCGGTGCCGGGGGCCGCCCCAAAACCGATTCCAGTAATGAACTGGTCAAGGCCCGGACAATTTTGCAGTTCGCGCCCTCTGATAACCAACCGCGACGTTCACCTCGGAATGGGAGCGCTCGTGGGTTTTGCGCTTGTGGACGCATGAGCGCAGCGAAGTTTAACCGCACGCAACCCGCGTGCATGTCATGTGTGTTGCAAAACGGGGAAGAAACCGGAATGCCAACTATTCAACAGCTGATCCGCAAACCGCGGCAGCCCAAAGTAAAACGCTCGAAGTCCATGCACCTGGAGCAGTGCCCGCAGAAACGTGGCGTCTGCACCCGCGTGTATACCACCACACCGAAAAAGCCGAACTCGGCTATGCGTAAGGTTGCCAAGGTGCGCCTGACCAACGGGTTCGAGGTCATCTCGTACATCCCCGGTGAAAGCCACAACCTGCAGGAACACTCGGTTGTTCTGATCCGTGGCGGCCGTGTGAAAGACCTTCCCGGTGTGCGTTACCACATCCTGCGCGGTGTTCTGGATACTCAGGGCGTCAAAGACCGTAAGCAACGCCGTTCGAAATACGGCGCGAAGCGTCCCAAGTAAGAAGGAGAGGCTGATATGTCACGTCGTCACGCCGCCGAAAAACGCGAAGTCCTGCCTGACGCCAAATTTGGCGACAAGGTACTGACCAAATTCATGAACAACCTGATGATCGACGGCAAGAAGTCGGTCGCAGAGCGCATCGTTTACAACGCGTTTGACCGCGTTGAGACCAAGATCAAGCGCGCTCCTGTCGAAGTGTTCCACGAAGCGCTCGACAACATCAAACCGTCGGTCGAGGTTCGCTCGCGCCGGGTTGGTGGTGCAACCTATCAGGTTCCGGTCGAAGTCCGCCCCGAGCGCCGCGAAGCTCTGGCCATCCGCTGGCTGATCACCGCTGCCCGTGGCCGCAACGAAAACACCATGGAAGAGCGCCTTGCAGGCGAGCTGCTGGACGCCGTTCAGTCCCGCGGTACTGCCGTCAAGAAACGCGAAGACACCCACAAGATGGCCGAGGCGAACAAAGCCTTCAGCCATTATCGTTGGTAATCCCAGAGGCTTAGACACATGTCACGCGAATATCCTCTCGAACTATACCGTAACTTCGGTATCATGGCGCATATCGATGCAGGTAAGACCACCTGCTCGGAGCGTATCCTGTATTACACTGGTAAATCCCACAACATCGGTGAGGTGCACGATGGTGCAGCCACCATGGACTGGATGGAGCAGGAGCAGGAACGCGGCATCACCATCACTTCGGCTGCGACCACCACCTTCTGGGAACGCACCGAAGACGGTCAGACCGCCGATACCCCCAAGCACCGCCTGAACATCATCGACACCCCCGGCCACGTTGACTTCACCATCGAAGTCGAACGCTCGCTGGCGGTTCTCGACGGTGCCGTCTGCGTTCTGGACGCAAACGCCGGTGTTGAGCCTCAGACCGAAACCGTGTGGCGTCAGGCTGACCGCTACAAGGTTCCGCGTATGGTTTTCGTCAACAAGATGGACAAGATCGGCGCAGACTTCTTCAACTGCGTCAACATGATCGAAGACCGCACTGGCGCACGCGCTGTTCCGGTTGGCATTCCGATCGGCGCCGAGTCCGAGCTGGAAGGTCTGATCGACCTGGTCACCATGGAAGAGTGGCTGTGGCAGGGCGAAGATCTGGGCGCAAGCTGGATCAAAGCTCCGATCCGCGACAGCCTGAAAGACATGGCTGACGAATGGCGCGGCAAGATGATCGAAGCGGCCGTCGAAATGGACGACGACGCGATGATGGAATACCTGGAAGGCAATGAGCCCGACGTTCCGACCCTGCGCGCCCTGCTGCGCAAAGGTACTCTGGAGATCGCGTTCGTTCCGGTTCTGGGTGGGTCTGCGTTCAAGAACAAAGGCGTTCAGCCGCTGCTCAACGCTGTGATCGACTATCTGCCCAGCCCGCTGGACGTTGTTGATTACATGGGCTTCAAACCCGGCGACGAGGAAGAAGTTCGCGACATCGCACGTCGTGCAGACGACGACATGGCCTTCTCGGGTCTGGCGTTCAAAATCATGAACGACCCCTTCGTTGGCTCGCTGACCTTCACCCGGATCTACTCGGGCACCATGAACAAGGGTGACTCGATCCTGAACTCGACCAAAGGTAAAAAAGAGCGCATCGGTCGTATGATGATGATGCACTCGAACAACCGGGAAGAGATCGAAGAAGCGTTTGCAGGCGACATCATCGCGCTGGCGGGTCTGAAAGACACGACCACCGGTGACACCCTGTGTGACGCGAAGGATCCGGTGGTTCTGGAAACCATGACCTTCCCCGATCCGGTGATCGAGATCGCGGTTGAGCCCAAAACCAAGGGCGACCAAGAGAAGATGTCCCAGGGTCTGGCCCGTCTGGCCGCCGAAGACCCGTCCTTCCGTGTGGAAACCGACCTGGAATCGGGTCAGACCATCATGAAGGGCATGGGCGAACTTCACCTGGACATCCTGGTTGACCGCCTGAAGCGCGAGTTCAAGGTTGAAGCGAACATCGGTGCACCGCAGGTGGCCTATCGCGAAACCATCTCGATGCCGGTTGAACACACCTACACCCACAAGAAACAGTCGGGTGGTTCGGGTCAGTTCGCGGAAGTTAAGCTGGAGATCCAGCCGACCGAAGCGGGCGAGGGCTATTCGTTCGAAAGCCGCATCGTTGGTGGTGCCGTTCCGAAGGAATACATCCCCGGTGTTGAAAAAGGCATCAATTCGGTCATGGATAGCGGCCCGCTGGCTGGCTTCCCCGTGATCGACTTCAAGGTTGCCCTGCTGGACGGTAAGTTCCACGACGTTGACTCGAGCGTTCTGGCGTTCGAAATCGCATCGCGGATGTGCATGCGCGAAGGCATGCGCAAAGCTGGCGCGAAGCTGCTGGAACCGATCATGAAGGTCGAAGTGATCACCCCGGAAGAATATACCGGCGGTATCATCGGCGACCTGACCTCGCGTCGTGGCCAGGTGTCTGGTCAGGAACCGCGCGGCAACGCGATCGCGATTGACGCGTTCGTTCCGCTGGCGAACATGTTCGGCTACATCAACACCCTGCGTTCGATGTCGTCGGGCCGTGCCCAGTTCACCATGCAGTTCGACCACTACGATCCGGTTCCGCAGAACATCTCGGACGAGATCCAGGCGAAATACGCATAAGCGAAGATTTGAGGGAGCTCGATTAGCGGGCTCCCTTCATTACCGACAAAGGAGGCCATCATGGCAAAGGAAAAGTTTGAGCGTACAAAACCGCACGTCAACATCGGCACGATTGGCCACGTTGACCACGGCAAGACGACGCTGACCGCAGCAATCACCAAGTATTTTGGTGACTTCAAAGCGTATGACCAGATTGACGGTGCGCCGGAAGAGAAAGCGCGCGGCATCACCATCTCGACCGCCCACGTGGAATACGAGACCGACAACCGCCACTACGCGCACGTCGACTGCCCCGGCCACGCCGACTACGTCAAGAACATGATCACCGGTGCGGCGCAGATGGACGGCGCGATCCTGGTTGTGAACGCTGCTGACGGCCCGATGCCGCAGACGCGTGAGCACATCCTGCTGGGCCGCCAGGTTGGCATCCCGAAGATGGTCGTGTTCCTGAACAAAGTGGATCAGGTTGACGACGAAGAGCTGCTGGAACTGGTTGAGATGGAAGTTCGCGAACTGCTGTCCAGCTACGAATACCCCGGCGACGATATTCCGATCATCGCAGGATCGGCTCTGGCCGCGATGGAAGGCAACAACCCGGAAATCGGCGAAGAGAAGATCAAGGAACTGATGGCGGCTGTTGATGACTACATCGACACCCCCGAGCGTGCTGTTGACCAGCCGTTCCTGATGCCGATCGAAGACGTGTTCTCGATCTCGGGCCGTGGTACCGTTGTGACCGGCCGTGTCGAGCGTGGCGTGATCAACGTTGGCGACGAGATCGAAATCGTCGGCATCCGCGACACCAGCAAAACCACCTGCACCGGTGTTGAGATGTTCCGCAAGCTGCTGGACCGCGGTGAAGCAGGCGACAACATCGGCGCCCTGCTGCGTGGTGTGGATCGTGACGGCGTTGAGCGTGGCCAGGTTCTGTGTAAGCCGGGTTCGGTGACCCCGCACACCAAGTTCGAAGCCGAAGCCTATATCCTGACCAAGGAAGAAGGCGGTCGTCACACCCCGTTCTTCGCGAACTACCGTCCGCAGTTC
The DNA here is from genome assembly GCF_056540665.1 of Ruegeria sp. AM4. Lineage (NCBI taxonomy): Bacteria > Pseudomonadati > Pseudomonadota > Alphaproteobacteria > Rhodobacterales > Roseobacteraceae > Ruegeria > Ruegeria sp. AM4. The sequence goes on along the minus strand of NZ_JBQFXD010000006.1, from coordinate 178,224 downwards.
TACTTCCGTACGACGGACGTGACCGGCACCGTGACCCTGGCCGAAGGCACCGAGATGGTCATGCCCGGCGACAACGTGTCGTTCGGCGTTGAGCTGATCGCGCCGATCGCGATGGAAAACGGCCTGCGTTTCGCGATCCGCGAAGGCGGCCGCACCGTCGGCGCCGGCGTTGTGTCGAAAATCATCGAATAATTCGCACCCGCGAATGATGCGACAGAAAGGGCACCCCAATGGGTGCCCTTTTTTTGTTGCATGGCGTCTTGGCTGTGGCGGATCAGAGAAGATCGACACTGGCCGAGCCAACAGGTCCCACGAAGGCTTCTATGCGATTGTTCAGGGTGTCTTTGGCCAGACGGGCCACGCTTTTGGGCAGGCTCTGCAACTCACCCTCGCGCGCCACAACTGTCAGGGTTCTGGAAAGCCCGGCAATCGGCAATTGCGTCAATTTGAGGTGCATGTTCTCGACCAAGCCGTCGATCAGCAGGGTTGGCGTTAGCAGGCTGAACCCTTGCCCCGCCGCCACGCAAGATGTCACCATGCTGGAACGATCAGCCTGAATGACCTTTTCCGGTTCGAACCTGAGGCGGCGCAGATGCTGGGCAATCTGGCGCCCTGCATTTGTCGTATCGCCAAATCGGACAAGCGGCAGTCGCTCCTGAATTGCGTCGAGGCTGGTGGTGGGGCCATCGAAACCCAGCGGCAGGACCAGCAGGTATTTTTCGGTCAGGATGTGGTGACGTTCTAGACCATCCATGTCGAGAAACGGGTTCGACGTGATGGCGAGATCCGCCTGTTTGGTGCGCAGCAGGTGTTCGTGATTTCCGCTTTGCCCGGCATGCAAGGTGATGTCTTCGACCCCAAATTTGGTCTGCGCCAGTTCGATTAAGGGTGGCGTCAGTGTCGTCGCGACCGAGGCTTGAATGCCGACCCGCAGCAGCGACAGGGACTTCTGCCCCACATGGCGAAGTTCGGTCTCCATATCCGACAGGGCATCAAGAATCTTTTGCGCTTTTCCATGCAATCGCGCGCCAGCATAGGTCAGCTTTGCCGGACGCGAACCGCGATCGAGAAGCACAGCGCCAAAGGCTTTTTCAAGTGACGCGATATGCTGGGACGCTGCGGGTTGCGATATGTTCAGCATTTTCGCGCCGGATCGCATTTGACCGGTTTCTGCGACCGCGACAAAGACCTCTAACGAGCGAATGAGGCCGGGGGACAGGGTTCGGCTGTCGAGCACGGGATGATCCATAGTATAATTTTCGATTATACTAATCGAATTTTCTTGGTGTGCGTCAAGTCCCGTTGCAAGACTTTGCCCATGACACGGACCCGTACCCAGAGGCGACGCAAAGGCGTTGCGGATCGCATCGCCAGCGAGCCTCGGGCGCCGTTCATCCTGCGCAAACTGTCCACCTTCAACGTACTCAGCCAGGCCGGGCTCGAGCAGATCGAGGCAAATGCAGACACCATCCTAGCCGAGACGGGGATGGAGTTTCCTGACGACCCGGAGATACTCGGCATCTTTGCGCGCGCGGGATGCGATGTGGACGGCACCCGTATCCGCTTTGCTCCAGGGTTCTGTCGAAAGACGATTACAGCGACCGCCCCGGCGCAGTTCACCCAGCACGCGCGTAATCCGGCGAATAACGTGCAGCTTGGCGGAGATGCTTCGGTCTTGTGTCCGGCCTGGGGACCGCCGTTTGTTCATGATCTGGATCGTGGACGGCGGTACGCGTCCTACGCCGATTTCACGGATCTGGTAAAGCTGCACCATACGTTGCCGTGGTTGCACCATTCGGGCGGAGTGGTGTGCGAACCGGTCGACCTGCCCGCGAACAAACGGCATCTGGACATGTTGTATGCCCATATCCGCCATTCGGACCGCGCTTTTATGGGGGCCTTTATCGGCGCCGAGCGCGCGGGGCATGCCATCGATATGGCGCGTATCCTATTTGGTGCCGAGTTCGTGGCCAGCAATCCGGTGCTGTATTGCGTGTCCAACACCAACGCCCCCTTGGTGATGGACAGCCACATGTCTGGCGCGCTCAAGACTTATGCGCGGGCAGGTCAGCCGGTTGCCTGCACGCCCTGGGTTCTGACCGGAGCCATGTCACCGGCCACGGTCGCAGGCACCTTGGCGCAGGTTCTGGCCGAGACCATGGCTGCGATGACTTTGACTCAGTTGGTCAACCCCGGCGCACCCTGTCTGATGGGCAGTTTTGCCTCGACCATGTCGATGAAATCCGGCGCGCCGACCTTTGGAACGCCTGAGGCCGGGTTGATGGTTCTGGCGGCAGGTCAACTGGCCCGCAGATTGGGGGTGCCGCTGCATACGGTCGGTACGCTCAGCGCATCGAAACTGCCGGATGCGCAATGCCAGCAAGAGGCGGCATGGGGCTTGTTGATGTCCATGTTCGCGGGGGCCAATCTGATCAACCACGCCACCGGATGGCTTGAGGGCGGTCTGGTGACCTCGTTCGAAAAAACCATCATCGACCACGATCTGTGCGGCAAGGTGGGCCGGTTCTTCGATGGCATCGACATGAGCGAGAACGCACAGGCCATGGAGGCGATTGCAAGCACCGGACCGGGGCAGCACTTTCTTGGGTCCGAGCATACACAGGCCAACTTCATGTCTGCGCTGTTCCGGCCCTGGACCCCCGATGACAACTCGTTCGAGCAATGGCACGCGGGCGGAGCGCAGGACGCGGCCCAAAGGGCGCAGGCGATCTGGAAACAGCAACTGGCGGATTATCAGGACCCTGGCCTTGACCCCGACATTGATGCAGCCCTTCAGGACTACATCGCGCAACGCAAATCCGAAAAGCCGGATCAGGACTATTTCTGATGGCGCGAATTCTCATCATCGGCGGCGGTGCCATCGGGCTGAGCCTAGCCTACCACCTTGCCAAGCGCGGCGCAGACGACGTGACGCTGCTAGAGCGCAATCAGTTGACCTCGGGCACCTCGTGGCATGCGGCTGGCATCGTCGGGCCGCTCAGGGCGACGCCGAATATGACCCGCCTTGCCTCAGCCGCGCTAGAGGTCTTTCCGCAGCTTGAGGCAGAAACGGGCATGTCCACCGGGTACAAGCGTACCGGCGGCTATTGGCTGGCGCGCGAAACTGCCCGACTGGACGAGTTGCATCGCATTGCGGATCTGGGCGCAACGCAGGGCCTGACACCCAAGGTCATCGCCGCCGGGGATGTGCCTGTATCCATGCTGGATCTAAGCTCGCATGTCGGCGCGTTGCATGTGCCCGAAGATGCCAACGTCAATCCTGTTGATCTGTGCATGGCCTACGCGCGCGGGGCCAGGGATCGTGGGGTCACGCTTAGGGAAGGCGTTCAGGTCGAGCGCATCCTGACCCGGGGCAACCGTGTTAGCGGCGTGTCGCTTGCCGATGGCACGGTGATCGAGGCCGATCAGGTTGTCATCACAACCGGTGCGTGGTCGCGCGAACTGGCGGCGACCGCAGGTGTCGCGCTGCCCTTGCAGGCAGTCGAGCATATGTATGTGGTCACTGAACCAATTCCCGACTTGCCTGACCCGTTTCCCTTCATCCGTGACCTGGATCGGGGTATCTATATCAAGGGGGATGCAGGCAAGCTGGTCATTGGCGGGTTCGAGCCCAACGCAAAATGCTGGGACCCCTATGGCCCCGAAGGCAATCGCGCCTTTCTTGAGATGGCAGAGGATTGGGACCAGTTCGCCCCCTTCATGGAGGCGGCGCTGGCGCTTTGCCCCGCGCTCGAAACAGTTGGCATCCAGCATTTTATGAATGGCCCCGAAAGCTTTACTGCAGACACACGCCCACTGGTCGGAGAGACGGTTGTCGACGGGCTTTTTGTAGCGGCAGGGATGAACTCCGTTGGCATCATGTCGTCGGCCGGGATCGGCCGTGCGCTGGCGGATTGGATGCGGGATGGCACGCCGCCGATGGACATGTGGGAGGTCGATGTGGCCCGTGTTGATCCTGCAACCGCAGCGCCCCGCCACATGGCTGCGCGCATGAACGAGGCCGTAGCCGACCTTTTTGCGTTGCATTGGCCGTATAAACAGCCCGGCGCAGGGCGGGGTCTACGAACCTCGGCGCTGCATGGGCAGTGGGCAAAGCTGGGCGCGCAATTCGGCCAGACCGCCGGGTGGGAGAGGGGCCTTTGGTACGGCGACGAATATGCCTATTCGGTGGCCGCTCAGAGGTGGTGGCCGAATGCGCAGGCCGAGGCAGCGGTTATGGCCGATGGCACGGCCCTGATTGACCTGAGCCCATTTACCAAGATCGACATTCGCGGGGAGGGGGCCTGCGCCGCGTTGAACCGGATTTGCACGGCACAGCTGGATATCCCTGACGGGCGCGCCATCTACACGCAAGTACTGAACCCTGACGCCGGGATCGAGATGGACGTCACCATTTCCCGGCTTGGCCCGCAGCACTTCCACCTCACGTCCGGGGCGGCCACGCGGGCCCGTGATCTGGCGTATTTGCGCCGCCATTTGCCCGGAACCTTGCACCTTGGCGACGTGACCGAAGACTATTGTACCGTAGGCGTCATGGGGGCTGGCGCGGCAAGCACGCTGTCCAGAGCGTTCCCGGCGACGTCTTGGTCCGCTGTTCCTTTGGGGCGTGTTCAAACTCTGACACACGGCCAAAACGACATTCGCGCCACGCGCATCAGTTTTGTTGGCGAATATGGTTGGGAACTGACAATCCCCAACGCGGTCGCACCCGAGGTTTTTGCAATGCTCTGTGCAACCGGTGCGCGCCCGCTGGGTCACTTTGCACTGGACGGGTGCCGCATCGAAAAAGGGTTCCGGCACTGGGGGCACGATATTGGCCCAAAGATTACCCCGATCGAGGCCGGGCTTGGCTTCACCATCGATTGGAGCAAGGAATTTGTCGGCAAAGACGCCCTTGCCAGAAAACGGGACCACGGCGTCCAACAACGCCTGATCCTGTTGCAAGTCGAAGGCGACCCCCTGCTGTTGCATGATGAGCCGGTTTTCGAAGTCGAGACGCACATCGGTTACACTACCTCGGGCGCGCGCGGCCCGCGCACCGGGCTGAACTTGTGTTTTGCACTTGTCTCGACCCGGTTGGGTGAGACCCTGGACGAAACCTGCGAACGAAAATTCACAATCCGCGTTGCCGGGCAGGATTATGCGGCACATCCGCTGCGCCGCGCGCCCTATGACCCCAAGAACGAAAGGATGCGCAAATGACGCAAGTGCAGGTCGTCATCATCGGCGGCGGGGCCATGGGCGTGTCGCTGATGTACCACCTGACCAAGGCGGGATGGTCCGACGTTCTTTTGGTGGAAAAGAACGACCTGACACATGGCTCGACCTGGCACGCAGCTGGTTTGTGTACGCATTTCGCCCATAGCCCGACCATTCAGGAACTCCGCGCAGCGTCGGTGCGCCTCTATCGGGACATTCTGCCGGAAGAGACCGGTCGGGATTGTGGCTTTCATCGCTCAGGCGCCATGCGGATCACGCGCAACCCGGACCGGATGGACGAATTCCGTCATGTGGCCGGGCTGTCTGAATTCACCGGCTACCCGCTGGAGATCCTGACACCCCAGCGCATTGCTGAGTTGCATCCGCTGGCCAGGTTAGACGGGTTGATTGGCGGCATCTACGAGCCTGACGACGGCCATGTGGATCCCACACTTGCAACTCAGGCGATGGCCGAAGTCGCCCGCCGGTACGGCGCGCAGGTCTGGCGCAACTGCCCGGTCGTGGGCCTCCGCCGCGATGGCGCGCACTGGGTGGTCGAGACGCCGAAAGGTGAAGTGACGACCACGCACATCGTGAACGCAGCCGGGACATGGGGATGGGAGATTGGGAAGATGATGGGGCTAAACATCCCCTCGGTCCCGGTGCTGCACCAATACCTGGTGACGGACACGGTTGGCGCGGTGAATGAGCGCATTGCTCAAGGTCTGCCGGAACTGCCCATCATCCGCGACCCGGAAGAGAGCTGGTACGTTCGGCAGGAACGCGATGGATTGATCCTGGGTCCCTATGAAAAAGAGGCGCAGGTCTGGTCTGTCGATGGTGTGCCGCCCGAGTTTGGGGCCGATCTGATGCCGCCCGATCTGGACCGGGTCGAACATATCATCATGGCCGCCATGGAGCGTATCCCAGCGCTGGAAACCGGTGGCGTAAAATCCGTGATCAACGGTCCGATCACCTTCACTCCTGATGCGAACCCGCTGATTGGTCCGGCGCATGGGTTCGAAAACGCCTGGCTTTTGACCGGGTCCTCGATGGGCGTGATGGAAGGCGGGGGCGCGGGCTGGTTTCTGTCCCATTGGATGACCCACGGTGCGCCACCGATGGACGCGCTGGCAGTCGATAGCCGACGCTTTGGCGCTTGGGCGGATCGAGGCTATCGCGTCGAAAAAGCCATCGAATGTTTCGGTCTGCAATTCGGTGTGCATTACCCGCACGAGGAACGCCCCGCCGGGCGCGGCCTGCGCTTTTCTCCGCTGCATGATCTGATGATCGAGCGCGGCGCGGTCATGGGTGCCGCGCACGGTTGGGAACGCCCCAACTGGTTTGCGGACGGCCCGGACACAACGGGGGATGAAACCTTCCGCCGGGCCAACTGGTTCGACCGCGTCGCAGCCGAAGTCGATGCGGCGACAAACCGTGTCGCCCTGGCCGATCTGTCGGTGTTTTCAAAGTTCGAGGTGACCGGCCCGGACGTCACCGCGTTTCTCGAAAACCTTGGCGCGAACCGCGCACCGGGGCCGGGCCGGGTTGGTTTGACCCACGCTTTGACGCCAGCGGGTGGGGTTTTGTCGGAATTCACTGTCACCCGTCTGTCGCCCGAGCGGGCCTACATGAATTCCGCCACTGCGGCCGAGGAGATTGACCTCGACCTGCTACGTCGATGTGCGGCGGGTTTTGACGTTGAGATTGCGAATGTCACCGAGGACTATGCGGTCATTGGTGTGATGGGCCCGAAAGCACCCGAGGTATTGCCCAGCCTGTCTGACATGGGTTGGCTAACGACCCGCGACGCGGAAATTGCCGGTACTGCCGTCCGTGCGCTGCGCGTCTCATATATCGGTGAGGCTGGGTGGGAGTTGCATGTACCGGCACGCGACGCTGCCCAACTGTTCAGGTTTTTGGAAGATTGCGCGCGCCCGTTTGGGCTCGGCTACTATGGGGCCTATGCTGCCAATTCGATGCGGCTGGAAAAAGCCTATCGTGGATGGGGCAGCGACCTGACCACCGAACGCAGCCCGTTAGAGGCCGGGTTGACCGCCTTTGTCCGTCCCGAGCTGCGGCAGGGTCTTGTCCGTGAAAATGCGTGGGACATGGTTCTTCTCGAGATCGATGCCGGCGAGGTCGACCCGTTCTATGCCCATACGGTATGGCAATCGCACAAAGCTGTCGGGATCGTCACCTCTGGGGCCTATGGTCATCGGACCGGCAAGGTATTGGCTTGGGCCTATTTGCGCGACCCCACGGCGCGCGACCCGCTGACCGTATCAATACTGGGCGAGATGCGCCGCGCGACCATCCTGCCAGAGCCACCATTCGACCCCGACAACACGCGTATGAAACCCGGAGCCTCCACATGACCGAGCATCCTCTGCACACCGATTGGAACTTTGACAGCACCGCTGCGCGTCGAGACCAGTTTTATGCCGCCTCGCTGACCCGGTTCACTCCGTTCAGAGAGCCGATCGTGTTCCAAAAGGGCCGGGGGCAATATCTGTGGGACAGCGACGGGCAGCAATACACGGATTTGTTGGGTATGAACGTCTGCATCTCGGTCGGGCATTCGCACCCGCGCGTGGTCGAAGCCGCGATTGCGCAGGCGCAGGAGCTGACTCATTGCACAACGATGTTCTACCATCCGACGCCCGCCCATCTGGCTGAAGAGCTGGCGGCGACGATGCCAAAAGGTCATGACTGGGTGGTGCACCTGACCAATTCGGGGTCCGAAGCGGTTGATCTCGCCATGACCATGGCGCGCACCTATACCGGTAATCTGGACCTGCTGGCTCTGCGCACTGCCTATCACGGTCCAACAGCTGCGGCGCAGTCGATCACCGGCATATCGGGCTGGCGCCATCCGGGTATGCCCGGGAATGTCGCCTTCGTCGCCGAACCGAACCAGTATCGCGGGATATTTGGCGCCGGCACCCAGCCCTATCTCGACGAAATTGACCGCACGATTGCCTCGGCAACGTCCGGCAAGGTCGCTGGAATGTTCGTCGAAAGCGTTCAGGGCTATGGCGGCATCATCGAAATGCCGCCCGGCTATATGTCCGGCGCTGCGGACCGTGTTCGCGCAGCCGGGGGTCTCTATATCGCGGACGAAGTGCAATCGGGGTTTGGTCGCACCGGTGCCAACTTCTGGGGGTTCGAGGCAGACGGCGTTGTGCCCGACATCGTTGTGATGGCCAAAGGGTTGGGGAATGGCTTTCCAATCGGTGCCGTGGTCGCCAGAAAACATATTGCCGAGCCCATGGCCGAAAAGTTCATGTTCCATACCTATGGGGCAAACCCGACCTCAGCCGCAGCAGCCCGCGCCGTTTTGGCTGTGATGCGGGACGAGGGTTTGCAACAGAACGCGCAAACCGTCGGTGCAGCGCTGCTCGAGCGTTTGCATGATCTGAAAGACAAGTACGAAGCGATCGGCGATGTGCGCGGCAAGGGTCTGATGCTGGCCATCGAGTTCGTCAGCGACCGCGACGCCAAGACACCGGACAAGGATACAACCACTGAGGTGTTCGAATCCTGCCGAGCGCAAGGGATCATCCTGTCGAAATCCGGACCGTTCCAGTCCTGTCTGCGCATGGTGCCACCCTTGTGTCTGACGCTTGAAGATGTCGATCAGGTCGCAACGGGTCTGGATCGGGCGCTTCAGGACGCTTCGGGTACATAGCGGACGAATCGCCTCGGCTCGGGCCTGATGGTGTTAGGGCAGTAAGGAATCTGGCGCGGATCCGGATCAGCCCCCCCTGTCCGAGCTATCTCTGGGCGGAGGGGAGCGCCGCACCACGGGATACAATTCTTCCGTGATCGTTTCACCATTTCATGCACTTACCCCCCATTTTTAGCGGGGAGATTTTGGCGGGTTTTTGTGCTACACTATTGGCGGCTGCCGAGCGCTGGCAGCAGGGGAGAAATCCACTGTCTCACAAATGATCGAGAGTGAAAGGTGGTGCGAGGGGCTGGACGAGGGGGTCTTAGCCAGCCCCTCTCTCTCAAGGGGGTACACGGACCTGAGAAAGTGTTCCGTTAAAGCCAAGATAGCGAATCTCATCACATCACGTAATTGGGGCTTTCCCGTAGCGTCTGAAAAAACCGTGTCGACAGACCTCGGTCAATTCGCTGTACTTGGCGCCTTAGGTAGGATTGATCCCATAATTCAACTGACTTTGGGTGCAATGAGTTGCGTGCGCGGCAGACTTTGGTCCTGCGTGCGCGTCTAGCGGTTTGCAATAGAAGCGGCTTGGCTATGCAAGGCCAAATTCGGCAAGCACGTGCTGCGCCTCGCGTTCGGGTAACGCGAATTCGTCTATGTATCTGATTTTGTAGGGCATACGCCCTTTTGTTTCCTGAATATTCTCACCATGACCAACCACGTAGACCATGGCGTTGAATGGTACGGGGCTCAGGCGCATCAGTTCTTCCTGATTGGCGGAAAGGATAAGCGTGTGATTGACCTCGGGCATGGCGACGTTCGCGCTGTTTTCGCCGCCGCAACGGTATCGCCACGCGACACAGGAGCCGCATGTCGACCCGAAGTCGCGCATTTTGGACAGGCGGGGCGGGAATTTGGCCAGATTCCGGCCCGTGATCCGGTGAAACAGGTCGTTTACGCGTCTGGGAATCAGCGCCATCCCCAACGGGCCTTCCTGCGCACGTATCGCTTCTTTTGACGCGCGGTTCAGCGGTGCGATCCTGTGCGAGGTGGTGTCGAACATATAACCACGATCCAGCAGATACCCTTCGGGCGCACGTGTATCGATCATGTGCCCTACAAGCGCTGGATGGACAAAATCGTCCGCATCCAGTTTGAACAGATAGATGTCACCTGATTGCGTTTCATTGCAATGCTGCGTGATCGCCCTGCGTTTTTGGTGGTTGTCGTTGCCTTCGACTTGTTCGTGGAATGGCAAGAACAGAACCCGGTCATCGAAGTCGATCCCGTCGGGTTGGGATTGGCAGCAGATGATGGCTTTCCAGTTTGGATTGGTCTGTCTGCGCAGGGTGTCGATTGTGCGGTCGAGATTGGCGCAGACCTGCGTCCAGTTTCGCGCCCTGTCGCGCGAGATCAGGGGGATTGAAAAGATCACAGTCGGAGTGCCCGAGACTGGTTCTTTCGTCATGGTGGTACGCCACGGTTCAATTTTTGATTTACAACGGACCCGTTGTTTGGCGGTCAGGGGCATTGAGCGGTCTTTTCTGCACAGTGGGTCGGGAAAACATATCCGTGTCGTGCCATGCATTGGCAGCGCGGCTCGACTGGACCCTATTGGGCTGCGATTGACTTTTCAAGCCGGTGCGCCGGGCGGCTGACCCTAGGCGCGTCCCGAGGCTCCCAAACCCTGAATGACGGTGCGGGCAGCGGCTTCAACCGGGTCATGGGTGTCCTTCAGGATCGTCACGCGATCAAAACGATCTGGATCGGCCAAAACCGCCTGCCTGAGCGCTGCACCAAAGGCCATTCGCAGTTCGGTACCGATATTGAACTTGCAGATCTTCGAATGAGCCGACAATTCGCCGCGCTGGGTCAGCGGCACGCCTGACCCACCATGGATGACCAGCGGGATGTCCGTCTTTGCCTCGATGGCGCGGATGCGGTCTACGTCCAGACCACCTTCTTTGTTTTGTTGCAGGTGCACGTTGCCGACCGATATGGCCATCGCATCGACGCCGCTTTCGCGGGCAAATTTGGCGGCCTCGTCCGGATCGGTGCCAGCGGACGCTTTACCTCCGGAATAGCCAACAAAGCCGATCTCACCTTCGCAGGAGATACCGGCCTCGGCCGCGATCTGCGCGACGGTGGCGGTTTCCTCGATATTCTGCTGCAGGGGCTTTTGCGACCCGTCATACATGAGCGAGGTAAAGCCCGCATCCCGCGCCTCGCGGCATTCATCCAGCGTGTAGCCGTGATCCAGATGCGCGACCACCGGCACGTCGACAGATGCGGCCAGGTTGCGGAACATTGCCCCCAGAACCGGCAGCGGCGTATGCGCCCGGCAGGATGGACCGGCCTGCAGGATAACGGGTGCGCGTTCAGCCTGTGCAGCCATCGCAAAGGCGCGCATGTCCTCCCAACCCAGACAAACCAATCCGGGAACGGCATAGCCTCCGGCCATCGCGGGCCGAAGAACCTCAGAAAGTGTCGCCAATGTCATTTGAACTTGGCCACCATGTCCATGATGCCGGGGATGGTGTGCAATTGCTCGGCATGAGTGGGCTGGAAATACTGTTTCAGACTGCGCTGGCTTTGCCCGCCTAGGATCGTGAAATAGTACATTTCATATCCCGGCAGAACGCAGCAGGGGTGATAGCCCTTGTCGATCAGGATCGTTGAACCATCGACGATGTGATAGGCATCCCCCGGCTCGTTATCGACCCGTTGAAGCATCTGCAGCCCCGAGCCGTAGTTCGGCTTGAACCGGAAGTTGTAGCATTCGTCGTGACGGCTTTCTTCGGGTAAACGGTCCGTGTCGTGTTTGTGACTGGGAAAGCCGGACCATCCGCCCGCACCGACTGTGAACAACTCGCTAACCAACAGACGTCCGACGCGATCATGATGCGCCGCGCCAAGGATATGCTTGATCTTGCGGTGGGTTTTGGTGTCGTCAGAGCCGTATTGGACAAGGTCCAACTCGGCCTGTCGCACAGCGAAGGGTGTGAGCGTTTCGGCAAACTTTGCCCCGGCGATGAACACCTCGGTATCAGTTCGCGCGGTGATCCGCGCACCGGTGTCAGTGGGAACATAGACCCCTTCGGGTTCGCCATCCCAGACATCGGCACCCCGGTTGCCAATGTCGGCATAGGTTTCACCCGCCGTTTCCACGGTGACCGTGCCCGTCGCGGGAACAATGCAGGTTTCATACCCCGCGACGCGATAGTCGAAATGCTCTCCGGCTTTCAGTTTGACGATGTTGAAATAGACCAGCGGAACATGTGCGTCATCCACGTCAACGATAGGGGCCTGCTGGTTGTCGAAGGGGGCTATATGCATGGGGTATCCTTTCAGGCCGCGTTCGGGCCAGCATGTTGGGCGAGGAATTGGTCAAGCTCGTCGCGTGCGGGCATCGCCGGGGCGCAGCCGACGCGGGCAACAACCATTGCGGCATTGGCCGAGCCTTGCAAAACGGCGTCGCGCACCGAAAGGCCATCTGCCAGACCCGAGACAAACCCGCCCATGAAACTGTCGCCTGCGCCGGTGGGTTTCAGGGCTTCGGTCCGATAGATGCCGGTTTCGATCTCGCCTTCAGCCGTGATCGTGATCGCGCCTTTCTCGCCCATTTTGTAGACCGCGATGGCGGCACCATCGGCGACCAGTTCGCGCGCCTTGTCGAGTCCGCGATCATAGTCACCGGCCATGAAGCCGAACTCGACATCATTGCCGACGATCACATCGCACATGGCCCCGGCGCGGGAATAGACATCCGCCGCGACCTGTGCCGACGGCCATGAATAGGGTCGGTAATCGACGTCGAAGATCAGTGGCAGATCGGCCTGTTTCGCCAGGTCAAAGGCGTGAAATGCAGCGCTGCGAGAGGGTTCAGCAGCCAGCACGGTGCCCGTGGTGATCAGCGCCGAATAGGCGCTGTAGTCCACTGAGGCCACATCCGCTTCGGTCATCTCAAAGTCAGCCGCGCCGTTGCGGTAGATCACCGACTGGTGGTCTTCGATCCGGGTTTCTACAACCGCCAGTGAATTCCGGGCCTCGCCCCCGACCGACCGCACATGGGCGCGCCCGATCCCGTATTTGTCCAACTCGTTCAGGGCAAACCGTCCGATGGCGTCATCCGCAACGCAGGTGACCAGATCGGCCCTTGCACCCAATTTGGTCAGGGCGACGCCGATATTGGCCGACGAGCCGCCAAGACAGGAAAAGAACTGCGTCGCCTCTTCGGTTTTGGTACCCGGCGGATCGGGATAGAGGTCCATGCCTGCCCGCCCGATGATGACAAAATTCTTGCCCGACAATCGCGAAAGATCAGCCATCACACACCCTGCCTTTGCTTGGCGCGCTCGGCTTCGATCTCGGCGTGCTTTTCGCGGACATTTGGGTTTTCCGATACTTCCGGCGTGCCGACCTCCCACCAGGTATGCCCTTGCGTTGTCCACCCGTCATACGGGTCAACATTCATGACGATGACGCTGGTCTTGTCCGAGGCTTTGGCGCGTTTGAACGCCTCACCCAGTTCCGCCGGATTGGCGACTGTTTCAGTATTCGCGCCCATCGAGGCCGCGTGCTGGGCAAAATCAACGGCAAAAGCCTCGGGGATAGTCGGGCAATCCTTGATCAGGTTGTTGAAGCTTTCGTTCCCGGTGTTGTTCTGCAGCTTGTTGATTACCGCAAAGCCGCCATTGTCGAGCACCAGAATGATCAGTTTCTTCTGCGAAAGCACCGAGGAATAGATATCCGAGTTCATCAGCAGATAGCTGCCATCGCCGGTAAAGACGATGGTGTCCTGATCCGCTTCGCCTTCGGCTTGCGCGATGCGCGCGCCCCAGCCGCCTGCGATTTCGTATCCCATGCACGAAAAGCCGAACTCGACATCCACAGTTCCGATATCCAGCGTGCGCCAGTTGGCCGTGACCTCGGCGGGCAATCCGCCCGCCGCAGCAACGACCCGGTCGCGCGGGTCGCACAGGGCGTTCACGACACCGATGGCCTGCGCATAGGAATTGGGCCGGTTGCCGTAGGATGTGTTTTCCTCGACATAGGCGTCCCATGTCTTGCGCTCGGCCTGCGCTTGTGCGGTCCAGCTTTGCGGGGCGCGATAGCCGTCCATTACGGTTTGCAGTGCGGAAAGCGCCAGCTTGGCGTCGCCGACTACGGGATGCGACAGGTGTTTGATCGCATCATGCCGCCCCACGTTCATCCCGATGAATGCCGCATCTTTGGCAAAGGCGGTCCACGATCCGGTGGTGAAATCCTGCAACCTTGTGCCCACTGCAAGAACGACGTCTGCGCGTTCTGCAATCGCGTTTGCGCTGTCCGAGCCGGTGACGCCGATCGGGCCGATGTTCAGGGCGTGGTCCGCCAGAATATTGGCGCGCCCGGCGATGGTTTCGACAACCGGGATGCCGTGTGTTTCGGCAAATGTGGTCAGTTCCGCGACCGCGCCGGAATATTGCACCCCGCCGCCCGCAATGATCATCGGGCGTTCGGCGTTGCGCAGCAGCGCGGCTGCATCGGCGATTTCGGCAACATCCGGTGCCTGACGCCGAATACGGTGAACGCGGCGGGCAAAGAATTCTTCCGGATAGTCATAGGTCCAGCCTTGCACATCCTGCGGCAGGCCCAGAAAGGCGGGGCCGCAATCGGCGGGGTCCAGCATCGTGGCCAGCGCCGCAGGCAGGGACTGAATGACCTGCGCCGGATGGGTGATGCGGTCCCAGAACCGGGTCACGGGTTTGAACGCGTCGTTCACGCCCAGCGTCGGGTTCCCGAAATGCTCCAGCTGTTGTAGGACCGGATCAGGCAGGCGGGTCAGAAAGGTGTCGCCGCAGAGCATCAGCATCGGCAGACGGTTGGCATGGGCCAACGCCGAGGCGGTCAGCAGATTCGCGGTGCCTGGTCCGGCGCTGGCTGTGCAGAACATGATTCGGCGGCGAAGGTGGTACTTGGCGTAGGCCGCGGCGGCGAATCCCATGCTTTGTTCGTTCTGTCCGCGATACAGCGGCAGGATATCCTGAACCGGATACAGCGCCTCGCCCAAACAGGGGACGTTGCCGTGACCGAAAATGCCGAAACCACCGCCGAATATGCGGGTTTCTACGCCATCTATCTCAATGAACTGATTGACCAGATACCGCACGATCGCCTGAGCTGTCGTCAGCCGGACTGTTTTACCTGACGTGGTCATGCCACCTCCTTGATGCGCCGAATTTGAGACGTGGTGCTGTCGATTGGCAGTTGCGAAGCGCCCGCGCACAGGATACGACTTTTGCAACCGGTTGCAACAGGGTGATGAAGGGAGGGCGCGTCATGACTGAAATCGGGATCGGATTGATCGGTGGTGGCTATATGGGCAAGGCCCATGCCGTCGCCATGGCCGCCGTTGGTGCGGTGTTCAACACTGAGCTGCGACCGCGGCTCGAGATGATCGCTGCATCCAGCCCCCAATCGGCAGAGCGTTACCGCAAAGCCTATGGATTCGCCCGCGCCGCCGATGACTGGCAGCAGGTTGTGGCCGATCCGGCTGTTGAGGCCATCGTTATCGCGTCGCCGCAGAACACCCATCGCGCCATTGCAGAGGCTGCCTTTGCCAAGGGCAAGCCGGTCTTTTGCGAAAAACCTCTGGGCGCTTCGATTGAAGATGGCGAGGCCATGGTTGCCGCAGCCGAAGCCTCGGGCCTGACCAACATGATCGGGTTCAACTATGTCCGCACCCCGGCAACGCAGCTTGTGCGCAAGTTGCTGGCGGATGGGGTCATCGGGGATGTGACCTGGTTTCGCGGCGAACATACCGAGGATTTTCTGGCCGATCCCCAGCTGGCCGCGAACTGGCGCACCTCGGGCCGTGCGAATGGCACGATGGGAGATCTCGCGCCGCATATGGTCAATTGCGCAATGGCGCTGATGGGTCCGATCGAGGCGCTTTCGGCCCAGATCGAAACGATACACGCAACCCGACCGGGCAGCGATGGGCCGGTATCTGTCGACAATGACGATCAGGGGCAGATGATGGTGCGCTTTGAAAGCGGTGCATCCGGGCATCTGCATTTCAGCCGGACGGCCACCGGGCGTAAGATGGGTTATGCCTACGAAATTCACGGCACCAAAGGCGCGATCCGGTTTGATCAGGAAGATCAGAATGCCGTCTGGCTCTACAAGGCCGAAGGACCGGATGCGACGCGGGGATTCACCAAGATTCTGACAGGCCCCGAACACCCGGACTACCTGCCATTCTGCCAGGGTCCCGGGCATGGGACCGGGTATCAGGATCAGATCATCATCGAGGCGCGCGATTTTCTGCACGCCATCGCAACGAATACGCCGGTATGGCCGACTTTCCGTGATGGATTGGCTGTTTCGCGCGTCATTGACACCGCTTTTGCCTCGGCTGAAACGGGCCGCTGGCTGTCTGTACCACAAGGTTGAAAGGACCCGGATATGACGATCCGAATCGGCAATGCGCCGTGTTCTTGGGGCGTTGAATTTGCCAATGACCCCCGCAATCCGCAATGGCGTACCGTTCTGAAAGAATGCGCGGACGCTGGCTATAAGGGCATCGAACTGGGGCCGGTCGGCTTCATGCCCGAAGATCCCGCGATTCTGTCAGACGCGTTGGCGGAACATGATCTGGAACTGATCGGCGGCGTGGTGTTCCGCGCCTTTCACGATGCGGATCAGTGGGATGATGTGCTTGATGGTTCAGTCCGAACCTGCAAGGCCCTGACCGCGCATGGCGCCCAGCACCTGGTTCTGATCGACTCGATTTCGCCCCGTCGCGCGCCAACCGCGGGTCGGGCGGATGCGGCAGAGCAGATGGACAAGCAGGAATGGGAGGCTTACCGGGACCGGATTGCCCATGTCGCCAAAATGGGGGCCGAGGAATACGGTTTGACCGTTGGCATCCACGCACATGCCGCCGGGTTCATGGACTTCGAGCCGGAACTGGACCGCTTGTTGAATGAGGTCGATGACGGCATCCTGAAGATCTGTTTCGATACCGGCCATCATTCCTATGCCGGCTTCGATCCGGTCAGCTTCATGAAACGCAACATTGATCGCATCTCGTATATGCACTTCAAGGATATCGACCCGGCAGTAAAGGCCGACGTGATCGAGAAGGGCACCGGGTTCTACGATGCCTGCGGGCAGGGGATCTTCTGCAATCTCGGACAGGGGGACGTAGAGTTTCCCGATGTGCGTCAGGTCCTTCTGGATGCAGGTTTCAAGGGGTGGTGCACGGTCGAGCAGGATTGTGACCCGACATTGGATGTCAGGCCGATGGACGACGCGCGTGCGAACCGCGAATACCTTGAATCCATCGGTTTCAACTAAGGATTACTGCGATGGCAAAGCTGAAATGGGGCCTCATCGGAGGCGGCGAAGGAAGCCAGATCGGACCGGCGCACCGCCTTGGGGCCGGGTTGGATGGTGCGTTCGACTTTGTGGCAGGAGCGTTGGACCACCGGCCGGACGCCGGGCGCGCCTATGGTCAGAGCCTGGGGCTTGCGGCGGATCGCTCATATGGTGACTGGTGCGAAATGCTGGATGGCGAACGCAACAGGCCCGACCGCGTTGATCTTGTGACGATCGCAACGCCGAACGCGACGCATTTCGAGATCACAAAGGCCTATCTTGAGGCCGGGTTCCATGTGCTGTGCGAAAAGCCCATGACCATGACGGTGGAGGAAGGCGAAGAGATCGTGCGGATCTCACAGGCAACCGGACGTATCTGCGCTGTGAACTATGGCTATTCGGGCTATTCGCTGGTGCGCCATATGCGAGCCATGGTGGCACGCGGCGATCTGGGGGCGATCCGTCTGGTCGTGGCCGAGTTCGCACATGGCCATCACGCAGATGCCGCGGACGCAGACAATCCCCGCGTGCGCTGGCGGTATGATCCGGCGCAGGCCGGCGTTTCGGCGCAGTTTGCCGATTGTGGTATTCATGCGCTGCACATGGCGTCGTTCGTGATCAACCAGCAGGTCACGCGACTGTCCTCGGACATCGCCTCGTGCATCCCAAGCCGCGTGCTCGAGGATGATGCGCAGGTCAATCTACGCTTTGACGGCGGTGCGGTCGGGCGGTTGTGGACCTCTTCGGTTGCCATCGGCAGGCAGCATGGTCTGACGCTGCAAGTGTTCGGCGAAAAGGGCGGGCTACGCTGGTCGCAGGAGCATCCGAACCAGCTGTACTGGATGCCGCTGGGCGAGCGGTTGCAGGTGCTGGAGCGGGGCGAGGCCAACCTGAGCCCCGAGGCCGACCGGACCACACGCGTCACCATCGGTCATGCTGAGGGTATGCCGCTGGCATTTGCCAATATCTACAAGGATCTGGCGGACGTCATCGGCGCTGTGAATGCCGGGGTCGATCCTGACACCGCAGCGGACCTGTATCCGCGCGCCGAAGATGGGTTGCGGTCGATGGCTGCTGTTTATGCTGTGGCGGAAAGCGGAAAGCAGGATGGCGCCTGGCTGGATGCGCGCCCGCCGATGTTTCAGACCTGATTGGTTTCGGGCGGCGGGCGCAGAGTCCGCCGCTCGATCACGCGGCAGGGAAACAACCGTGTCTCGGCAAGGCGGTCTGGCTGCTTGATCGTGTCGATCACAAGCTCGATCGAGGCGCGGATGATCTCGGACACAGGCTGACGAATGGTGGTCAGGTCAATGTTCTGCCAGCTTGCCATTTCCATGTCATTCAACCCGATCAGGCCAATATCGTCCGGTACGGACAGGCCCGCATCGCGCACGGCGCTTAGGGCGCCTATGGCAATCACATCGTCACCGCAGAAATACGCATCGGCCCGGTCCGAAATCAGTTGCTTGGTCATCTCGACGCGCCCTGCCTCGAAGGAATAGGCTGAGGCGCAGCTGACGCTGACTTCGACATCTGGCCGATTGCTGAGTGATTCTACGAATCCCCGCGCGCGGTCCTGAGTTGACGTGGCCGAATCCGGCCCGCCCAGGAACGCAACCTTGCGGTAGCCGCGCTCCAATAGAACCTCGGCGGCCATGCGCCCGCAGGCGACATTGTCGATGCCGACCACGTGGACGTAGGGCGAAGGCGTGAAGCGCCCAAAGGAATGGACGACCGGCATTCCGGCGTTCCGGAATGCCTCGGCAAAGCTGGGCGGCAGGGTCGAGGACGCGACGATCACACCATCGACTGAATACTGACGCAGCATGCGAATCGAGTTCAGCGGGTCCGTTTCGTCTGTGAGATTGACCAACAACGGGCGCAGTCCGCGATCCTGTAAGCCGCGGGTAAACAGATCGAAAACCTCCAGCAACAAAGGGTTGTGGAAGTTGTTCGACACCAATCCGATCAGTTTCGTACGCCCGGTCGTCAGGCTTGAGGCCAGCGCATTCGGGCTATAGCCAAGTTCGGCCGCCGCGCGTTCTACTTTGCTGCGAGTCTTGTCGGAAACCGAGGCCCCTTCGGTGAATGTCCGCGAAACTGCCGAACGCGATACGCCCGCCCGCTTTGCGACATCCTTCAGGGTGACTGCCATGGTTTTCCTACGTTTTAGCCTGTTGACGGCATGATCTAACACACGCCGCGTCCGGCTTACAGACTGCGTTCAAACATTGAAAATTGCAACCGGTTGCAAAATGAATGGATCGGCGCTACCGTTTTGCACGAGGCACTGGGCCTGTCCCAAAAAAGCCTGTCTGAGAATTGGGAGGATATCATGAAGTCACTTATTGCATCTGTCGCGATCGGCGTGGGCGCGCTGGCGGCACCGGTCACCGCAGTCGCTCAGGATCAGTCGCTGAGCTATGTTCTGGTTAGCCACGCGCCAGACAGCGACACCTGGTGGAATACGATCAAGAACGGCATCGCGCTTGCAGGCGATCAGATGGGCGTCGAGGTCGAGTATCGCAACCCGCCAACCGGCGACATCGCCGACATGGCGCGAATCATCGAGCAGGCCGCCGCGTCCAGCCCCGACGGCATCATCACCACGCTGGCGGATTACGATGTGCTGAAAGGCCCGATCCAGAACGCGGTCGACCAAGGGATTGATGTAATCATCATGAACACGGGCACCCCGGATCAGGCACGTGAAGTCGGCGCGCTGATGTATGTGGGGCAGCCGGAATATGATGCAGGCTTTGCCGCCGGCCAGCGTGCCAAGGGCGAAGGCGTGACCAAGTTCCTGTGCGTGAACCATGCAATTCAGCAGCCCACCGTGGGCGAGCGCTGCCGTGGTTACGCAGATGGCCTGGGCATCGAACTGGGCGATGCAATGATGGACTCGGGCACTGACCCGGCGGAAATCAAGAACAAGGTCATGGCCTACCTGTCCGCCAACGAGGATGTGGACGGTATCCTGACCCTCGGTCCGGTTTCTGCTGATCCGACAATCGCAGCGCTGGATGAGATGGGCCTGGCCGGTGACATTCACTTTGGCACCTTCGATCTGGGTGAAGAAATCGTCAAAGGCATCAAGGGCGGAACGATCAACTGGGGTATCGACCAGCAGCCGTTTCTGCAGGCCTATATGCCGGTGATCATTCTGACCAACTGGGACCGCTATGGCGTGCTGCCGGGCAACAACATCAACTCGGGTCCCGGCTTTGTCACCGCGTCCGGACTTGAAAAAGTAGAAGCGTTCGCGGGCGAATACCGCTGACCTCACGACCGGGGCGGCGCTGAAACTGCGACCGCCCCGGCGCAACCCACCTAACACAACACGATACCGGAGAACCAGAGATGGCCGAGACCGCCGCATCCGGGGACGAGCGGGTCAAAGAACTTCCTGCCTGGCGCCGCGCCTTGATCCGACCCGAACTGGGTGGAATCTGTGGCACCGCACTTGTCTTCACTTTCTTTTTGCTGACCGCCTTCGACAGCGGCATGTTCGAGCCGCAAGGCATCATGAACTGGACCGTGGTGTCGGCACAATTCATGATCATCGCCGTTGGGGCGTGCCTGCTGATGATATCGGGAGAATTTGACCTGAGCGTCGGCTCGATGATCGGATTTGCGGGCATGATGATCGCGGTCTTTGGTGTCGTTCTGGCGTGGCCCATGTGGCTGGCCATCATTGTGACCTTTGTCATGTGCACGATCATTGGCGCGATAAACGGGTTCATCGTGATCCGTACCGGTTTGCCCAGCTTTATCGTGACGCTGGCCTCGCTGTTCATCCTGCGCGGGTTTACAATCTACATCCCGCAAAAGGTGGAAAGCAAAACGATCATCGGCGGCATTCGTGACGCGGCTGAAGGCGATTGGCTTGCCCCGATTTTTGGCGGCAAGATCGGGCAGGGCTTTTTCCAATGGCTGGGCGATATGGGCGTGATCGAGGTCTTCTCGCGCGGCAGTCGCCAAGGTCAGCCGGTTGTCGATGGATTGCCGATGCTGGTGGTCTGGGCGATAGCACTGATCATCTTTGGCCATATCCTGTTGACCCGTACGCGGTTCGGGAACTGGATCTTTGCCGCAGGCGGCGATGCCGAGGCCGCGCGCAACTCGGGTGTTCCGGTGAACCGGGTCAAGGTTTCGATGTTCATGTTCACCGCCTTCTGCGCCTGCGTCTTTGCGACCTGTCAGGTGATGGAGTTTGGGTCGGCCGGTGCGGACCGTGGTCTGCTGAAGGAATTCGAGGCGATCATTGCCGTGGTTATCGGCGGTGCGCTGTTAACCGGCGGTTATGGTTCGGTCATCGGGGCTGCTCTGGGCGCGCTGATCTTTGGCGTCGTCCAGCAGGGCCTGTTCTTTGCAGGCGTCGAATCCAGCCTGTTCCGCGTGTTCCTTGGGGTCATCCTTTTGGGCGCGGTGGTTTTGAACACCTATATTCGCCGCATGATTACGGGAGAGCGCTAAGATGAACACACGCAGCGACCACGCCCCGATCATTCAGATGAAGAACATCGAAAAGCACTTTGGCAGCGTTATCGCGCTGGCCGGGGTGTCAGTCGATGTCTATCCCGGTGAATGCCATTGCCTGCTGGGCGATAACGGCGCCGGAAAGTCGACCTTCATCAAGACGATGTCCGGCGTTCACAAACCGACCAAGGGCGAGATCATCTTTGAAGGCGCACCGATGCACTTTGAAGACCCGCGTGATGCGATCGCGGCGGGGATTGCCACGGTGCACCAACATCTGGCGATGATCCCGCTGATGTCGGTCAGCCGCAATTTCTTCATGGGCAACGAGCCGACCAAAAAGCAGTTCGGCATGTCGTTCTTTGACCATGACTTCGCAGACCGCGTCACCATGGAAGAAATGAAGAAGATGGGCATCAACCTGCGCGGCCCGGACCAGGCAGTGGGGACGCTTTCGGGCGGTGAGCGGCAGACCGTCGCTATCTCGCGCGCAGTCTATTTCGGCGCCAAGGTACTTATTCTGGACGAGCCGACCTCGGCCCTGGGCGTGCGTCAGACGTCAAATGTTCTGGCGACCATTGACCGTGTGCGAAAACAGGACATTGCTGTTGTCTTCATCACTCACAACGTGCGGCACGCCATGGCCGTTGGCGACAGGTTCACGGTGCTGAACCGAGGTCAGACGCTGGGCACTGCGCAACGCGGTCAGATCACACCGGATGAGTTGCAGGACATGATGGCAGGCGGTCAAGAACTGGCCACGCTCGAAGGATCGTTGGGCGGGACCGTGTGACATTGCCACCAGATACGGTCGGCTCGGAACGCGTGTTCTGACGGACCGCCTGTTCGAAACGAGGAAAGCCGCCCCCGGGAATGTGGGGCGGCTTTTTTAGATCTTTGCCGGTGAAAACGGTGGCCGTTGCCCGTCAATCGGGGTCATCGGTGCCTTGTGCGCTTAGGCCTTCAGCGCGACCAACTCGGCGATGCTGTCGATATCCGCAAAGTTCTGCTCGTTGATATCTTCAAGTTCTACATTCACGCCAAGCTCGGTCTGAATTCCCATGACGATTTGCAGCAAGCTGAGAGAGTCGATCATGCCGGATTGCAGCAAAGGGTGCTTGGGGTCGATATCGTCCTGTGAGCCGATGCATTCCTGCACGATACTGCGGATGCTATCGATCAGTTCAGATTTTTCAGCCATGGTGAACTCCTGTCCTAGTTTTTCCGTCCGAGCGCCTCGAGAATATGATTGCGCGTTGCCAGACGGTCGGGCTTGCCCGATGCCTTGATGGGGATTTCTTGCAGCTCTACGGCCCAGTGGGGGACCTTGTGAGCGGAAAGTTCGCGATTGCAATGGTCTTTGATCTGATCGGCCGAGATGCTGTCAGGTGCCGTCGATACAAATGCGACGGCGATTTTTTCGCCACTCATTGTGTCGGGTATGCCGATCACGACCGCTTCGACGATCGCTCCTGTTTCCTTGACGACGGTTTCGATTTCAATCGGGTCGATCCTGTGTCCGCGGTGGCTGATGCTCAGATTGGTGCGGCCCGATAGACACAGCTCACCCTGCGTGTTTAGGCGACCGATATCACCCGTCGTGATGAAGCCTTGCGGATCTCTGAGGTAGGTCAGCCCATGCGCATCCAGCTGGGCAAAAGCGGTAAAGGGCGCCCGCGCACGGGTTGGGCCTGCGTCGTCATCAGGCGCGGCAATCTCGACCCCTGGTAGGGGATGCCCGACATTGCCGGTTTCCGGTTGCGCGGTGCCCGGCGCGATGCAGTTCACTGTTAGCGCGCCGAACGCCTCGCTGACGCCGTAGCGAATGTCGATACCCAGATGAGGCACCTTGTCCTGCAATTCCGATACCAGACCTGCATCGACTTGCGCGGTGCCAATAACCAGCCGGTTTAGCTGGCTGTCCTGTGTCAGAATGCCCAGTGCAAGTCCAAGCCGCGCATAGGTGGGATTGCACAGCAACGTGCGGCACCCGGTTGCACGCATATGGGCGTGATGTTCACCTGGCGTTTTCTTGGCGCTGCAAACGACGCCACGCCCGGACCAGAGAACTTCGAGGACGGAGGCACGCCCCATAGCGTGGTTCTGCGGCAGGATCGAAAAGACAGGGGCATCCGCAAAACTGTCGATCCAGGATGCGCTCGCTGTCAAAGACGCGAGGACAGCCGAGGCGCTCATGCAAACAGCCTTGGGCATGCCCGTCGAACCCGATGTGAACTGTAGTTGCAGGGTATCTGGCGCGGGAAGTTCGGTCTGGCTCTGAAGCGACCATCCGTTTGTGTCCAGTGCGGCACCGATCACACGAGTTGTCGCGCCCAGAGAAGCGAGCGCCGACTCGTCAGTGTCGACATATACGAATGCGGGTGTCACTGCCGAGAGCATCTCTTGATACTCGCGCATCGTGGCACGCTGCGGAAAGGCAAGGGAAGTGTGGCCTTCGGCCCAAACCGCCAATTCGATTGCCACGGCGTCCGGCCCGTTGGCAACCGCATGTCCGATGATCATTGGTTCGGTTGTCGGCAACGCCCGCAATTCGCTGCGGTACTTCCGAACAAGGCTCATCAGCGCGCCGTATGAGACCGAGTCGATGTCGTTCATGACCGCCAGATCATTGGCGCGATCCGAGGCCAAAGCTTCGAATTTGGAAATCAGCTGCGCGCGCGCGTCCATACCGGTTTCCATCAGCTGACCAACTGGCCGGACAGGGCGTCTTCGGGTCGCCCGCGTTGGCGGATCAGTTCGGCTCTGTCGCCGTCGATCAGAACCTCGGCCGGCAGCGGGTGGCCCAGAAACAGTACCAGGCTGAACGACAAGCCATAAGCCCCGCTCGAGGTTATGGCCAAAAGGTCGCCGGGGGACATACGGGGCAATGATTGTTTGGATGCAAATTCATCCAGCGGCAGACAAAGAGGTCCGCTGATGGCATAGTCGATTTCCGGCGTTTCGTTCATGCGTTCCGGTGCAACGATGGGAAAGCTGCGGCGGATTACTGATCCAATTCCGGCGGCTGCTGCGTGATGATGCATCCCGCCGTCGAGGATCAGGTGATGCGTCTGATCGCTGGTCTTAACGTCTGTCACGCGCGCAACATACGTGCCTGCGGGGGCAGTCAGAAAGCGGCCAAGTTCGACAAAATGTCTACGATCGCCGGACCCGGAAGCGATGATCTCACGAAGGGCCGCGCCCGCCTGAGCAAGGTCGAACTCGGCATCGCCGGCGAACAGTGGCACGCCAAAGCCACCGCCAAAGTTCAGGTGACCTACCGTGATCTGGTGGTCGCGCTCCAGACTGTCGGCAAGCTCTGCCAGACCGGCCGCCGCTGTGCTCCAGGCGTCGGGGTCGAAGCATTGTGTGCCGCCGTATGTGTGCAGCCCCTTGAACTCCAATGCGTCATTTTGGGTAAGCCAGCGGGCCAGCGCGGGAACGTCCGCCGCGGGAACGCCGAACCGCGACCCGCTGCCTGACATTCGCATTCTCGCGCTTTTCAGGCCGCCAATGGTCTGGACACGGATTGCCACACCCTGCTTACGTCCGGCTTTGCGCGCGATTTCGGAAAGCCTGCGCGCCTCGCCTTCGGATTCCAGGTTGATGCAAGAGACCCCCGCTGAAACCGCTGTTTCCAAATCAAGCGTCGATTTGCCTGGACCTGCGAAATGCACTTGCGATGGGTCAAACCCGGCGGCCTTGGCGACAGCGATCTCTCCGGCCGAGGCGACTTCGGCGCCGGTGCCCGCGAGCCTGAGAGTTTTGGCCACCATGGCGTTGGAATTCGCTTTAAGCGCGAACAGAATATCGACATCTGGTCCCAGCGCTTCTTGAACAAGCTGAACCCGGTCTCTGAAAACCTGCGCGTCGTAGACATAGGCGGGCGTTCCAAATCGTTCAGCGACCGACGACAGTGGCATATCACCAACGCAGAACTGGCCGGCACGATCCGTTTCTGCCACGTTCTTATCGGTGCTCCCGCCCAGATTTGCAGAGGTCATGTTTTGCCTCCCAGCAGGGCTTTGGGGACAACCTTGGCTGGCACGCCAATCGCCATTGAATCCGGCGGAATGTCGGAAATCACCAGCGAGTTTGCGGCAACGACCGAGCGGTCCCCGATTGTCACGCCGCCCAGCACAGAACAATTGCATCCCAGAAAGCAATCGTCGCCAATAACAGGGGTGTTCCTGTCCTGATTTTCCCGGTCTGTGCTGGTACCCAGTGTTACGCCATGCATAATTCCAACCCGGTTACCGATTTCCGTGCCCGGATTGATCTGGATGTTGCCACCATGGATGAAATGCGGCTTTTCACCCAGCCCCGTATCCCGGTACAGGTGCATACCGCCCAACAGCGCCGAAACGGGTTGCGTCAATACATATATCAGACCCAGCACCTTGCGAACCAGCCAGTTCCTCTGCCGTGCGGCAAATCGGCCAAAGCGATACACCGTCAGTGCCCACATGACGCGCAGACCCGAAGGTTTGTGTCTTTCCCAATCGTCGAGAAAGACGCGCAGCGCCGACTGGGGGCGTTCGGTTTCGGTGTGTTCAGAGGGTTCCATCACGCAAAGTAGCTCTTTAGCCCTCCGCGCCGACGTATATCAACGGTGGCGCAATGAAATGAGCCACCAAACGAATAGTTGTTGCGGAAGGCGACAGGAATGGGCTCGAAACCCCAGTCGGACAGGAAATCCTGCATCGGCCCCTCGCTTTCCTCAACAATGACCTTGGTTTCGCTGATGTTCAGAACGTTCATCGAAAGCCAGCGGAACGAATGATACCAAGGATGGCTTTCCGGCAAGGTTGAACGCGGAGCCTCGCGAATTTCCCAGTCCGAGTTCTTTAGGACCTCGGGCATTTCCTTCAGTGGGCGATCCGGGTTCACCATCAGTTTGCCGGGTGCCAGCGGTACAAAAGTCGCATCGATATGGATTGCGCGGTAGTCGTCGAATTCCACGCGGTGAATCCGATAGCCGCGCGGCTCGAGGTGGCGGCGCAGCCATTCGATACCCATGTCATTCGTCACATGGCTGCGTTGAATGAACAGGTCACGGCCACAACGTGCGATGTCGGCTGCGTCGAACAACGGCTCAAACTCGCGCGTGACATAGCTTTCGCCCCGCACCCAATTGGTGTCATATGAGGCGTCCGACATCTCGGGTTTGGGGGCCGCCGTCCAGCGCGCACCGGACTCGAAGTACTTTTTGACAAGCGAACGATAGGCCCAAAACTCAAAGTAGCGCGAACGCCAGGCCATCGGGGCTTCGAGGATTTCGTCATCGAAAACAATCAGAACGTCGCGCGGGTTGGCCTGACAATTGCCCCCCATGCTGGTCCAGTTCGGGGTTACAATCGGGCGAGCGTGCTGAACGGTGTCGGGGCGGCGAACCGTGACGCCTTCGTTTTTCAGGGCATTGATGAAGCCGTCCAACTCTTGTTTGGCCTTGTTGACGGCGATCAGCGATACCGGTCGGCCTGCTGCCTGCAGGTGAAAACTTCTGGACCGGTCCAGATGCTCGACCGCTGTCACGGCTTCAAAGCCGATTTCCCAGGTCAAATTGGCAGCTCCGTCGAGATTGCCGACGATGACCTCTTCCAACTGGTCCCATTCGTTGTTGGATTGAACTAAGGACAAATTACCTCTCCTCAAACTCGTCTACACTACACTGTGACGGAAGTTCCCACTTCTCGTCACACAAAAAACTTCGCGAAGATCCCGTCGTTTCTAAAATACGCAAATCTATCGTCACAATACGGGCAGCCATGCCGATCCAATAAATTTACGGCAAAAACCGCCGGAAACCCCTTTTTTAACGTTGGTACCTTGCGGAACCTAAAGCTGCTTTGCAACCAATTAGTGAATCAAATTTCGTTGGTCAACGAACAGATTTTGGCCAATGTTGACCTTTGGTCAAGCTGATTTGGCAAACGGTCGGCGAACCGCTTGAGTCTTTGTTCATTTTTTTGGGGTCTGGGCAAAGATTTGGGGTGTGGTTTCGTGGTTCAGGCTGATCAGTGCTTTCGACCCCGCGCCATGGTTGCCAAGGCGGTGTTTCCAATGCCGGAACGGTTTCCCCCTTCCGGCTGGTTTTTTGCCTCAAAGGGAACGGAACGTGGGGCCGCGCAGCTTAGACGCAGCAGGGTGCAAATGCTGAGGGTCAGATGCGCGACGGATCGGCTTAGCGCGTTTCTTGGTCAGTGTCAGGAAAGGCGACCGTTCGAAAGGCGCGCTCTAACCAGTCAAAACGCGATGTCATCGGCTCGACAAAGTGAAGCTCCATCAACTCCTGCATCGTGTTGTGGATCAGGCGCGAAGTCGCGACCGGGTGAACGTTACTGGTATACAGAGACACGGTGCGTACAAAGCTTTTGCCTGGAAAGGGCAAAACGCGGGTGGCGTCATGATACCTTTGAGCGCGATAGTAGCTTGCCGCCGTGGTAACGGTCCAGCCGCTGCCGTCAGCGACCAGGCCGATGATCGATTGGTTGCATTCCAGTTCGAACTTGTTGGGTAGGCTGATCTTGCTGCGGTTCAACTGCATCTCGATCAGCTTGCCGATCGTGTGATCGCGCGAGTACCGGAGGAAGGGCAGCGGGTATACCGAACGGATCAGGTCCTGAAGCTTACCTTTGAAATCGGGCGGCAGGACCACGATGAACGGATCGCGCATAAGGGGGTATTCCAACAGCCCTTCGACATTTTCCGCAGGTCGCGTCGCAATACCGGCATCCAGTTTCTGCGCCTGCAATTTCTCGATGATCTCATGGCTGGGACGCGCAAAATGGCGAAAACTGCATCGGGGCAGGGCCGTCGACAAGGCGCTGAACATTTCGGGCGCGATCTGATTGTCGAAATCGTCGATCAGGGCCAACCGCAGGTCCGTTGCGTGCTGCCAGCTGCCGGATCTGATTTCTGCTTCGCCACGCTTGAGCGCAGTCATTCCGTCGTAGACATGGCGGGCATAAACGGTGCCAGCGGGGGTCAGCCCCATCGGCCGGTGGCTGTGATCGACCAGATCAACGCCCAGCGCCTTTTCCAGACTGCGCAGATGGTTCGAGACAGTGCTGATCGACAATCCGGTTTCGGTCGCCACTTTTTGAATCGAACCGAGTTTTGAAATCAGTTGGAAAATTTCCAGCCATCTGAGGCTGAGTGACTTTTCTGGCATGCGGTACCTCTGGCCGTGGTACGGTTTCGGTGAAACCGAAACAGAGTTTAGGTTTTTTCGCAAATTATTTTTACGTTTCACCCTTTACTCGCCCGCAGATTATGGTTTGCTCACTAAGGCCGAGTTCGAAACCTCACAAAAAACGGACCGGTTAGACCAGCACGGAGAGAGAGTTCATAATGATCAAGAAAAAACTGTTGTCATCGGCATTTGCCGGTATTGCCGCCCTGACTGCATCGCAGGCTGCGGCGCTGGATGAGATCACGGTTGCCTATTTCCTGGAATGGCCAATGCCGTTCCAATATGCCAAGGCAAACGGAACTTATGAAGAAGAGCTTGGCGTCAAGATCAACTGGGTTTCGTTCGACACTGGTACCGCGATGTCGGCAGCCATGGCCTCGGGCGATGTGCAGATTGCCGTCAGCCAGGGTGTGCCGCCCTTCGTTGTGACCACTTCGGCAGGGCAGGATATCCAAATCGTCGACGTGGCAGTCAGCTATTCCGACAATGACAACTGTGTCGTTGCCGAAGCGCTGGAGATCGACAAGGGTAGCGCCGGCGAGTTGAACGGCAAGAAGGTTGGCGTGCCGATCGGAACCGCCGCGCATTACGGGTTCCTGTCGCAAATGGCGCATTTCGGGGTTGATATCGGCTCGATGGAGATCGTCGATATGGCACCGGCCGATGGCGCTGCCGCGTTTGCCCAAGGCAACCTGGACATGGTCTGCGGTTGGGGCGGCGCGCTGCGCCGCATGGTCGAGCACGGCAACATCCTGTTGACCGGAGCTGAGAAGGAAGAGCTTGGAATTCTGGTGTTTGACGTCACGAGCGCCCCGTCCGGCTTTATCGAAGAAGAGCCCGAGTTGCTGTCTAAATTCCTCAAGGTGACCGCAGATGCGAACGCCAAGTGGAACGCGGGTGACAGCAAGGACGAAATGCTGCCGGTGATTGCCAAGGATGCCGGTATGGACCCGGCAGATGCCGAGGCCACGATCGCAACCTTCACCTTCCCGTCGGTAGACGAACAACTTTCGGACAAGTGGCTGGGCGGTGGCGCTCAGAACTTCATGAAAGGGGTGGCGACGGTGTTCGTTGATGCAGGCAGCATCGAATCTGCGCTGGATTCCTATGATGGTGCGGTGAACGCGGCGCCATTGACGGCTGCTCAGTCGGCTGCGACCAACTAATCCGCTGAAAACACAGCGAGATAGACCGGCTCGGGCTCTGGGCCGGTCCATTTATGATAAGAACAGGAAGGAAGCAGAATGCCCGAGTTGGACATTGTTGATTTGTCCATGCGCTTTGATTTGCCGAACGGGTCTTCGGTGCAGGCGCTCAAGGACGTGTCGCTGAGTTTGAAAGAAGGCGAGCTGATGTCAGTGCTTGGCCCGTCAGGATGCGGGAAAACAACCTTGCTGAACATCCTCGCGGGGTTTCTGGCGCCGACGTCGGGCAAGGTCGAACTGAACGGCCATGTGGTCGAAGGTCCGGACGCCGAGCGCGGCATGGTATTCCAGAAAGGCGCGCTGTTTGAATGGATGAACGTGCGCGACAATGTCGAATTTGGCCCCCGCATGAAGGGAATGGCCAAGGCGGAACGCGAAAAGATCTCGGACCATTTGTTGGAAGTTGTGGGCCTGCAGGACTTCAAGGAAAAGGCCGTCTACGAACTGTCCGGCGGCATGCAGCAACGCGTAGCGCTGGCGCGCTGTCTGGCAAACGAACCCGACGTGATCCTGATGGACGAACCCTTGGGCGCGTTGGACGCGCTGACACGGGAAAAAATGCAGGGTCTGGTGCTGAAGCTTTGGAAAGAGACCGGCAAGACCATTATTCTGATCACCCACTCGGTTGAAGAGGCGCTGCTGCTGGGCGAACGCCTGATCGTGATGGCACCGCGCCCGGGTCGCATTCATAAGGAATACAATCTTCCTTTCGCTGAACGCGGTGTGAACGCCGATCTGCGGGACGTCAAAAAATCCGAAGGATTCGCCGAAAAGCGCGACGAAATCCTGTCGATGATCTGGGAGATGGAAGAGGAAATCATGGGTCGGACGGAGCAGGTCGCATGATTGTACTTATCTTCTATATCGGGCTCTTTGCCGGGGCCTTTTTCATCGTCTACGCCCTGCGTCGTGGCCTGAACGCGCGTCAGGACTTAACCAGCCTCAAGACCGTGACATTCGGGGACGAAAGCGCGGTTCGGGCTGACCGGGCGGCGTCGATCATCTCGGTCGTGGTGATCTTTCTGATCTGGGGCGCATTCACCGGGTCCAAGATCATGCCGATCCATGTGCCCGGCCCGTTTGTGGGTGAAACTCAGTTCACCTACACGCTCGAGCACCCGGATGGCAGCACCGACGACGCGACCGTGTTTGTTCGTGTCCCGGCCTTTGGTGAAGAAGCAGAAAGCTTCGAGGTCGAGCCCGGAGCCGGGTTTGCCAAGGACGTGGCTTTTGCCGCACCTGCTGGCCGGTCTTCGACCATTCTGTTTGACAAGAATGACGAGGTGACCCGCAAGGAAGGCGCCAAGATCATCGCAATCAACGGCACCGCGATTGGGCCGGAAGATACCGTGGACACGGGCGATGGCGCGGTATCGCTGACTGGCAAAGGCGCGATCAGCTTTACACCCAAGCAGGGTCTGCAGATGAACCCCATCTGGCTACCCGCGCCCGAGACGGTTGTTGCCCGGTTCTTTGAAATCGCCAGCGAGGGCTATCAGAACTTCTCGCTCTGGCAACATTTGGGGTGGTCGCTGCTGCGGGTGATCGCAGGCTTTGTCGCCGGCGCGATTGTCGGCATTCCGCTTGGCTATGCCATGGGCCTGTCGGGTTGGTTCCGCGGCTGGTTCGACCCGATTGTCGAGTTCATGCGGCCAGTACCACCGCTGGCGCTGATCCCGCTGGTCATCATCTGGTTCGGCATCTGGGAGACCGGCAAGATCGTTCTGCTGTTCCTGGCGGCGCTTTGGATTATGACAATTGCGGCGCGGGCCGGGGTTTCGGGCGTGAATATCTCGAAGATCCACGCGGCCTATTCGCTTGGCGCGTCGAAATGGCAGATTATGCGTCACGTGATCGTTCCAAACTCGCTACCGGAAATCTTCACCGG
This sequence comes from Ruegeria sp. AM4, assembly GCF_056540665.1. Classification (NCBI taxonomy): domain Bacteria; kingdom Pseudomonadati; phylum Pseudomonadota; class Alphaproteobacteria; order Rhodobacterales; family Roseobacteraceae; genus Ruegeria; species Ruegeria sp. AM4. Next base: position 146,200 of record NZ_JBQFXD010000006.1, on the reverse strand, counting down.
TGCGCGTGTGGCCATGGGCGTGTGCTGGGGCACTGTTGTTGCGGCGGAACTGGTCGCGGCGCAAAAGGGTGCCGGGATGATGATCATCGCGGCGTCCAAGTTCCAGCTGACAGATATCGTGATCATGGGGATCGTGATGATCGGCATCATCGGCTATGGCATCGATATCCTGATGCGCAAGGCCGAGAACTGGCTGGTCCCCTGGAAAGGCCGCAGCTGATTGCGGAAACGGAAAACCCCGGGCAGTGCCCGGGGTTTTTTGTTCAGAAAGACTAAGGTTTCAGCTTAACCGAAAACACGTCCCAGCGCGCCGTCAACCGCATCGGTGATCTGGTCGATGTCGTCCGCAGAGGCAATCAGCGCAGGCGAGAAGCACAGCGTATTGTTGCGGCTTGGGATCGAGCGGTTGGTGGCACCAATGATGACGCCCTGCGCCATGCAATCGGCAACAACCGCCTGAACCTTTTTCTCGTCCATCGGCTCTTTGGTGGCGCGGTCAGAGACCAGTTCCGCGCCCAGGAACAGGCCTTTGCCGCGTACGTCGCCGATCACATTGTGCTTCTCCATCAGCGCATGCAGGTTACCCATCATGCGATCACCCATGTCGGTGCAGTTCTGCAGCAGGTTCTCATCTTCGATGATCCGCATGTTCTCGATCGCGGCAGCCGGACCGGCGGTGCAGCCACCAAAGGTCGAGATGTCACGGAAGTAGTTCAGCGGGTCCGAGGCGTCGTCCTTGAACATGTCAAAGACTTCCTCGGTGGTGACCATAACGGCAATCGCCGCATAGCCCGAGGCCACGCCTTTGGCCATGGTCACGAAGTCCGGTTTGATGCCGTATTGCTGATAGCCGAACCAGGTGCCGGTACGACCCACGCCGCAGACGACCTCGTCGATATGCAGCAGGACATCGTACTTTTTGCAAATCTCCTGCACGCGTTCCCAATATCCTTCGGGTGCTTCGATCACGCCGCCGCCTGCGGTCACAGGCTCAAGGCACAGGGCACCGACAGTCTCGGGACTTTCGCGCAGGATCACCTCTTCGATCTGATCAGCGGCCCAGACGCCAAAATTCTCGACAGGTGCACCGTCCAATTCGTGCTTGCGATATTCCATGCAGTGCGGAACACGGATGAAATCGGGCGCGAAAGGACCATATTGCGCGGTGCGTTCGTCCTGACCGCCTGCCGACATCGTCGCCAGAGTCGAGCCGTGATAGTCGCGGTCGCGGTACAGAATCTTGGTCTTCTTGCCGCCATAGCGCTTATGCGCGATCTGGCGAACCATCTTGAACACCTTCTCGTTCGCTTCCGAACCAGAGTTTGTGTAATAGACCCGGCTCATGCCCGGCATCTTTTCGATCAGCTTTTCCGCAAAGATCGCACCGGGGATCGAGCCCGCGGAGTTTGCGAAATAGCACAGCTTCATCAGCTGGTCGTAAACCGCCTTGCAGATCGATTCGCGACCATAGCCGACATTGACCGTCCAGACACCGCCGGACACAGCATCCAGATGCTCTTTGCCGTTCTGGTCCCAGACGCGCATGCCCTTGCCCTCGACAATGATGCGCGGATCATTGGTTTCAAAGGGTTTGTGCTGGATCAGGTGGTGCCAGATATGGGCGCGATCGGCCTCGACCACACGCGATAGATCGTTTTCGTTGAACGTGCCGTCCATGACATGTCCTTTCAGTCAGATGCGATGTTCCCAACGTGAGGTCTGCCTCACGCCAGCATGAATGTCTAAGACCTCAGATCACCGCGAATGACAGTGCGACAATAGGGCCAGATTCCATGATAGGGTATCGCCAGACTCGCAACGTGGCGTATTTCTACGGATTTGTCAGATCGCAAACTTTGTGATCAAGTCGCGCCTGTCGGGATCGGGGAGGATCGGCAGATGACAGCATCCAATATCTACGAACGCCATTTGGAAAAAAACGCTGCAAATTATGCGGCGTTGTCACCGCTGAGCTTCATCGAACGCACGGCGCAGGTTTATCCTGACTATCCGGCTGTGGTCTATGGCGCGCGCCGCTACAGCTGGGCTGAAACTTACACCCGCTGCCGTCAACTGGCCGGAGCCTTGTCGGCGCGCGGCGTGGGCGCAGGTGATACCGTGTCGATCATCGCTGCCAACATCCCCGAAATGTACGAGGCTCATTTTGGAGTGCCCATGGCCGGGGCGGTTCTGAACGCCATCAACACGCGGCTCGATGCGCCGATCATCGCATTCATTCTGAACCATGCAGAAGCCAAGGTGTTGCTGGTCGACCCCGAGTTTTCCGAAGTGGTGAAAGAGGCCCTGCCGCATGTGGATCACGACCTGCTGATCATCGATATCGAAGATCCCAGCTTTGAAGGTGGTGAAAGGCTGGGGGCACTGACCTATGACGCGCTTTTGGCCGAAGGAGACCCGGATTTTGCCTGGTCGTTGCCCGCCGACGAATGGGATGCGATTACGCTGAACTACACCTCTGGCACAACCGGCAATCCGAAAGGGGTTGTCTATCACCATCGCGGGGCCGCGCTGAATGCGCAGTCGGACCTTCTGGACTGGAACATGCCAAAACACGCGGTCTACCTCTGGACCCTGCCGATGTTTCATTGCAACGGCTGGTGTTTTCCCTGGGCGATGGCGGCAAATGCCGGGGTCTCGGTCTGTCTAAGGGCCGTACGCGCGGAGCCGATCTACGCCGCTTTCCGGGACGAAAAGGTGACCCATTTCTGTGGCGCTCCGATTGTTCTGAACATGCTGGCCAACGCGCCCGATGCACTCAAGGATTTCGATCACGAGATCAAAGTGATGACCGCCGGCGCACCACCACCGGCTGCGGTGATTGAAAAGATGGAAGGGATGGGGATCGAGGTCACGCATGTTTATGGGCTGACCGAAACCTACGGTCCATCGGTAGTCTGCGCCTGGAAAGACGAATGGAACGACAGAGCGGCCGGGGATCGCGCGGCGCTGAAGGTTCGGCAAGGGGTGCGCTATTCCGCGCTGTCGGGGCTGATGGTGGCAGATCCCGAAACGCTGGAGCCGGTTCCGGCGGATGGCGAGACAATGGGTGAAATTTTCATGCAGGGTAACGTGGTGATGAAAGGTTACCTCAAGAACGCCGAGGCGACGGACAAGGCGTTCAACGGAGGTTGGTTTGCTTCGGGTGATCTGGGTGTGATGCACCCGGATGGCTATATCGCCCTGAAAGACCGGTCCAAGGACATCATCATTTCGGGGGGTGAGAATATCTCATCCGTAGAGGTTGAGGATATTCTTTACAAACACCCCGCCGTGATGGAGGCCGCCGTGGTCGCCCGCCCGGATGACAAATGGGGTGAAACGCCCTGCGCCTTTGTCGAGTTGAAGCCGGACGGAACCGCAACCGAGGCCGATATCATCGCCTTTTGCCGCGATAACATGGCCCATTTCAAAGCGCCCAAAACCGTTGTGTTCGGGGCCTTGCCAAAGACCTCGACCGGGAAAATACAGAAATTCAAACTGCGGGATCAGGCAAGGGCGCTTTAGGCGTCCGCCTTGTCAAAGATCGACAGGTCAAGCTCCAGCAATTCGCCCATCCAGATGGCATGGTCCCGGTGGTCCGCCAGGTGGTCTCCGGTTTCGGGGTGGGTAAACACGGTCAGCCCCTGCCGGTTCAGCATCAGCCAGGGGATGACTTTTTCAAACGCATCTGGCGCAAACCCTAGCTGACAGCTCCAGCGCGGGTGCGGCCCGACATTGCGGGCGTGCAATCGACCCATCTGGACGGGAAACAAACGCGCGGCGTTTTCGCAAAGCCGCTGCGCGGTGTCCTGCGTATCTGCGTCGAAATAGACATGGGCGTGATAGCCGGTGATCTCGGGCATGTGGGCCTCCGTTGGTCTTTGAATGACCTTAATGCGCCTTGTGGCTTTGTCACACCCACGCAGGTGAACACCATCTGTGCGCCGGCTGCTTTGGCTGCTCGTGCGATGCCTTGCCAGGACCGAAAATCAGCGCGCAAGCGGGAAATGCCCGGCGTTTTGGGATAGCCCGCGCGCCGGGACTTTGCCGCCTTACCCTTTGGTTCGCGCTGCGGCTTTCAGCGCCTGTTTCAGAACGCCTTTGTCGCCGATATGGTTGGCCAACACCAAGATCAACCGCGCGTTCAGCGCGTCGCTTTCGGATTTGTCCAAACCTTCATGCGCCTCAAGAAGATCGGCGTAGAAGTCGTCGGCGTCATCAAAGTTGGGCGAAAGGATCAGATCGTCCATTTGCTTACTCCTTTCCTGTGGCGCGGCGAACGGCTTGCCGAAAGGCGTTCTCTTCGTATGTGTCGCGCCGGGCAGCGACGTGCTGATCGGGACGGATCAGATACACGGCGCTTGTGGCATCCCCCAGATACCGGCGTTTCAACGTCAGTGAAGGGTCGTCCTTGACCGACAACGCCAGCCGCTTGACCGGAACGCCATCCACTTCGATTTCGTCCGGAGCGTCGGTGTCGATAGTCAACAAAGTGAACCGGTTTGCCAGCTTTGGCAGCAAATAGGTATCCCCAAGCGAAGCATCCGGACATGCCGAACCCGGCCGCGTGATGGACGGACCATTCAGCCCATCGGCCGAGTTCAGGGGCGAGCCGTCATATGTGCAGGGCGTGCTGAGCCGACCTGAATTTACCATCGGACGGGCAAAGTCGTAGTGTTCGCTCAGGTCCAGAACCGCATCGCGCATGACGCGCGACATTTGCGATTTCGGCGTGATGAAATCGGTGGATCTTGTGGAGTTCAGGATGTTCTCGTCGGCACCGTGAATCCGTTCGATATCGTAACTGTCCAACAGGCTGTCCGGTGCTTTTCCATCCAGCACCATCTTCAGCTTCCAGCACAGATTGTCGGTGTCCTGCAGGCCCGAGTTCGCGCCGCGCGCGCCAAAAGGACTGACCTGATGGGCGCTGTCGCCGGCAAAGATCACGCGGCCATGACGGAACTGTTCCATCCGGCGGCACTGGAATGTGTAGATGCTGACCCAGTCCAGTTCGAACGACACATCATCGCCCAGCATTGCCTTGAGGCGCGGGATCACGTTCTCGGGGCGCTTTTCGCGTTCCTTGTCGATATCCCAACCCAGTTGCAGATCGATCCGCCAGACCCCGTCAGGCTGCTTGTGCAACAGGGCGGACTGACCCTTGTTGAACGGCGGATCGAACCAGAACCAGCGCTCGGACGGGAAATCGGCCTCCATGCGGACATCGGCGATCAGAAAGTTGTCCTCGAACACGCGCCCGACGAAATCCTTGCCCATCATTGTGCGCATTGGGGAATTGGCGCCGTCGCAGGCAATGACCCAGTCAGCCTCGACAATGTACGAACCTTCGGGCGTTTCCACTTCCAGCCTGACATGATCGGGGTGGGTACCAACGGCTTCGACCTTGTTGCGTCCTCGTATCTCGATGGGCGCGCCTTCGTCTTGCAGGGCACGGATCCGCTCGACCAGATATTGTTCCAGATAGTATTGCTGCAAGTTGATAAAGGCCGGGCGTTGATCACCTGTCTCGGGCTGAAGATCGAAGTCATAGACCTTGCGGTCGTCGAAAAACACCTGGCCCTTGTTCCAGAGAACGCCTTTGTCGACCATTTCCTGGCCACATCCCAATCGATCGAGAATTTCCAAAGGGCGTTTGGCGAAGCAGATGGCGCGGCTGCCAAAACTGACCTTGTCATTGTCATCCAGCACGACCACCTCGATCCCTTGCTGGGCCAAGTCGATGGCCGCCGCAAGCCCGACGGGACCTGCACCGACAACGATCACCTTATGGCGTGCGGGTGTCGAGGCCGTTTGATCCGGACTGGACTGATAGGCATAGAGAGGAACTTCGAAAATCTTGTTCACAGGCTTTCTCCTCTTCACAGGTGCATGGGCGCACCGCAACGAGTCTTCGGCGCGTATCGCCAGAAGTTCTGGCCCATCGTCTCATTGTCTTGCCAGGTGGAAAACGATCTGGATCAAGTTCGGGCGGGAAATCCATTGTTACACTGACCCATGCTGGCATTCCGAGCCTTCGGGCATCTGCGCCTGAGGCTTTCTTGCACTTCGACAGGACAAATATTCCGCGCCCGCGGGCACCCCGAGAGGCGGGTGCCTTGGCTGGTTCAGTTCCTTTGCAGGAACTCCAGCCGATTTCCGAACGGGTCTTCGGTGAAGAACCTGCGGCGGTCCTTCAGTGTTGTATCCCAGCGCAAGGTCTGGCCGTAGTTTTCGATCTGTGCCGCGACCGCATCCAGATCATCGACAGCGAAACCCGGATGCGCTTTGCGCGCTGGGAAGAACTCTTTCTCAACGCCCAGATGCAATTCGCACTGACCCAGCGACAACCACAGACCGCCGCGTGCGCGCAAGGGTGCAGGCTTTGGTAACTCGGCAAGCCTCAGTGCATCGACCCAGAAGGCCCGCGCGGCGGCCTCACCGCCTTGCGGGATTGCGATCTGGATATGGTCGATGCCGAACAACGGCTAGCGGGCGTAGGGATCGCTTAGTGCAGGCAGCACAGCGCCCACGCAATCGCCGAAGCCGATCGTGTAACCGTCGCCCTTGGCAGTCCCGGATAGGGTCAGCGTGTCACCATCTTCGATGAAGCTGCGGGTTTCACCGGTGTCCAGCGTCAGAGGCTCTTTCCCGCCCCAGCTGAGTTCCAGCAACGATCCGCGTTCCGGTTTGGTCGGGCCGGATATGGTTCCGGATCCCAGCAGGTCGCCTGCATTCATCGCACAACCCGATGTGGTATGGTGCGCAAGTTGCTGAGCTGCCGAATAGTACATCCGGTTGTAGTTGGTTTCGGTAATGGTCGTTGCTGCTTTGCCTTCGGGCGCCATGGTGACCGAAAGGTCGATATCATACAGCATCGGTCCGCAATCCTTGAGGTGATCCAGCAACTCATGCTCGCGCGCGGGCGCATCGCAGCGGAACGGCTCCAGCGCGGCTTTGGTCACGATCCACGGGCTGATCGAGGTGGCGGTCGCCTTGGCCTGGAATGGCCCCAGCGGCTGGTACTCCCAAGCCTGAATATCGCGGGCCGACCAATCGTTCAGCAGGACATAGCCAAAGATGTTGTCATCCGCCTCCTGCACCGTGATCGGGCCGTCCGACGGCGTCCCGACGATGGCACCCATTTCAAGTTCGATATCGAAACGACGGCTGGGCAGAAATGCGGGCTTGTCCTGATCCGGAGATTTCAGCTGGCCCCAGGGGCGGCGAATATCCGTGCCCGAGACCACGACCGAGGATGCGCGCCCATTATAGCCGATCGGGATGTGCAGCCAGTTCGGCGGCAGCGCGTTTTCGGGACCGCGAAACATTGTGCCCACGTTGAAGGCGTGGTTTCGGCCCGCATAAAAATCGGTGTATTCGCTGACCGCAAACGGCATGTGCATGTCCGCGTCGCTTTGTGCCACCAGAAACGGCTCGACCGCTGCCTGCTCGTCTGACCCTTCGGACAGAAGCGAGGTCAGCCGGTCTCGCAGCGCAGCCCAGACCGCGGGACCTTCCTCCATCAGCGGATTCCAGAATGGCAGGTCGAACAGCGGCTCGTCGGCCAGCGAGATCAGCCCTTCGGCTTCGGCTGCCGATACGTCCAGGATCATGTCGCCGATCGCGACACCGCAGCGGGGGTCGCTGTCTTCGGTCGAAAACACCCCGTAGGGCAGGTTGTTCAGCGGGAACGGGTGGTTGGCGTCATTGGCCGAGGTCACCCAGGATGTTTTCAAAGTCATTACTTGTCCTTCATGTGTCTCAGAGATTTCCGGTTACGATACCGGTCGAATGGATTTTAGCCCCAGCAGGATCGCGGCCAGGATCATGAAACTGCCACCGATCCGGTCCAGCCAAAGCCGCGCCGGGCCTTTCAGCCGCGTCGCCAGCCAACTGGCGCAGCCGCCATAGGCGGTCAGGAACAGGCCATCCATGATCAGATAGGTGGCCGAAAGGATGGCGAATTGCGGCCAGAACGGCAACGCGCCGTCGATGAACAGCGGAAACAGGGCCGCAAAGAACACAACGGCCTTCGGGTTGGCGGCCGATGTGATGAATCCTTGCAGCCAAAGCGCCTTGCGGCTGGCGGTCGTGGCGACATCTGTTGTTTTGCGCTCGGCCCGAATGAGGGTCCGAGCGCCAAGAAACACCAGATAAGCAACGCCAAGCCACTTGATGACCGAAAGCGCGATGCCCGAGGTCGCAATCAATGCGGCCAGCCCGAGACCTGCAGCCAACATCTGCAAGAGGTTTGCAGTCAGGTCTCCGGCGGCGGTGAACAGGCCACGCCCAAGACCATTTGCAGCCGAGTTCGACAGCATCAGCAACTGGCTTGGCCCGGGCGTGCTCATCAGTACCAGGACCGTCACAACATAGGTGATCCAGGTATCCGCGCTCATGTCATTTCTTTCCGGGCGTGCCGTCGAACTTCTTTTCGATATCCGACCAGCAGTCGATGTAGTCATCTTGCAATGGCGCTTCGTCTGCGGCGAACGCGGTCAGATGTTGCGGAAAGCGGGTTTCGAACATGAAGGACATGGTGTTTTCAAGCTTGTCCGGGCCAAGGTTTGAATTCGAGGCTTTCTCGAACGCTTCCTTGTCAGGCCCATGGGGCAGCATCATGTTGTGCAGGCTCATTCCGCCCGGCACAAAGCCCTGCGGCTTGGCGTCATACTGGCCGTAAATGTTCCCCATCAGCTCGGACATGATGTTCTTGTGATACCACGGCGGGCGGAAAGTGTCCTCCATCACCATCCAGCGTTCGCGGAACAGGACGAAGTCGATATTCGCAGTGCCCGGCTGCCCGGATGGTGCGGTGAGGACAGTGAAAATGGACGGATCGGGGTGATCGAACAGAATGGCGCCGACCGGGCAGTAGGTACGCAGGTCGTATTTGTAGGGCGCATAGTTGCCGTGCCATGCCACCACGTCCAGCGGGCTGTGCCCGATCTTTGTCGTATGGAAATGGCCGCACCATTTAATCGTGACGGTCGAGGGGGCCTCGCGGTCCTCGAACGCCGCCACGGGTGCCTTGAAGTCGCGGGGGTTGGCCATGCAGTTCGCACCAATCGGTCCGCGACCGGGAAGCTCGAACTTCTGGCCATAATTCTCGCAGACAAACCCGCGTGCAGGTCCTTCCAGAACCTCGACACGGTACAGCAGCCCGCGCGGCAGAATCGCGATTTCTTTCGGCTCGAGATCAATGATCCCAAGCTCGGTGGCAAAGCGCAGCCGACCTTCTTGCGGGACAACCAGCAATTCGGAATCGGCCGAGAAGAAATAGTCATCCGTCATCGACTCGGTGACCAGATAGACATGGCTGGCCATGCCGACCTGCGTGTTGACGTCACCGGCCGTGGTCATTGTGCGCATGCCGGTCAGCCATGTCAGGCCGCTGTCGGAATAAGGCACCGGGTCCCAGCGATACTGGCCCAGGCTGATGACATCCGGATCGACACAGGGCGCTGATTTCCAATAGGGCAGGTCGATCTTTTCATACCGGTGCGAGTGTTTCACCGAAGGGCGGATGCGATAGCACCACGTTCGCTCGGGGTGCTGGGCGGTGAACGCCGTGCCGCTCAGCTGTTCGCCGTAAAGGCCGTAGTTGCACTTTTGCGGGCTGTTCATGCCTTGCGGCAGGGCGTCCGGCAGCGCTTCGGTTTCGAAATCGTTGCCAAAGCCGGGCATGTAGCCGGCTTGCGTACCAACAGGCGTTGCTGCCTGCGTCAATTGATGCGGAGTAGTGGGGCGGTTCATGACACTTTCCTCTCTTTGCTACTTGTCGAATAATAGTTGATTTTGTAACTAACAAGGATGACAAAGCCCGGTAACGACAAAAAAGATGACTTTGATCTGCAGGATTTCCTGCCTTTCCTGTTAAATCAGGCGGCGGAGGCCAGTTCGCTGGAGTTTCAGCAGCTTTACAAGAATCGCTATGGGATGCTGCGCACAGAATGGCGCGTGCTGTTTCACTTGGGAAATTATGGCGAGATGACAGCCAAGGAAATTGGCCTGCGGGCCAAGGTCCACAAGACCAAGATCAGCCGCGCAGTCGCCAAACTGGAACAGCGCCGGTTCCTCAGGCGAAATCGGGACGAAAGCGACAGGCGGGTCGAACACCTGTCTCTGACGCCTGCGGGCCAGACCGCCTATCGCCAGCTTCGACCGATCGCCGAGAAATACGATGCCCGACTTGCGGCACAGTTCACAACGGGTGAGGCGGCCTTGTTGCGCATGATGCTGAGGCGGTTGGCTGGATTTGAATGACCACTGGTATTTGCCGGTGCGAACCCCCAGATGGGTCATGGAACGACACAGGAAAGTGACATGATGGCCTCGGACCCCAACGCGGCAAAATCATACGAGCTTATCGACTGGCTGGTGACACGCGGCCTTGAAGGTGCGGGCGAGCAGGATCTGCTGGACGGCTATTGCAATAAATTGCTGGAGTTGGAGGTGCCGCTGATGCGGTTCCACGCGGCCCAGCCCGCCTTGCATCCCGCCTATGGTGGCACCGGGTACAGCTGGTACACAGGGCGCGGCGGAGAGTTTGTGACCTTTGACTATACCGAGACGCCAAGCGATCAATGGCGGCTCAGCCCGTTATACGCCATCCTGAACGACGGCTTGGATGTGGTGCATGAACGGATCGTGGATCAGAATACGCCCAGCCGTTACCCCATGATCAACGAATTACGGGAAATCGGTGCCACCGAGTATTACGCGACCGGTGTTCATTTCAACGCCCCGTCACGGCCTGACCATACGGGCGCCAACAAGCGCATAGATGGCGTGCTGATGTCCTGGACAAGCAATGCACCCGCGGGGTTTCAGGACGCGGATCTAGACCTGATCAACAGCGCGCTGCCGCATCTGGGCCTGGCGCTGAAATCAGCAACCGGCGAAACCATCGCCCGCGACCTGATGCGCGTCTATCTGGGCCGCGATGCCGGTCAGCGCGTCCTGTCCGGCGAAATCCGGCGCGGCTCTTTGCAGCAGATCGACGCTGTCATCTGGAACTTTGACCTCGAAGGCTTCACCGGCCTTTCAGAAGAGCTTCCCGGGGCCGAGATCATCGACATGCTGAACGATTATCTGGCGGTTGCCGTGGAAGTTGTTCACAAATTCGACGGAAGCATCCTGAAATTCATGGGCGATGGTCTGATGGCCATCTTTGACGTAGGCGAGATCGACGCCGACGCCCGTGCAGCGTTGGATGCTGTTGCAGCTTTACAGGACAGTATGTCCGAGTTGAACGCACGGCGCACGGCAGAGGGGCAGCGGGTGACTAACTATACTCTTGCCCTGCACGCCGGAGAGATCCTTTACGGCAATATCGGTGCTGAAAGCCGACTGGACTTTACAGTCATCGGCCCGGCCGTAAACCAGGCCGCGCGGATCGCCGGGATGCACCGTTCGCTGGGACAGCGCATCCTGTTGTCCGATGACGTGGCCCGCGCGGCGCGGCCTTGTGCGCATGATCTGGTATCGGTTGGCCGATATATGCTGCGCGGTGTGGCTGAGCCGAAAGAGTTGTTCACGGTCTACACCTGAAACTGGATAACCGATGCAGGGCAAAGCGGCATCAGGGCGATTGCCGCACCTTCATCTCATCCAGATGGACGGCCAGTTCTGATGGGCTCATGTTTTCGGCCAATGCACGATGCATGAACGCCGCCTGTGTCTCGGGCGCCAATCCGTCCTTTGGGGGATCGCGGTCCAGATTCGTCGGAAACGAATACCCTTCGGCGGTTGCAGCAATGGCGGCGCTGGTTTCGGCAGGGCTGAGAGAACCGTCGCTCTGCGCCTGGACCAGTTGCGGGTAAATCAACCTGCACATTGCATCCCGATCAATGGATTCCATGGCGCGCCCAAAGGCCGAGGATACTTGCAACAAGTTCGCCATTCGGTGCACGTCCGTCGTCGTGTTGGCACCGGCAGCGTGAAACAGCGCCGGGTTAAAGAAAACAGCATCGCCTTTCTGTAACGGGATCTGAACGCAGTTCTCTTCGAATTTAACGCGAAAATCATCGCGCCGCCACGCTGCGTATCCCGGTTTGTAGGCTTGTGAAAATGGCAGCAGTTTTGTCGGCCCGCTTTCGACCGGCATATCGCAATGCGCAATCGCACCCTGCAGGGTCAATGCAGGCGACAGGTCGTGCACATGGGTTGGATAGCTGGCGCTGATCGCGGCGGTCTGAAATCCCAGATGATAGTCGCGATGCGCTTGCTGCGCTGCACCACCGGGATGAACCAGATTGACCTGCGCCGTCATCTGGTAGTTGGGGCCAAGCCATGCCTCGCAAACCGCTGCGATCGAGGTGTTGGCGAAGTAGCGCATATAGACGCCCGGTGCGAACTCGCACAATTTTTGGAGTGAGTTCCAGATCCGGTCATTTGCTCCGGACGCTGCAAAATGATCACCGCCGCCCAGCGCGGCCGATTTCTCTTTGGCGATGACGTCCTCAAAAATTGAGGTCGCCTCATCGATCACGCTCGTATCTGCGTAGGCACCCTTGAGGGCAATAACCCCGGCCCCTGTTTGAAAAACCTGCGCCCATTCACCCAGAATGGCTCGGCGTTTAGAAGGGTCATTCAACAAGGGTTGAATGTCCTCCACATGATAGATCGGCACGTTCTTTTCGATCGCAGCAGCATGGGGAACGGATTCAGGCGCAACGCGCTGGTCTATAAGTGTTGCGAATTCGCTGAGATCGCAGGCCTCTGGGTCATAGTAGCGAATATTGTTGCAGTTGGTGCTATCCATGGCGGCTCCTTCCTCGGTTACGATCAGAATAGCGGTACACCGATTGATTTGAGCGCAAAAACACATCAGAAACACATCAAATGACACATCGTTTTCCAATTAAAGAAATTGCCAGACAGGCCGGGTTGGGGACCGCAACGGTTGACCGTGTCCTCAACAACCGGGCGCATGTAAGTCCGCAGACAAAGCTGCGGGTGACAGCGGCGGTCAATGAGTTGATTGCACAAGAAGCTCAACTTGCCGCCCGAGGGAGACGCCTGTTTTTTGATTTTGTCGTGGAAGCACCGCGCCGATTTAGCAGCGAAGTGAAAGCCGCAGCAGAAGCAATTCTTCCTCAGATCGGAATCGCGGTTTGCCGCCCTCGGTTTCTGCAGCAGGAAATTATGGAAGAAGACGAAGTTGTTGGTGCCTTGCAGCGTATCTTGAAACGCGGCAGCCAAGGCGTGTGCCTGAAGGCGCGGGACACCCCGAAGATCAGAGCGATGGTGAACCGACTGTCGGCGGCCAGCATTCCCGTAGTCACATTGGTGACCGATATCTGCGAAACCGACCGGGTAGCATATACCGGATTGGACAACGCTGGCGCGGGACGCACGGCGGCGTACCTTGTTGCCAAGTCAGTTGGCGACGTGTCTGGAGCTGTCTTGGCCACGCGCAGCCATGAACGCTTTCTCGGAGAAGAAGAGCGAGAGACAGCCTTTGTCGACGCCTTGTCAGTCCAGTGTCCGCGTTTGCGTATTGTTTCGGTACAAGGCGGCAGTGGCGTCGATTTTGAAACCTCCAGAGTCTTGTCGACCGCGTTAAACAGCGCGCTTGATCTGCGCGCCGTTTATTCGATGGGCGGTGGCAACCGATCAATCTTGAAAGCGCTTGATGACAACGGGCTTAGGCCGGAAGTCTACGTGGCCCACGATCTTGATCAGGAAAATCGGGAACTGATCCGAAGGCAGCAGCTGGACTTTGTTCTGCATCACGATCTGAAGCTGGACATAAGAAACGCCTTTGACGCTTTCCTAGAGTTTCATCAACTTTCATCCAGCCAAATAGAAACACCGATCTCGACGGTTCAGGTGCTGACACCAGAAAATGTCCCGCCCCAAAGGTGATGTGTCTGAAGGTGTTTGTTCAGATCAAAAATCGATTTCAACGCCCGGCAGGCTCAGCTCTTTCATCATATCGCGCAGTTCCTGACGCGCCGCGATGTTCGAGATGTTAAGCTGCTTGACCCCGATATCTTTGAGGTCCAGCAGGGTCAGGCCACGCGGGAAGAGTTCGCGGAAAATGACTCGCTCGGAAAAGCCCGAGGCCACGCGGAAGCCGATGCGTTGCGACAGCATCTCGATGGCGCGTTGCATCTTTTCCTTGTTGACCATGCGCTGGGTACCGACCCGGTTGCGCACAACGACCCAATCGATGGGTTTCAGTCCGGCCTGAGCGCGCAACTGCCGCGCGTTCCAGACCATCTCGGAATATACCGACGGGCCCAGAATTTTCTCACCCTTTGTGTCGATCCGTGCCAGCAGGTCGAAATCGATGAAACTGTCGTTCAGCGGGGTGATCAACGTGTCGGCCAGGGAATGCGCCACTTGGCTCAGGCGCGTGTGTGATCCCGGGCAGTCAATCAGGATAAAGTCGCTGTCGCTTTCCAGTTCGGCCACGGCGGCAGACAGGCGGTGATCATAGATGTTTTCACCCGGCCCCAGCTTGCTGGCGTCGATTTCGGGCAGGTCATGGTGGCGGGGGCTGGGAAGCGCAACCTCAGAGCCATTCAGAAAGTTCCCGCGATTCTCGAAATACCGGCCCAGGCTGCGCTGGCGCAAGTCCAGATCCAGCGTGCTGACCTTGTGGCCCAGACGCGCCAGTGCGGTTGCAACATGCATTGAAACGGTCGATTTTCCCGCGCCGCCCTTTTCGTTCCCCACTACGATGATATGTGCCATGCCTGTATTCCCAAGTCCCGCCGTGCTTCCCCACACGTTGTTGCGACCCACTATATGTTGTGTCGGGTGGGAAGGGAAGAACTCTGAGCCTACGATTGTGGCAATATCCACCTTTGCGGCCCGGGGTTTTGCGGTGCAGCTAGTGCCGAAATCCGGCGGTTGTCAAATTCGAGACGACCGCTCAGTCTGAGCGCAGGCAACGGAAAGGCGTTACGTGGATCACTTGTTTCTCAATGTTCTGAACGTGGTACTGCCGGTTTTGATCTGTGCAGGCGTCGGATACTGCCTGGCCGTGACCAAGGCCCCCTTCGACAACAAGGTGATTGGCGGCATCGTGTCGAAGGTCGGTTACCCGACCTTGATCATCTCGCACTTATCCACAACCAATCTGGCGGTCGGGACCTTTTTGGACATGATGAGCGCTGCTGCGCTGGCCGTTGCAGGATTCGGGGTGCTCGGATTCGCGGCCCTTAAAGCGCTGCGCTTACCGGTTCGCGCATTCCTGACGCCGTTGATGCATGGCAATGTGGGCAATATCGGACTGCCAATCACATTGCTGGCGCTGGGCGACGCTGGAATGGCCTATACGATGGCATTCGTGGTGGTTGTTCTGATCAGCATTTTCACGTTGGGGATGTGGATCCCGGCAGGTTCATTCTCGGCCAGAAAGCTGGCAACCTCGCCGATCATCTATGCGGTGATCCTGTCGCTGATCCTTATGGCCACGGGGCAGAGCCTGCCGCAGCCGATTGCCAAGTCTTTTGATATCCTAGGTGGCCTGTCGATCCCGCTGATGTTGCTGACGCTCGGCCACACCTTGGCAAGCTTGCGTATAAGCAGCCTTGGGCGGGCCGTGCTGTTGACCGCTTTGCACCTTGTCATGGCGCTTGTCATCGCCAGCGTACTTGTGTGGCTGTTCGGGTTCACCGGTGCAGAGCGGGGCGCATTGATCCTGTGCTGCCTGATGCCGTCATCAGTGGCGACCTATCTGTTCATCGACCAGCACGTGCCGGAATACGGACCGGATGTGGCGGGGTTCATTCTGGTCTCGACCCTGGCGACGGTTGTAGTGTTGCCGTTGGCTTTGACCTTCTGGATTTGAGGTGCTGCGCGTGATTTTTGATCGCTCTGCGCCAGATGACGGCGACAAAATTTGCTGCGTCGTCTATATGTTACGCGAAAGGGACACTTGGCGACGACAAGCAGTGCCGGGGTTCATTCAGATCAAGGAACGCAAAACGCTTCCGAAGGTGAGGTGATGTCAACAGCAAGCGCCAAAGATACATCCGACATGAAAGGGGCCAGAGTTGTCCTGGCGATGACTGCAATCTGCATGATGGTGGTCGGGTTCAACACAACTGCGGTCGCGACCATTCTGCCAAATCTCAAGGCCGAGTTCGACCTGACCCCTTCAGGGTTGCAATGGGTGATGGCGATCTACACCGTGGTCAGTGCGGCGCTGGTCACCATTGTCAGCCGGTTGGGCGACATAACCGGCAAGATGGGTGTCTTTTTCTTTGGAATGATCGTCTTTGCCATCGGCTCGACTTCGGTCCTGTTGTCGCAGGACACGGCGATGCTTTTGATCGGTCGCGGTGCGCAGGGTGCGGGGGCGGCTGCGTTGTTCGGAACCTCGCTGTCCTTGCTGACCGCCGCTACGCCCGAGGAAAAACGGGCTGGCGTCACCGGTGCCTGGGGCGCCATCGTCGGGCTTGCCATCGGGGTCGGCCCTATTGTTGGCGGTTCGTTCGCGCATTACCTCAGCTGGCGCGGCGTGTTCGCGACCGACATTGCGCTGTTGGTGATCGCCTTTGTGATCGGGTTGCGCGTGCATAAACGTGGCTATGTGCCGGACACGCGCCAAAGCGGCGCCGAATTCGACCTTCCGGGGGCAATCGCGCTGGTTCTGCTACTGGGGCCGCTGTCTTTTGCGCTGAGCAATGGAGAAAGCAAGGGATGGGGCAGTGCGCTGACGCTTGTGCCCTTGGGAACATCGGCCATCGCAGCCGTCGCGTTGGTGATCACCGCGCGCCGCAGCGATGATCCGTTGATCGAATTGCGATATTTCCGCCACCCACGGTACTTTATGGCGGCGGCCGGAATGTTCTTTACCGGCTTCACGCTGTTCTGCTTCTTTGTCTATTTCAACACCTTCGTGCAGTCGCCTGATGCGTTCGGCTATTCGTCTGTGACCGCCGGTGCCGCGATCATGCCATTGAGCCTCAGCATGTTTGTGGTGTCGGTCACCGCACCGCGCTTTCTGGCGCCGTACAGCTTCAGATGGCCTGTGCTGTTGGGTATGGGGTTCATGGGTTGCGGCCTTTTGCTGCTGACAACGACAACGTCGACCACGGGCTATGCGGAATTCTGGTGGAAACTGGTGATCGTCGGGATCGGGCTGGGCATCGGGTTTTCTTTGCTGCCAAGGCTGGGCCTGCGCCTGTTGCCGGAAGAGCATATGGGGCAGGGCTCGGGCGTCATCAACGCCTTCCTGTACTTTGGGGCAACCATTGGCGCAGTTGTTGGAGGTGTCGCTGAATCCCGAACCATCCGCGCTGGCTTGTCCGAAGTGATTGCTGCGTTGCCAGACGGATCAACGCAGCGCGAGGATCTGGCCCATGCGCTGACACATGGAACGCCCAGCCAGATTCAGGGTTTGATCGCCGAACTTGATCCGCAATCCGGGGCCGCCTTGGCACAGGCGTTGCGCGATTTGCAAGACAACGCCTTTGACAGCGCCATGCTGGTCGGGGCGTTGGCCGCGCTGACCGCGATGGTGTTGTCGCTATTCCTGCTGCGCGGACCTGTTCCGCCGCTGCATGAGGCCGCAAAACTGACACGGAAATAAGGCTTGAGTTGCGGTTGGTTTAGCCTCAAGGGCAGGGTCTAGGCCGATGCAATTTGATCGGGCAAAAACGGCGAAGCTGGTTTAATTGGCCGCTGAGCAAAAGCCCCGGTTTCAAACCGCCTGCCAAGTTCGTGTGGCGCGGTTTGCACAAGAGCCCCCAGCCAAGAAAAAAGCCGCCCCGGTGGGCGGCTTTTCCAATTCGAAGGGTTCAGGATCAGAAACCCAGGCCTTCGTATTTCTTTTTGAACTTCGACACGCGGCCGCCAGTGTCCATCAGACGCGACGAACCACCGGTCCACGCAGGGTGCACCGAGGGGTCGATTTCCAGAGCCAGCTGGTCGCCTTCGGCACCCCAGGTGGATTTCATCTGCACAACGGTGCCATCGGTCATTTTGACGTCGATGACGTGATAATCGGGATGGATGTCTTTTTTCATCTTTCCGTTCCTTACGCTTCGGCGCCAGCTTTGGGCTTGTAGTTGGTAACCTCTGCGATACGTGCGGATTTACCGCGGCGCGAGCGCAGATAGTACAGTTTGGCGCGACGGACGCGGCCACGGCGGACAACGGTGATGCTGTCGATGTTGGTCGAATGCAGGGGGAACACACGCTCCACGCCTTCGCCAAACGAAATCTTGCGAACGGTGAACGAACCGGCGATGCCGCTGCCACCTTTGCGCGCGATGCAGACGCCTTCGTAGTTCTGCACGCGGGTACGTGACCCTTCGGTCACTTTAAAGCCGACACGGATGGTGTCTCCGGCTTTGAAATCGGGAATGTCTTTCCCCAGGGCGACAATCTGTTCCGCCTCAAGCTGTGCGATCAGGTCCATCGCAGTTACTCCTATCTGCTCGTGGTTGGTCCACGAAGTTTGGGCACGGCCTGAGAGCTCTTGGTCTTCACCGGGTCCTGCGTGCAGCCCGCCAGAGGTCAGATCGAATGTTCCTTTGGTCCGGTCTGACATGCCGCGCCCCTGCAGAAGAAAGCCTGGCGTCTCGCCATGATGCAAACCAAAACACCGGAGTCGCACTGTGCGGCACCGGATTGCGCTCGTTTAAGGAATTTACGGACAGGGATCAAGCCCAATTTGCCAATAACATCGGTGCCTGATGGTGGGTTTTTGCCGTCTGAAAATTGCACCGTTGCCTTGCGCCGCCAATCAGGCATTCTGAGAGCAATTACAAGAGCAGATTTCAGATACAGGAACAGATGATGCACAAAGCTATGTTGCTGGCCCTTTTGGCCATTGCGCTGGTGTCCTGCGGGCGGCGCGGGCCGCAACCGCAGGCCGTTGATCCGCTGGCGTTCGCCGATGCAACCGCGCCATCGGTGATCTATCCCGATTTCGGAGACGCGGACCCGCATGAGTGGGAGGGGCGGCATCCCGGGCTCTACCCGGTCCATGGGCTGGACGTGTCGCGCTGGCAGGGTCCGATCGACTGGCGCAAGGCCAAGGCGTCGGGGGTCAGCTTTGCCTTCATCAAAGCCACCGAAGGCGGCGACTTTTCCGACCCGCTGTTCGAAGAACATCGCCGGGGCGCGCAGGCGGCGGGGGTGCCTTGGGCAGCATACCACTATTACTATTTCTGCCGACCGGCCGCCGAGCAGGCGCGGTGGTTCATCCAGAACGTGCCCAGGGGGGCAGATCTGCCACATGTTCTGGACATGGAATGGACGCCGCATTCCAAAACCTGCACTTTACGCCCGGATGGCCGAACAATCCGGGCCGAGGCGCAGCGGTTCCTGGACATTCTTGAGCGCCATTACGGTCGTCGACCGATTGTCTACACGACGGTCGATTTCTTCGAGGATACTGATATCGGTCGTTTGCCGAAAACCGAATTCTGGCTGCGCTCGGTCGCGGGTCATCCGCGCGAGGTCTACCCCCGAACCGTCTGGCGCTTCTGGCAATATACCGGCACCGGTTTGGTGCCGGGCGTGCAGGGGAAAGTTGACATCAACACCTTTAACGGCTCGCCCGAGATTTGGGCGCGATGGAAGGCCGGGGCCTCTTAGGCCCTTGGCGCACCATAGGATTCAATCGTGCCGCCACCAACAAGGTGATCCAGCCTTCTGACACGCTCTTCTCCGTGGGCATCGTTCAGCCAGAACTGCTCGCCATCCGTCAGATTGCGGCGCTCAAAGCCCTGCCGGGTCATACAGCGGTCGACCTGGTCGATCTCGCCCTGCGCGCGCACCGAGTCCTTTGTGTTGTAACCGACGATGGCACCGATCAGTGGCGTCGTCAGAAGGATGCCGGTTGCGTAGGCACCGATCACTGCGCTGTCGCCGCCGATATCCGCCTCGGTCGAGCAAGACTGAACCGCAACGCGGGCCGAGTGCAGATTGTGGCCAGCCTGGGTAGGCACCGACATTCCAAGGGGTTTGGTGGTGCACGCCGAAACGGCAAGCACTGCCAAGCACAAGATTTTTTTCATTTTGCAGCCTGTTATGCGTTGATACTCAAATTGCCCACGGCAACATCTAATAGACGAGTATTTTCGGAAACGATCAGCTTCAAGCGGTGCGATCAGAAAGCCTCAACATGCGACTTGTCGGCCACACGAAACTGGGTCAGTCCGCTGCTTTGTCGCGTGCGTTCACGTAGGATTCCCACAGATCCGGCCGCCGTTCACGGGTGATCTGTTCGGACATTTCGTGTCGCCATTCCGCGATGCGCCCATGATGGCCCGACATCAGGACTTCTGGTATCGCGCGCCCTTTCCAGTCAGCGGGCCGCGTATATTGCGGATGCTCCAAAAGTCCGGAAGAAAAGCTCTCGTCTTCCGCTGATGCCTGATTGCCCAAGACACCGGGGATCAGTCGCACCGTGGCGTCGATTAGCGCCTGCGCTGCAATCTCGCCGCCAGTCATGACGAAATCGCCCAGCGAGACTTCCTGAACGCCGTAATGGTCCAGCACGCGCTCATCAACACCTTCGAACCGACCGCACAGCAGGGTCATACCATCGCAACGCGCCAGGTTTTGCATCATCTGCTGGTTCATGGGCCGCCCGCGCGGGCTGAGATAGATCAAGGGCCAATTGCCGCGAACACCTGCCATCGTGTGTTCGATGGCCTCGCCCAGAACATCCGCGCGCAAAACCATTCCTGCGCCGCCACCTGCGGGCGTGTCATCAACATTGCGGTGCTTGCCGATACCGAACGGCCGCAGGTCGACGGTTTCCAACTGCCACAACCCGTCCTGAAGCGCCTTACCGGTCAGGCTCTCGCCCAAGACGCCGGGAAAGGCCGAAGGAAACAGCGTGATGACCTTGGCCTTCCAGACACCATGCAGATCGGGTGTCGGGGTCATCAACTCGCGCGGTTTCAGCGTCGGGCGGATCGCCTTGCGGCCGTGTGATTTTCCGGGTTGGTCTGTCATGTGATGCCGATCGGGTCTTTCCGGGCAGATTGAACAAGGGCACGCTTTTGCCGGATCAATTCGGGTTCGTCCAGATTGGATCGGTTCAACGCCAATATCTCGGCCAACGCCTCAACGGGCAGGGCCGAATTCCTGCGTATGGGCCTGACCAATTCCTGCGCTTCAGGGTCCGGCTGGTCCAGAAACGCGGCAAAGGGCGCGCCCGGTCCAAGCGGATGTTGTTGCAGGTCGTGCAGCCATTCAGACCGGACCTGCACGTTTGGCAGGCGATCGCGGATCGCCTCGACGGCGTCTTCGGGCGATGGGACGGAGCGCATCCGGGTCTGAAACGCGTCGAAATCCTGCAACAGCCGGCTGCGTTGCAGGTCATGAGCCCAAAGGCTGCGCAACCACTCGGTCCGCCGCCGCAGAGAATAATACAGCGTGATGTCGAGCTCTTCGTCCACAAACCGGTTGCGGATCAGGCTGACCAGACAGGCCGCCAACTCGGGCGCAGCCTCGTAGCCTACGGCCACATTGCGGCTGGGTCGAAGGCCCGAGAAGTTCTCTTCGCTCAGGATCAGTCCACGCTTTTCACCGAAATCGAGATCTGCCAGCAGGTTGCGTGTACGGTTGGCAAATTCGGTCAGCGTACTGTGCGTGCCATAGACCGAGTACCGGGTTGCCGCATCCGACAGGCCCAGTTTTCGGGTCCGAAAGGGCAGGACAAGCGCATGATGCCGCCAGATGAGCTGGCGGTTTTCGTACAGAAAGGACTGCGCTGCCGTCGTGCCGGTCTTGTGAAGACCCAGATGCAGCAACACCTTTCGCATTACATCAGGCCCTCAGGCGGGTCGGCGACGATGCGACGCTGTTCCAGATCGACCGTTGGCACAACTTCAAGCGTGAAGGGCAGCAGAACGGTTGATTTCAGCCCGGGCCCATGGAGTTCCAGCAAATCCGCCGCGCCATGATTTTGTACCGCTTTCACCCGGCCCAACAGCGTGCCGCCAGTGTCGTAAACCTCAAGCCCGATCAGGTCGGTGTGATAAAACTCGTCATCGGGCAAAGACGGCAGTTGATCGCGCCGCGCATAGAGGCGCAGGCCATTGATGGCGTCAGCCTCTTCTTTGGTCTCAATACCCCCCAGCCGCGCCGCGAAGCCGTTCTTGATCGGGCGGGTCAGGACCACAGGGTAGCGTTCGCTGCCCTTCTCGTCAGTCAGGGGCGAGTAGGATTCGATATCTTCGGGCACGGCGCAAAAGCTTTTCAGACGAACTTCGCCACGCACGCCGTAAGAGCCTGCAATGCTGCCGACGCAGATCAGATCACTCATTTGGCTCATCCGTCACACATAGCCCATCTTGCCATTGCCCGCGTGCCTCGCACGCTTCGCGTTGATTTGAACGTTCAAAGAACACGCCGACAATAAAGGCGATCAGCAACAGGATGGGAAGTCGAATTAGCCCGAACATCCGCCTATCGCACCTCGATTGTCAGAGTGTCGTTGCGGTTTTCCCAACCTGCCTGTTCCAGTTCTGGCGTGTCTGACAGGTCTTCGGGCCAACCAACACAGAAATAGCCGATCAGGTGCCAGTCGTCCGGTGCGCTCAGATCCCGCACCAATTGAGCGGGGTCCAGAATGGACACCCAGCCCAGCCCCAACCCTTCGGCCCGGAGCGCCAGCCAGAATAGGGTGATGGCCGAGACGACCGAATAGCGCCGCATCTCGGGCATGGTGCCCGCACCCAGACCCTGTCCCTTATCGGTGGCATCATCGCAGAACACGGCGAGCTGAACCGGGGCCTCTTGCATGCCCGACAATTTCAACTGGCTGTACAGCTGCGCCCTGTTGCCGGAATATCCGGCCAGCGCCTGCTCGTTTGCGGTTTGGAAATTTTTCAGTGCCGCGTCGCGCGCGGCCTCACTTTCGACGCGGATCACGCGCCAGGGTTCGCTCAGCCCTACCGATGGGGCCAGTCGAAACGCGTCGAGGCAGCGCGTCAGCACTGCCTCGTCCACAGGGTCGGTGCGAAACCGGCGCACATCGCGCCGGAGCCGCATCAACAGATCGAACTGCGTGCGAAAATCGTCGGAAAAAGTCTGATCCCGCACGCGCCCGCCTGCTTATTCTTCTGCCGCAGCTTCTTCAGCCGGTGCAGCCGCCGCCTCAGTAGCTTCAGCAGCCTTGGCCGCTTTCTCTTCCGCGCGTTCCTGAGCTTTCTTGCCCGGGGTACCCTTGTTGGGGTTGTTACGCTCGGCCTTGTCGCGTGCGCCAGCAGCTTCCAGCATGCGCGCGATACGGTCGGTCGGCTGAGCGCCCTGATCCAGCCAGTACTGGATGCGCTCCATGTTCATTTTCACGCGCTCTTCGCTGTCTTTCGGCAGCAGCGGGTTGTAGGTGCCCAGTTTCTCGATGAAACGGCCATCGCGGGGCATACGGCTGTCAGCCGCAACAATGCGATAGAAGGGGCGTTTTTTCGAGCCGCCGCGGGCGAGACGAATTTTCATTGCCATGGTGGTATCTCCTTTGAATGGCGTATCCGGCGTGGTGCCGGTTTAGTTCTGGTGTTTCTTATGGTGTCGGATGACTTCCTGAATGATGAAGTTCAGGAAAGCCTTGGCGAAATCGGGGTCCAGATCGGCCTCTTTCGCCAGGTCTTCTAACCGTGCGATCTGCGCGGCCTCGCGCGAGGGATCGGACGGGGGAAGGTCGTGTGCGGCCTTGAGTTTGCCCACAGCCTGCGTGTGCTTGAACCGCTCGCCCAGCGTGTAGACAAGGATCGCGTCCAGCCGGTCGATGCTTTCGCGGTGGTCTTTCAACAGCGCGGCGGCCTGGGTCACGGGGTTGGTCATTGGCCGGTCCTTTCGGTGGTCAAGTCGATCTGCGGGTGGCGCCAGATCTGGGCGTGTTTTCCCAACAGCTCGGCATTCTCAAGTTCGAGCGTTGCGCCAATGCGCTTTGCTAACGCGCGCGAGCGATCGTTTGCATGGGCGATGTACGAAATCACCCCATTCAAACCCTGATGCCGGGCTGCATAGTCACGTGCGGCGGCGGCGGCCTCGGACCCCAGACCCCTGCCTTCGGCTTCTTCCATCAGCGTCCAGCCGAGTTCGGGTTCAGCCCAGCCGGGAACGTAGATCATGCCGGCCCAACCGACAAACGCGCCGCTGGATTTCTCGGTCAAGTGCCACAGGCCATAGCCGCGCAGCGCCCAATGACCCAACCGGTTTGACAATGAGTTCCAGCTTTCAAGGGCGTCTTTAGGTCCACCCACCATATGGCTGCGCTTGGTCGCGAAGAACGCGGTCATCGCGGGCAGATCGTCCAGATGCGGCGCGCGCAGGATCAGGCGGTCGGTTTCGACAGTGGGGATCGTGAACGAGGTCATGCATAGGCCTCCATCCCGCCATTCACCAAATCGCTTGGCGCCGGGTGCCGCCAGACGTGCATCGTTCCGAATGCGGGGTGTTCGTAGGTGTAATCGAACCGGGCACCCAACCGTTCAGCAACGGCTTTGCTGCCCAGATTTTCCGGATCAATTAGCGATATTGCGGTTTCCCAGCCTAGCACGTCATAAGCGTGGGCACGCGCTGCCAGTGCAGCCTCGGTCGCATAGCCTTTGCCGGTTGCGTGGTTCATAAGGGTCCAGCCGATTTCCGGCTCGGGCCAGCTGTGCGGGAACCAGAGACCTACACGCCCGACATACGTTCCGGTATCTTTCTCCTCGACCCCCCAGAACCCATAACCACGCATCGCCCAATGCCCCAGCAGCATTGCAATCGCGCGCCAGGTCTCGTCCGGGCGCTTTGGCCCGCCTACGAAATGCGAGGCGTCGCTGGCGAAGAACTCGGCTTCTGCGTCGAAATCAGCCTCGGACGGTGCGCGCATGATCAGGCGTTCGGTCTCAAGGGTTGGGATGGACATCGCGAGATTCATGACGGCGCCTCGTTGTAGCGCCAGACATGCTGGTCCGGACCAAACGCGGATTCGGCGACAGTATCGCGCGACGCACCCAGGCGTTGAGCCAGAGCGTTTGAGCGCGTGTTGGATTTCGACACATAGCTTACGAACTGGCCAGACCCAAGCAATTCGAAGCCAAAGTCACGCACGGCGGCGCAGGCTTCGGTGGCGTAACCCTTCAAGCGATGCTGGGCGCTGAACAAATATCCCAGCTCGGGCTCGTGATCGTCCCATTCCAGCCCCAGAATGACGAACCCAACGGTTTCGCCACCCTCAGCCAGAGTGACCGCAAACAGACCGTGACCGTGCAAAAGCCAGCCGGATGTATAATAGGAAAACTCGGTCCAGGCGTCCTGTTCGGTATCGCCAAAGCTGTCCTTGCAGATCGACGTCCATACCGGCAGGTCGTCCAGAGTGGGCGCACGCAAGACCAGCCGCCGGGTCTCAATGACCGGCAGGGCCGCGCGATACTGCGCTGCTGCCATCGCCGCCTTTCCGGACGGGGGCTGGGTGCAGCGTGCTGGCGTCACTTTTTCTTCCCGAATCCGCTCAGACCCGGAGGCAGCGCCATGCCGCCGCCCATTCCGGGCATGCCGGGCATCTTGCCGCCCATCGCCTTTGCGGCTTGTTCCAGCGCCTTGGGGTCCATGCCTGCGGCCATTTCCTCGGGCGAGGGGCCGCCTTTGCCGAACATGCCCTTCATCGCCTGTTTCAGCATCTTGCCTTTGCCCATCTTGCCCATCTTTTTCATCATGTCCGACATCTGCCGGTGCATCTTGAGCAGCTTGTTGAGGTCGCTGACTTCCATGCCCGAACCTGCCGCGATGCGTTTCTTGCGGCTGGCCTGCAGCAACTGCGGGTTGGCGCGTTCGCGTTTGGTCATCGACTGAATCATGGCGATCTGCTGACGCAGGATCTTGTCGTCCAGCCCGGCCTGATCCATCTGCTTGGCCATCTTGCCCATGCCCGGCATCATGCCCATCATGCCCTGCATGCCACCCATCTGGATCATCTGCTCCAGCTGCATTTTCAGGTCGTTCATATTGAACTGACCTTTGACCATGCGCTTCATCATGCGCTCGGTCTGTTCCATCTCCATCGTTTCCTGGGCCTTTTCGACCAGAGCAACGATGTCGCCCATGCCCAGAATACGACCGGCGATCCGGTCCGGCTCGAAGGTCTCAAGCGCGTCCATCTTCTCGCCCAGACCGACAAAGCGGATGGGCTTGCCAGTGACGGCACGCATCGATAGCGCCGCACCGCCGCGCCCGTCACCGTCCATCCGGGTCAGGACCACGCCGGAAATGCCGACCTTGGCGTCGAACTCCTCGGCCACTTCAACGGCGACCTGACCGGTCAGGCCGTCGACGACCAGCAGGGTTTCGCGCGGGTCAACGACATTGCGGACCTGCTCGACCTCGTCCATCAGGACTTCGTCAATGTGCAGACGGCCCGCGGTGTCGAGCATATAGACGTCATAGCCGCCCAGCGTTGCCTGCTGCTTGGCACGCTTGGCGATATCGACAGGTTTCTGGCCGGGAACGATCGGCAGCGTATCGACGCCGACCTGCGTGCCCAGAACCGCCAGCTGGTCCATCGCCGCCGGGCGATAGACGTCCAGCGAGGCCATCAGGACCTTCTTGCCCTCTTTCTCTTTCAAGCGCTTGGCCAGTTTACCGGTGGTGGTCGTCTTCCCCGAGCCCTGCAAACCGACCATCAGGATCGGGGCAGGCGGGTTGTCGATCTTCAGCGCGCCGGGGTCATCCTCGCCACGCAGGGTATCAACCAGCGCGTCATGCACGATTTTGACAACCTGCTGACCGGGGGTGATCGATTTGGTGACAGCTTGGCCGGTCGCCTGTTCCTGCACCTTCTTGACGAACTCGCGGGCAACCGGCAGCGAGACGTCGGCCTCAAGCAGAGCAACCCGGACTTCGCGCAGGGCGGTCTTGACGTCCTCTTCGGACAGCGCGCCTTGTTTGGTCAGCCGGTCAAAGACGCCAGAGAGGCGTTCGGATAGATTTTCAAACATGCCTTCGGCCTCCTTAGCCGGTTATCTGGTGGCACTTCTCAGATAAGAAACACCGGTTAAATTCACAATTGCCCCCTCCCACTGAATTAGACGTGGGGGTAATGCCAAATGGCATTGCCCCCACGGGCGAAACTCGCTGGTGGGGGGCGATCCCTGAATGACTCAAGGGACCGGAAGGATGGTCTCTTCCGGATGTTTGGGCGTCATCTACGCTGACGGGTCCCATGAGTCAAGGCAGGCGCTTTGAGCAAAAGGCCGGGTGGTGTAGCGTCCTGAGATCGGGGTCAGGTTTGGAGATTGGTCATGAGTCAGCCATTGCCGCAGCGCAACGACGACTATGTTGGTGAAGTCACGAACACCGACATCTGGTCCTGTTTTGATGTTCGCCCGGAAGACATCTTTGTCTGTACGCCGCCCAAATGCGGAACCACATGGACGCAGACCCTGGTGCGTATGTTGATCACCAAAACTGCCGATCCTGGGGTGTACGACAATCAGGTCTCGCCCTGGTTGGATTGTGGATTCCGAGACCGGGAAAAGCAGTACAAGTTGCTGGTCGCACAGACGCACAGGCGGTGCATCAAAACCCACACACCTCTCGACGGGATCACGTATTCGCCAGACGCAACCTATCTTGTGGTCCATAGGCATCCGATTGACGTGCATTTCTCGATGCGCAGCCACGTAGCGAACATGAAGGATGACTGGCTGGATTACCTGTTCCCCGAGGACATGTCAGAAGCCTTCGCGATGTTCCTTGACCGACCATCATCATCCAAAGGCACCGACGATCTGACGCTGGCCTCATTTGTCCATCACTACCGATCGTTCTGGGAGTATCGGCACCTTCCTAATATCCATTTCCTGCATTACGCCGAACTTAGCCGCGATCTGCCGGGGCAGGTGGCGCGGCTCGCCGGGATTATGGAGACCGAGATCGAGCCAGCATTGATTGAAGATATCGCAGAGGCCGGAAGCTTTAGCTCGATGAAGGAAAACGCGCGGCGCGCGTCACGGGCCCCCGGGTTCAAAAGTGCGTTTCAGGATTATGCGAATTTCTTCGCGTCGGGTACCAGCAACAAGTGGGAGGGCAAGCTGACCACCGAAGACATGGCTCGATATGACGCTTGCTTTTCGGCGATGGTGACACCGACCGAAAGGGGCTGGCTGGAACATGGTCGGATATTGTGATCGTCAGGCTTGTATCTGGGCTTTGTCCTGTCGGGCAGGAAGCCAGCCATTGACCGCATCGACCAATTCATGTGCCCCGCGTCCGTTCGAAAATGCCTCGACGATCGGATGCCGCCCGGCGCTCATACCTTCATCCAGTATCAGGACAGGGCGATAGAGGGTCGATGAGCCTTTGTCGCTGCGCGATACTGTGCTTTCGATCTCGGCATGGGACAGATTCGACAGATCATGTTCGACCACGTCATAGCCAAAGACCGATTGCCTGCGGATTACGATGCTGCCTTTGCTGCGGTCCAGTATGACCTGTACGCGCCGGACAAATGCGCAGAACGCTCCGACCCCGATCCCGCCACCAAAGAGAGCGAAGAAGATACCAAACCAAATACCCTCGCCACCCTCGCTGGCCAGAAACAGCCCCGCTCCGACGAAGGCCAGAATGAAGAAAACCAGCATGATGCCGATGAACCACGGCGTGTCGGACAGGATCAGTTGGTTCGGGGTATTGCGCGTGACTTTCATGACGGCACGCTAGCACCGAATACCGCGCCTGTCGTGGCTTGAATTTGCGCGCCCGTTGCGCGATGAGCGCGACACACAGGAGGTTCTCATGGACGCATCATCCGCCTTTCAGGATACGTTACCGCTCAGCTCGGATGCGCTGTTGGCGCAACTGGACGAATGGGGGTTGGCTTATCGCCTGCACACCCATGTGCCATTGCGCACCGTCGAGGAGTCCAAGGCGGTGGAGGATCAGTTCATGGTCCCAGGCGAAAACGCGCTGCGGCTCAAGAACCTGTATCTGCGGGACAAGAAAAAGCGGAATTATCTGGTGACGCTGGAACAAAGCCGCGAGATCGACCTCAAGGCGCTGGGCACAGAGCTGGGGATCGGGAACCTTTCCTTCGGCTCGGCAGACCGGCTGATGCAGAACCTCGGCATTCGCCCAGGCGCGGTCAGCCCGTTGGCAATGATCAACGGGGTGCAGAACGATGTGCGGTTCTTCATGGACACTGCGGCCCAGCAGGCGGATGTGATCTACATGCACCCGCTGGTCAATGATCGGACCGTGGCCTTGGCGCGTTCTGATTTGATCGCGTTTTTAGACCGGATCGGGTGCGAGGTCAGCTGGTTGGCATAAATGAACGCGCCTTGCGGCGCGTGTCTCCGACGGAGGTATTTTTGAACAGAAGAAGGGGCGGGCGCTTTATGGCTCTGCGAGTGCCTGTTTCAGCGCGGCAGCCACATGAGCGGCGGAAGGGTTGATGAACAGATGACCTTGGGACTCGAACACCGGGTCGTCCAGATGGTCAGGGAAAGCCAGCGGAAGTTCGGTACACGCCAAGAGGATCGCGGTGCCGGGCGCGGCGTGTTTGTTGCAGAAAGACAAAAGCCGGTCGCGCGCTTTCTCGGACGCGCCGCCATAGAAATCGCTGTCGATCATCGCCTGCATCTCGGCGATCTCGCTTTCGGGAAGGCGTTCATTTGCGCGGATACCCTCGTCCGCAAGCCGGTCGGCATAATTGGTGGCTTGCATCGTTACGCTTGTGCCAAGGACCAGAGCCGTTGAGGCATGGGTGCTGGCCGTTGCCTCTGCGGTTGCGTCAAAGATGCTGAGGATCGGCAAGGAAACGCCCTGGCGGATCGCATGTAGGCGCGCGTGTGGCGTATTGGACGCGATGATACCGAAATCGCATCCTGCGTTTTCTAAGTTTAATAGCGCGTCGCGGAACACAGCGTCGAAATCGGCCCAGCTGGCCTCGTCACCAGCCACGCCGCGCAGGGCGCGGGTTCTGGCCTGGGTGACGGATTCGATTGTCATCGGGGGAATGGGCAGCGGCGAGCCGTGACCGCGTTCGGCGAAATAGTGCCCCGCACTTTCGGCGATTGCCCGATAATAGTCGACGGTCGAGGCCCAACCCACACCGCCCAGAATTCCAATTTTCTTCATCGAAAACGTCCAGCCTGTCCAAACCAGTTTCAGTACAGACTGAACGTTTCAGCGGGTGCAGGTCAATCAGGCGGCCAGCTGGGACACCGCTTTTTGTGCTTTGCTCAGCGCGCCTTCGGCGTCCAGAGCCATCTGGTCGGCGGCGACAACATCAACATCGGTAATGCCGATGAATCCCAGAACATGTTTGGCGTAGTTGGTTGCAAAGTCGATTTCCGATCCAACGGCGGTACCGCCCGAGGCGATGGCAAGAACGGCGCGTTTGCCCTCCAGCAAGCCTTTGGGGCCAGCTTCTGAGTAAGCAAATGTCATTCCGACACGGGCGACAAGGTCGATCCATGCCTTGAACGCGGCAGGGACCGAGAAGTTGTAGATTGGTAGGCCAATGACAATCGTATCGGCATGCTGCAGTTCCTGAACCAGCTCGTCCGACAAGGACAGCCGATCGCGTTGAACTTCGTCCCGCTGGTCTGCAGGGGTGAAATTGGCGTTGATCCAGTCTTCGGTCAGCAGCGGCAGGGGCGATGCCAGATCGCGACGGATGATGCGTGATGCGCCAAGGTGTTTGACGATACGATCCGACAACTCGCGTGTGGCAGAGCCGGCTCGACGGGCCGAGGCGTCGATATGCAGGATGGTTTTGGTCATGAGAAGGTTTCCTTTGTTCCGTGTGAGTCTGTTCCTGCTTCCAATATGAATATTGCGAATGTGAACAAAACTCGGATATACCAACAGGCATTGTTAGAATTTGCACAGTGAAAGAGATGCAATGGACAATTGGGATGAAGTGCGCACCGCCTATCAGGTGGCCCGAATGGGAACTGTCAGTGGCGCGGCAGAGGTTCTGGGCGTGCACCACGCAACGGTTATTCGCCACATCGACGCGATCGAGGCAAGGTTGGGCGTGAAGCTGTTTCAACGCCACGCCCGTGGCTATACCGCTACCGATGCGGGTGAGGATCTTTTGCGGGTGGCGCAGGCGACCGAGGATCAGTTCAATCAGCTCGTGGGCCGCATGAAAGGGCGCGGCGACGATGTCGCGGGCGAGTTGGTCGTGACATCACTGGCTTCTCTGGCGCCGTTGGTTGTGCCCGTCTTGTCGGAATTCCAAAGCATGCATCCCGGTTTGATCGTGCGATACCTGACCGGGGATCGTCTTTTCAGGCTCGAATATGGTGAGGCGCATGTGGCCCTTCGGGCAGGTGCAGCACCGGATCAACCTGACAATGTTGTTCAGCCCTTCATACAGCAAGAGATCGGGCTCTATGCCAGCACCTCGTACATCAAGCGGCGCGGCAAGCCCAAAAGCATCGACGAGTTTGCCGATCATCTGTTCGTCGGCACCGATGACGAAAACAGCCGGGCCCCGTTTTCCCGCTGGTTGCGAGCGAATGTGCCTGACACGGCCATCGCATTCCGCTGCACCAACAACTTCTGCATGCGCGAGGCAGTTCTGGCCGGGGCCGGGATCGGCTTTCTGACGCGGCAGGAGGCCACACGCGATCCTGATCTGGTCGAGATCATCGATCCCTTGCCCGAGTGGTTCGGCAAGCTTTGGCTTGTGACGCATGTGGACCTGCATCGCACGACCAAGGTTCAGGCTTTCCTGTCATTTCTCAAGGAACAATCCAAAGGCTGGAACCCGTGACGCCGCACGCCCGTGGCCATCTGGCCATGATAATTTTTTCGGTGTTGGTGGCCGGCAGTTTCTCGTTGGGGTCCATCGTGGCCAATCAGATCGCGCCTATGGCCATCACCGCAGGGCGGTTCTTTATCGCCGCTGTAATCATCGGTGTTGCGGCGGTGGTCACCACCGGCTTGCCGCGCAGCGCGGCGCAGGCCCCCTGGCGTTATTTGGTGCTGGGCGCGCTGTTCTCGGCGTATTTCGTGCTGATGTTTTATGGTCTGAAGACTGCCGACCCGGTCAGCACGTCTGCCGTGTTCACGTTGACCCCGGTCATGTCTGCGATTGCCGGCTGGCTGTTGCTGCGCCAGGTCACGACGCCGCGCATGGCTTTGGCGCTGACAGTCGGCGCTGCCGGAGCTTTGTGGGTGATCTTTCGCGCGGATTGGCTTGCCTTTCGTGCCTTTGAGGTCGGACAGGGCGAGATCGTATACTTCTGGGGCTGCCTTATGCATGCGATTTATACGCCAATGGTCCGCAAGCTGAATCGTGGTGAGTCGGCTGTCGTGTTTGCGTTTGGAACGCTTGTGGCCGGGTGCGTGATCGTCACGATCGTTGGCTGGTCCGACATTCGCAATACCGATTGGGCAAACCTGGCCCCAATCGTCTGGATCAGTCTGCTGTATCTGGCGGTTTTCGCCACGGCAGCCAGCTTTGTGCTGGTGCAGTTCGCGGCCTTGCGTCTGCCCTCGGCAAAGGTGATGGCGTATACCTACCTGATCCCCAGCTGGGTTATCCTGTGGGAAATAGCGCTGGGGCGTCCGGCCCCGCCTGCGATGGTGCTAGTCGGCGTCGTTTTGACGGCGGTTGCGTTGATACTGCTGTTGAAATCTGAAGAGCCAGTGCCGACCGAGCCCGCTTCACTGACCGAATGACTTTCGAATTCGGCGGAGCAGAATCGCTGTCGACACCCTCTTGGTGGGTGCCTGGATCATGAGGCAGATCAAAGTTTCCAATTCCTGAATGTATTAGCCTTGCAGTCAGGAGGAGAGAGCCATGTTCAATCACATAATGATCCCGGTCGATATCCATCTGCCGCCAGAAATTCGGAAAGCGATGGATGTCGCGGCAAAGATGGCCGCGTGGCAAAAGGCGAAAATCACAATTGTCAGCGTCACCGGAACGCAAGGCGGTGACATCACATATTCAGATTCTGCCGTCGCGGCGAAATTGCACGAGGTTGGCGATGAAATTGCTGCAAGCAGCGGCGCAGAGGTTGCCGTCCGAAACATCCATTCGGTCGATGTAGCCGCAGAGGTGGATGGCGATCTGACACGCGCCGCCGAGGAGATCGGTGCGGATCTGATCGTGGTCGGAACACATGCGCCGCGCATAACGGACCACATTTTCTCGAGCCATGCGGGCTATCTGGCCAAACACGCCAAAGTCTCGGTCTTTGTTGTCAGATAGGCTCAGGCTTCGTCCGGGGATGGCAACTCGGTTTCCAGGAACCGCTCGAACGCGTCCAGATTGACCGGCTCGAACTGTCCAAACCCCTGCATCCACACCGATGCCGCCCGCAGGGCGTCGGGTTCCAGCTTGCACCACTTTACCCGCCCACGCTTTTCCTGAGAGATCAGCCCGGCCCTTGTCAGTATAACCAGATGTTTCGAGATCGCTGCCAGAGACATCTCGAACGGTTCGGCCACATCTGTGACGGCCATGTCATCCTCAAGCAGCATCGCAAGGATGGCGCGGCGGGTGGGGTCGGCGAGGGCCGCGAACACGGTGTCGAGGTCGTTGGACATGGCTCTTTCCTAATACGCAGGAACCGGTTTGACAATTTCCGTACCCACGCCATGCTGCGCCGAAACTGGCAAGGGGCGTGACGATGCCGCTGAAATACTGGATGGTGATCTGCATCCTCGGCATCGGTTGGGGCATGTCTTTCATGTTCAACGCAATTTTGCTGCGGGAGCTTGGGCCGCTGTCTGTTTCGATGGGCCGCGTTGGCTTCGGGGCGCTCGGGTGCTGGATCTACGTGCTGGGTCGACGTCTGCCTGTCCATCTGACCCTGGGCCGGGCCGCGGGGCTGTTGGGCTTTGGCGCGCTCAGCTACGCGGGGCCATTTGCGTTTTACGCGCTGGGCCAGCAGCATATCGGAGCGGGTGTCGCCGGGATCGTGAACGCCACAACACCGGCCTTTGCCGTCATCGTCGCGCATTTCTGGCCCGGGGGCGAGCGGGCCACGCTGCTCAAATCACTCGGCGTGATCTGCGGATTTGCGGGTATCGTCGTGTTATCCTTGCCGCTTTTGCAATCGGGGGCGACGTCCGAGTTCTGGGCTGTTCTGCTCATCCTGCTCGCACCGGTCTGCTATGCCTTCTCTCTCAACTTCGCCCGTGCATTCCGGGATATGCAGCCGGTGGTTCTGGTGGCGCTGGCCATGACAGGCGCAACGCTGGCGATTGCGCCGCTGGCGTTGTGGCAGGACGGGCTGCCGCATATCACCCGGGCCGAGACCTGGGCCTCACTTCTTATGATTGGATTTGTCCTGACTTCGGCGGCGTTCATCGTCTTTTACTGGCTGCTGCCCAAGGCAGGGCCGACCAATATGTCGACCCCGACCCTGATCGCCCCGGTGTCGGCGTTGGTACTGGGTGCTTGGGTTCTGGACGAGGTTCTGCTGCCCGAGCATCTGCTGGGCATGGCGGCTATTTTCGTGGGCCTGCTGTTGATCGATGGGCGCATCGTCAGACGCTGGCAAGAGGACAGGGGGAACAAAGATCAACCAAAAGGTTGAATATACGGATTCAACCCAATTCGCTTGATCTGCCATCCCCGCACATCGCCGCAACTCCGACCGTCTGAAATTTTTATCATAAAAATCATAGTCCTAACCGCACCATAAGTGCGACCTCAACCCCGTTGACTCTGCGCCCCTTGCCCCTTAGCACCCTACCCAAGACTGTGCGAGGGAAGCGCCCGTGACCGATGACGACCAAAAGCAGCGTATGGCGCAGCTTGAGGCCAAGATCGAAGCGGCGAAAAAGGCCAAAGCGCCCAAGCCCCGCGCAGATGCTGACGTGTCCGGGGGCGAGCTTGCCTGGAGGATGGTCATCGAAATGGTATCCGGTCTGGGGATCGGATTTGGCATCGGATACGGGCTGGACAGCCTGCTCGGGACGATCCCGATCTTTCTGGTGCTGTTCACATTGCTGGGCCTTGTCGCGGGCGTGAAGGTTATGCTCCGCAGCGCGAAAGAGGTTCAAGAGAAACAAGCGGCTGCAAGCGCGGCCGAGAAGGACGAGAGGGACTGAACGTGGCGACCGAGACCACCGCAGCAGAAGGCAGCAGCCTGGTATTCCACCCGATGGACCAGTTCATCGTCAAGCCGTTGTTCGGCGACGGTGCGATTGCATGGTACACGCCCACCAACGTGACCCTGTGGCTGTTTCTGGCGATTGCGGCGATCTTTGCTCTGCTGGTTCTCAGCACCTCAAAGCGCGCGATTGTTCCGACCCGGATGCAGTCGGTGGCCGAGCTGGCCTATGGCTTCATCTACAAGATGTTGGAAGACATCTGCGGCAAGGAAGGCGTCAAATACTTCCCCTATGTCATGACCCTGTTCATGTTCATCGTCTGTGCGAACTTCCTGGGCATGCTGCCCATGTCCTTTACCACCACATCGCATTTCGCCGTGACCATCCCGCTGGCATTGGCCGTGTTCCTGACCGTGACCGTTCTGGGTTTCGTCAAGAACGGCGCTGGCTTCCTGGGCCTGTTCTGGGTCTCCAGCGCACCGATGGCGCTGCGCCCGGTTCTGGCGATTATCGAGCTGATCTCGTACTTTGTGCGCCCCGTCAGCCACTCCATTCGTCTTGCCGGTAACGTCATGGCTGGCCACGCCGTGATCAAGGTGTTCGCGGGCTTTGCCGCGATTGCCGCGATCTCGCCCGTGTCCGTTCTGGCGATTACCGCAATGTATGGCCTTGAGGTCCTCGTGTCTTTTATCCAGGCCTACGTATTCACCATTCTGACCTGTGTTTATCTGAAAGATGCGCTGCATCCGTCGCACTAAGGTCCGAACACCCAACATCGAAACTTCCAATTCGTAAGGAGAAACATCATGGAAGGCGATCTCGCACACATCGGCGCAGGCCTGGCAGCAATCGGTTCCGGCGCAGCCGCAATCGGGGTGGGCAACGTTGCAGGCAACTTCCTGGCCGGCGCCCTGCGCAACCCTTCGGCGGCTGCTTCGCAGACCGCAACCCTCTTCATCGGTATCGCATTCGCAGAAGCGCTGGGCATCTTTGCATTCCTGGTCTCGCTGCTGCTGATGTTCGCCGTATAATCTGCGGAACCTGATCCTTACGCGCAGGTGGGTCCAAGCCATAGTGGCCCACCTGTTGTAAAGACAAGTTTCCGACGGAGGATATCATGGCGACTGAACCCCTTACAGAAGAGGTAGCTGGCACCTGCGTTGACTCTTATGGGTCGGCGATCGGGATGCCGCAGCTCTGCTTCGATTGGTTCCCCAACCAGATTTTCTGGCTGGTCATCACGCTGGTCGTCATCTTTCTGGTCCTGTCCCGCGTGGCCTTGCCGCGCATCGCGGCAATCCTGGCTGAACGTCAAGGGACCATTACAAATGACCTGGCTGCGGCCGAAGATCTGAAGGCCAAGGCGGTCGAGGCCGAAGAGGCCTATAACAAGGCGCTGGCCGATGCCCGGTCTGAGGCACAGCGTATCGCAGCGGAAGCCCGCGCGGAAATCCAGTCCGGTCTGGATGACGCAATTGCCAAGGCGGACGCGGAAATCGCTGCAAAAGCGGCTGAATCGGAAAAGGCAATTGCCGAAATTCGTGCCGGTGCGCTGGAAAGCATTCAAGTGGTTGCCAAGGATACGGCGGCTGAACTGGTCACCGCACTCGGCGGCGAGGCGGATGCCAAAGCCATCGACAGTGCCGTCGACGCGCAGATGAAAGGATAAGTGACATGCGGAACACTCTTGCTCTTATCCTGACCGTCGGCGCAGCCAGCCCCGCGCTGGCCGCAAGCGGGCCGTTCTTCTCGCTTGGAAATACCGACTTTGTTGTCACGCTAGGCTTCATCGTATTCATCGCGGTCCTATTCTACTTCAAGGTCCCCGGCATGATCGGTGGCGCTTTGGACAACCGCGCCGAAGGCATCAAGTCGGAACTCGACGAAGCCCGCGCGTTGCACGAAGAAGCGCGCAGCCTGCTGGCATCGTACGAGCGCAAGCAGCGCGAAGTGCAGACACAGGCTGATGCCATCGTCGCTGCAGCCAAAGACGATGCCGCGCTTGCGGCTGAGCAGGCCAAAGTTGATCTGGAAAAGTCCATCGCACGCCGTCTGGCGGCTGCACAGGATCAGATCGCGTCGGCTGAAGCTTCGGCGGTGAAAGAAGTGCGCGATCAGGCTGTGACCGTTGCGGTTTCAGCAGCAAACGCTGTGCTGGCCAAACAGATGACGGCGGCCCACGCCAACAAGCTGATTGACGCGGCAATTTCCGATGTGGGCGAAAAGCTGCACTGATTGCCGGATCATATGATCTAAGAACCCGGGGGTCGTAGGCCCTCGGGTTTTTTGTTTCGCAGGCTCAGGTACCTTTTGCTAGATCGGCGCCATCCAATGAACAAAACAATCAAGGCGACCACCGCAATCGCGATCTCGACCTTGAAGGTCCAGTGATTGAGGAAAGACAATATCCAGTGTGAATGCGTGGGTTGCACCGTGACCAATGGATAGGTGGTATCCGAGATCGGCCATAGCCAGGCGACTTGCCCGGTGATCGAATCCAGAACCAGATGAACCAGTCCGCCGATCCCGAAGAACTGTATCGCGGTTCCCCATTTGGGAGCCCAATGCCGGAGTAACAATCCGACCACCAGGAAGCCCGCCCAGATGATCGGACGATGTGTCAGGTAGGAATGATGGTGGTGTCCCCGATTGTCGATCAGATAGAACCACAAAATATCAACATCCGGTGCCACGGAACCGATCAATGCTGCCGTGAGGGCGAGTTTGCCGAGGCTGGGGGTTGCCGCGCGAAAGATCAGGTAAGCGCCGGGTAGATGGCCGATGAACATTCAGAGTTGCCCCGTTTCATGCTTTAACCGCTGCTGCGCGATCTCTTCGTTGCGCCGGGCCTTCTGATGATCGGCCATGCAGCGCTCGACAAAGCTGAGGTGCTTATCGATCGCTTGCCGGGCCGCTTTGCGGTCGCGCGCCTGTAGGGCGGAATTGATGGCTCGGTGCTGATCGAGAATGGCGTCGCGCGTGGTGCGCTGCTGGAACATGATCTGCCGGTTGTAGAAGACGCCCTGTCTGAGCAGATCAAACATGGATCGCATCATGTGCAGCATGACGACGTTATGGCTGGCCTCGATGATCGCCATGTGAAACTGCGCGTCCAGATGGGCCTCGTCCTCGGTGGCGTTGCGTTTGTGTGCGGCCTCCATCTTGTCGAAGATGGCCTGCACTACCTTCAGATCACTGTCCGATCCAAGTCGCGCGGCGCGTTCTGCGGCCAACCCTTCCAGGTCGCGCCGAAAGGAAAGATAGTCGGACACCGCCTCGTCATGCCTGCCGAACAGCCGGATCAGCGCAGGTGAAAAGGCCGAACCCAATACCTCGGCCACATAGATGCCCGATCCGGCCTTGGCGGTCAGCAACCCTTGATCCTGAAGGTCCGAGATTGCCTCGCGCAGGGATGGGCGGGACACGCCCAGCCGCTCGGCCAGTTCCCGCTCGGGGGGCAGACGTTCGCCAGGGCGCAGGATGCCCCGCAAGATCAGCAGTTCGATCTGGCTGACCACAGCGCTGGACAGTTTCTGGGTCTGGACTTTGTGGAAAGGCATCGCAGCTCGTCATGAAATTGGTCAGTTAATATGACCACGTATCCATCCCCCATTCAAGAAACCGCAATCACATTCGCTGAAACATTAGGTCAGCATTGTTGACTTTAATTCGCGCGCCCTTAGCCTGCCTGCAAATCCGGGCAAGTAGAGGAGCAGCCAATGGATCAGCTATACGCCACGCGGGCATCGCGGATGAAAGCCTCGGAAATTCGTGAGTTGCTGAAGCTGTTGGGCAAGCCCGGGATCATTTCCTTTGCGGGCGGCATTCCCGATCCGGCGCTGTTTCCCGCACAGGCATTTGCCGAGGCGTTTCAGAATGCGCTCGGCTCGGAACAGAAGTCGCAAGCGCTGCAATATTCCACCAGCGAAGGCTTTGAGCCTTTGCGCGCGTGGCTGGTCGACCATATGCACAGCATTGGGGTCGAGTGCGACATCGACAACATCCTGATCACGTCCGGCTCGCAGCAGGCGCTGGACTATCTGGGCAAACTGTTTCTGTCCCCAGGCGATACGGCTCTGGTCGGTTGGCCCACCTATCTGGGCGCGCTCAATGCGTTTGACGCCTATGAGCCGCGATTTGATCAGCTGAGCGTCAACGGCAACCGCGGAGCTGCGGAGTACCGGGCCGCCGCCGCAGGCAGTCCGATCAAATTCGCCTATCTCTCCGCCGATTTCGCCAACCCAACAGGCGAGACCGTGGATCGGCGGGGCAGGGAGGCTCTGCTCGATCTTGCCGAAGATCTGGACTGCGCCGTGATCGAAGATGGCGCCTATCAAGCCCTGCGCTATGATGGAGAGCCGATCCCGCCAATCCTTGCGCTGGAGCAGGCCCGCAAGGGGTCCATTGAAGGTTGCCGGACGATCTATTGCGGCAGTTTCTCAAAGACACTTTCACCCGGTCTGAGGGTCGGTTGGGTCGTTGCGCGTAAACCTGTGATCTCGCAACTGGTGCTGGTCAAGCAGGCGGCGGATCTGCATTCGGCGACGATCAACCAAATGGCAGTGCATCAGGTGGCGCAAACCTGTTTCGAAACGCATATTCCAAGGTTGCGTGCTGCTTATGGTGCCCGACGCGACGCGATGCTTGCGGCACTGGATCGGCATATGCCCAAAGGTGTTCATTGGACCAAGCCCGAAGGTGGCATGTTCGTCTGGGTCACCTTGCCTAAAGGCACCAACGGGGCCGATCTGCTGGCGCGTGCGCTTGAGACGGTCAAGCTGGCCTTTGTGCCCGGGCAGGCCTTTTTCCCTGACGATACCGGGGCAAACACCATCCGGCTCAGCTTCTCCAACTCGGATGAAGAAACCATTGAGGAAGGCGTCCGCCGACTGGGTGCAGTACTGCGCGCCTGACAGCCGAAAGGTTATGTTAACCATTCTGCGGCAAAGCTGCGGCATGATACGCTTGGCTTGCCTTCTGTTGCTCGCCGCCTGTTCGGCGGGAACGCCCCATTTTCAGGGCCTGCCCGCGACGCGGGTGGCGGTCAACGGCAGCGTATTCGACGTTCGCGTGCGCGGGGATTTGGCCGAGGCTGTGCGGATCAACACACAATACGCCCCGCGTCTGGGGCCGATCCGTGACCGCGCGGCCCTGGCAATGGCGCAGGTTTCGGGCTGCCCCATCATAGATGTTTTGGGCGATGCAGCGGTGACCGTTGGGGTATTAGGCTGCGATCAGGAGATGGGAGAGCGTCTGT
The DNA here is from genome assembly GCF_056540665.1 of Ruegeria sp. AM4. Classification (NCBI taxonomy): domain Bacteria; kingdom Pseudomonadati; phylum Pseudomonadota; class Alphaproteobacteria; order Rhodobacterales; family Roseobacteraceae; genus Ruegeria; species Ruegeria sp. AM4. The sequence goes on along the minus strand of NZ_JBQFXD010000006.1, from coordinate 105,945 downwards.
TGCTGGCCGTTATCTCTCGTCCGAATTACGAATGCATAAACTACGGCGGATCCGACTACGCGGTGTTTGAATGTTCACCGTATTGAGTGGCGGGTTTTTGCAAGATATTGTGGATAACTCGGCGCGATCTCCCATATCCTGCGCAATCACGTTGACACCCCGCCCCTCGGTTGCGCAGACTTGAGGGTATAGGAATCACGGGACCCGCCGCCATTGCGCTTTAGCAAACTCAAACTGACCGGCTTCAAAAGCTTTGTTGACCCGACCGATCTGATCATCGCGGACGGGTTGACCGGTGTGGTGGGGCCGAATGGGTGCGGCAAGTCCAACCTGCTGGAAGCGTTGCGTTGGGTGATGGGTGAAAATCGGCCCAAATCCATGCGCGGCGGCGCGATGGAGGATGTGATCTTTGCGGGTGCCGCCACCCGGCCCGCGCGCAACTTTGCCGAAGTGGTCCTGACCATGGATAACTCGGAACGATTGGCACCTTCGGGCTTCAACGACAGCGACCAGCTTGAGATCGTCCGCCGCATTACGCGCGACGTGGGCAGTGCCTACAAGACCAACGGCAAGGACGTCCGCGCCCGCGATGTTCAGATGCTGTTCGCGGATGCCTCGACCGGGGCGCATTCGCCTGCTCTGGTGGGGCAGAACCGTATCGCCGAGCTGATCAATGCCAAACCCCGCGCCCGTCGCCGGATTCTGGAAGAGGCGGCCGGTATCTCGGGTCTCTATCAGCGGCGGCATGAGGCCGAGTTGAAGCTGAAAGGCACCGAGTCCAACCTGACCCGTGTTGATGACGTGCTGGAGCAGTTGGGCGGTCAATTGGCGCAACTGGCCCGCCAGGCCCGTCAGGCCGCCCGCTATCGCGAGATTGGCGAGCAACTGCGGCAGGCCGAAGGGATGCTGCTGTATCGTCGTTGGAAAGAGGCCGACATGGCCCGCCAACAGGCCGAAGATAAATTGCGCGAGCGGTTGGCCGAAGCCGCGCGCGCCGAGGCAGACGCACGCGCCGCCGCGGCAAAGCGTGCCGAGATCGAAGAAACCCTGCCGCCCCTGCGCGAGGAAGAGGCTATCGCCGCCGCCGTTTTGCAACGTCAGCAGGTGCAGCGCGACCAGCTTTCCGATCAGGAAACCCGCGCGCGGCAAACGATCGAAACACTGACCAACCGCATTCAGCAGCTGGGCAACGATATCGAACGCGAATCCGGTTTGAATCGCGATGCCGGCGAGATGATCGAGCGGTTGGAATGGGAAGCCCGTGAGTTGGCCAAGGCTGCAGAGGGTCACGACGAAAAACTGACCGAGGCCGCCGAGGTCGCGCGCGAGGCCGCGTCGGTCTTGCAGGATCGCGAAGATCATCTGTCGCAGGAAACCGAGGACATGGCGCGGCTTGTCGCCCGCCACCAATCGGCGCAGCGACTGGTCGAGGACAGTCGCAAGACTCTGACGCGCTCGGAAAACGAAGAGGAAAAAGCGCGCGCTGCGGTGGATGAAGCCAAGTCGGCCCTGACGCGCGCCAGTGAGGCGTTCGAGACCGCGCAAGAGGGCGAGGAAGAAGCCCGCGAAGCCGCCGAGGCCGCCGAGGAAGCGCTGGCTGCCGCTGACGAACTGCGCAATGAAACGCAGGCGCGCGAGGCCGAAGCAAGGGCACAACGCTCTGAGGCTGAAGGTGAGCTGGGGGCCATCCGGGCCGAAACCGCAGCACTCGCCAAACTGGTTGAACGTGATACCGCCGAAGGCGGCCAGGTGCTGGATCTGCTGCGGGTGGCCCCGGGCTATGAAAAGGCACTGGGGGCGGCCCTTGCTGACGATCTGCGCGCGCCGCTGGTCGAGGGCGACGGGCCTTCGGGATGGGTACAGGTTGCAGGCTACGACAGCGACCAGCCGCTGCCCGACGGGGCCGAGCCGTTGGCGCTGCATGTCTCGGGACCGGATCGCCTTAGCCGTCGGATTGCGCAAATCGGGTTGATCGACGCGGATCAGGGCGCACGGTTGCAAGCTGCCTTGAAGCCCGGGCAGCGGTTGGTGTCGCGATCAGGCGACCTGTGGCGCTGGGACGGGTTCCGGGCCTGGGCCGAAGATGCGCCAAGTGCGGCAGCGCTGCGCCTGGAGCAGCTCAACAAGCTGGAAGCGCTCAAGCAGGAACTGACCCGGATTGAGGCGCAGGCCGATGGTGCGCGCGCCGCGCATGAGGCGCTGTCGCAGCAATTGGCCGATGTCACCGAAGCCGACCGCCGCGCACGTGAAGCCCGACGCGCCGCTGATCAGCGGATGGCAGAAACCGCGCGGATGCTCAGCCGGGCAGAGGCAGATCGCAACTTGGCCGAAGGCAAGCTGGAGACGCTGTCTCTTGCCGTCGACCGCCACAAGGAAGACGCGATGTCTGCTCGTGCGCAATTGCGCGAGGCCGAAAGCGCGTTGACTGGACTTGGCGACCTAGACAGTGCACGCGCGCAGGTCGAAGACATCAAACAGACGGTCGAGGCGGCGCGGATCACGATGCTGACCCACCGTTCGACCCATGATGAATTGCGCCGTGAGGGCGAGGCGCGCACCCGCCGCTCGCAGGAAGTGACGAAGGACCTCAGCGGCTGGAAACACCGTCTTGAAACGGCGGAAAAGCGGATTGCAGAACTCGCCGAGCGCAAGGAAAGCTCGGAAGAGGAGCTGGGCGAGGCAATGGCCGCCCCCGGCGAGATCGCCGAGGCCCGCGAGGAACTGAACGAACTGATCGAAACAGCCGAAGCCCGCCGCGCCGAAGCCGCCGACAAGCTGGCCGAAGCCGAAACCCAGCAGCGTGAGGTCGTTCTGGCCGAGCGCGAGGCTGAACGCCTGGCCTCGGAAGCGCGCGAAAGCCGCGCGGCGGCTGAGGCGCGCTGTGACGCGGCCAAGGAAAGCGTTGTCGCTGCGGCAGAGCGTATCGCTGAGGATCAGCAACTGACCCCGAACCAGCTGCTGAACCAATTGGACACGAACCCCGATCAGATGCCCGCTGCCGATGCGCTTGAGGCCGAAGTGAACCGCCACAAGCGCCAGCGCGATGCGATGGGTGCGGTAAACCTGCGGGCCGAGGAAGACAGCAAGGAAGTTCAGGAAGAATTCGACACGCTGAACGGTGAAAAGGGCGACCTGGAAGAGGCGATCAAGGCGCTGCGCAGCGGTATTGCGAGCCTCAACCGAGAGGGGCGCGAGCGTCTGCTGACCGCGTTCGAACAGGTGAACTCGAACTTCGCGATGCTGTTCAAGCACCTGTTCGGTGGCGGTGAGGCCAATCTGGTGATGGTCGAAAGCGACGATCCGTTGGATGCTGGCCTCGAGATCATGTGCCAACCGCCGGGCAAGAAACTCTCGACCCTCAGCCTGTTGTCGGGCGGTGAGCAGACCCTGACGGCAACCGCGCTGATCTTTGGCGTTTTCCTCGCCAATCCCGCGCCGATCTGTGTGCTGGACGAGGTCGATGCACCGCTGGACGACGCCAACGTCACCCGGTTCTGTGACCTTCTGGACGAGATGTGCCGCCAGACCGACACGCGGTTCCTGATCATCACCCACCATGCGGTAACGATGGCGCGGATGGATCGGCTGTTCGGTGTGACCATGCAGGAACAAGGCGTCAGCCAACTGGTTTCGGTCGACTTGAAAAAGGCCGAGCAGATGGTCGCCTGACCCTTCACTGCAACGTTATGACACTGTGACGACCCGTCGGGCTAAGGTAGCAGCATGACCCGGTATCTGATCATTGCGCTGTTGTCCGTCAGTCCGGCCTGGGCTGCCGACTGGCCCACCAAACCCGGCGACGTCCCGCTTAGCCCGGAAGAGCTGGCCGAGCTGGCTGGCCGCACGTTGACCTTCTACGATGACGGACAATCCAAATACTCGGCCGGAGGGGCCTATTCCTATACCTACGCCAGCGGGGAATCCGCCTTTGGCACCTATTCCATTGCCGAGGATGGCAGCGTCTGCATCGCCTATCGCAACGGGTTCAGCCGCTGTGATCTCTATGTGCGCAGTGGCGAGCGGCTGATTCTGATCGACCAAAAGGGTCATCGGTATCCAGTGCGACCGGAGTAGATGAGCGAAAAAGAGCTGAAATTCAGGTCATTTGATCGAATAATGCTCGAAACGCGAGGAAAATCAGGGCCAAATTATCCACCGATCGCTGATATACACACATCGGTAGAGCAATATTGGGCGGGCAGATGTGTCGGTTTTTGGCCTGGGTAGGCAGTCAGCGGTATCTTGACGAATTGGTGCTGGAACAAGAGCAATCTCTGATCATCCAAAGCCGTAACGCGCTGATCGGAAAGACACCGATCAATGCTGACGGCTTTGGGCTGGCTTGGTATTCTGATCGCGAGACACCTTGTTTTTACAAAGACACGCACCCGGCCTGGTCGGATGCAAACCTGAAGCAACTGGCGCATCACACCAGATCGCGGCTTTTCCTTGCCCATGTTCGGGCTTCAACCGGGACGGCCACCTCGCGCAACAATTGTCACCCTTTTGGGGTCGGCAAGTGGAGTTTCATGCACAACGGACAAGCCGGGGGACATGACCTGATCCGACAAGAACTGGACGGGATGATCCCAGCAGGTTTGTACGGGCAGCGGTTTGGCGCAACCGAGAGTGAGGCGATTTTTCTGATTGCTCACGGCGAAGGGCTGGATGCCGATCCGATCGGTGCCATGGCCCGGGCGGTCGCGCGCGTGGAGGCGGTTTCAAGACGGCGTGGCGTACTTCCGTATCTTCGGTTTGCGGCCTGTTGGTCGGATGGAGCGCGCATATATGCGGCGCGGTATGCGTCGGACCGATACGCACCCAGCTTGCATTACCGACGCTGCAAAGACGGTATCATCATCTCGTCCGAACCACTGGACGGCGACAGCGAGGACTGGGTTGAAATTCAACCGAACACCGCGATCGCGACCGAGGGAACAGGCATCAGAACCCACGCATTCGAGCCCGAACTGGCGGTTGCTCGGACCGAGGTAGCCTAGGTCAGCTATCTGGTTTTGCGACGTCCAATCGCTTAAACGATTGGGATACGCAACTCCTGCCCCGGGAAGATTACATTCGGATCGCTGATAAAATGCGCATTTGCGCGTTGAATAACCGAGACTTGCCCCGGATTGCCGTATTGCGACACCGAGATCGAAGTCAGCGTATCGCCAGGTGCTACCGTATAGTTCCGGTACCCGACATATCCCGGCAAAATCCGCGGTCCGAAAAAGACCGGAACATGCACGGTCGGAATTGTCCCTTCACCACCGGCGCTGTCGTCCGTAACCGTTACAAACAGACGGTCGAGTTGAAAATTCGGGTTCGCCGGAATCTCGAGCGTCGCCTGAAACTGGCGCAGCGCGATGGCCCCGGCACTTGCGGCGCCACTGAACTCCACATGGCCTTCGGTGACCGAGAGCGAAAGATGACCCTCGAAGCCAACCGCATTACCGGCAATCATGATTGTTTGGCCAACAAGATCGAAGGGTTTGGGCTGAAGTATCTCGATATTCATGGATGAACTCCTTCGGATTGAATGAGGAATTCATAACCTGTTTAGGCCAACGGACCAAATCGCGCTGGTGGAAATCAGCCGGTCACCGCTGCTCGGAACCACCGGTCAGTGGAGCGAGACGGTGTTTGCCTAGAGTTGGTTCAACAGTTCCGCCGTTGGCCAGGCATCGGCGGGCAGGCCCAGCCGCACCTGTTCTGCCTGAACTGCTGCCCGCGTTCCGGCCCCCAGAATGCCGTCGATCTTGCCGACGTCATGCCCGCGCGCTTGCAGCTTGCTTTGCAGCTGTTTCATCTGGGCGCCGGACAGGCCCGGTGCGGGGTTGCCCGCGTTGTAGATTTGGCCCCCTTCAAGCCGGGTGCCGAAATAGGCAGCGGTCAGGACATAGACAAAGCTCTGGTTCCATTCGAAATAGACGTCGAAATTCGGGTAGGCCAGAAATGCGGGGCCCTTGTGCCCCTGCGGCAGGATCAGCGATGCGGGAAGATCGGCAAGCGATCCGCTGCGTGCCTGAACGCCCATTGCCTGCCAATCCGAGATCGGGCGTGGTTTGCCCGGGCCAGACAGGGACCAGTCCATCTGCGCAGGCACGTTAACCTCTTGCAACCAGGGCTGACCCGGTTGCCAGCCCAGATGCGACAGCATCTTGCCCCCGGACACCAGCGCGTCCGGGGCCGAGGTTTTCAGCGACACCGTACCATCGCCATCGCCATCGACGCCGTTGTCCAGAATATCCTGCGGCAGCATTTGCACCATGCCGATTTCCCCGGCCCAGGCCCCGGTCGTGCGGGCAGGATCGAAGTTGCCTTGGCTGTAGAGCTCGATGGCTGCGAAGACCTGCGGTCGGAACAGGTCCGGACGGCGGCAATCATGAGCCAGCGTCACCAGCGCGTTGCGGGTGTTGAAGTCGCCCTGTACTGCGCCATAGTCGGTTTCGAATGCCCAGAAAGCCAGAAGAACTCCGCGTGAAACGCCGTATTCCCGCTCGATCCGATCGAACACGGCATCGTATTTTTGCGACATGGCCTTGCCACGGTCGATACGGTTTTGCGAGATCAGACGGCGCGAAAACTCGATGAACGGTTTCTGGAACACGCCCTGTGCGCGGTCGGCTTTCAGCGCAGCGCCGTCCTGCTGGACACCTTTGAAGAACGCATTGACGGTGGATTTGTCCATCCCCTTCTGCACGGCCTCGGCTTTCAGACCTTTGACGAAGGAATTGAAACCGCCCCCACATTCAGAGAAGGCGGGTGAGGCAAGCAAGGCGGCAGCCGCAAGGCCGGAAAGAATACGCATGGTCGGGTCCGTCAAAGAATAAAGTTGAGCCCAACCCACACCGAGACGAGCCCAAGCGCAAGCCCCCAGACGCGCCAAAGCATGTCGCATACGCGGAAAACCTCTGGCGCGCCAATTTCACGGGGGGCGTCGCCATTGACCCAGGCCAGATCACGGACCTGCCCGTCATAGCTGCGTGGACCTGCCAGCGCGACGTTCAGGGCGCGCGACATTGCGGCCTCGGGCCAGCCCGCGTTCGGGGAAATATGGCGGCGGGCATCTGCCATCATCTCGGACCAGCGGGCCCATTGGCCCGACAGCGCCACGATCATCAGACAGGTTAGCCGGGCAGGGATCAGGTTCAGCAGATCGTCAAACCGGGCCGAGGCCCAGCCGAACTCTCGATAAGTCTCGTTTCGGTAACCGATCATGCTGTCGGCAGTGTTGACCGCCTTGTAGATCAGCAGCCCCGGCAGGCCCGCGACCAGAAACCAGAAGGCGGGTGCAATGACCCCGTCGCTGAGATTCTCGGCGGCGCTTTCGATGGCGGACCGGGCGACTTGCGCCTGCGTCATGTCGCGTGTGTCGCGCGAGACGATCATGGAAACCCTGGCGCGGCCTTGGGGCAAGGACGCTCGCAAACCGTCTGCAACTTCGCGGACATGCGAAACCAGAGACTTCTGGGCCAGCAGAATGGCGCAAACGATGACTTCAACAACGGGCCCAAGCAGCGACAGGAGCCAACCCAGAAAAACTGCGGCAGCAACAAGCACGACCAGCACCAGAACACCTTTGGCGCGCCGGTTTGGGCCGGTGTTCAGGCGGGTATCCAGCCAGCCAATCGCATTTCCGGTCACCACCGCTGGGTGGCGGACGCGAGACCATAGCCAGTTCGGTTCCCCCAGGGCCGCGTCCAGGCACATGGCGCAGATCAGCAATAATGGCGTACTCACAGGGCGGCCTCTAGCCGGTCCCATCCGGCCATTGGGGGCAGGCCCAGACGCAGGTATGTGGTGGAATAGGGGAAGATGCGGCTCCAGATATGGGCGCGGGCCAGACGATCCTGCCACGCGAGGGCATCATCGACACGGTACAGGCGGAACAGGGTTGTTCCGCCAACCAGTTGCGCCCCTTTGGCCGTAACCAGTCGATCCAGCCGGTCAGCGTCACCGGCAAGCCTCGACCGTGTGGCTTGTGCCCATTCGTTGTCTTGCAAGGCGCGTTCTCCAACCCGCAGCGCTGGTCCGGACACGGCCCAGGGTCCGGTCAGATTATTCAAGCGTCCGATCAGATCAGGTTGTCCAATGGCAAAGCCCAGCCGCAAACCGGCCAGACCCCAGAATTTGCCGAAGCTCTTCAGCACGATCACGCCGGGGCGCTCAGCCAGATGAATCAGAGAGGCGTCTGGTGTGACATCGCAAAAGCTTTCGTCGATCACGGTCAACGGCGCGTCGGCGTCCTGCGCCTGCCAAAAACGACCATCTGGGTTGTTGGGGTTTACGATGACGCGGGCCTCAACCGGGCCGCTATCGGTGACCGTCCAACCTTGTGCCGAAAAGGCGGCAGCGTGTTCGTTATAGGTGGGCATTGTGATCTGAACCCGGCCCGGCGCGGCGAGAGAGGGCATGCGGGCAATAACCGCCGAGGCCCCGGGCGCGGGCAGGATCGAGGCACTGGCAGGTACGGACCAGAAGGATCTGGCCGCATCGGTCAACCGCTCGAACGCGCCGTGGTCGGGCAGTTCGGTCCAATCCGAGGGCTGCAAACCGGTAATGCCAAAAGGATGCGGATTGATGCCGGTCGACAAATCAATCCAGTCCGCGCGAGCCCCGCCATACGTGCGAATGGCCGCATCCAGCCCGCCACCATGGTCGCGGGTGGCGCGCGGATTCAGGTTTTCTGTCGGATCAGCCATTGGCCCCTCTGCCGGATTCGCCGTGATTTGCCCGGTTCAAGCGGATTTATGCCGGTTACACAAGCAAATCCGCGTGATCGGGGCACCCGCCAGTCAGCGTTAACACTTTGTTAAGGAAATCGGGGGATCACGGAATACGGGGGTCGGCACCACTCACTCTATCAAGTGCCGAGGTTGTTGCAAATGAAAGTTCTGATAGTTGAGAGTAACCCCGACCTTGGTCGGGTCTGGCAAAGGCATCTGGAACGGCAAGGCGCCGAGGTCACCTTGGTTGCTGGCCAGGAAGCGGCGATTCTTGCGCTGTACGGGACGGCCTTTGATATCATTGTGCTGGATCTGGTTCTGGAAACCGGCAGCGCCTTGGCTGTGGCGGATTTTGCCAGCTATCGCCGACCCGAGGCGCGGGTGATCTTTGTTACCAACACCACGTTCTTCTCGGACGGGTCGATCTTTGCGCACAGCCCCAATGCCTGTGCCTATGTGCAAAGCGGTACGCCGCCAGAAGACCTGGCGGCGATGGTAGAACATTACGCGGCGGGTCGCTGATCGCGCCGGTGCGGCTCGGCGTAATCAAGCGCCGGGTTTGTCGGGATAATCCGGTGCGGATTGATGCTTTCGTGGCTGTAGTGGTAATGCCGCACGATGTGATCCATGTTAACCGACTGGGCAACGCCCGGCCATTGATACAGCTCTCGCGTATAGGCCCATAGGTTCGGATAGTCGATCAGCCGTCGGCGGTTGCATTTGAAATGCAGGTGATAGACCGGATCGAACCGGATCAGCGTGGTGAACAACCGCCAATCAGCCTCGGTCACGCGATCGCCCATAAGGTAACGGTTTGTTGCCAGCCGATCATCTAGCCAGTCCAACGTGTCGAAGAGCGGGCCGACCGCGCTGTCATAGGCCTCTTGCGTGGTGGCAAAGCCGGATTTGTAGACCCCGTTGTTGACGTCGGAATAGATGCGGGCGTTGACCTCTTCGATTTCGTCGCGCATCGGCGCGGGCCAGTAGTCATCTGTATTGCCCGTGATCCCGTCGAAGGCCGAATTGAACATACGGATGATTTCCGAACTTTCGTTCGAAACAATCGTCTGCTGCTGCTTGTCCCACAGAATGGGCACCGTGACGCGGCCCGAATAGGTTGGATCGGCCTTGGTATAGACCTGATGCGCAAATTGCAGACCGTAAAGGGTATCGCCGGTGGCACCCCTGTCATCGGTTTCGAAGGTCCACCCCTTGTCCAGCATGTCGGGATGCACGACCGAGACCGAGATGTGATCTGTCAGCCCCTTGAGTTCCCGAAAGATCAACGTGCGATGGGCCCAGGGGCAGGCGTGGCTGACATAAAGGTGATAGCGTCCGCTTTCCGCCGTGAATCCGCCCTTGCCCGAAGGGCCGGGGCCGCCGTCAGCTGTCAGCCAGTTGCGAAATTGCGCGGCCGAGCGTTTGAAGGCCCCGCCGGTGGATTTGGTGTCATACCAGGTGTCGTGCCATGTGCCGTCTACCAGCAGCCCCATTTCGGTTCCTCCGTCTTTGCTTGAGGTAAAGATAGGACGGGACGGTTCTGCTGCCTACGGGCCAGTGCGCGCATGGTCCCTGCGTCGATGCACAGGCCCGTCTGGCCGGCAGATCGCCTTGAATCTGGGGCCATGTGACGCGGTTCACTGGAATTTTACGATTATAGGTTCAAAATAGAGGGGAACCGGTGGGAGGTTTGTTTGATGAGTACTTATGTTTCAAGGGAAATACGCGCTGAATTGGATGCAGCGCGAATCGCTACGCTCAAGAAAGCGAGTCGTCTGCGTGTCGAAATGGGCGACAATAGCTTTAAAATTCTCAGATTGTGGCGTGACGGCTTTGCGGTTGAGGCTGCTGAAACACCGCGACTGCGTGGCCTTGTCGATATTTTCGATGGCGCAAACCATCTGTACCAATGCCTGATCGTCGCAGCCGAAGAAGACGCCAGCGAAATGAAATACGATTTCAAGCGCAGCACCGCTGCTGCCGACAAGGCTCCGCTGGACTTCTACCGCCCGCCAGATGCTCCGATCGCATTGCTGGGATACGAGGACTAGGGCCTGATTTCGACCGTCGTACCATTGTCTGCAAGGCGCCACAGGTGGACCATTTCAGCGTTCGAAATCGCGATACAACCAAGCGTCCAATCGCCGGGCAAAGTAACCCCCGCTACGCCATTTGGCTGACCGTGGATGAAGATATCCCCACCGGGGTCATAGCCGCCAGTCTGCGCCCGCGCCAGATCATCGGATTGCGGATAGTCGATCCCCAGAGACAGGTGAAACGCACTTTGCGGATTGCGTCGGTTGATGGTGAAAAGACCCTCGGGCGTTTTGCCATCGCCTTCGCGCATCTTGTCACCCTCTGGCTCGAATCCAAGTGCAATGTCGGCCTGCATGACCACCGCGCCGTTGCGGGTGGCTGTCAGACGGCGGGCGGCTTTTTCGATCAGGATGTGATCAATGCGATCGGCCTCGGTTGCCATCGGCGGCGCAGGCGGCCGCGGGCCATACCGGTGCCAGCCGAACCAGCCCGCCAGACCCATCGCCAAGATCAAACCGATCAGCGCAATCCGCCGCAAGATCATTGCAGGTCGCTGAAGGCGCGCTTTAGCCTGTCGCAGGCGTCTTCGACCTTGTTGCGTTGCGTGGCCAGGTTAAAGCGCTCAAACATCTCACCGCCCGCTCCAAACCCGGGGCCTGGAGAGGTTGCAATGCGGGCATCCTCGCGCAGGCGACGCACGAATTCGGCGTGGTTCATTCCGGTTCCGGAAAAGTCGACCCAAGCCAGATAGGTGGCCTGCAAGGGCATCGACCACAGGCCGGGAATTTCTGCGATCGTGGCGTCGAACATTTTGCGATTGCCGTCCAGATGCGCAATTTGCGCATCGACCCAGTCGGCACCTTCCGGACTGTAGGCGGCGGTGATCATCGCCACACCCAGTGCGCTGGGGTCATAGTCCAGTGTTTGTATCCGGTGCCGCATGGCTTCGCGCAGCTTGGGTTCGGGAATGATCATATTCCCGGTGCGCTGACCAGCGATATTGAACGTCTTGGAGGCCGCCGTAAGCGTAACGGTCCAGGGTCGCGCATCAGGGGCAGCGATATCCATCGGTACGAAGGTATTGCCCGGATAAACGAGATCATGGTGAATCTCATCCGACACCAGGATCAGCCCGTTACGGTCGGCGAAGGCCGCGACCGCGCGCAGTTCCTCGGTCGTCCAGACCCGGCCCGAGGGGTTCTGGGGCGAGCACCACAGCAACATCTTCTCGGATCCGTCCAGCCGTGATTGCGCGTCTTCCAGATCAAGCGCATACGTGTCGCCGTCGCGCATCAACGGGCATTCGACCACGCGGCGGCCCGATTTGTTCACCTTGTGGGCGAACTCGTGGTAGACAGGTGTAAAGATCACCACGCCGTCGCCCGGTTCGCTCCAGACATCCAGACACAGGGCAATCGCGTTGCCCAACCCTTGCGAGGTCAGAATCCAATCGGTGTCGATCTCCCAGTTGTGGCGGGTCTTCATCCACCACTGGATCGCGTTCAGATAGTTCGGGTGCATCCAGGAATAGCCGAACACGCCATGATCTGCCGCCTGCCGCACCGCGTCGATTACGCAAGGGGCCGTCGGGTAATCCGAGTCTGCCGTCCACATGGCCAGCCCGTCCGTGGGCGAGACGCCATACAGCTTTTCCATCTTGTCCCATTTTGAACTTTGGGTGCCTCGGCGGTCGATCTGTTCGTTGAACGTCATGTCGTCTCCATCTGTCGCGCTGAAAGCTAGCCACAATTGCGGCGGGTGCAAGGGGGCCGTTGCGGTGCGCTGCGCGATGTCATACATCAGCCTCATGAAACGCAATATTCTGATCCATCCCGACCCTCGGCTGAAAAAGGTTTGTGCCCCGGTGGCTGACCTGTCGGACGCGCTGCGTGAGCTGGCCGACGACATGCTTGAGACCATGTATGACGCGCCGGGTATCGGCCTTGCCGCCCCGCAGGTCGGGGTGCTTGACCGGCTGATCGTTGTGGATTGCATCAAGGAAGAAGGGCAGGCACCACGCCCGCTGATCATGTTCAACCCCGAAATCATCGCCTCGTCGGACGAAACCAACGTCTATGAGGAAGGCTGCCTGTCGATCCCCGAGCAATATGCCGAGGTGACGCGCCCCAAAGTGGTGGATGTGGCTTGGGTGGATCGCGACGGGAACGCGCAGCAAGAGACGTTTGACGGGCTGTGGGCCACCTGTGTTCAGCATGAGATCGATCACCTGAACGGCAAGCTGTTCATCGATTACCTCAAGCCGCTGAAACGCCAGATGATCACGCGCAAGATGCAGAAGCTCAAGCGCGAGAAGGCCCGCACATGACCGTGCGCACCTGCCTGTCCTGGCCAGACAAGCGCCTGCGGACAAAGGCTGAAGACGTCACCGAAATCACCGACGATATCCGCGCCATCTGGAACGATATGATCGACACGATGGAGGCGATGCCGGGCGTTGGCCTTGCCGCGACGCAGATCGGCGTCATGCTGCGGCTGGCGGTCGTTGATGGCTCGACCCAACGGGGCAAGGCGGTGCGTCTGGCCAATCCGGAAATCCTGCACGCCTCGGTCGAGCTGCGCGAGCATGACGAGGCCAGCCCGAACCTGCCGGGTGTCTCGGCCAAGGTGAAACGCCCGCGCGCGGTGACGGTAAAGTTTCTGAACGCGCACGGCATGATCGATCGCCGGGACTTTGTCGGGATCGAAGCGACCAGCGTGCAGCACCAGATCGATCACCTGAACGGGCGGATGTATTTCGACCGGCTCAGCAAGGTCAAACGCGACATGCTGCTGCGCAAAGCCAGAAAGCAACCCTGATCCGTAGGCCGGGCTTCAGCCCGGCACCCCCAGCCGGAGCCGCAAATGCGTATCATCTTCATGGGAACCCCCGATTTTTCGGTGCCGGTGCTGGACGCGCTGGTCGATGCCGGGCACGAGATTGCCGCAGTCTACTGCCAGCCTCCGCGCCCGGCCGGTCGCGGCAAGAAAGAGCGGCCGACGCCAGTTCATGCACGGGCCGAGGCGCTGGGTCTTCCGGTTTGCTATCCGGTCTCGCTGAAATCGCCGGACGAACAACAAAGATTTGCTGCCCTGAACGCTGATGTCGCGGTGGTCGTGGCCTATGGCCTGATCCTGCCACAAGCCATTCTGGATGCGCCCGCTCAAGGTTGTCTGAACATTCACGCCAGCCTGCTGCCGCGTTGGCGTGGGGCCGCGCCCATCCATCGGGCAATCATGTCAGGTGACGCGGAGACCGGAGTTTGCATCATGCAGATGGAAGCCGGGCTGGACACCGGGCCGGTTTTGATGCGTCAGGCGACTGAAATCGGGATCGAAGAGACCACAGCGCAGCTGCACGACCGCCTGTCAGGAATGGGAGCAGACTTGATCGTCCGGGCGCTGGACCGCTTGCTGGAACTGGTGCCAACGCCTCAGCCCGAGCACGGCGTCACTTATGCCGCCAAGATCGACAAGGCCGAGGCGCGGATCGATTGGTCGCGCCCCGCCGCCGAGGTTGACCGGCAAATCCGTGGCCTTTCACCCTTTCCCGGCGCCTGGACCGAACTAACTGGCGAGCGCATCAAGCTGCTGGCCTCGCGCATGGCGGAAGGACAGGGCGCGCCGGGCGAAGTTCTGGACGACGCCTTGACTGTGGCCTGCGGCGAAGGGGCGGTTGACCTGTTACGCTTGCAACGGGCAGGCAAAGGCGCGCAGGATAAGGCAACCTTTCTGCGGGGCTGGCCCATTCCGGCCGGCAGTCGCTTGTCTGTGGAGTAACGCCTTATGTTCATGATCCTGATGGGCACCGTCGTCATCGCCGGGATCGTCGGTTACCTGTCCGAAAAGACGGGATTTACCCATAACGGGTATCTGCAATCCATCATCATCTGCGTTGGTGGCGCGTTTCTGTTCTATTTCGTCCGTATCATGTTTGGCATCAGCTTTGGCGCACCGGGTCTGAATGCGGTGATCTCATCGATCGGCGCGCTGATCATCGTTCCGACACATTGGAGGAAATAGGATGTCCGTGATCGCACTGATCATCATTGGTGCCGCTGCCGGGTTTCTGGCCACCCGCTTGATGCGGATCGAGGCAGATATCCCGACCACCATGCTGATCGGCATCGTTGGTGCCCTTGTCGGTGGATTGGTCCTACGCACGTTGCTGGCGGTTATGGGCTGGCTGTCAGGCTTTGTCGGCGCGGTGCTTGGCGCGCTTTTGGTGATCTGGATCTGGCAGACCTACATACGCCGGTAACGCGCCGTATTATCGTTCATCGCAAACAGCCGCGGTCCCCAGTTGTGGCGATCCACGCGTTGTCATGTCGAACTGATCCGCTTCGGTTGCGGTCATCCAATGCATGTCATCCGCTGGGGCGGCGGCGAGGGTGAACCAATAGAACTCGTCCTCGACACCGATATCGCGGAAATACTCCAGATACCTGCCATGCTCGGGGTCGGTCGCATCCAGTTCGGTTGCAACAATACCTGATCCACTCCAACTGTGGACGCCGACACAGGCACCGGGGTTCAGAACCCGCTGGTTGCCTGCCAGAAACAGGTCGGTCCCGCCCGAGGCGACCAGCCCGTCCGAGGGAACCACGGTATCAAACCCTTTGACATGTACAACGCGACTGAACACGACATTGGCATCGTCGTCGACCGAGCCTTCGATATTCTGCAACACCAGTGTCTTGGCATCGGGATTGTCGGACGTGACCTCGAGGAATGATTGCAAGGTGGTGTGGTCGATCGTTCCGTTTGCGATGATCTGATCGCCCTCGGCCACAAAGCTGACAGGCGTGTATTGCTCGGCGCAAGCAGTCAGCAGGGACAGGCCAATTACAAGGAAAGGAATGCGGTGTTTCATCGGACGCCTCGCAAAACGTTGATCGCAAAGTGATACCAATGATTGCGGTTTCCGTCTACCGGCGCGGCGGACGCGCCTTGTAGACCGGCAATTTCCAACCAAACAGCAATGACCCGGCCCTGAGCGCCCAGCACACAATGGCACATAGCGCCAGAGCAGGCAGAACCTCGAACCCCAGTTGATTGGTCACGACCGCGCTTAACGATCCGGCAAAGGCGCAGGAAACATACAGCTCGCCCTGCTTCAGAACCAGAGGCACCTCGTTACAGACCACATCCCGCATCAAACCGCCCAGACAGCCGGTCGTGACCCCCATCAGAACGATGATCACACCCGTTTGCCCGACAGACAGCGCCGCGCCGCTTCCGGCGGCGGCGGCGATGGACAGGGCGAAGCTGTCGAGCCAGATCAGCCAGTTGTACCGGCTTTCCACTAGATGCGCGGTAAAGAACACCAGAACAGCGGCGGCGCAGGCGATCAGGATATAGGCTGGCTGATCGACCCAGAAGACCGGGTGTCGGTCCAGCAGCAGGTCGCGGGCAGTTCCGCCTCCGACTGCGGTCAGGCAGGCCATGAACGCGAACCCGACCAGATCAAGCTGCGCCCGGCTGGCGACCAGCGCGCCGGTCAGGGCAAAAACCAGAACCGAGGCATAGTCCAGAACATCAAGCCAGATCACGCCTGGGCCTTCTTGGGTTTGAAGGGTGCCATGCCCGCCCGCGCCAGTTCGTCCGCGCGTTCGTTTTCCGGGTGGCCCGCATGGCCCTTGACCCATTCCCAGGTCACATCATGGCGGGTTTGTGCCTCATCCAGCCGTTGCCAGAGATCGACATTCTTGACGGGTTTTTTGTTCGAGGTTTTCCAGCCGTTCCGTTTCCACCCGAAGATCCAGCCAGTGACCCCGTTTTTGACATAGGCGCTGTCGGTGACGATGGTGATTTTCGACGACCGATCCAGTGTTTCCAATGCGCTGATAGCGGCCAGCAATTCCATGCGGTTATTGGTTGTTTCGGCCTCGCCGCCCTGCAACGCGCGCTCTTTCAGGACGGTGTCCCCGTCCATCGCGCGCAGCAGCACGCCCCAGCCTCCCGGGCCGGGATTGCCGGAACAGGCACCGTCGGTATAGGCGTAGAGGTCAGGCATGGGCGAAGACCAGAATGAACCCGTCATAGGACCCGGCCAGCCCCGCGCCCACACCCTTGACATGACGGTCGATCGTGAAACCGGCTGCGGTCAGTGCATCCTCGATCTCGGATTGGGAATAATAGGTGTAGTAGCGATCCAGCGCGTCGCGGTGTTCGCCGGTTCCCAGTTTCATACCCAGAAAAAGCAGACCACCCGGTTTCAGGGCTCGGTGAATTGCGGCCAGATGGCGCGGAAAATCGGCACGCGGTGCGTGCAGTAGCGAGAAGCTGGCATAGACCCCATTGTATTCACCCGCTTCGGTCAGATCGTCGAAAGTGCCCAGATGCGCGTCTACGCCGTTGTCTCGTGCATGTTCGACAAAGGCCGGGGTGGCGTCCAACGCCCGGACTTTCAACCCCTGACGCATCAGGAAACTGCTGTCGGATCCGGGGCCAGAGCCCAGATCCAGCACGTAACCACCCGTGCCGACGGCGTCGGCAAAGTCTTGTCGCGCCTCTGATTGTTCCGGGGGCATGGGTACTTCCAGATACTGCGCCACGCGCGCGGTGTAGGCGTCGATCGTACGTTGATCTTGTGTCATGCGGGTTGCCTCAATACGCGGGGTACCTTGAATTCGACGTTCTCAACCGCGGTTTCGACCATTTCGACAGTGACGTCGAAGTGGTCGCGAAACGCATTGATCACCTCGTTGACCAGCACTTCGGGGGCCGACGCCCCGGCGGTGATGGCGATGCTGGATATCCCTTGCAGCGAACGCCAATCGATATCGGTCGCGCGCTGCACCAGTTGCGCATAATTGCACCCTGCGCGCGAGGCGACCTCGACCAAGCGGCGCGAGTTCGAAGAGTTGGGCGCGCCAACCACCAGCAGGGCATCCGACATCGGGGCGACGGCCTTCACCGCCTCTTGCCGGTTGGTCGTCGCATAACAGATGTCTTCCTTGTGCGGGCCGACGATGGCGGGAAACCGTGCTTCGAGCGCGGCGATTATGTCCTTGGTGTCGTCGACCGAGAGCGTGGTCTGCGTAACAAATGCCAGCTTATCCGGGTTACGCACCTGAACGCTGGCCACATCGTCGACCGTTTCCACAAGCAGCACCTCGCCATCGGGCAATTGACCCATCGTGCCGATGGTTTCGGGGTGACCCTTATGCCCGATCATGATCATCTGCAGCCCGGCATCCGCGTGGCGCTGGGCCTCGACATGGACCTTGGACACCAGCGGGCAGGTGGCATCGACATAGATCATCTCGCGCTGCGCTGCTGTCGCCGGGACGGATCTGGGGACACCGTGGGCAGAGAAAATCACCGGGCGGTCATCGGGGCATTCGTCTAATTCTTCGACAAAGACCGCACCTTTGGCCCGCAACCTGTCCACCACGAATTTGTTGTGGACGATCTCGTGACGCACATAGACCGGCGCGCCCCATTTCTGCAACGCCATCTCGACGATCTTGATGGCGCGGTCGACACCAGCGCAGAACCCGCGCGGGGCGGCGAGATACAGGGTGAGTGGGGGCTTGGTCATGGCTGTCTCCTTAACAGGGACAGGTAAGGCTTTTGCGGACGCGGGTCCAGTGATCAGACAGTGTCATTTAACTGACATAGACGGTTGGTACAAAACCGGTATTTGAGAACGCAGTCATCGTTAAAACAAGGCGGCCAGATTCTCCCCGGAATCTGGCCGCTATTTGCCCATCAAATCTGTTGCAATCGACGCAGGTTTACTTGCCGCCCGCTGCCATAACGCTGCGGGTTTCGGCCGGCATCTCACGCGGAGGGCGGCCGATAACGTCGCGCAGGTCTTCCAGTTCGATGAAGTTGTCGGCCTGACGGCGCAGTTCGTCCGAGATCATCGGCGGCTGGCTGCGAATGGTCGAGACAACCGAAACGCGGACGCCCTGACGTTGCAGGCTGGCAATCAGCGGGCGGAAATCCCCATCGCCCGAGAACAGCACGATATGATCGACGCGCGGTGCCAGTTCCATGGCATCTACCGTCAGTTCGATGTCCATATTTCCTTTAACTTTCCGACGCCCCATGCTGTCGGTGTATTCCTTGGCCGGTTTCGTGACCATGGTGAAGCCGTTGTAATGCAGCCAATCAACCAATGGGCGGATCGGAGAATACTCGTCATTTTCCAGTAGCGCTGTGTAATAGAAAGCCCTAAGCAACTTCCCCCGGCGCATGAATTCCTGACGCAGCAGCTTGTAGTCTATATCAAACCCAAGTGCTTTTGCGGCTGCATAAAGATTCGAGCCGTCGATGAACAGCGCTAGCCGTTCGTCCTTATAAAACATAAATAGTCCCTTCCGGTATAAACCACTGCACCTGTGCATTCGTGAGTGTGAAAAATAAGTCGGAGCAATGGTGACTACAAAATAAGTGTTCTGGCCTTTATGGCAAGTATGCTGTGTATGGAATGTGGGGTCAAATTTGGAAAAAACATGCGCAAAAGCAGTTATCGCGCTGGGAGCAAATCTCAGTCTGAGAGGAAACAGTCCCAAGGTGACGCTTGAGCAGTCGCTAATTGCGCTGCGCGACGCTGGTTTGGTGATTCGCACGCAAAGCCGTTTTTTTGCCACGCCATGCTTTCCCGCCGGTGCTGGTCCGGATTACGTCAACGCTGCGGTGTTGATTGAAACACCCAAGTCCCCGGCGGACATTCTGGAAATTCTTCACCGGATCGAGCGGGATTTCGGGCGCGAGCGTGTGCAGCGCTGGGGCATGCGCACGCTGGATCTGGATTTGGTGTGCTGGGACGATGTCGTGCTGCCGGATCGGGCCGAATATGACCGTTGGCGCACCTTGCCCGCGCAGGCGCAGGCGCAGCAGGCCCCGGATCAGCTGATTCTGCCACATCCTCGCATGCAGGACCGCGCCTTTGTCCTGGTTCCGATGGCCGACGTGGCAGCCGACTGGCAGCATCCGGTGCTGCGCAAAACCGTGCGCGAGATGCTGACCGATTTGCCTGACGCGGATATCGCCGCGGTTACACCTGTTTGATACGCGCATTTGCTGCATTTCCTGCTTGTCAAGGCAGCGAAACGGGCTTAGATAATCGTTTTCCTGTCACGGATTCAAATACGGAGAGCGCCCCATGGCCCGCGTTACGGTCGAAGACTGTGTAGACAAGGTTCCGAACCGGTTCGAACTGGTGATGCTTGCCGCCCACCGGGCGCGCGAGATTTCCGCGGGTGCGTCGATCACCGTGGACCGCGACAATGACAAGAACCCCGTTGTTTCGCTGCGCGAAATCGCCGACGAGACGCAGGGCGCGGACGATTTGCGCGAACGTCTGATCGAGGCCAACCAAACTCAGATCGAGGTTGATGAGCCTGAAGAAGATCAGATGGCGCTGTTGATGGGTGCCGAATCGGACAAGCCTGCCGATGACGACATGTCCGAAGAAAAGCTCCTGCGCGCGCTGATGGAGGCTCAGGGCCAGGGGTAAGCCCCAACGACGAAGGTGCGGACCGGATGATTTCTGCAGACGACCTGATTGCGCTGGTCCGCAACTACAACCCCAAGACAAATGCCGAGCGCATCGCCCGAGCCTATGAGTTCGGGCAGCAGATGCATGAGGGGCAGTTCCGCCACTCGGGCGAGCCTTATTTTACCCATCCTGTTGCCGTTGCCGCCATCCTGACCGAACAGCGTCTGGATGATGCGACGATCATTACCGCTTTGCTGCACGACACGATCGAAGACACCAAAGCCAATTACGGCAAGGTGTCCGAGCTGTTCGGGGAAGAGGTCGCCAAGCTGGTCGATGGCGTCACCAAGCTGACCAATCTGCAGCTGTCCAGCCGCGAGACGAAACAGGCCGAGAACTTCCGCAAGCTGTTCATGGCGATGTCCAAGGATCTGCGGGTCATTCTGGTCAAACTGGCCGACCGTCTGCACAATATGCGCACCATCAAGGCGATGCGGCCCGAGAAACAGGCGGTCAAAGCGCGCGAGACAATGGACATATATGCGCCGCTTGCGGGCCGGATGGGTATGCAATGGATGCGTGAAGAGTTGGAAGACCTCGCTTTCCGCGTCCTGAACCCCGAAGGCCGCCAGTCGATCATCCGCCGCTTTATCACCCTGCAACGCGAAACCGGCGATGTGATCCACCGGATCACCGGCGACATGCGGCATGAACTTGAGAAAGCTGGCATTGAGGCCGAGGTTTTTGGCCGTGCCAAGAAACCTTACTCGATCTGGCGCAAGATGCAGGAAAAGGATCAGGGCTTTTCGCGCCTGTCCGACATCTACGGTTTCCGCATCATCACCCGGACCGAAGAAGACTGCTATCGCACCCTCGGTGCGATTCACCAGCGCTGGCGCGCGGTGCCGGGGCGGTTCAAGGATTATATCAGCCAGCCGAAATCGAACGGCTATCGCTCGATCCACACCACGGTCTCGGGCCGTGACGGTAAACGGGTCGAGGTTCAGATCCGCACCCGCCAGATGCATGACGTGGCCGAAACCGGCGTTGCGGCGCATTGGTCCTATCGGGACGGTGTGCGCTCGGAAAACCCCTTTGCGGTGGACCCCGCCAAGTGGATCGCCAACCTGACCGAACAGTTCGACAGCGAGGATGATCACGAAGACTTCCTCGAAGCCGTCAAGCTGGAGATGTATTCCGACCAGGTGTTCTGTTTCACCCCCAAAGGCGATGTGGTGAAATTGCCGCGCGGGGCTACGCCGATCGATTTCGCCTATGCCATCCATACCCGCATCGGCCATGCCTGCGTGGGGGCCAAGGTGGATGGAATCCGCGTCCCTCTGTGGACGCGGCTGAAAAACGGACAGTCGGTCGATGTGATCACCGCGGATGGCCAGACACCGCAGGTGACATGGCTTGAGATTGCAGTCACCGGCAAGGCCCGCACTGCGATCCGCCGTGCTCTGCGCGAAGTTGACCGCAAACGGTTCATCAAGCTGGGCAAAGAGCTGGCCCGCGCCGGGTTCGAAAACGTTGGCCGCAAGGCCACCGATAAGGCCCTGGATACGGCGGCCAAACACCTGCGCCTGAAGGATCAGCAAGAGTTGCTTGCCCGTCTGGGCAGCGCCGAACTGACGGCGCATGATGTGGTGAACGCTGTTTACCCCGAACTCGCGAAAGACGAAGGCGATGCCATCCCGATGCGTCGCGCGGTCATTGGTCTGGAACCGGGCCAAAGCTTTGATCGCGCCCCGTGCTGCCAACCGCTGCCGGGTGAGCGCATCGTTGGCATCACCTATCGCGGCAAGGGCGTGGTGGTGCATGCCATCGACTGTGACCGCCTGTCCGAATTCGAAGAAGAGCCCGAACGCTGGGTCGATCTGCATTGGCACTCTGGCACGCACCCTGCGGTTTACGGCGCGACGCTGGACCTGACCATCGGCAACGATGCCGGTGTGCTGGGGCGTATTTGCACATTGATCGGCGAGAAAAAGGCCAATATCTCGAACCTTGAATTCGTTGACCGTAAACCGGACTTTTACCGTTTGCAGATCAGCGTCGAACTGCGCGACCTTGAACAGTTGCATTCGCTGATGCTGATGCTTGAGGCGGAAAGCGATGTCGCTGCGGTTGAAAGGTATCGGGACCGGGCGAGGCCCACGGTTGCGGCAAGCTGAGAAGGGGTGATCAGGAGTGGTTTTCAAGCGCCGAGATCGACGCTCGCCTGTCCAGATCGCCTCAGAATTGGTTTATCCTCGCGGGGGATGGACCCGGGCCTTTCATTACGTCAAACACCGCGTACGTCGGCTGCCGGACACTCCGGAACGTATTGCACGCGGTATCGGCGCCGGGGTCTTTGCCGCCTTCACGCCCTTTTACGGCCTGCACTTCGTCGTGGCCGCCGTCCTTGCCCGACTTTTCAACGGCAACATCCTGGCTTCGCTTTCGGGGACGTTCTTCGGTAACCCGCTGACCTATGTGCCCATCGGCGTGATCAGTTTGCAAACCGGGCATTTCCTGTTGGGTACCACGTTCAAAGAGGGCGACACCCACGGGCTTATGGGCAAGTTTGCAGACGCGATCGGGGATCTGAAGAACAACTTTCTGGCTATGTTCACCGACCGCGTGGCCGACTGGCACGGGCTTGAGGTGTTTTATGACGAAGTGTTCTTTCCCTATATGATTGGCGGGGTGCTGCCAGGGATCGTGGCGGGGATCATTTGTGCCTATCTCAGCCTGCCCGTGATCCGAACCTATCAAAAACGACGCCGGGCCAGGATCAAAGCGAAATTCGAAGAAATCAAGCGATTGGCACAGTCAGAGACTGCCGTTTCGGTGGTAAACGAATTAGGCTCGGCCCAAGACCATATGAAGGATTCGAAGGATGTCTGACACTTATCTGCGTCTGGGTGTGAATATCGACCACGTGGCGACGGTGCGCAATGCGCGGGGTGGGGCCTATCCCGATCCTTTGCGCGCCGCCAAACTGGCGGAAGAGGCGGGTGCGGATGGCATTACCGCGCATCTTCGCGAAGACCGCCGTCATATCTCGGATGCCGATATCGACGGGCTGATGGAAGTCCTGTCAGTTCCGCTGAATTTTGAGATGGCCGCAACCGAAGAGATGCAGAAAATAGCCCTGTGCCACAAGCCGCACGCGGTCTGCATTGTCCCCGAAAAGCGCGAGGAGCGCACGACCGAAGGCGGGCTGGAAGTTGCGCGCGAAGAAAACAAGCTGGCGCATTTCATCGCGCCACTGCGGGAGGTCGGATGCCGCGTGTCGATCTTCATCGCCGCAGACCAGCGCCAGATCGAAGCCGCCCATCGGATCGGGGCCGAGGTGATCGAATTACACACCGGCGCTTATTGCGACGCCCATGCCGAAGGCCGCATGGAAGATGCCGCACAGGAACTGGAGGCTCTGCGTGCCATGTCCAACTATGCCCACTCGCTTGGCCTCGAAGTGCACGCGGGCCACGGGCTGACCTATGACACGGTGCAACCTGTTGCAGCGTTCCCCGAGGTGAAAGAGCTGAACATTGGTCATTTCCTGATTGGCGAGTCGATCTTTCTGGGCCTCACCCCGGCAATTCAGGAAATGCGTCGCTTGATGGATGCGGCACGGGCATGATCGACCTGACATCTCTTGCAGTCACCGCGCTTGCCTTCTTTGTGGTTGCAGTTTCGCCCGGGCCTGCAAATATCTCCAACGCAGCAGTTGCGATGAGCTTTGGGCGCAAGACCAGCCTCATCTACGGAGCAGGCTTGTCCTGCGGTTTGGTATTCTGGGGTTTGGTTGCCGCCAGCGGAATGGGGGCGGTGCTGCAAAGTTCCCTTTACGTGCTCATGGTGCTCAAGATGCTTGGTGGCCTCTATCTGCTTTGGCTGGCGTGGCAATCCGGTCGTTCCGCGATGCGATCAGACGCCGACAAAGTCTCAGTACCCGCCAGGGGCAGGTGGTTCTTGCGTGGGCTGATCCTCAACCTGTCCAACCCGAAATCGGTGATCGCATGGATGGCAGCCCTGTCGGTTGGCCTTGGCCCGGATGACGGCTTGATTGCCGTTGCCGCCGCCACCGCCGTGTGCATCCTCGCGGGTTTTATCAACAACTTTCTCTATTCGATGCTGTTTTCAGTCAGCGGTATGATGGCCGGATACCGCCGGTTTCGCCGCTGGATTGATGGCGTTGTCGCCGGTTTGTTCGCGGTCGCCGGTCTCGGCCTGATCAGATCGGCCTTTGCGCGATGATCACCTCGGGTTTCGTTGCCATCTGGATCGCATGGCTGATGGCCGGGGGCTCTCCGGGTCCTGCCACAATGGGCATCGCGGGAACTGCCATGAACGAGGGCCGCACGGCTGGGCTGGCCTTTGCGTTGGGCATTTGCGCGGGGTCTGCCGCCTGGGGAATCGCGGCAGCGCTGGGCCTGTCGGCGATCATGCTGGCCAATGTCTGGGTGTTCGAAGTGATCCGATATGTCGGCGTCGCCTATCTGGGCTGGCTGGCACTGAAGGCCCTGCGTCGCGCCATGTCCTCGGATGAGGTTGCGCTGGGCAACCCGGTCAAAGGCTCGCTGCCGTCGATCTTTGCCAAAGGCGCGGCCATTCACCTGACCAACCCTAAGGCGATCCTGAGCTGGGGCTCCATCTACGCGATCGTCGCACCAAATGACGCCAGCCTGACCATGCTGTTGGGGTATTTCGGACTGCTTTATGCCGGATCGCTGATAATCTTCATCGGCTACGCGTTTCTGTTCTCGTCAGAGAAAATGGTTGCCGCCTACCGCCGCGCGCGGCGCTGGTTCGACTTTGCATTTGCTGGGTTCTTCGGCGTGGCGAGCTACAAGATTCTTACCGTGCGTCTTGGCTAAGAGCGAAATAGAAAAGACTTGGCACTAAATATTTGAGCGAATTTATTGAAAGGAAACAATGAGATGGGCGCAAGCAGCCTTAGGTTTTCACTGGTGTTTCTGGCGACAAGTATCGCGGTTCCGTTGGCCCTGTTCGCGATTGAGGCCGTTTTCAAGATCAACCTCTTCAGCAGTTTCATCCCCTTCGTGCCATTTCTCGCCGGTGCAATAAATGAGGGTAAGAAATACGTAGAGAGCTTCGGCGCAATGCCTAGCGGTGGTGAAATGTGGTTTGCCGCGCTGATCATGGGAGTCGTCGGCATGCTTATCGGTTGCGGACTGTCGGTGGTTGCGTTTCTGGTGATACCCGGCTCGGCAGAGATCGTCGCTGGGGTCCCTATGACTTTCTTGGCTGTTGGTTTCGGAACGATGCTGGCCCTTGCAATCCTGATGTGCCGCGTGTTCGTTTGGTCTGGCGCCCGAGGGGCCATGAAAAGACTACGACGCGTGAGCCGGTAAAAGCGAAGAGGGTCTGGCAGCCGCCCAGATTTTCGCGACATGGCAGCCTGTTGTTTGCCCGCGGTCAGAGAGGCATAGAGAGGGAACAATGAAAGCCATAGCATATCGAAGTTTTGGTCACGCATCGGATGTGCTGGAACTCATCGAACTGCCCACGCCCGACCCCGGCCCGGGCGAGGTACTGGTGCGTGTCCATGCAAGTGGTATCAATCCGTCGGACGTCAAGTTGAGGGCTGGCGCGCGGCCAGGTGCGGTCATGCCTTACCCGGTCGTGACGCCGCATTCCGACGGGACCGGTGTCATCGAAGCTGTTGGGTCGGGAGTCGATCCGGCACGTGTCGGCCAGCGGGTCTGGATCTGGAATGGCCAATGGCAGCGCGCCTTCGGAACCGGGGCGGAATATATCGCGCTGCCCTCCGAACAGGCCGTTCACCTGCCCGACACCACCAGCTTTGCCGAAGGTGCCTGTTTCGGCATACCGGCCATGACCGCCTGGGCCGCGCTTTACAACGATGGCCCGATCACCGACAAAACCGTCCTTGTCACTGGTGGCGCGGGCACTGTCGGGCGCTATGCTTGCCAGATGGCAGCCCTGGGTGGCGCGCGGGTGATCACCACCGTCAGTTCCAAGGAAAAAGCCGCCCATTCCGGCGCGTCCGAGTGGATCAACTATCGCACACAAGACGTGACCCAAGCGGTGATGGACCTGACCCAAGGCGCGGGTGTGGATCGGATCGTCGAGGTTGATTTCGCCGCCAATCAAAGCGCCTCGTTGTCGCTGATCCGACCCGGCGGCACCATCGCGAGCTATGCCTCAGCCTCGCAAATGCGGCCAGAACTGGATTTCTATGGTTTCATGTTCAAGAACATCCGGCTGCATATGCTAATCGTCTACATGTTGGACGCTGCCGCACGCCGAGCAGGCGAGGCCCAACTGGGCGCATGGCTGGAACAGGGCGCGCTCAGCCACGCGGTCGTCTCGGCCGGTGGCCTTGAGGACGCCGTCGCCGCGCATCAGATGGTTGAGGCGGGGCAAAAGCTGGGTACGGTGGTGCTGGAGGTTTGATTTGCTCCGACTAGCCGGGCACTACCGTTCAGGCTTGGAGAGCTTGGCCCTGCCACGGAAGTTTGAAAGGAAGCCTCTGTGATTGGAACGATGCTTTGGCGCTATACAATATGGCTGGTTGTGATCCGAATGCTGCTTCCAGTTGCTTTGGTCGTACTCAGAGAATTTGCGGGCGTTGATCTCACGAATGCCGGGATTCCCGTTGCGTCGGCACTATTGGCGGCGGCCGTTGCCGGACGCATCGCTGCGCGTGCCTTCGGGCGCATGCCGAACTGGCGCGAATTGGTGGCCTTCGCATTTCTGTCGACACTCATATTCTTTGTCATAAATTATGTTGCCTACTTGCTTTTGGCGCTGACCGGCATCGGGCCAATTTACATGCGTCATCTCGTAGGATGGCATATGCATGGTCATATCGTTGGATTGATGACATTCCTGACCGCTGTGGCGTTGGTATCAAATGCAGTACTATTCCCGACCAGCGCAAAGATAGAACTCAAGGCCTTGGCAAGACGCGCCAAAACAGAGAACACCGCATGATCCTCGGCATCGGAACCGACCTCGCGAATATCGACCGTATCCAAGGTACGCTGGACCGGTTTGGCGACCGGTTTCGCAATCGCGTCTTTACCGATATCGAACAGCGCAAGGCCGAACGACGGCACGACACCGCAGGTACATATGCCAAGCGCTGGGCCGCGAAAGAGGCATGTTCCAAGGCGCTGGGCACCGGCCTGCGGATGGGCATCGCGTGGAAGGATATGTCCGTCACCAATCTGCGCACCGGTCAGCCGGTGATGCATGTGACAGGTTGGGCGGCAGAGCGACTTGCCCAGATGACGCCTCCGGGGCATGAGGCGATCATTCACGTCACGCTGACCGACGATCACCCCTGGGCACAGGCCATTGTGCTGATCGAGGCGCGCCCGCTTCAAGAAGCGCCCGCGCAGCCTTGACTTGCCCCCACCGGCCCCGCATGTAGCACCCCAAAGACGAGAGTGAGCTGGAGAGAGCAGTATGGCCGAAGAAGCCAAATCAGGAAGTGGTGTCTGGGAGACGATCAAAACCATCGTCTATGCGCTGCTGATCGCGGGCGTGTTTCGAACACTGTTCTTTCAGCCGTTCTGGATTCCGTCCGGCTCAATGAAGCCCACGCTTCTGATCGGTGATTTCCTATTCGTCAATAAGATGGCCTATGGCTACTCCTATGCCTCGTGCCCCAGCCTGATCATCCCCAGCGTCGGCCTGAACATTGATGCCGAAGACATCTGTGGCTGGATGCAGGGTGACGGGGATACCCGCATTTGGGGCGGCGATCCCGAACGCGGCGATGTCATCGTCTTCCGCCACCCGGTGACGGGTCGGGATTACATCAAGCGCCTGATCGGGCTGCCCGGCGACCGTATCCAGGTGCGCGACGGTACCGTGATCCTGAACGGCACCGCGCTTCCACAGGAACCCGATGGCAAGTTTACCGAGGCCGCCGAGCCACAGGGACCTCAGGGTCTGCGTCCGCGCTGCGAAAACGGAGCGGTTGGATTTGGCGGCACCTGTGAGAAGTCGCGCTATATCGAAACGATGCCCAATGGCGTATCCTATGAAGTCCTCAATATTGGCAATCAGGGCTCGGACAATACTGGCGTCTATGTCGTCCCCGAAGGGCACTATTTCTTCATGGGCGACAACCGCGACAACTCGGCCGACAGCCGTCTGCCGCAATCTGTCGGGGGTGTGGGTTACGTGCCATACGAAAACCTGATCGGTCGCGCGGATCGCATCATGTTCTCGTCTGCGGGCCGATCCATGCTGTATTTCTGGACATGGCGCGGCGACCGGTTCTTCAAGGCGGTCAATTGAAGTTTTCAGCCGAAATAATGGCGTTCCAGCACCGGTTGGGGTATGTATTCAACAGCCCGGAACTGCTGCTGCGCGCCTTGACCCACGGTTCTGTTTCCTCGCCGACCCGGCCCGACAACCAACGGCTTGAGTTTCTGGGTGACCGCGTGCTGGGACTGGTGATGGCCACCGCGCTGCTAGAAGCCGACAAGACAGCCTCCGAAGGACAGCTGGCCCCGCGCTTTAACGCGTTGGTGCGGAAAGAGGCCTGTGCCGATGTGGCTCGTCAGATCGACCTGGGTGCCGTTCTGAAGCTGGGCCGGTCGGAAATGCTGTCAGGCGGCCGCCGCAAACAAGCCCTGTTGGGCGACGCGATGGAGGCGGTGATTGCCGCGATCTATCGCGATGCCGGGTTTGAGGCGGCGCGCGACGTCATTCTTCATCTGTGGGGCAACCGCATCCACAATGTTGAAGCCGACGCGCGGGACGCCAAAACCTCGCTTCAGGAATGGGCGCAGGCACGGGGGCAAAAACCGCCCGCCTATGTCGAAATCAAGCGCAGCGGTCCGGATCACGCGCCGGTTTTCACCATCGCTGCCCGCCTACAGGACGGAACCGAGGCACAAGCGACCGCCGGGTCCAAGCGGCAGGCGGAACAAGCCGCCGCCAAAGCGTTGTTGGACAGGTTGCCGTCTTAATCGCCCGGTTTCGCGCTTCCTCTGGCCAAAATATAAGGGGCGAGGGGGCTGACGTTCCTCGGTCGGATTAGCGCGGCCAATTCGTCACCTAAACGACGCGGATAAATCCGGTCAGCCCGGTTTTCTGATGCTCGATCACATGGCAGTGAAATGCCCAGTCGCCCGGATTGTCGGCGACCAGGGCAATCTCGGCCACCTCGTCTTTCAGCAACAGCATCGTATCGGTGATCAACGGAGGAAGTTTGCGCAGATTCGACCGCAGCGGAACAAAGGCCAACCCGTGCAGGTGGATCGGGTGCAAGTTGGGGGACTCGTTGCGCAGGAGCAGGACATAGCTTTTGCCCTGTTTCAACGTTGCAAGAGGGCCGACGCCTTTAGCGGCGTCCCCAGGCCACGGTTTGCGATTGATCGACCAGAAGTTATAACCGAGCGAGCCGCAGAACCCGTTGTTTGGTTGACCACCTTCCGGGGTCCAGCCAAAGACGAACTCGTGAAGCTCCGCATTTGTCAGATCTGGTTTGGTGACAGGATTCAGCGACAATGGTCGAAGGTCGCGCAAGTCGCGGGACAGATTTGACCCGGTGGCGCGTAGTGCTGCCATGGGTCGGACCGGTTGACCGGGCAGTTTGGCCATCAACTCAATGCGCTGACCTTCGATAACAGGCAAGGCCACAGCGAAATCCACGCGTTGGCCCGGCCCAATCAGTAGCGGCGCATCGGCGCTGGGCATGGGCATATCGATCTCGACCGGATGACCGTCCCAGGCCAGAATTTTCGCTTTGGCGGCCTCAAGATGCAGTTTGTAGATGCGCGTTGTGTCGGTGTTGACCACGCGCAGCCTTACCAGACTGCCAGCGTCGTGATCGTAGACCGGAGCACTCAGCCAGTTTGCTGTGTGCACATTGCCGAATGTCCCGGCGCGCGCGGCACCACGCGGGGTGTAAGCGGGCAGAAGCGCGTCATCTTCACCCAACCGAAAATCGCGCAAGTTGATGATCTGTTCGCTGTCAAAGCCGGGGTCTTCCGCCTCGGCAATCACCATGACGCCGGTCAAGCCATGAGCCATCTGGTCCATCGTCATGCAATGCGGATGGTACCAGTATGTACCAGCATCAGGTGGGGTGAATGCGTAAGAAAACACCTCGCCTTCTCCGATCGGCATCTGCGTCAGATAGGGAACCCCGTCCATCGCATTGTCGATACGCAACCCGTGCCAATGCATGGCCGTATAGTCAGGCAAAGTGTTTCGCACCGCCAGACGCATCTCCTCGCCCTGCCGCCCGTAAAGAACCGGCGGAGGTGCGTTTGGCGACAGGCTGACCATGCCGGTTGTGGCCTGATCGCGCAGCACGAATTCAGCCGATTGTATCGTCAGCGCCTGCGCGCCATTGGCCAAGCCGAACCCGCCCAATCCCAACGCTCCGGCGGTGGCAGCGCTGCCCATAAGAAACTCGCGGCGTTTCATGTCAAACCTCATCTGGATGGGAATGCAGCCGGGCTGGAATTGGCTTGGCTCCGGTCACAATTTTCTCACGGCCGGCGCATGGCGGCAATGCGACAAATCCCTCTGGTCCGGCTGGGCATTCTGCTATAGGGATGCGCACTTGCAAACAGGATCGCAGGATACATGACCACACGCGCCGGATTTATCGCCCTGATCGGAGAGCCCAACGCGGGCAAATCCACCCTTCTGAACCGCATGGTCGGGGCTAAGGTCTCGATCGTGACCCATAAGGTGCAGACCACCCGTGCGCGCATTCGCGGCGTCGCCATGGAAGGCGATGCGCAGCTGGTCTTTGTCGATACACCGGGCCTGTTCAAACCGCGCCGCCGTCTTGATCGTGCGATGGTTGCTGCTGCCTGGGGCGGGGCTGCGGATGCCGATGTGGTCGTGCTGATGGTCGAAGCGCATCGCGGCATCACCGAGGGCGTGGAACGTATTCTCGAAGGGTTGGCAGAGATCGGGCAAGGTCGCACCATCGCGCTGGCGATCAACAAGATCGACAAGGTGCCGTCCGAGAAACTGCTTGCGCTGACTAGCGATCTGAATGCGCGTTATCCTTTTGCCGAAACCTTCATGATCTCAGCCGAAAAAGGCCACGGCGTCGACGATCTGCGCAACTGGCTCGCTTCGGAACTGCCGGAAGGCCCTTGGCTCTATCCCGAGGACCAGATCGCCGACCTGCCACTGCGCATGATCGCGGCAGAGATGACGCGAGAAAAGCTGACCCTGCGCCTGCATCAGGAATTGCCTTATCAACTGACGGTCGAGACGGAAAACTGGGAAGAGCGCAAGGATGGCTCGGCCAAGATTGATCAGGTCATCTATGTCATGCGTGACGGCCACAAGGGCATCGTTCTGGGAAAGCGCGGTGAGACAATCAAGGCGGTCAGCCAGGCCGCCCGCGCTGAGCTGGAGGAGTTTCTAGACCGCAAGGTCCACCTGTTCCTGCAGGTCAAGGTGCGGCCCAACTGGCTTGAGGAATCCGAACGTTATTCGGAAATGGGTCTGGACTTCAAAGACGGCAACGCATGACCCGTCTGACGGCCGAATTCTGGGTCCAAGCCTATCTGGCGCGGCTGCGATTTCAGGAAATCCCGGCTTTTATTGTGGCGCACGGAGATGACACGGCAGGCGCAGTACTGGTTAAATTGAACACATTGGACGGGCAGGCGGTTGCCTTTCAGCGCAGCTTTGACTTGATGAGTGGTGAGCGCAAGTGGATCGAGTTGTCCAGCGGATCAGAGGCGGACGTGGATGTAGCTATCCAGCGCCAGCGCGGCTTTGACCCCGACCTCTGGGTGATCGAGGTCGAGGACAGGCAAGGGCGGCATTTGCTGGGTGAAGAAGGGTTGGACTAGCCCTACCAGCCACCGGTTTTCCCGTTGACGTCATGCCCCGTCGCGCTGGGGTTGCCACCTGCAAATTCGCGCACCTTGGCGGCAAATGTTTTGAAATAGGGCTGGGACTGTACATGTGTCAGAGTTTCTGCGCTGTCCCAGCGACCCCAATGGAACCGGGACTTGCCGTCATCGGCGGTTGCAACCTGATAAGCGAATTTTCCTTTTGCCTCTGGGTCGGCATCGATGGCTGCAATGAAGGCACTGGTGGTCGCCTGCCAGTCGGCCTCGTCGCCTTCGTAACTGTAGGTGATGGTAATTCCGCGCATGAGATCCTCCTATTTAACTATTGTGTTAATTAAGGTAGTCTGACCGTCCTTTGTCAAGGCAAGGGTTGACTGTGAACGGGCCGCCGGGCCGCCGTTCCAGCCACTTATGAAATGGAGTTTCTTGTGGTTAGCCTTAGTGCAAACGATACAGAGAATTGCGTCCGAACTTAGCGTCCAGCACATAGCCTACATCGGCCAACAACCCTTCGAGGTCGGAAGCCCAGACGTTGCTGTGCTCGACTTCGAAAAACAGAGATTTGGGCAGTTGCGTAGCTGCGGTCTCGGTCAACAAGGGTGTTAGAACCCGATCTTCCAATCCTTCGACATCAACCTTCACGAAGTCCACCGCAGTGTCTGGGTCTGATGGCAGAAAATCGGTTAGCTTGCGCACTTGGACCCGGGTCGGCGTCGCCCCTTTGACCGGCTCGTTCAGGCTGGCCTCGCCCAGATTTCGACCGACCGGCACATAGAGATCCAGCTCTCCCTCGCTGTCGGAAATCGCATAGGGATGGACTTGGATGTTCTCGTACGCATTCAGGCTGATGTTCTTTTCGAACCTGTCGCGCATGACCGGGTTCGGCTCGAACGCATGAATGACCGAGCCGGAACCAGCAATCGCGGCAATCCGCAGACTGTAAACGCCCGCATTTGCCCCGATGTCATAGGCGACGATTGGGCGGTCTTTCAGGCCACTCAGGATGTGAGACAGGGCGCGTTCTTCCTGCGTGCGTCCTTTTCGCCAGATCATGAATTCGGTATGGTTGTCCGAGGGATGCACCAGCATCCGGCACCCTTTATAGTCGACCTCGGTTGGCTTCAGGTTTTGCCGTATGAGCCGCCTGATCTTCCTGGGTGTGTCCCTGTCATTGCAAATCTGCCTGAGCATGTCATGGGGCCATTCCATACGGTCTTGTCTCGTTCTGTCACACGTCGATGAATAGGGAACTCTTAGCAGGTCCGCAGGTTTGGGAAACCAATTTCTTGAACATGTCGCTTTGGGGTCAAGCAACGCGCGGCATGTCGGTATCTGTTCTTGCGTCACCGTCGCCATTCAGATCAAGGTGTGCGGAGAAATCTGGTAAAGCTGAGAATGGACTGGCGCGATCACGGCATATTGCTGAGCACCCGACGGCATGGCGAGGCTGCGGCGATCATTGAGGTGTTCACCGAAGGCCACGGACGGCATTCCGGGATTGTGCGTGGCGGCGCCAGTCGCAAGGTTGCCCCCCTGTTGCAACCGGGCGCGCAACTGGATGTGTCATGGCATGCGCGGCTGGAAGAACATCTTGGAACCTTTCAGGTCGAGCCACTGCGGTCACGCGCGGCGGCTGCGTTTTCCGGGAAGCTGGCGCTGGCCGGGTTGAACGCTGTGGTGGCGCTGCTGTCATTCTGCCTACCCGAACGCGAGCCACATCCGGCGATCTACAAGCAGACCGAACAGTTGATGGACCTGCTGGGGCAGGATGAGGTCTGGCCGCTGGCCTATATGCGGTGGGAATTGGCGCTGCTGGAGGAGCTGGGTTTCGGCCTCGATCTGGCCACTTGCGCTGTGACCGGCGCGCAGACCGGTCTGATTTATGTCTCGCCCAGAACCGGACGTGCGGTCAGCGCCGAAGGGGCCGGGGAGTGGGCGGATAAGTTGCTACCATTACCACCCTGTCTGCGGGGCGAAGGGCAGGCGCCGGATACCGAAATTGCGCAGGCGCTGCACACCACCGGTTATTTTCTACATCACCGGGTCGCACCTTCGCTGGGCCACACGCCACTGCCCGAGGCGAGGGCGCGGTTTGTCGAACGGTTTACTCGTGGGCTTTGAACACCATCTCGTGTCCGTCATCATTGCGCAGGATCAGGACACCGCCTGAAACTTCGGATTGGGTCATGGTCATGAGGGCGGCAAAGAAAAACCCTTCGGCCTCAAGCCCGGCGCAGGCGGCGCGGGTTGCGGTCAGGTTCTGGATCTCGAACCACGGATAGGGCGCGTTCAGCGTACCGCTATAGGTGTTGCAGGGGGCGTTTCCAGCGATCTTGCCTTCTTCGGAGAACTGCAACAGGGCACGGGCCTCATAGGGCTGTCCGTCGATTTCCTGCAACGCCCAGATCTGGTCCGCGGCGCCATAGGCCGCGACGGTTTCATCCTTGTTGCATTGCAACAGGGTCAGTAGGGGCAGCGTCAGGATCAGGCGTAGCATGGTTGGGACTTAGCGCAACAACGTGTCGGACAAAACCGGTATCAATAGGGGTTCTCGCCGCTCAGCAGCTCTGCCCGCACATCCAGTCGCGGGCGCCAGTTGTACTTTGTGTCTTCGCGTACCGGCGCCCAGAACAGCGCACCGCTGTTGCGCCAGGGGTCAAGGATGATGCCGTCATACATCGAATCCCCTTTGGCGCTGATCAGAGCCGAATGGTGGATGATCCGCAGTGCTGTCGGCGGAGAGGTGGCCCAATGCAAATCCAGAGTGCGGAAGTTTTCCTGCCGCAAGCGCGTGGTCATGGCCTGGGCCCAGTCATTGCATAGGCCAAACTCCCGAAAGCCGTTGATGACTTTGGCATTGTGGATAATGGCCGCGTCGGTGACGTTCCAGACCCGCGCCAATTGTTCGGAATGCTGATAGGCGATGGTGGCGGCCCGGCGCGCCTCAGCCGGGTCGACATCCGGCCCAAGGGCCTGGATCGCCCGGGCCAGATCGTCGATCTCGGTCTGGCTGGCGGTGGGCACCGAGGTGGCGCAGCCACCGAGGGCAAGGGCGGTCAGGATCGCCCACAATACGAATAGTCGTCTGGTCATTCCGGCTGCCCTTGGTTTCGACGCGCAGGGTGCCTTAACCGGGTTCCCGCCCGAGATCAAAGGGGAAGTTTGCGCCCGGGCGGATCATATCCGCCAGCGACAAGAAAAGAGACCCGGCGCTGGACCGGGTCAGTTGGGGAAACAGGAATGCCGAAACGGTCACCCGAGCAGACGTCGCGCGATGACCTGTGCCTGAATTTCGGCAGCCCCTTCGAAAATGTTCAGAATGCGCGCATCGCACAGAACGCGGCTGATTTTATATTCCAGCGCAAAGCCATTGCCGCCATGGATTTGCAAGCCATTATCGGCCGCAGCCCAGGCCACGCGGGCACCCAGAAGTTTGGCCATACCTGCCTCAAGGTCGCAGCGTTGCCCATGATCCTTTTCCCAGGCCGAGAAATAAGTCAGCTGCCGCGCGATCATGATCTCGACCGCCATCATCGCCAGCTTGCCCGAAACGCGCGGGAAGTTGATCAGAGACTTGCCGAATTGTTTGCGGTCCTGCGCATATTGCATGGCGATATCCAACGCGCATTGCGCCACACCAATGGCGCGGGCGGCGGTCTGGATGCGGGCGGATTCGAAGGTCTCCATCAGCTGCTTGAAGCCTTTGCCTTCTTCTCCGCCCAGCAAGTTCTCACCCTTGACCTGGAAGCCGTCAAAGCCAAGCTCGTATTCCTTCATGCCGCGATAGCCCAGAACCTCGATCTCGCCGCCAGTCATGCCGGGCGTGGGGAAGGGGTTTTCGTCGGTGCCGGGCGTTTTTTCCGCCAGGAACATCGACAGGCCCCGGTGATCGGTGGTGTCGGGATTGGTACGCGCCAGCAGGGTCATCACATGGGTACGGGCCGCATGGGTGATCCAAGTTTTGTTGCCGGTGATCTGATAATCGCCGTTCTCGTCCTTGACCGCGCGGGTGCGCAGGCTGCCCAGGTCCGATCCGGTGTTGGGTTCGGTGAACACGGCCGTTGGCAGAATCTCGGCGCTGGCGAGCTTTGGCAACCAGTTGGCTTTTTGCTCATCCGTACCGCCCGCAATGATCAGTTCGGCGGCGATCTCTGAGCGGGTGCCCAGCGAACCGACACCAATATAACCACGGGACAGTTCTTCCGAGACGACACACATCGAAGCTTTGGATAGACCAAAACCGCCGAATTCTTCGGGGATGGTCAGGCCAAAGACGCCCATCTCAGCCAGTTCTTCGATGATCTTGATGGGGATCAGCTCGTCTTTCAGGTGCCACTCATGGGCGTTTGGTTCAACCTTTTCCTGTGCATAACGGCGGAACTGGTCGCGGATCATCTCAAGCTCTTCGTCCAGGCCCGATGCGCCGAACATGGTGGCACCGGCCTGATCCTGCATCAGTTCAACCAATCGCGTCCGCGCGGCCTGAGAATTGGCCTGCGCCATCAAGGTCTGAACCTCGGCGCATTGGAAGCCCGAAAGGGCGTCCCAACCCAGACCCAGATCCTGCAAGCGCACAACCTCGCCCTGGTTCATCGGGATGCCGCCTGCAACCTGATGCAGGTATTCACCAAAGGCGATCTGGTGCAAAAGCTGCTCAATCTCTCCGAATTTACCTTCGGAAGACAATGCCTCGGCCCAGCGCTGCATCTGCTGCAGAGACTGGTGATAGGTCGCAAACCACGCCAGTCCATGTGCTGCTGTCTGATGGGCCTCGACCAGCGCCCCCGATATCCGGCCATCGCTGGTGACCATCGCCCGTACGGATTCGCGGGCACGGTCAAACACAGCTTCGACGGCAGGCACGGCTTTGCCCGTCAGGTCGAGGAGATCAGGCAGAACTGCTGTTTGCGTCATATTGGTCACATCTTGTCCATCATGGGCCATGAATCAGGTCCTTCTAAAAGTCGGTCCGGTCATATCATGCTGCACGTGCAGCGCAACAAAAATGCGCCAAAAGCAGGCAAAAAGTTCGAAAATTACGCGATGATTTTGGCAGTGCAGAGAATTTTCCCAGTGATATGAAGGGGCATGTCACTGTTCTCGTTTCTGTCTCCGAACGATCTGTTCTTTGCGCTATCGGTTGCATTTGTCGCCGGATGGATCAAAGGAATGGTTGGGTTCGGGATGCCGATGATTACGGTCTCGGGTCTCAGCATGTTCTTGTCGCCTGATCTGGCGCTGGCAGGGCTGATCCTGCCCACACTGGCGACAAACGGGATACAGGCATTGCGTGAAGGCGCACCTGCCGCAATGGATTCGATCAAGCAGTTTCGGGTGTTTCTATTGGTCGGCCTTGTGTGTCTGTTGGCAGCGGCGCAACTGGTGAGCATTCTGCCTGCCTCCGGCTTTCTGTTGATGATCGGGATACCTGTTTCGTTCTTTGCCCTGATCCAGCTTTTGGGATTAAAGCTGTCCCTGCATAAGCCATCGGCCCGGGTCGAAGCCGCTTTTGGCGCAGTGGCTGGGTTCATCGGCGGTGTGTCAGGCGTCTGGGGGCCACCCACCGTTGCCTATCTGACAGCGCTGAACACGCCGAAACGGGTTCAGATGAGGGTGCAGGGCGTCATTTATGGGCTGGGCGCGTTGGCGCTTGGTGCGGCGCATCTGGGGTCGGGTATCTTGCGGACGGAAACCGCCATATTCTCGGCCGGACTGGTTCTTCCGGCCATGGTGGGTATGTGGTGCGGTATGCAGTTGCAGGACCGCATAGATCAGGCGGCCTTCCGCAAACTAACCTTGGTGGTCCTGCTGATCGCGGGGCTGAATCTGGTACGGCGCGGTATGCTGGGCTGAGGGATCAGCGCCTGTCGAGGACGCGGAACGTGTAGTGCAGTCCGAGCATCAGAAAGAACAGGCCCGATATGTCGCCGATCAGAAAGGCGATATATTCCACTGTCGAGCTTCCGAATGCCATGTTCGTCAGGGCCGAGACCAGAAATGACGTTACAATGCCGACACCCATGATGCACAGCCAGCAGGGTTTGCGCGCGGGATCGGGGAACAGATCCCAGCCAGCCCATTTGCAGGCATAGAAAACGGCAGGAACCGTTGTTACGGCGATGCCAATTGCCAGCAGTCGGTTGGGCAGGAAGACGTCCCAGCCTCCGACCATTGCAAAGACCAGAAAGACACCCGGCAGTAAGGCAATGATCGCACGCCACCCCAACAGCCACGCTGCGAGAACCCGCACGCCGTGGGGCAGAAATAGCAGGCTTGCATGACTGGGGTATTCTGGGAAGAACACGTTTTGAAGCGGCATCAGCACTTCAAATGTCAATATCGACGCCGCGACATACGCAGACGATGCCAGTGCCGTATCAAGGGCCCAACCTTTCAACTGCACGGCGCGTCTACGCCTGATACGCGCTACTTGGGGGCATGTACGATATACCGTCCCCGATTGGCACTGCCGCTTTGCGACATATATCCCTTTTGCACCAGCGATTTCAGGGCGCGGAAAAAGGTCGGACGAGAGACGCTTGACACCAGCGTATGCTCAATCAGACCAAAAGTGCGAACTTCGTGGTCGGTTTTTGAAAGCTCCTCGGCGGCGTAATAGATGTCGCGCTCAACCGGAGAGAGTTCTTCGAGCCCCAGCGTACGCTCCATGCTTTGCATCAGTTTACGCAATTCGGTTAGTTTTGAAATCTCAGTCATTACATACCCATCTCAGTGGTGCCAATTGCCGGGTAGTTTCGGCGATATGACGGCAAACCAATCCGCTTGCCGTTAGGTATCATATTGACACCAATTCCCCTTCTAGTAGTCTTCCTTATCAATTAGGTAGCCCGTAAGAACGCGTGTGAGTGGTTTCGCCTCGAGCTGCCCAAAGGTATTTTCAGTCAAAGCCCGGCGTTTATGCGCCGGGCAATTTTTGTCATTTCGACTTCCCGAGATATCCTAATCTGGTGATTTGGGCAACGCGTTTGTCCACACGAGTCTGTGTTTCAACCCATGGTTGCGAGTACAAGGCATCCATTGCTGCCTCTGTTTCAAGGCCGTGCCAGCGCCTTTCGGCGCAGATCTGCTAGCCCGAAATAGTCCAGACCGAGACAAAAAAAGGCCAGCAGGGTATCCGCTGGCCGTTTTTGGCAATCTGTCCTGTGGCGCTTACCCGATGGCGACGGCTTTGATGTCTTCGTCGATGAAGGGCAGGTATTGCT
Organism: Ruegeria sp. AM4; assembly: GCF_056540665.1. NCBI lineage: Bacteria > Pseudomonadati > Pseudomonadota > Alphaproteobacteria > Rhodobacterales > Roseobacteraceae > Ruegeria > Ruegeria sp. AM4. The sequence continues at coordinate 66,674 of NZ_JBQFXD010000006.1, read as the reverse complement.
CGAAATTCTCCGAGAACATTTGCACCAGCTTTTCGGCTTGTCTGTCAAACGCAGCCTGATCATCCCAGGTGCGGCGCGGGTCCAGCAGAACTTCGGCAACGCCGGGAACCGAGACCGGCACATCAAAGCCGAAATTCGCGTCCTTCCGGAATTCCGCATCTGCCAACGACCCCTCGAGCGCCGCAGTCAGCAGACCGCGGGTGGCCTTGATAGGCATCCGACTGCCAACGCCATAGGCGCCGCCGGTCCAGCCGGTATTGACCAGCCAGCAGGTCGCACCATGCTGCGCGATCTTGTCCCGCAACAGATTGCCATACGCCTCGGGGCGACGCGGCATGAAGGGCGCGCCAAAGCAGGTCGAGAATGTCGGCTGCGGCTCGGTCACACCGCGTTCGGTGCCTGCCACCTTCGAGGTGAAGCCGGACAGGAAGTGATACATCGCCTGCGCCGGGGTCAGGCGCGCGATTGGGGGCAGTACGCCGAACGCATCGCAGGTCAGCATGATGATGTTCTTCGGATGCCCGCCCAGCGCGGTGCTGGATGCGTTCGAGATGTACTCCAGCGGATACGCGCAGCGCATGTTGGCGGTCAGCGAGTCATCGTCAAAATCCAGTTCCTTGGTTTCCGGATCAAAAACCATGTTCTCGATCACGGTGCCGAATTTGCTGGTTGTGGCGTAGATTTCCGGCTCGGCCTCGGCATTCAGGTTGATCGTCTTGGCATAACAACCGCCTTCAAAGTTGAAGGTGCCGCGATCAGACCAGCCATGTTCGTCGTCGCCGATCAGAATCCGGGACGGATCCGCCGAAAGGGTGGTCTTGCCGGTACCTGACAGGCCAAAGAAAACGGCAGTGTCGACCGGGTTGCCGACGGCATGGTTTGCCGAGCAGTGCATCGGCATGACGCCCTTTTCCGGCAGCATGTAGTTCAGCAGGGTGAAGACGGACTTCTTGTTCTCGCCCGCATACTCGGTTCCGCCGATCAGGATCAGCTTGCGGTCAAAGTTCAGCGCGATCACCGTTTCACTGTGGCAGTTGTGCTTGGCTGGATCGGCCTTGAAGCTGGGGCAATTGATGATCGTGAAATCTGCGGTGAATTCGTCCAGATCCTCGCGATCCGGACGGCGCAGCAGGTGGCGGATGAACAGGTTGTGCCAGGCCAGTTCGGTGACCATACGCACGTTGATGGAATAGGCCGGATCGGCCCCGCCGACGAGATCCTGAACAAAATAATCGCGGCCTTTCATATGGGCCAGTATGTCCTGGTAAAGCGCGTCAAAGCCTTCGGGGCTCATCGCGGCGTTGTTTTCCCACCAGATGCTGTCGGCCACGCTGTCGGTCTTGACGACGTGCTTGTCCTTGGGCGACCTGCCCGTGAATTTGCCGGTGGTGACCAGAAAGGCACCGCCATTGCCCAGGGTTCCCTCGCCGCGCTTCAACGCCTCTTCAATCAGCGCTGGTTCCATGAAGTTGTAATAGACATGTCCCAGACCCTCGATGCCCTGATCTTCGAGGCGGAATTGCGGGTTAACCCGTCCAGATGTCATGTGTGTCTTCTCCTGTGGCGGCGCGACGGCTGTTGGGCCAAGATGCGCTCTTGGGGCAATCATGCCGGGGAATTCCGGCGGACAGAGGCCTCTTATCATGGTCATTTGGGGCATGAACAGGACGGTTTGGCGCAGTTAGCGCAACCAAGGCAAAGTTTAGCGCCACCAGAAAATTCCTGTCGAAAAAGCGGGCAACAATTTGCGAGCGACAAGGCATTTTTGCCGCAGAACTGCCGCAACAATGGCACGATTCGTAGTTACGGATTGATTCGGCGCCTCAAAATCGCCAACAATACCGCATAAAAAAGCGTATTATTGCGTATGTGAGCAGGAATAGGGGTGAACCCGATGTCGAAGATTGCACTGGTGGATGACGATAGAAACATTCTGACGTCAGTATCCATGACGCTCGAGGCCGAAGGCTTTGAGGTCGAAACCTACAACGACGGACAGGCCGCGCTGGACGCGTTCAACAAAAAGCTGCCGGACATGGCTGTTCTGGATATCAAGATGCCCCGGATGGACGGCATGGACCTGTTGCAGAGACTGCGGCAGAAAACCCAGATGCCGGTGATTTTCCTAACCTCAAAGGACGATGAGATCGACGAGGTTCTGGGCCTGCGCATGGGCGCGGACGACTATGTCAAGAAACCGTTCTCGCAGCGTCTGCTGGTCGAGCGCATCCGTGCATTGCTGCGCCGACAGGAAGCCACAGAAGGTGACGTTTCCAGTGCCAGCACGGGTGACGCAAAGGTGATGGAGCGCGGCGAGCTTCGCATGGACCCTCTGCGCCATGCAGTGACTTGGAAAGGCAACGATGTCTCGCTGACTGTCACCGAGTTCCTGTTGCTTCAGGCGCTGGCACAGCGTCCGGGCTTCGTCAAAAGCCGCGATCAGTTGATGGATGTGGCCTATGACGATCAGGTCTATGTGGACGACCGGACCATCGACAGCCACATCAAGCGCCTGCGCAAGAAGATGCGTGCCGCTGACCCCGAGTTTTCGGCGATCGAGACGCTTTACGGCATCGGTTACCGGTATAACGAAGAATAGGCGCGACCGTCTTTAAGTGGTAATAGGGGTCTCGTGCGAGATACCGAACAAGACACTGAACTTCGCGACGGCGACGTCGTATTGGGGGACGATTGGGTTATCCCACAGGACCCCGATTCCGCCGAGCTGCGCGAAGAAAGATCGCGGCGCAGCCTGTTTTCGCTGCGCGGCTCGCCCTTGGCGCGCAGAATCATCACCTTCAACGTCATCGCGCTGGTCCTTCTGGTGGCTGGACTTTTGTACCTGGACGATACGCGTAAGGAACGGGTTCAGCAGACGGCCAAAAACCTGATCGGTGATGCCCAGCTTGTCAGCAACGTCTTTGAGACCCAGCTGCGCCAGCCCGGCGTTGTTGGTGCCGGCGGTCTGGACGTGCGGGATACCTTGTCCGGCCTGAGCTTGCCGGAAGGTGGCGAGGTGTTTGTCTATGACGGATCGGGCACTTTGATCGGTTGGACCCGCGGCGCGTCCCCCTTGTCGGACCTGCCAAGCCTTTTGCGCTCTGACAGCGACGTTCAGGGTGGCGGTACGCTGATCAGCGATGCGCTGACGGCAGTTTGGAACGGCGTGTCATCGATCTTCAGCGGTAATTCTACCGAAGCTGCGCCCACGCTGGCGCAACGGGTGCAGGACATGGTACCTCAGGCCCTTGGCGGAGGTTTGACTGTCCAGGCGGTTCAGGACGACACCGGGGCCACAGTGATCGTCGCCGTGGCCCCGATCATTCTGGACAGTGATCCCGTTGGGGCGGTGGCCATGGCGGGCCCGGCGGGCGAGGTCGACGCGCTGGCGCGCCAGGAACAGGAGCGCATCCTGCAAATGTTCGTCGTAGCTCTGCTGGTATCGATCGGGCTGAGCCTGGTTCTGGCCTCGACCATTGCCAACCCGCTGGCCGATCTGGCCTCAGCCGCCGAGATGGGCAAGGATCGCGGTGCGGGGGTCAATCCCGGCCGAATTCGCATTCCCGACCTCAGCGCGCGCCCGGATGAGATCGGTCGCCTCAGCAGAGCTTTGCGAGGCATGGTGACGGCGTTGTACAACCGCATTGATGCGAACGAGCAGTTCGCGGCGGATGTGGCGCATGAGATCAAGAACCCGCTGGCCAGCTTGCAATCTGCCGTGGGCACCCTGCGGATGGTCAAACGCGACGACCAGCGTGAAAAGTTGCTGGGTGTCATTGAACATGATGTGCGCCGGTTGGATCGACTGGTCAGCGATATCTCGAATGCTTCACGCTTGGACGCGGAACTCGTCAAAGAGCAAGAGCAACCCTTTGATCTTCTGAACCTGCTGAACAATATCGGCCAGTTTCTGGGCGAAGATGCGCGGTCGAAGGGGATCGACTATATCACCGACTTGCCGAAAGGCCCGATCGTGATCAACGGCCTCGAAGCGAGACTGGCGCAGGTGTTCGTAAACCTGATCACCAACGCGATTTCCTTCTGCGAGGAAAACGATGCCATCCGCGTCTGGGTGCGCCAACGCGACAACCGCGTCCTGGTGGTGGTCGAGGATACCGGCCCAGGCATCCCGGATCAGGCACTGACCAAAGTATTCAAACGGTTCTACTCGCAACGCCCCGAAGAGCATTTTGGCAATAACTCGGGCCTTGGCCTGGCCATCTCTAAACAGATTGTCGAAGCGCATGGCGGCGTGATCTGGGCCGAAAATATCCGTCCGACCGAAGCTGACATCACGTCGGACCCGCTGGGCGCGCGGTTTGTCGTCGGACTTCCGATCTAGGCGTATGAGCGTAAAAACACTGTCAGACATAGCAGGCCACACGCAGGCTTGTATCCACGCAAGCTGCGTTGCTGTCGAAGGCCGAGGCGTTCTGATCCTCGGGACCTCGGGCGCGGGCAAATCCGCGCTGGCCTTGCAGATGATGGCGCTGGGGGCCGATCTGGTCTCGGATGACCGGGTCGCTTTGAGCATGCAGAATGAGCAGGTCATCGCAGATGCTGTACCACCGATCTACGGGTTGATCGAAGCGCGCGGGATAGGGTTGTTGCGGGCGTCACCTGTCGGACCGACGCCGGTGACTTTTGCGATAGACCTTGACCAAAAGGAAGCCGCGCGCCTGCCTGATCCGGCAGACATTCTGGTTCTGAGGCAATCTGTTCCCTTGCTTCGCGGCGCAGGTGTGCCCAACTTGGCAGCAGCTTTGATTCAACTCGCGAAAATGGGACGCGTGAATCCGGAATGGCCAAACACATGAGCCCGCAACAGCGTATCGTACTGGTAACTGGCCCATCCGGCGCAGGCCGCTCCACTGCGATCCACGTGCTCGAAGATCTGGGGTTCGAGGCCATCGACAACCTGCCGATGGGTTTGTTGATGCGACTTCTGGACAGCTCTGCCTCGGCTCAGCCGATGGCGTTGGGCATCGACGCACGCAACCGCGACTTCTCGACCATCGGGTTTATCGAACTGGCTGCCCGGCTTGGCCGCATGGAACAGGTCGATCTGACGATCCTGTATCTGGACTGCAACGACGACGTGCTGCTGCGCCGTTTTTCGGAAACCCGTCGTCGGCACCCCGTCGCGGCCGATGCCAGCCCCGCGACCGGCATCGCGCGCGAAAAGGAGCAGCTGCAACCGATTCGCGAGATTGCGGACACGCTGATCGACACCAGTGCCCTGAACGTCCACCAGTTGCGCGCGGAAGTAGATCGCTGGTTTGCCCCAAAAAGTGGACGGCATCTGGCGGTTTCGGTCGAGTCCTTCTCGTACAAGCGCGGCTTGCCGCGTGGGCTGGATATGGTGTTCGATTGCCGGTTTCTGGCTAACCCCTACTGGCGTGCGGACCTGCGTGACGAAGACGGTCGAAACCAAGATGTTGCGTCCTATATTGAGGCCGACAGGAACTATTCCGTCTTCTTTGACCGGGTCGTGGACCTGCTGGTTGCGTTGCTGCCTGCGTTTCGAGCCGAAGGTAAAGCCCACCTTTCGGTGGCCTTCGGATGTACCGGAGGGCAACACAGATCGGTTGCTGTCGCAGAGGCGGTTGCAAAGGCCCTTGCGGAAGGGGGTCAGCAGGTGGCAATTAGGCACCGCGAAATGGAACGACGCGCGTTGAATGTGAGGCCGGATTGATCGGGATCGTAATCGTTGCACATGGGGGATTGGCGCAGGAATACCTGTCTGCCACGCAGCATGTGGTCGGCAAGCAGCCGGGACTGGTCGCCGTACCGATCGAAGCAGATCACAACCGCGAGGAAAAGCAGTCAGAAATATGTCGCGTCGCCGATGAGGTGGACGTGGGCGACGGGGTTGTCGTGGTGACGGACCTGTTCGGCGGCAGCCCGTCCAACCTGAGCCTGCGTGCCTGCGCGCCACAGGATCGGCGAATCCTGTATGGTGCCAACCTTCCGATGCTGATCAAATTGGCCAAAAGCCGCCACCTGCCGGTGCCCGAGGCGGTGCGTCTCGCACTCGAGGCTGGACGAAAATACATCAATGCGCAGAATGTGACATTGGATTGAACTGGAATATTTGAATATGGCCAACAAAAGCTTGAAAATAATCAACGAAAAGGGTTTGCACGCCCGCGCGTCGGCCAAGCTGGTCGAGGTGGTTGAAGGATTCGATGCACGTGCCGAAGTCTCGCGTGAGGGCCTTTCTGCATCAGGCGACAGTATTATGGGCCTTTTGATGTTGGCAGCGTCGCGCGGAACCACTATTGACGTCGAGACGTCCGGCCCGGATGCTGAGGCGTTGGCAGAAGCTTTGGAAACCCTGGTCAATGACAAGTTTGGAGAGGGTTACTAGGCCCGAAATCGCCGCGATACGAAGGATGGGAAGACCAGGAATTGGCGGAAACCACGCACGATACCAAGACAGGTCCCATAGCGGGCGATACACCTGAACAGGGTGAGATCTATGACCGCAGAACGCTGACCTACGCGAACTCGTTCGACGATGCCTGGACCGCAAACGCGATCCGCGCGATCGAGTGGCTGACAGGCAAGCTGACCATATTGCGGATGGTCAACAAGTTTGAAAAGCAAAATGAACAGTATCGCGGCCAGAAGTTCTGGGGTGGGGCGCTCAGTATCATGGGCATCGACCTCACCACACCTGCCGAGCAGATCGCGCGCATCCCCAAGGACGGCCCGGTGGTTGTTGTCGCCAACCATCCGCACGGTATGGTCGACGGCATGATCCTGGCCGAACTGATCGGTCGCGTGCGCAGCGACTATCGCATTCTCACCCGTTCGGTGCTGACTGGTCTGGATGAGGCTGCAACCTCTTTCATGATCCCGGTCCCCTTTCCGCACGACCCCGAGGCGCAAGCCAAGATGCTGGAAATGCGCGGAAAATCCATGGATCACCTCAAGGATGGAGGCGTTGTCGCCCTGTTCCCCTCGGGCGTGGTGATGTCGTCCGACGACTGGTTCGGCCCGGCGCAGGAGAGGGAATGGAACGTATTCACCGCCAAGATGATCCGCCGGTCCGGTGCGCAGGTGGTGCCGATCTTTTTCCCCGGCAGCAATTCGCGCTGGTACCAGATCGCCAACCGTCTGTCGCCGATCTTGCGCCAGGGACTGCTGCTGCATGAAATCGTGCGTTCATGCAACAAACCGCTAGGTCCGGTGATTGGCGATCCGATCTCGGCTGAGGATATGGCGCTGCTGGAACGCGACCCGCGCGGCTTTATGGCCTGGCTCAGAAAACACACGATGGCGCTGGGTCAATCGCCGAAACCCTGATCCGCCTCTTCATCGGGCAACAATATTCTGGGGTGAGGGGGTTAGCCCCCTCACATTCATCGCGTCGGAACTGGGACTTCGCCGCGATAATCATAAAATCCACGGTCGGTCTTGCGACCCAGCCACCCGGCTTCGACGTATTTCGTCAACAATGGGCAGGGCCGGTATTTGGTATCTGCCAACCCATCATGCAGCACGTTCATGATCGCAAGGCAGGTATCCAGCCCGATGAAGTCGGCCAATTCCAAGGGCCCCATCGGATGGTTCGCACCCAGTTTCATCGACTGATCGATCGATTGAACGTTTCCAACACCTTCGTACAGCGTGTAGACCGCTTCGTTGATCATCGGCATCAGAATCCGGTTGACGATAAAAGCGGGAAAATCTTCGGCACTAGCCGCGGTTTTGCCAAGCCGGTCCACCACGGCCTTGCAGGACTTGAAGGTCTCTTCATCGGTCGCAATACCGCGAATCAATTCGACCAGTTGCATTACCGGAACCGGGTTCATGAAGTGGAACCCCATGAACCGCTCGGGCCGGTCCGTTCGGCTTGCCAACCGCGTGATCGAGATCGACGAGGTGTTCGACGTCAGGATCGTATGGGGTTGCAGATGCGGTTGAAGGTCCTCGAAAATCGCCTGTTTCACCGTCTCACGTTCGGTCGCGGCTTCGATCACCAGATCGGTCTGGCCAAGATCCGGTAGGTTTAGGGTGGTGTTGATCCGACCCAATGCTGCCTTCACGGCATCATCGGAGATCTTTCCACGCGCTGCCTGCCGGGACAGGTTAGCCTCAATCGTCGACAAGGCGCTGCTCAGGGCGTCCTGACTGACGTCGGTCAGCAGAACGTCATATTCCGCCAGTGCCATGACATGGGCAATTCCGTTGCCCATCTGACCCGCCCCGATTACTCCGACAGATTTTACGTCCATACTCAGCTGCCTTTGCTGTTGATTGTGCCGACCTTATCGGCGTTTCAAGGCAGTCGGCAAGGGGATCAAGCCCGTCAAATTCGCTTCAAATGCGCGCATTAGGGTTTTCGTAAGACCTTGGGCGGCAAAGTGACGATTGGGTGAAAATATCTGTGTGTGAGTGATGAGCTATCAATCCATGACAGCGGTAAGCGCTGCCGAGTCGTTTTGCCGGTATGGTCAATCTGACCTGTGGTTTCGCGGACCGCACCAAACGCCAGAGCGGCCCTTTATTGCCTGCATTGGGGGTGAGGAGACATTTGGCCGTTTTGTCGAGGCGCCCTATGCGGCCCGTCTAGAGGAGCGCCTGAGCAAGCGGTGCCTGAGCCTTGGCAGCCTGTTTTGCGGAGTCGAGGCGCTTTGTCGTGACATGGGTCTTCGGGATCTGGCGAACGAGGCCAATTTGTATGTGCTGCAGTTGCCGGATATCGCAGGGCAGAACAACCGGTTCTATCGTGTGCACGCGCGCCGAAATGACAGGTTTGTTGCCCCGACGCATGACCTGAGGTCGCTCTTTCCGGAAGTGGACTTTACCGAAATTCACTTTGTTCGGCATTTGCTGAAGCGTTTGCACAGCGTGTCGGAAAGGCGATTTTCAACGGTCATGCAAGAGTTGCGCAAGGGGTGGACCCAAAAACTTAGTAGCTTTCTGAACTCCATCACGTCGCCGGTCATTTTGCTTTGGCTGAGCGTGGAACGAAATCCTGATAGCGATGGGTATTTTGACCCCGCACAGATCGACTCCGCGATGCTGGACGCCTTGCACCCACATTGTGCCAACACGATCCGATTGAACGTGCGCGTAGCGGGCGAATCCAATGAACTGGAAGATGTTCTGTTCGGAACGCTCCAGCAGCCGTTGGCGGAACATATGTTGGGTCCGGCAACACATCAAAAGATCGCCGATACCCTGTCGTCCGCCATTCAGAATTTGGAATGAAAAAAGGCCCGCATTGCGGGCCTTTTGGAAGGTTCTTGCCGAAAGGTCTTAGCCGAGTTTTTCTGTCAGTTCTGGCACCGCCTGGAACAGGTCGGCGACCAGTCCGAAGTCTGCGACCTGGAAGATCGGCGCTTCTTCGTCCTTGTTGATCGCAACAATGACCTTCGAGTCCTTCATACCCGCCAGGTGCTGGATCGCGCCCGAGATGCCGACAGCGACATACAGGTCCGGGGCCACAACCTTGCCGGTCTGACCCACCTGCCAGTCGTTCGGGGCATAGCCCGAGTCGACTGCGGCACGCGATGCGCCAACAGCTGCGCCCAGCTTGTCGGCCAGCTTTTCGATCAGGGCAAAGTCCTCTTCCGAGCCGACACCGCGGCCGCCCGAAACAACAACGCCCGCCGATGTCAGTTCCGGACGGTCGCTTTCGGCCACCTTGTCCTCGACCCACGACGACAGACCTTCGGAACCTGGAACAGCAACGGTTTCAACCGGTGCCGAACCGCCTTCGCCCGCCGCGTCAAAGCTGGCGGTCCGCAGGGTGACGACCTTTTTGGCGTCGTTCGATTTTACGGTTTGGATCGCGTTGCCCGCGTAGATCGGACGCTCGAAGGTCGAGCCGTCAACAACGCCGGATGCATCCGAGATCACCATCACGTCCAGCAGCGCGGCAACGCGCGGCATGACGTTCTTGGCGTCGGTGGTCGCAGGGGCCACGATGTGTTCGTACCCATCGGCCAGCGACACGATCAACGCGGCGGTCGATTCCGCCAGGCGGTGGCCCAGCGACGCATCCTCGGCCACCAGAACCTTGGACACACCTTCGATCTTGGCGGCGGCCTCACCGGCAGCGGCGGCCGAGCCACCAGCTGCCAGAACGGTCACATCGCCCAGAGCCTTCGCGGCATTGACGGCCTTGGCGGTGGCGTCCAGCGACAGCTCGCCATTGTTAACCTCTGCGAGAAGAAGAACAGCCATTATACAGCCCCCGCTTCTTTGAGTTTCTCGACCAGCTCGTCGACCGAGCCCACCACGATACCGGCAGCGCGTGCAGGCGGTTCATCGGTTTTGACAATCTCCAGACGCGGGGTGACGTCGACGCCGTAATCGGCGGCGGTTTTCTCATCCAGCGGCTTTTTCTTCGCCTTCATGATGTTGGGCAGCGACGCATAGCGCGGCTCGTTCAGGCGCAGGTCAACGGTCACGATGGTCGGCATCTTGACGCTGATGGTCTGCAGACCGCCATCAACTTCGCGGGTGATCTTGGCGCTGTCGCCTTCGATGTCCAGCTCGGACGCAAAGGTGCCTTGCGACCAGCCCAGCAGGGCCGAAAGCATCTGACCAGTCGCGTTCATGTCGTTGTCGATGGCCTGCTTGCCGCACAGGACGATGCCTGGCTGTTCTTCCTCGACCACTTTGGCCAGGATTTTCGCAACGGCCAGAGGCTCGATATCGGTGTGGACGTCATCGGCGGCGACGACCAGAATCGCACGGTCGGCACCCATTGCCAGCGCGGTGCGCAGGGTTTCCTGCGCCTGCTTGACGCCGATCGAAACGGCAACGACTTCGTCAGCCTTGCCAGCCTCTTTCAGGCGGATCGCCTCTTCCACGGCAATCTCGTCGAACGGGTTCATCGACATTTTCACATTGGCGAGATCAACACCGCTACCGTCCGCTTTGACGCGAACCTTCACATTGTAGTCAATCACGCGCTTTACAGGCACGAGTACCTTCATTTTGGCGCTTTCTCCTCAAAAAAACGGTAAGCCGCGAAGCGACTCCACCAATGCTCTCGGAGGTTTCAATAGCGACTCAATCCGGGCCGCAACAGGGCAAAATCGTCACGTCATGTCGTTGAGACGTCGCGTTTCGCGTTTTTCGCCTGAGTCATTGGGAAAAATTGGCTGCAGAGGCGGGGTTCAGCGGTTCGCACCCGGAACCCATAACACGTCGTCGCGCCCGTCGTTGTTGGCGCATCGGGCGGCAACAAAGAACCAGTCGCTGAGACGGTTGAGGTATTTCACCGCCACATCGTTTACGGGCTCCATGTTGGTCAGTTCCACCGCCAGCCGCTCGGCCCGGCGCGAAACGGTCCGGCAGACATGTAATTGCGCCGCCAGCGGAGACCCGCCGGGCAGGATAAAGCTGCGCAAAGGTTCTAAAGTGTCGTTCATCACATCGATCTCGGCCTCAAGCCGGTCGATCTGCGCGGATACGATCCGCAGCGGCGGATAATCGGCTTCGGCGTCCTTATCCATGTCCGGACGGCAAAAATCGGCACCAAGGTCGAACAGATCGTTCTGGATACGGGCCAGCGCGGCCTCGACATCGCCGGTCGCCTGGGTGCGGGCAACACCGACAAAGGCGTTCAACTCGTCCACCGTGCCATAGGCCGTCACACGGCCGGAATATTTGGCGACGCGTTCGCCATTGCCCAGTGCGGTTTTGCCGTCATCACCGGTGCGCGTGTAGATTTTGTTGAGAACGACCATCTATTGCACCCCTTGTCCGCGCAGCCAGACGTAGAGCACGATCAGCACCACGGCAATGAACTGAAACAGGATACGCAGGCGCATCATCTTGTTGCTTTTCATCGCGGCATCCGTACCGGGTTTGCCGAAATTGGAGATGCCAATTGCAAGCACGACGACCACAGCCGCCATGGCTAACAGCAGGACGACCATCAACAGGTCCATGACTATACCGTCCATGTTTTTGTTTCGCTGGCTCTCATCTAGCCCCAAAGGACCCAAAAGCGAACGGTTAATTTCGTCTCAGATATCCGACAGGATGCGGTCGATTGACCGGGTCGGCAAAATACGGCGCAGGTATCCGGCAATATAGGTTGGCGTCGTCACGTAATAGCGCGCCCGCGGACGTTTTGCGCCCACCGCATGCGCCAGCTTTTCTGTCACCGCCGAGGCCGGTAACTCAAACTTGTCGGGCCCGGAGGATTCGTAGAGCCGTTTGAGCAACGTCTTCTCGTATTTCTGACGCAGCGCCGAGTTTTGCCAATCGATGAAGCGTTCAAACATGGGGATCGAGTTCTCGCGAATCTTGCTGGTGATCGGTCCGGGCTCGATCAGGATGACCTTGATATCGGTGTCGCGCAGTTCCAGCCTCAACGTGTCCGTCAGACCCTCGATTGCATATTTTGTCGCCACGTAGGCCCCGCGCCAGGGAAAGGCGACCAGGCCGAGAACCGACGAGTTCTGGACAATTCGCCCATGCCCCTGCGCCCGCATGACGGGAATCACCTGGCGCGTCAGTTCGTGCCAGCCAAAGACATTGGCTTCAAAGATCAGGCGCAAACCTTCCGTGGGAACATCCTCGAGCGCACCGGGCATGCCATGGGCACCATTGTTGAACAAAGCGTCCAGCGTGCCGCCCGTGGCCTCAAGCACTTGTGCCAGACCCGAGGTGATGGTGCCCGCGTCGGTGTAGTCGATCAGAGGGCTTTCGAACCCCTGGGCGCGCAGCCGGTCGCAATCGCGTTGCTGGCGGCACGATGCAAAGACACGCCATCCCCGCGCACGCATACCGTGTGCAGCGTCAAGCCCTATGCCCGACGAGCAGCCGGTGATGAGAATCGTTTTTTGCATCGCGTTTCCGTATCTGTCCCCGGCTTATTGCTAGGGTGCGTACCCGGTCAGGGCAATGATACAGACGCGTCAAAATGAGGATTTGCGGACCAGCGAGGCCGAAACCCATCCGATCTGTTGCGCAGGCAACACGCGCAGGCGCAGCCAGCCGGTTCCCGATTCGCTGAGGACCTCGACCTTTTGGCCAAGCGTGACCTTTGCAATAATCGGATAGATTGTTCCCGGTCCATCGCGCATGTTCACGCGTGTGCCCGAGATTTCACGAATGTCCTTTTCCGGTTCCGGCAGGGCCGGTTCCGGTGCGGCGTCGGTTTGGGTGGTGGCAGCAACCTGACGAAGCCCGGTCGCACCATCCTCAAGCGATGCCAGCGTCAGATTGGCGCCCTGATTGGCGAAAGTGGAAAACCCGGACAAAGAATTTGCTTCGACCTCATCCGCGACAGCAACAACTTCCTGAGTGGAGGCCACCGGTTCGGGTGTGACGCGTACAGGAACCGCACGCACGGCGACATTGGTCACAAGATCTTGCGCCCTGTCGGCAGGTACGGGTTCGGGTTTCGAAATGGACGCCACACGGTCCGGTTGTGACGCGCGCTCACCGCGCGGCTCAAAATCGGGCCCGCCGCTCATGACGTAGAATGTCCATCCAAGTGCAGCGAAAGTAATAACAATAAGGCGCGTCATGGCGCTCCCCCCGGGTCAATCGTAACAACTAAATCTGGCAGCAATTCAATCGTGGAAATCTTAGCATAATTTGGGCAACGAGTCGAAAAACCGGGGAAAACGGGGACTTGCGTCCCCCTGTTGCAAAAAGCGCGACTTGTCCCCAGCAAAATATGCGGCGATTGCTTTACCCGCGCGCTCTTGCGTCGTATCACATCATATATGAACGACACGATCGACGACCCCAATATGGAGGCTCCCGAAGGTGGGGGCGAGGTAGCCGAACCGCTGCGCCGCGCAATTGGTGAGCGCTATCTGACCTATGCGCTGTCCACCATCATGCACCGCGCCCTGCCGGACGCGCGCGACGGGCTGAAGCCGGTGCACCGGCGAATCCTCTATGCCATGCGCGAGCTGCGACTCAGCGCAACCGGAGGCTTCCGGAAGTCTGCCAAGATTTCCGGCGACGTGATGGGTAACTACCACCCGCATGGCGACGCCGCGATTTACGACGCGATGGCGCGTCTGGCTCAAGACTTCAACGTCCGCTACCCGCTGGTCGATGGGCAGGGCAATTTTGGCAATATCGACGGCGATAACCCGGCGGCCTCGCGATATACCGAGGCGCGGATGACTATCGTGGCCGAAGCGCTGTTAGAGGGTCTGAACGAAGACGCTGTTGATTTTCGCGACAACTATGATGGCACGCTGACCGAGCCGGTTGTGCTGCCTGCCCAGTTTCCGAACCTGCTGGCCAATGGTGCCAGTGGTATTGCGGTGGGGATGGCGACGAATATCCCGCCGCATAATATTGCCGAGCTGTGTGACGCCTGTTTGCATCTGATCAAAACGCCCGATGCGCGCGACGACACGTTGCTCAATTATGTGCCCGGCCCCGACTTCCCAACGGGTGGTGTCATCGTTGAACCGCCCGAGAACATCGCACAGGCCTATCGCACAGGTCGCGGGTCGTTCCGGCTGCGCTGCAAATACGAAGTCGAGGACCTGGGCCGAGGTCAATGGCAGATCATCGTCACCCAGATTCCCTATCAGGTTCAGAAATCTAAGCTGATCGAAAAGATCGCCGAGCTGATCCAGACCAAGAAAATCCCGATCCTCGCCGATGTGCGCGACGAATCTGCCGACGACATCCGCCTTATCCTTGAGCCGCGGTCCAAGAATGTGGACCCCGAGGTGCTGATGGGCATGCTCTATCGCAACTCGGACCTTGAGGTGCGGTTCAGCCTGAACATGAACGTGTTGATCGACGGTGTAACACCCAAGGTCTGCTCGATGAAGGAAGTGCTGCGCGCCTTCCTCGACCACCGGCAAGAGGTGCTGCTGCGCCGGTCACGTCACCGTCTGGGCAAGATCGACCATCGCTTGGAAGTTTTGGAAGGCTTTATCGTTGCCTTCCTGAACCTCGACCGCGTCATCGATATTATCCGTTACGATGATGACCCCAAAGCCGCGCTGATGCGCGAGGATTGGGGTATCGACCACGTGCGCGCGACAGATGAAACCGACTACGTCTCGCCCAAACCGGGCGAGGGCGAACTGTCCGAGGTTCAGGTCGACGCCATCCTCAACATGCGCCTGCGCAGCCTGCGCCGTCTCGAAGAGATGGAACTGGTCCGCGAACGCGATGAACTGATGCTGGAACGCGCCAACCTCGAAGACCTGCTGGCCGATCCTGCCCTGCAATGGGCCAAGATCGCTGAGCAGCTGAAAGAGACCAAGAAGACCTTCGGCAAAGACTACGAGGGCGGCGCGCGCCGGACACAGTTCGCCGAGGCCGGGCAGGTCGAAGAAGTGCCTCTTGAGGCTATGATCGACAAGGAGCCGATCACAGTCGTCTGCTCTCAGATGGGCTGGATTCGCGCCATGACGGGCCATATCGACCTGAAGAGAGAGCTGAAGTTCAAGGACGGCGACGGCCCGCGTTTCATCTTCCACGCAGAAACCACCGACCGGTTGCTGGTGTTTGCCTCGAACGGACGATTCTACACTGTCAGCGCTGCCAACCTGCCCGGGGGGCGAGGCATGGGTGAACCGCTGCGCCTGATGGTCGATCTGCCGAACGAGGCGCAGATCATCGACATTCTGATCCACAAGCCGGGGCGCAAGCTGCTGGTGGCCTCGGACGCGGGCAACGGATTCATGGTGCCCGAAGATGACGTGCTGGCGCAGACCCGCAACGGCAAACAGGTGCTGAACGTCAAAGGTGATGAAACAGCGATGATCTGCAAACCGGTCGAGGGCGACCATGTCGCCGTGGTGTCGCAGAACGGCAAGTTCCTTGTTTTCCCGGCGGAAGAACTGCCCGAGATGACGCGCGGCAAGGGTGTGCGCCTTCAGAAATACAACATGGCGCGCGGGCGGCAGGGGACGCTGGAACTGGATGGCGGTCTGTCCGACATCACGACCTTCAACTGGGAAGAAGGCCTGAAATGGTCCATGGGTGGTGACAAGACGCGGCACGAGGCGGACATGTCCCAATGGCTGTCCAAACGCGCAAGCGTCGGGAAAAAGCCGCCCTACGGCTTCCCGCGCGACTATAAATTCTCGTGATCGCGCCGCCGGGAAAGTGGAATTTCGCCGATGCGCCTTGGCACAAGACGCCTTGGTGCGCTAGATCAAAGCAAAACGGCCTATCGAGACGAGAGACATGTTGCGCATTCTGACCCTGATCACCGGACTGGCCCTGATGGGCGCGTGTACGCAAACGCAGGTTTACGAGGAGCCCGAAAGCCTGGGCGAGTTCAAACTTCGCGTGAACTATGCCTTCGCCGAAAAAGCCAAACAGGGACCCGTTTCCCGAGATGCGACACCCAAGGAATGGGAAGATGCGATCCAGAATGCGGTCGATATTCGGCTGGGCCGCTACGAGGGAGCGCAAGAATACGACATTGGCATCAGCCTCGAAGGCTACATGCTGGCACCGCCGGGTATCCCTGTGATCTATAATCCGAAAAGCACCGCAATCGTTCTGGTCAATGTCTATGACGTTGGCAAAAAGGAATTCGTAGCCAAGAAAAAGCAGTTTCAGGTTCTCGAAGACACAACGGGTGAAAGCGCCTTGGCCGGATCAGGCCATTCGCGCACCAGAGAAGAGCAAATGAATGGGCTTGCATTGAAAGTTGCCGACCGGGTCGAGGAATGGTTGGCAGAAGAGCATAAGGACAACGGTTGGTTTGATCGCCGTCCGGACCTGATCCAGCCGCTCGATTCTGGCACTGTCACGCAAAATCCGGCGTCCTAACCTGCTTTTCACGCAGGATGTGCTTGATTTTCACCTTTGAACCAAATATCTCGCGCGCGCAGATGTAACCACGGGACCAAGGGTCCCCCAAATCGCAAAAGGGCGCCTGAGGAATGGCAAAGGAAAAGTTTGAGCGTACAAAACCGCACGTCAACATCGGCACGATTGGCCACGTTGACCACGGCAAGACGACGCTGACCGCAGCGATCACCAAGTATTTTGGTGACTTCAAAGCGTATGACCAGATTGACGGTGCGCCGGAAGAGAAAGCGCGCGGCATCACCATCTCGACCGCCCACGTGGAATACGAGACCGACAACCGCCACTACGCACACGTTGACTGCCCCGGCCACGCCGACTACGTCAAGAACATGATCACCGGTGCCGCTCAGATGGACGGCGCGATCCTGGTTGTGAACGCTGCTGACGGCCCGATGCCGCAGACGCGTGAGCACATCCTGCTGGGCCGCCAGGTTGGCATCCCGAAGATGGTCGTGTTCCTGAACAAAGTGGATCAGGTTGACGACGAAGAGCTGCTGGAACTGGTTGAGATGGAAGTTCGCGAACTGCTGTCCAGCTACGAATACCCCGGCGACGATATTCCGATCATCGCAGGATCGGCTCTGGCCGCGATGGAAGGCAACAACCCGGAAATCGGCGAAGAGAAGATCAAGGAACTGATGGCGGCTGTTGATGACTACATCGACACCCCCGAGCGTGCTGTTGACCAGCCGTTCCTGATGCCGATCGAAGACGTGTTCTCGATCTCGGGCCGTGGTACCGTTGTGACCGGCCGTGTCGAGCGTGGCGTGATCAACGTTGGCGACGAGATCGAAATCGTCGGCATCCGCGACACCAGCAAAACCACCTGCACCGGTGTTGAGATGTTCCGCAAGCTGCTGGACCGCGGTGAAGCAGGCGACAACATCGGCGCCCTGCTGCGTGGTGTGGATCGTGACGGCGTTGAGCGTGGCCAGGTTCTGTGTAAGCCGGGTTCGGTTACCCCGCACACCAAGTTCGAAGCCGAAGCCTATATCCTGACCAAGGAAGAAGGCGGTCGTCACACCCCGTTCTTCGCGAACTACCGTCCGCAGTTCTACTTCCGCACCACGGACGTGACCGGCACCGTGACCCTGGCCGAAGGCACCGAGATGGTCATGCCCGGCGACAACGTGTCGTTCGGCGTTGAGCTGATCGCACCGATCGCGATGGAAAACGGCCTGCGTTTCGCGATCCGCGAAGGCGGCCGCACCGTCGGCGCCGGCGTTGTGTCGAAAATCATCGAATAATTCGCACCCGCGAATGACGCGACAGAAAGGGCACCCCAACGGGTGCCCTTTTTTTGTTGCATGGCGTCTTGGCTGTGGCGTGGCTTGGGATAGCTCGGGATTTCCTGCAACAAAGTCCGGAAAACACAATAGTTTCGGCACTGAGCTTTCTCGTCAAAGTTGTTTGGATCGCATAGGTTCCACTTCGTTTGAAGAGAAAAATAATGACCGATTCGAAGCAGAAACAAGATTTTTCCGCGCGCATTCAACGTATTCAGGAAAAGCATGGTGGCACGTCTCAGGCTCACCAAACCCAGCCGGATGACCCGATGCCTCGCCCAAAAGGGCAGGGTGCGCGAAACGCCGCGATTTGGATGGTGTTGATCGTTGCGGCAGGCGCTGGCGGATTTTTTGCGCTGAAGGAGCTGAAAAATTTCCGTTCGCAGTTGCAACTGACCTCAACCACCGATGCGCCCGTGCCGGTCGCAGAGGCCAAGCAACCCGAGATCGCAAGGCAGATCACGGATCAGGGCTGGGTGATTCCAAGCCCTGGGGTTGCAACAGTTGATCTCCGAGAATTGACGGTGTCGGATATCGCAGATGGGTTTGACGCGACCATCCAGCCTGGCGCCCCTCAGTCTTTGAAACCCTTTCTGGTCAACGACACCTGTACATTCAGAAAGCCCAGGTCAGACGAAGTCGTCTACAACGTACGGATGGAAACGGGCACCTTGCCCACCACAACCCATGTCTTTTCCAATGAGGCGATTGCACACGCACTTGAGGATCATGTCGAGGCGGTGACGTCATCGTCGAAGGCCTATTTGCTGGATTCCCGCGCCAGGGGGCGGATGTTCGCAGTAGACGTCTTTGTCACCGACACATCGGCACCAGTTTATCTGGTTCTTCAAAGCTTTCGCCAGAACGTTATCTGGAACCTGCAACTGGCTCAGGGCGTTACGGTGGCACATGTTGCGATGATTGGAGAGAATTCGGGGCTTGCCGTTCCGGAAACGGACGTTTCATTCGAAGCCATCAGAATCAGCGACTTTGTGACCAATTTCGAATTTGGCGCAAATGATGAACCGCAACCCTGTATGGTAGCTCCCTGGCGCGAACCGCAGCCACATTGGCCTGCGCAAGTCTACGCCAATGATGGCAATGACCTCTACAAGAACCAGATTTACAGCTTCAATACCGGCTACCGGGCGTTTGGTGACTGGTACGAACCGACAATGGGTGTTTCCGCTGCGACCAACGTCATAGCCCCCCATAGTGCGGCCCATGTTCTGGTGGGCGAGGTTCCCGAGCAAAGGATCCAGTACGCCGGTCTCGCTGGACGCGATGCTTATGTTTCCCAGAACGACTTTGCCGTCATCGGCGATGACGCGTTCGAGAATGCACATCACGCGTTGTTGGCAGCCGCCGTCGGCGGCGATCCCGGACTGCTGGATCCCGCGCCGCAAGAGAGGGCCGAACAATGAGAATAATCGGGACCGCGTTGACTTTGGCGATTCTGGCGTTGTTGGCCGTTTGGTACCTTCCGACGATGTATTGGGGTTACCAGATAAGCCGGGAAATGGCGCGTGCTCAGGCCGGTGACGACGAAGGTTTCAAAGCTCTGGGCGAGTTGACCGAGGGACCGCCCCTGATCGCTTGGTTAAAGCGCAACAAGAACCTGAACCGCATGTTCAACCCGACCGAACTGACGCGCGACCGTTACGTATCTTATGCGGTGGAAATGCCGTTTGAGGATTTGATGCAACCGGGCGAGGCGTTGCCGGACCCGGAGTTCCGAGAGCTATACGCCAGTGCGCGCGCGCCCCGGACACTGATCGCATACTGCCCCGAAGTCCTGCAGCACCTCGGTGTCAAATGCGATGTTTCGGGAACGACCGCGACCATTTCTCGTGACGGTATGGCGCGGCTGAAAGGCCAATTGCACTATGTCCCAAGTTATGAGTTGGGAGATCCTTCGGCAGTCAGCAACGGCAAACTTGTGTCGGTTAGGGCGCAGCTTATCAATAAGCACGACTTGCGGAACACGCCGGAAAACCGGGCCATCGCCTTTGGGCGCGCCTTGGAGATCTGCTCCGCGCTGCGAGAATTGGTGGGGAACTGCGCTGTTTCGGCGGTCCGGCTGGATAGCAGTCAGCGCGGAGAATTCGAAACGCTTAGGGCGTCGGCAAGCTTTGGCGTCTTTGCGGACAGCACTCAGTACCGGCGCGACTCACTTCAGTCCGAGGTGGACGCGATTGTCGACCACATGTTGAACTAGGCGCGGGCCATTCGGTGTGCCCTCGTCGCTAAAATCGCCTTTCCACGCCCAGCTCAAATCCGGATTCGGCATAGCTGAACGCATCGATCCCGGATTTTGTGCGTTTGTAAGTGAGCATCAGGAAAGGTGAAAAGCCATTTCCAAAGAACAGATCGTTCTTTTCGACCCTTAGGTTCGCGCCCCAGGTGTCCTCGTTTGGGTTGCCGGTAAACAAAACGCTGGGGGTTTTGTATTTCTTGTGCTCAGCGAATATGGCGGGTCTGAGGGTAAAGCCTCCGCGAATGTCCACTTGCCCAAAGATTGTAAAACGCTGGCGTATGAAATTCTCGAAATTGTCGTCGGTGGACTTGTCCTCGTAGAAGAAACTCGCGCCGATCAGCCCTTTGCCGCCAAACGAGCGCCGCAACCCGATCTCGGCGTCAAACTCGTGCCCATCCAACTGGCTTGAGGTCGGGTTGTGCAGTTTCGTCCCGCTGACCAGAGCAAAGATTGAACCGCCGGTCCGGTTGCGCCGTTCCACTGCCGCCTGAAGCGCGACCCGGTTTTCATAAACATTGCCGCCCAGCAGGCGGGTCGAGACGAGCGGACCAAAAGAGGCTGTCGTGTTCTGTGTAAATGCCCGCACCCCGAACCGCGCCCCGAAGATATAGTCGTCGTATCGGGATGTCCGGGCCTCGGTCACATCGAACGATGCCGAGGCATAGGCGGCGGTGTCGGCACCGAACAGTTTCCAGTTCAGCGGCTTGCGAAAATTGGCAGATCCTGTGACGCGCACGCCAAGCTCATTCGATTTCTCGCGGTTCAACACAAACGGCAGGTTAAGGCCCGAGAAATCAAGAATAATCTCATCCGTGTCATAGTCCCTTTGGTCGCCTACGTCGGTCAGTCCGATGCTGAGATCCCATTCGAACCCGCGACGGGCGTCGATATCGCGGATCAGACCAAGAACCTTGGCGCGAACAGGATCAGGCAAATCACCGGACAGGGCGGTGAAAAACTCGTTCCGCGCGCGGTTCCATTGTCGCGCGCGATAGTAGGCAAGGCCAAGTTCTAGCCGGACGCGGACAAGGTTGGGGTTTGCTGCAAGGATTGACGAAAACTTTTCGATCGCGGCATCCGTGTTCCCAAGCTGCATGTCCCGCAAACCGCTTAGAAAGACGGTCTCGATTCTCTGTTCGGATGTTTCGGGATTGGCGACAATTTCGGTTTGGGCCGATGCATTGTGACCAAATGTGGAGGCCGCCATTAGGCAGGCAATCAGAAGCAGAATTCGAAACAATGCGGGTACACCAAGCTTAACAGGTCAATGAATGCCGTTCTTAGGTGGAGTTTCTGGGATTGAACAGAGCGCTGCTGTGCAGTGCGTTCAATGTGGCAGATCGGACACGCTCAGATTGTATTTCGGAATTAACTTGTGCGCGCTTTGCCAAATATTAATTTGGCTTGGAATTTCAAACCAGTCGGAGGGGATATGTCGACGAAAATAAGTCTTTTAGCCGTTACATTGATAACTGGATTTTCATTAAGTGCGTGTAGTTCAAGCAGCAGCGGAGGCTCCTCGGGAGGCGGCAGTAACGCCACTGGCGAGATCACTTTGCCACGAAACGGAACGCTCGAATTGGATGGGCAGGCAGTCACCGCCGAAGTGACCGGTGCTACCGTGACCAACATTTCCAGTCGGCAATCGTCAACTCTTAGAATGACAACCGAAGACGGCGATATCGTAGCAACCCGTTTCAGAGCGCCGGGATCGGGTGTTTCGTTGGATTCAACTTCAGGCGATTCACTGACTCGCAGTTCCAGCGGTGTCCTTTTAGCGTTCGAGTCCCCGGATTTGAACGATGCTGCGGTATTGGTCGATCCATCGAGAACGCGGTTTGAACACCAGACTTTTGGTATCTGGCTTGAAGACCGCAACCGGGCGGTCGCAGTTGCTGGTGCCGGGTCCTACGGGTATCGCACGAGTTCCAGCGACATCCCGACCGGTCGGAACGCAAGCTATGAAGGCGTTAGCACAGGCGTTGCAATTCTTGCTGATGGGAATGGTTATCTGACCGCGTCCGAAGTCGACGTTACAACCAATTTCCGCACCGCAACAATCACCAGCTCGGGCACCGTGGCTTCCCGGCTGTCCGATGGCACCAACGTAAACGCGGCCAACCTGGACTTTTCAGGATCTGGCGATGTTTCTGGAAATACCTTCCGCGCCAACATCGCTGGCACCGGGACCAGCGGCACCGCAGACGGCAGATTCTACGGGCCGAATGCCGAAGAAGTTGGCGGGACATTTCAGGCGGCTGGTGCGGGTGGAGTTAGCCACATCGGGTCCTTTGGTGCAGACTGACGCCCGGCTCGGAACTTAAAACCTAGGCCCTGCCGTTTTTCGATGGCGGGGCTTTTCGTTTTGCCCAGGTTTAGCTCTTGGGCTTCCAGGGCGCGCGCCCGACCATCTCGTCTGCCTCAGCCGTGATTTCATTCATATGCTGTTCAAGGCTAAGCCGCAGGCTTTCGGTCTGGTCCTCGCTGGCCTTACGCGGAACTGTTTCGGTCCATTCGCGGCATAGAAAGACGCCTTGGTTTCGCCAGGGGCGTGGCATCAACAGGCGATCCCAAGTCCCGGCTTCGCGGCCATGGCGGGCGGAAAAGGTAATCCCGAACACGCGCTTGCCCGAGGCACGGGCCCAGACCAGCGGTACCGTCGAGAGCACACGCTCAGGCCCGCGCGGTCCGTCGGCGGCGATGCCGATCGATATCCCCTGCTTCATCTTGCCCAGCACTTCGCGCGACAGCGCCACGTGGCGCTTTTTGCTGGCCATGGCGATCGTGTCCATCCCAAACAGGCGTTGTACCCGTCCCACCATGCTGCCAGCGCGCGCCGAAGAGGTAATCGAACAGATACGCCCCTTTTCCAACGGAAAGAAATACGGCGATTGCGCCAGGCGCTGATGCCACAGGACGACAATGATTGGCTCGCCCTGTTCGACCAGCCGGTCCAACTCTTCATACCCGATCCGCTGCCAACGCGTGTTGCGATTCACCATTCGAATATAGGACGCGATGCGGCGGGCAACCCAGTTCAGAACGGCTTCGCTGTCGGCGATTTTCTTGCGGAGGCTCACTGCTTTGTCCTTTGTACCGGGCGAGGCATGTCTTACTGAACCTGACGTCGGGCGCAATGGTTTTGTCCTTTTGCGCCGCGCGACCGATTCTGAAAAAAGCCTCTTGAGTCCGCTGCGCGGCTGGCATATCTGAGGGCGCACCACAGGGGTATAGCTCAGTTGGTAGAGCGACGGTCTCCAAAACCGTAGGTCGCGGGTTCGAACCCTGCTGCCCCTGCCAGTCTTCCAAAAAAGGTTTGGCCAGTTACACAGCGCTTTGCAGCGAATGAGTTATGTGCAGCTTTTGGTGAGGCACCACAAATCGGTCGGCGCAAGCAAGAGCAATTGGCTGCGTAACTTTATGTGGATGGCAAAGCTGCTGGCCGAGACATCCGCACCCCCGGCCGAGAAGAAAGCATAAGCGGTGATCGAGAGAGCGTTGAATGGGTTCTGGTTGCAGGACGCCATGGCGGAATTGTCAGGGCAATCTCGTCCAAGAATTCGGCATCGAAGGTGTTCGAAAACTAGGTCATGTTGTCCTTTGGCGCGGCGCTCACATTTTGGAAGACATCTAAGCCGGCTCCACTAGGCATAGGTTTGACGCGAAACAGGGGTCGTCGCTGCTGATTCCCCGAAAATGCTGCGCGGCCTGCGAGACTCACGGCAGGGGCTGGCTCGGGGCCGAGGTCGCGGGGGAAAGTAACCCCGTCGAGGTCGGTGATGTGCCATGGGAGTGCAGACCTGCAACAGGTCAAGCATCAAATTCGCACGGGCAGGCGGTCATGAGTTCTGCAATGCAGTATTTGCGCGAATACACGCCATCCTCGCAGCAAGTTTCCGCTACGTAAGCAATACCCCGGTTTGCGGCGCAAAGAAGTTGTTCTATGCCGTTCGAACCAATCGAGCGGGGATCAAGATGAAACTCAGCATTTTTGAAATCGTAGTCATATTGGCGGCAAGCTCTGTCGCGGTGGCCGGATTCATTGGTGCCGCAAGCGTGTTGATTTCGGGCGCCTGAGCAAGCCTGTCGCGCTGAAACTCAAGCGCCTTGTCCGCGCTGCCCTAGTGCGCCTACCTTTTCAACAAAAGCGAAGATCAAGCGCGTTGGTTGCCGAGTGTCACTGCGGCAATGCCTGACGCGCGTTACACGACAGCTTCCGTGCTATTCGCGGTTTCCCCCGCCTTTTGAATGGCCTAAAGTCGCCGCACGTCACAAGCCGCCGGAAAAGAGGTCACATGTCGCGATTCGATGGGTATTTCCTGCGGCAACTGCTGATCCTGTTCGGTTTCTTCACGCTTGTCCTGGTTGGCGTTTTCTGGATCACTCGTTCCGTCAGCCTGTTTGATCGGGTGATCAGCGGCGGTCAGTCGGCGCTGGTGTTTCTGGAGTTCACGGCCCTGACCCTGCCGACGCTGATCCGCACGGTGATGCCAATGGCCGTGTTTGCAGCGGCGGTTTACGCAACCAACCGGTTGAGCCGCGAAAGTGAACTGACAGTGATGTTGGCGACGGGATCCAGCCCTTGGCGGCTTGGGCGCGCGGTTTTTGCCTTTGGCCTTTGCGCCGGTCTTATGATGGCGGTTATCAGCGTTTTCCTGCGCCCTGCCTCGCTGGATCAGCTTGAGCGGCGACAAGCCGAGGTCGCGGGCGACGTCACCGCACAGTTGTTGAACGAAGGCGAATTTATGCATCCCACGCCCGGCGTGACCGTCTATATCGGGCGGGTGGATCTGGACGGCACGCTGCACGAGGTCTTTGTTTCCGACGGGCGCGACAATGAGAACCCGGCCAGCTACTCCAGCGCCACAGCGTACCTGGTGAACTCTGGTAGCGGCGTCAATCTGGTCATGGTGGACGGGATTGCGCTGCGATTGGATCGGAACGGTAACCGGATGTCGTCAACCTTGTTTCAGGACGCGACTTATGACATCTCGAACATGACCGACGACACCAAGATGGGGCGACGCAGCCTCGAGGCGATCCCGACATCCGAACTGTTGAGTAATCGTGACAAGGTGACCAAAGAGGAAAGACATACCGAGGGCGAACTGGTCGACGAGCTGCATCAGCGGTTTTCCTGGATAGCCATCAATATCGCGGTGGCGCTTGTCGGGTATTCTGCCCTGATGCTGGGCAGTTTCTCGCGCTTTGGCCTCTGGCCGCAGATATTTGTCGCCTTCACGTTGCTGGTGTTACTCGAAGGGTTTCGCGGAATGATCTCGCCCGTCGTGATCGCGGATCCAAAGCTTTGGTCCTTGCTGTATCTTCCGTCAGTGCTTGGGATTGTTCTGTCTGCACTGTTTCTGATGATAGCCGGGCGGCCTTTGCTGCGAAAACGCAGGGCAACGGCGACCCCGGCCTGAGGCCAGCCAAGGCTCAGAAACTTCAGGTCAGGCAGATGTCCCCGAGATAGATTGTTATCCACTGGCGTTTATCCGGACCAGATGATTGTCCCATTTGCATTCTGTCAGGGCTGTCACCTTGGCTTGCGCCTCGCTCAGTTGCCCGACCTGACCAGTTCCAGTGGTATAAACCAGCCCTGCCGGGCCGGTCGCTAGCCCGCAGACGTCTTCCAGATCAAATGCACCCTTGAATGCGCCGCTTTGGACATCAAACCTGTGCAGGGCATTGCCGCGCGGGCAGGTTATCGCGACCGCCTGCCCGTCCGGCGAAAAGGCGACGCTTCCGGCATAGCCCTGAAGGATGCTCTGATCCTTCTTGCCCGCTGCCAGCAGAACAGGTACGCTGCCACGGCGGTGCAGGCCTAGCAGTGGCGGATGTTGCGACGTGCTGCCTTGCCACTGCATCGCAAAGGCGATCAACCCGTCCTTGCGCACCGCCAGATGGCGGATGGAGTTCTTGTGCAATCGGCCAGACAGCTCCACCTGTTCCAGCACCGACCCGGTCAAGTCGCAATAGATCAGGTTGGGGCGCATGGTCGGCAGGTTCAACTTGGATCGGCCAGAGTCCGGGTGAGTTTCGATCCCGCCATTTGCAATCGCCAGCGACGCACCGTCGGGCATCAACAGCAAATCGTGCGGACCAATCCCGCCCGAAGAGAATTCCCCGAGCCGCGCATACCCCTTGGCCACGTCCCAGATGCCGATCATCCCTTGGCCGCGCTCGAAGCGGTTTTCTGTTGTAAACAACAGAGTGCCATCGGCCGAGAAGCTTCCGTGACCATAAAAATGGTGCCCTTGTGGTGCCTCGAGGCGCGCGATTTCGGCACCGGTCGCACAGTCGATGATCAGGGCAAAAGTGCCGGGACGGCGGGCAAAGGCGACCGCTTGGGCGTGATGTGGATGCGCAGCGGCAGCGTGACCTCTGCCGGGCAACGGCCGCGCAAACGTGATCTGACCCGCTGCAGTCAGGCCCACCATCCGGTATGAGCCGTCCGGAAAAAGAGCCGCTGCCAGAAAATCCGGCGCACCGACCGCCGACCATCCGGAAACGGGGCTCAGACTGGCCGCAGCAAGGCAGGTCAGGAACTGGCGACGACTGGTCATCGCGCTAGTCCCCATCCAGCGAATTGAAACCTGCACCGATCCCCAAAGCGGGACCCAGCCGGGTCGTGGCAATCTGGCGAATGTCCGAAGTGGACTGTTGCAAAGCCTCGACCCGAATCCGCCCCTGAGGGGTAGAGACGCCCGAGAAATCCGGATCATCCAAGCTCTGCGCCCGTTTAGAGGCGCGATCAAAGGCAGCTTCGAAATCCCCCTGGATCTCGGGGTGGTCAACGGACAGCCCCAGGGCCAGTTCGCGCAGCGCAATCAGGGATAGCTCGACATGGCGCAATGACCGGGCCGATCGGCGGGCTTCAGCCCGCTTGGGGCGCGGCCGGTCGAAACTGCCCAACGGGCGACCGATCCGTGTGTCGGCGGTGAACTCCAGCCCCGTCGATAGTGCTTTGAACAGCTCCTGCATCGCCTCATCCGTCGAGCGATAGGGGCTGTCGCCGCCCGGTTGCGTCAGGTGCTGCGCGTAGGTCTGCCAATCCGCGCCGATGGCTCGGGCGTTCACGTCAATATCCGCCGCGATGGCCCGGATCAGGGCACAGCGGTATTCGGCGCTGCCTTGATCGCCAAACGTGGGATCGTAGAGCATTTGCTCCAGCGCAAAGAAACCTCGGCCCGCGACCGAGGTTTCAGCAAAGGCGCTTGGGTTCCGAACGGCGGCATCTTCATCCGCGATCAGATTGGAAAGCGCCTTTGGCGTAAAACCTTTGGTGTCGGGCCAGAAGGCAAGCGAAAAGGCGCGGTCATCGACCTCGGACGGGCCAAACCGCAGGTGGCTGACCGAAATCCAATCGTCGAACGCGTCCCCATAGGCGGCGCGCAAGGCCTCGGAGCCCGGTGTGCATTCCGCACGTGCCGTTTCGTTGAGTACCTGAGTATTTTCAACCAGGCGCGCATAGCCGGGCAGGATATGGGATTGGGTGATATCAATCAGGATCGGTGCGCGATCCTGGGCAAAGGCGACAAGAGGCGGCGCCAATGCCGCAACAAAACTCAGATAACGCATAGCTCAGAGGCTCTCCAGAAATCGAACAAGGGCATCGCGGTCGGCTTTTGGCAGGGCAACAACGGCATCCCGGGCAGTTTGTGCTTCGCCCCCGTGCCAAAGAATGGCTTCAAGCAGTGAACGGGCGCGACCGTCGTGCAAAAATTGAGTATGGCCCGAGACTCGTTCAGTCAGGCCAATTCCCCACAAAGGAGGCGTGCGCCATTCGCGGCCTGTCGCGCGGGCTTCGGGGCGGTTGTCTGCAAGGCCTTCGCCCATGTCATGCAGCAGCAAGTCGGTGTAAGGCCAAATCAGCTGAAAACTGTGCTCGGGCCGGTCGGGCATCCGGTGCGTGACATGGGCCGGGGTGTGGCAAGAGGCGCAGCCCGTGGAGTGAAACACTTCTTTCCCGCGCAGAACCTGCGGGTCGTCCACGTCGCGCCGGGCCGGGACGCCCAGATTGCGGCTGTAGAAGGCGACAAGCTCCATACCGGTCTGATCAATCTCGAAGCCGCGCACGTCGTTGTCGCCATGCGGCGCGTCAACACAGTTGGACTGAGCCTTGGTGCAGTCACCGTGCGGGTCGGGGAAATAGGGGTTCGATATGCCTATATCGCCCGCAAAAGCGGCAGCCGATTGTTCCATCACCGTCGGCATCCCGGCCTTGTGGCCGAAGCGCCCCATCATGGGTTGATCGAACTCGGTCGACCAGACGATATTGGCCCGGCCCGAGATGCCGTCGCCATCCAGATCATCCGGATCGGCCCGCGCCAGCAGGTCGTCGACCGGGATCGATTCCAGCAGCCCAAGGCCAATCATTTGCGGCGCGACGCGTGGGCTCAGCATCGCGTCGGGGTGCAGCGGACCATACCCGAGCTCTGTCGCGGCATAGGTCGGCTGCCTGAGAGACACGGTTTCTCCACCCGACAGCGCAACCGGGACTTCCTGATAGCTGATGTCCAGACGATATTCGGCTGGGTGACCTGCCAGCGCAAAATCCTGCATCTGGCTGCCATAGTTTGGCTCAGGCCGGGTCGCGATGTAGTCGGCGATTTCGCTCGGGGCATCGTCTGGCAGGCCGGGAACCGAGACGCGCAGGAACATCGAAATTGCGTTGTCGTCCGGCCCGTTCGGCGTATGCCCACGTCCGTCCTTGATATGGCAGCGCTGGCAGGATCGGGCGTTATACAACGGGCCCAACCCGTCAGAGGCCAGGGTCGAGGACGGAGAAGAGACCCAGATCTTCTTGAACAACCCGTTGCCGACCCGGAAGTCCAATTCCTGTTCAAAACTGATATTGGCCGACGGTTGCGAAAACGCATCCGCGTCGTTGCGCACGCGCACAGTCGCGGCCCCGGCGCTAAGCTGTTCGAATTTCTGCGCAACCGAGAAATCATCAGGTGCGGCGGTTGCTGCCTCGATCCGGGTGCGTTCTTCGTCGGTACGGGAAAGGGTATTCAGGTGCGGGTCCGCAAGCTGATGCGCAAGGGACGGGGTGGCCGCAAGGGCGGTCACCGCAAGCAAGTGAACGCTAGTCTTCGGCGTCCATTTTCGAGGCGTTGAGCTGGGCATAGTTGGCTTCGCCAATCCTTTCATACAGATCAAGCTGCGTTTCTAGGAAATCGATATGGCTTTCTTCATCCGACATCAATTTCTCGAACAGCCCCATCGAGACATAGTCGCCTGCCTCGCGGCAGTATTCCCGTGCTTCCTTGTACAAGGCCCGGGCATCAATCTCGGCCGCCAGATCACATTCGAGTGTTTCCTTCGGCGTTTGGCCGATCCGCAACGGGTCAAGCTTCTGAAGGTTTGGGTGACCCTCAAGGAAAATAATGCGTTCGATCAGTTTGTCCGCATGCTCCATCTCTTCGATGGATTCCTCGCGGCTTTTCTTGGCCATATGGCCAAGGCCCCAATCCTCTTGCAGCCGGTAGTGCAACCAGTACTGGCTAACCGCTGTCAGCTCATGCCGCAGTGATTTGTTGAGATATTCGATTACTTTGGGATCGCCCTTCATCAGCATTCTCCTGTGTTGCTCCGGCGCGTAGGGCCCGAAGCTGCATGGGGACTTCAAGATTATCGTCTGATCGCATCGTGTCTAGAAACAGTGGCATGCAGCTACCACAATCTGCTGATTTTCCAAGGGCATGGTAGATCTTACCCGGAGTAATAATCGTCTGCGGATCCGCAGTCCGCATCCAGTCGATTGCGGCGCGAATGTCGTGGTCTGAGATATTGGTGCAGTGGCATACGATCATGACGACTCAGTCTGCTCTGATATTTCTTACGTAAATAGTAGGTTATTGGTTTGGGGTCCAGCGCGAAGACATAATTCGGCGTTGGAGGGTGGCGAAAGCGCCGGAACCAGCGCTTTCACCTAGGCCAATTAGTGGAATACCGCGTTGGGGTTATCCAGGCTGTCCGAGCCTTCGAACTCGATCTGGTCCAGTTCCAGCGTGGTCACGATCCGCTCGATCGTCTTGGTCTGGTCAACCAGACCGTCGACGCCACCCATGATCAGCGCTTCGCCGCCAGCATTGCCGCGTTCCAGCATCTGGTCATAGGCAAAGCCTGCTTCGGCGGTCGACTTAAGACGACCCAGAGCCTGCATGGTGGTGGCCAGCTTAGCCTTCATTTCGGTATCCAGAGTCGGGTCTGCCGCGATCACCAGATCAGACAGCGATGCGCCCGAAACTGGCGTGCCGTCGATGCGGGTATAGCTGCCCAGATAAACGTTCTGAATGCCCAGACCATCGTAGTAATGGCTGTTATGGGTGTTGTCGGCAAAGCAATCATGCTCTTCCTCGGGGTCGTTCAGCATCAGACCCAGGCGCATGCGTTCTCCGGCCTGCTCGCCATAGGACAGCGAACCCATGCCGGTCAGCATGGCACTGATGCCTGCGGCTTCGTTTTCGGACAGTGCCGCGCGTGCTTCACCGCCTTCCTGCCACTGGTCTGCCATCCACTCCAGATCGCTGACCAACAGATCGGTCGCGGCGCTCAGGTACTGGGCGCGACGGTCGCAGTTGCCGCCAGTGCAGTCGTCCCCTTGCGCATAATCGGTCCACGGACGATTGCCCGCGCCCGCACCATGGCCGTTCAGATCCTGACCCCATAGAAGGAATTCGATCGCGTGATACCCGGTGGCGACATTGGCCTCGATCCCGTCCGCCTCGTGCAGAGTTTCGGCCAGCAGCTCAGGAGTGATTTCGATGGCGTCAATGGTTTCGCCCGACAGGTCAAAGCTGGGGTTGGCGATCACGTTCAGAACGGCAAATTCGTTTTCATCGCTGGGCCCGCCGTATGAGGCGTCGACATAGTCGATCAGACCTTCATCCAGCGGCCACGCGTTCACTTTGCCTTCCCAATCGTCGACGATGGCGTTGCCAAAGCGATATACTTCGGTCTGTTGATAGGGCACACGCGCCGCGATCCAAGCTGCACGGGCTGCGTTGAGCGTCGCGTCTGACGGGTTATCGATCAGCGCGTTGACGGCTGCTTGCAGGGTTTTCGCCGCAATCAGGCTGTCATCATATTTGGCTTCGGCAATATTGGCATAGTTTGCGATGACATCGGCCTTGGACGGGGCGTCGGCGACGGCGGCACTGGCGATGCACAGGGTGAGTGCGCTGGTCGCTGCAAAAAATCTGGTCATGAGTTTTAATCTTTCCTGTTGGAACCGGAATCGTGCCTGCGGCAGCGCGGGCACGGGCATGCCGTTATCTGAGTGAATTTGTCAGTTAAGTCAACCTGAGTTTTATTGTCGGGTAATTGCTCCCCCATATATAGGGGGCTAACTGCGCAGGGTTCCGCATTGCGTGGATTCTCAAATGCACTAGACTTAACCAAGATGTGTTCGAGTATTGGTGCGTATATGAAGAGTGCCGTGATTGCCTTGTGTATCCTGCCATCCGCCGTGATGGCGCAGCAGGCCCTGTCAGCGGGTGCGCATACTCATGGAACGGGGCGCTTATCCATCGACATGTCTGAAACCGCGTTCACGCTGATGTTGCAGGTGCCCGGCGCGGATGTCGTGGGGTTCGAAGAAGCCGCAGATACCGAAGCTGATCGCGCGCGCGTGGCGGCGGCTGTTTCGGACTTGTCCAAACCGCTTGAGCTGTTTGTGCTGCCGCCCGAGGCGGGCTGCGCCGCGGTGTCGGCCAATGTCGCTTTGGTCGGTGACGGCTTTCAGCAGCAGACTGATGCAGCCGAAGAGTCCCACACCGAGTTCCACGCCGACTATGTGGTTCAGTGCGAGGATATCAGTGCTGCGTCTGTCATGGAGTTTCCCTATTTTGACCGGTTCGAGATGGCCCGGCGTCTGACCGTTCGTCTGACCAAGGGGTCGGACGAACGCGTCGTCGAGGTCGTCCGCGACGCCCCGCGGCTGATCCTTCAGGACGAACAGTAAGCGTGACTTTCTCTAGGTGTCGCGCAATGCCTCTACAGCAAGCTGGACCGCAGACCGCGTCTGCGCAAGATCTGCCTCGGTGATCGCAAGCGAGGGATAGAGTTTGCCCGGTGACTTGAATACCCCATTCGACCGCAGAACATCGTTGTACCGCGCAGACCGGGCGGGATCGTCATGGATGGCGCTGCGATAGTCGCGGCAAGGCTGCTGGGTGAAATAGATATCGAACAGCGTTTCGTCACCGCAAATCCGGTGCGCAATTCCTGCTTCGTCCAGCGCCTTGGATTGCATGTCCTGTAACGCGCGGCCAATCGATCGCAGACGGTCATAGGTACCGTCGCGCGCCAGCACCTCCATGGTTTTCAGACCGGCCGCAGCGGCGATGGGATTGCCGGACAGGGTGCCGAGTTGCATCAGCCAATGGTCGGCCCCGACCTGATCCTTGTCGAAATGTTTCATGATCTCGGCGCTTGCGCCCAGGGCCGCGAGCGGGAACCCTCCGCCGATGATCTTGCCCAGCGTACAGATGTCCGGTGTCACACCATAGCGTTCCTGCGCACCGCCATAGGCCAAACGGAATCCGGTAACGATTTCGTCGAAGATCAGCAAAACACCGTGCTGGTCGCAAAGGTCTCGCAGGCCCTGAAGATAGCCCGGTTCAGGGGGGATGATCCGTTGCAAGGGTTCAACGATGATCGCTGCCACATCCTTGTTTTCCGCAAGCAGGGCGGCAACCGCCTCGAGATCGTTATAGGGTGCGATCAGCATCTGATCGGCAACGCCCTGCGGGATTCCGGCGCTGTCAGGCACGGCCTGGGGGAAGTTGACCCGTTTGGCAGGCGCAAGGCTCATCTGCGCTTCGGCGCACATGCCGTGATACCCGCCTTCGAACTTCAGGATCTTGTCGCGCCCGGTATAGGCGCGCGCCAGCCGGATCGCGTACATATCGGCCTCACCACCCGAAGCGACGAAGCGCACCTGTTCACAACACGGGACGGCCTCGATGATGGCTTCGGCCAGTTCGATACCTTTGCTGTTATTGGCAAAAAAGGTCATGCCCTTGGGCAGCTGTTCAAGCACGGCCTCCATCACCTCGGGGTGGCCGTGACCCAGCAGCATCGGCCCCGACCCGATCAGATAGTCGATATACTCATTCCCGTCCTCGTCCCAGACGCGGCTGCCTTCGCCGCGTGCAATGATGATACCGGGGTCGAAGTTGCCGAACCCTCCGGCGGGAAGAACCTTTTGTGCGCGGGCGATCCATTCGGACTGGGTATTGATTTTCAGCATCTCACACGATCTCCAAAATCGGGGAACCAAGGATATCCGGGTCTGGGGTCACACCCAACCCCGGCCCTTCAGGCGGCGCAATCCGGCCATTTTCACGGTTCGGCGCATCGGGGCAGAGGCGGGGTGACACATAAGAGGACAAATCACAGGTGTTCAGCAAGGATCCTCGCGGGGTCGAGGCGGCAAAATGCAGCGACGCCGCAGTGACGATATCCGAGCCCCAGGTGCATTCGGCACAGATTTCAGCGCCCAGTTGAACCGTCAGATCCCGGGCGCGACGCATCGCCGACAGGCCACCAAACTTGGAAAGCTTCAGCGCGACCGCGTCCAGACAGCCCAACTCATGCGCGCGCATCAGCGAGGCCATGTCATGCGCGTTTTCGTCTATCTTCATCGGCAGGCCGGTGGCTTGGCGAACTGCGGCGCAGTCTTCCAGCGTCTTGCAGGGCTGTTCCAGCATGATGTCCAGATGCGCCACGGCGCGCCCGGTGCGTGTGGCGTGCAGGCGCGACGCACCGCAGTTCCAGTCGCCGTAGACCAAGGGGCCGGGGCCGACAGCTTCGCGCACTTTCGCCAAACGCTCGGCATCCGCCTGCCAATCGCCGTCGGTGCCCAGCTTGACCTGGAACTGCCGCACACCGCTTTGGTAAGCCGTGGCGGCGATCCGCGCCATCTCGTCCGGCGCGATGCAGGTGATCGAATGATAGACGGGCATGTCCTGCTGCGTGCGCCCCCCTAGCAAAGCATAGAGCGGCAGGTCAGTCGCGCGCCCGAACAGGTCCCACAGCGCCATATCGACGACCGACTTGGCATAGGCATGCCCGGGCAGCAGCGCATCCAGCGACCGCATGAGCGCATCGACCCCCAGCGGGCTTGCACCCAGCAACCCTTCGGCCATCTCGCGTACCGCGCTGGGCACGCCCTTGGCGAAGGCAGGCAGATAGCGCGGGATCGGGCAGACCTCGCCCCATCCAACAAATCCGGTATCGGTTTCAAGGCACAGCACATGGGATTCGACGGTGTCGCAGGTCTTACCCTCGGCCATGTAGTAGGTTTCCAGGCTGGTCAGGTCCACCGACCACAGAGTCAGGCGTTTGATCTTCACTGCGCATACTCCAAAACAGGGGCGCCGAGGCTGGCGAAATCCGGTTTGACCCCCAACCCGGGAACGTCAGGCGCAAAGAGTTTGCCATCTCGCGCAACGGGCCCGCCGGTGCCTGTCGACCGGGCGTTATAGTTCATCAGATCGGTCGTGTTCTGCAAATACTCCGACGGGGTCGAGGCGGCAAAGTGAGCGACCACAGAACTGGTGATCTCGCCGCCCCAGGTGTCTTCGCTGACGACCGGAATCCGGTTTTCGACCAGAAAGTCGCGTACACGCCTGGCCTTGCTGATGCCGCCCAGGTTCGAGATTTTCAGACAGCAAATCTCGGCACCGCGATCCGCGACGATCCTTTGTGCCATGTGCATACCCGTCACGCACTCGTCCAACTTCATCGGCTGCTCGGCCACGCGGCGCACCTGCTGGCATTCCTCATAAGTGCGGCAGGGCTGTTCCAGAATGAAGTCCAGATCGCGCGTCGCCCGTGCCACTCGGATCGCGTTATCTACGCGCCAGCCCTGGTTGGCGTCGGCCATTGCCTTTTCTTCGGGATTCAGCAGCGGCACGGTATCGCGAATGCGGTCGATATCGCTGGCCCAGTCTCCGCCAACCTTGATCTGGAACTGGCGATAGCCCTGATCCCTGTAGGTGTTCATTTCGGCGATGGTTTCATCTGTCGATTTTTGCGGCGCGACCCGATACATCGGGGCCCCGTCCGTCAGTTGGCCACCAAGCAACATCCAAACCGGTTGATCGCAGGCTTGGCCGAGAATGTCCCAACAGGCAGCGTCGAATGGTGCCTTGGCGTATCCATGCCCCTGCACAAGATGGTCCAAAATCTGCTCGATCCGCGCAACTTGCCGGGGGTCCTCACCCAACAGCGACGGGGCAACAAGCCGGGCCATTGCAGGTACCCCCTGCGAATGCGCAACCATGTAGTTTTCGCCACAGGGCGTGAATTCGCCACATCCCTGAAGACCCGCATCCGTATCGATCACGACAACCGAGGCGGTCGCGGTTTCAATTGCGTTTCCGGCCCCCCAAACATATGCGCCGCCGACATAGGGCAGGCCGGTCTGGAAGATGCGGATGCGCGTGATCTTCATGCGGCGTCCATTCTGGGTAGATCATCCATGCCTTCTCCGCGCCATAACACAAAGGTCAGGATGGGTTGGTCACCGGTCACCATCGCGTGGCTTTGCCAGCTTTCGTGATGGCGCGTTTCCTCGGCGCCAACGAATACCTCTTGCCCATCGGTTTTGAACAGCGCGCTGCCGGCAAGGGTCAGATACAACTCCTCTGCCTGATGGCTGTGCCAGTCATAACTTAGCCCCGCGCCCCAATAGGCGATATAGCCGCGCAACTGGTTCGAATGGAAGTGGCCGGTCGGGCCAAGAAGTTCGTAATACCCATACCGAGACAGGAAATCCGCGCCGACCTCCTCTTCGGTATAGGTTGTTTTCCATTGGGCCAGTTCGGCCGTGCTGGTCACCGCGGAAACCATATCTTGCGTCAACCGTGACCCGAGGAGTGCCAGATTGCGGATCTGGTCCACGGCCGGAATCGGTTCCGGGTCCAGCCCGCCATGCGACAGATCCGTGGGCCAGTCCGCGAAAGCCGCCAGATCCGGATGCGCGGAATGCAATTGACGAGCGGCTTCCAGAACATCATCCAGCGTCATGGGATCACCACGATATTGCCCGTGTGTTGCTTGGCAATGAATGCGGCCTGCGCCTCGCGCAGCTGGTCCAGCGGGTATGTCGCCGCCAGCACAGGCTGTATTTCCCCCGCTTCGATGTATTTCACAAGGTTTCGCATAACTTCCGGATCTATGACGGTAGAGCCGGTGAAGGTCAGATCGCGCAGGTAAAACGTGCGCAGATCAAACTCGACCATAGGTCCCGCAATCGCGCCTGAACAGGTATAGCGCCCACCGCGTTCAAGGACGTCGATCAGATCGCCCCAGGCCGGCCCGCCGACCACATCGGCGACAACGGTTACCTTTTCGTCAGCCAGCAACTGACGCAGGTCTTTCGGGGCGCGGGGGATGATCCGGTCCGGGCTCAGTTTGGCCACATCGTCGTGTTTGGCTTCCGATGCCATCGCAATAACGCGCGCACCACGGCGTTTCGCCAATTGCACCAAAGCCCCGCCAACACCGCCGGAGGCACCTGGGACCAGCACCGTGTCGGCGGCAGCTACACGCGCACGTGTCAGCATGCCCTCAGCCGTGGAGTACGAACAGGAGAAAGTCGCAAGCTCGGCATCCGACAGTGGCGAGTTGACGGCAATTGCGTTGCGCGCGGGGGTCGTGGTGAATTCCGCAAACCCGCCATCGCGTTCCGAACCGAAATAGCCCGTCTTGTCCTTATTTAGCGGGTCATCGGCGTCGCGCAGCCAGCCTTCGGTGATCACCCGTTCACCGACACGAGAGGCATCGACATTCTGCCCGACGCCGACGATTTCGCCGCAGACATCGGCGCCCTGAATGCGCGGGAAAACCAAAGGCGCGCCGCCCCAGGTGGGATCATCCTGACCCACGGTTTCGAACGCGCCACCGGTTGTCGCGTCACTGACGGTTTTCGAGTACCAGCCCGACCGCGTGTTAACATCAGTGTTGTTCAACCCACAGGCTTTGACGCGGATCAGGACTTCATCCGGTCCGGGGGTCGGGCGTGGCCAATCCTCATGCCACACCATCTGGTCCAGATCGCCGTGGCCCATCGTAACCATGGCCTTCATTGTTTCGGGTAATGTCATTGTGCAGGCTCCATGACAGCGTCGGTTCGAGGCAGGCGGCTTTCGGGGTCGTAGGCCGGTTCAGCCAGGACCTTTGCGGCCCTCGGCGTTCCGTGGATGATGACCTCCAGCTTGGTCCCCGCAACGGCAGCCTCGGGTTTGATATAGGCGAATGCAAGGATTTTGCCGACGCTGTGGCCATAAGCGACAGACGCGGTCGAGCCGACAACGCGACCTTCGAACAACACCGCCTCGCCGCCATGGCCGTCGACCTTTCCGTCCGGTTCGATTTCGAGATAGGCGCAGACCCACGGCAGGTCGGTGTTCAGGGTCTTGTCCTTGCCCAGATAATCCTTGTCGGTTCTGGCAAAGCGCAGCACGTCGGCCTCGGCGAGTGTCACCTCATTGGTCAATTCTCCGGCCCCTTTAAAGCCTTTCTCCATCCGCATGGCATTCATGGCAAAGCTCCCGTAATCGGCAATCCCATGTGCCTCACCTGCAGTCCAGAGTGCATTGTAGACGTCCACACAAGCGGCGTTGGGCATATGCAGTTCCCAGCCAAGCTCACCGGCATAGGACATGCGGAAGGCCCAGACATCATGCCCGGCGATCTTGATCTGTTGGGCCGAGAGCCATCGGAAACCGGCATTGCTGAGGTCCGCATCGGTGCAAGCGCCTAGGACGTCACGCGACCTCGGCCCGTTCAGCGACAGCGCCGACCAATCGGCGGAAAGGGCGGTGATCGTGACATCTTCTTCGTTACGCTGCTGTGCCAGATGATCCAAAAGGCGCTGTTCGAAAAACGCGGCGCATACGAGGTAGTATCGATCCTGCGCCATGCGCACGATGGTCGTTTCCAACTCGATCCGACCCCTGCGGTTCAACATGTGGGTCAGCGTAATCGAGCCATCCTTCTGCGGCATCCGGTTCGCGGTCAAACGGTCCAGCAGGTCATAGGCACCTTTGCCAGAGACCTCGACCT
This sequence comes from Ruegeria sp. AM4, assembly GCF_056540665.1. Classification (NCBI taxonomy): domain Bacteria; kingdom Pseudomonadati; phylum Pseudomonadota; class Alphaproteobacteria; order Rhodobacterales; family Roseobacteraceae; genus Ruegeria; species Ruegeria sp. AM4. The sequence goes on along the minus strand of NZ_JBQFXD010000006.1, from coordinate 28,256 downwards.
TGGTGAAGGCTGTGACGTCCATGATGCCAACCCGTTCGCGCACCGCTTTGACCTCGTGCGCGACCATGTCGTCGGTTGGCGTTCGGCGAAAGGAATAGTGATCCTGCTGCGCCACGCCATCGCGGGCGAACCAGCGCGGGCGTTCAAAGCCGTAGACTTCCTCATGCACCGCACCCTTGGATTTCAGCAATTCATGTAATGGGGACGGCTTGATGGGGCGTCCTGCCAGCCGGTTGAAATGCGGGAAGGGGATTTCGTGACGCAGGCAATAGTCCTCCTCGGCCTTGATCACCTGCCAGTCCTTCGTGGCATAGCTGCCAAACCGGCGCGGATCAAATTCGCGCATCGAGATGTCCGCGGCCCCATGCACCATCCAACGCGCCAGTTCGCGCGTCAGACCCGGCCCCCAGCCGATCCCGATCTGCGTACCGCAGCAGCACCAGTAGTTCCGCACGCCCGGCGCAGGCCCGATCAGCGGGTTGCCGTCCGGCGGATGGCTGATCGCGCCGTGTACCTCTCGCTGAATGCCCAGCTCCGCAAAGATCGGCATACGGTTCAGGCTTTCCTCGAGCCACGGCATCACCCGGTCGTAATCGGCATCGAACAGCCAGTTCTCGTAATCCCACGGGCAATGATCGTGCCAGACGGAACTGGGGTTTTCTTTCTCGTAAATCCCGATCAGGCCGCGCTTTTGTTCCATCCGGATATAGCCCGACACCTTCTTGTCGTCGCGGATCACCGGCAGTTCCTTGTCCAGAGCCTCGAATTCAGGCACTGGTTCGGTGACGAAGTAATGGTGCGTCATCGACGTCATCGGCAGTTGCAGGCCCGACCATTCGCCCATCTGCCGGGCATAGGTGCCGCCCGCGTTGACCACATGCTCGCAGGTGATCGTGCCATTTGGCGTCTCGACCACCCATTCGCCGGTTTCGGACTGCGTGATGTTTGTCGCCTGACACTGCCGGATGATGCGAACGCCTTTCTGCCGGGCGCCTGCAGCCATTGCCATGGTCACATTGGTTGGGTCCACATGACCATCATCAGGCGTGTGCAACGCGCCCAACACACCATCCAGATTATAGAACGGATGCAACTCGGCCACGCGATCCGGGCCGACCAGGTCTATGTTGAAGCCCAGAGAGCGGCCCACCGACAGGGTGTGGCGCAGCCAGTCCATCTCATCCTCGGTATAGGCCAGCCGAAATGAGCCGCAGCCATGCCATGTTACGGCCTGCCCGGTCTCGGCTTCTAAAGCACCGGAATAGAGCCCGATATTGTAATCGACGCATTTGCCCAGACCAAAGCTGGATGTCGAATGGGTGATCTGCCCCGCCGCGTGCCATGTGCTGCCGCTGGTCAGTTCGGCCTTTTCCAGCAGCACAGTGTCTGCGCCCCAGCCTTCGTGCCCAAGGTGGTAGGCAAGGCCCACGCCCATCACTCCGCCACCCACAATAACCACGCGTGCGTGGGTCGGGAAATCAGATGCCATCGGATCAATCCTCTGAGTCGATTTTGTCTCGACAGCGTAAGCAAACAAAAGTACCATCGTCAATCATGAATGGGACAAATGTATCAAATACGATTCTCGAACGGCTGGCGGATGAACTGTCCGAGCTGACGCCCGAGGCGCGCAAAGCCGCGACCTATGTGCTGGAAAACCCGCGCGATGTGGGGGTTTCGACCGTGCGCGAAATCGCCGAAGCAGCGAATGTGAAACCCAACACCATCGTCCGCATGGCGCGGCAGGTGGGGTTTGAAGGGTATGAAGATTTCCGCGTACCCTTCCGCGAGGCAATCCGGCGCGGTCAGGCTGATTTCCCCGACCGCGCGCGCTGGCTTCAGGACATTCGCAAGTCCGGCAATATGGGCGGGCTTTATGCCGATATGGTTCAGGACGCCCTGCGCAATGTCGAGGAAACCTTTGCCAATATCTCGTCCGAGCAGTTGAAAGCAGCGGCTGAGGACATCTGGAACTCACGCAATGTGTTCGTGCTGGGCGTGGGCGTGAACAACTCGAACGCGCGGAACTTTGTCTATCTGGCATCGACCGGGATGGTGCAGTTCCACGCGATCCCGCGCCCCGGATCAAACCCGATCGATGATCTGGCATGGGCGGACAAGCGTGACGTACTGATTGCCATGACCTGCAAGCCTTATCGCAATGAGGTGGTCGAGGCCGTGCAGGTCGCGCGCGAGCAGGGGTTGAAGGTCGTAGGCCTCTCTGACAGCCCTGCCAGCCCGATCCTGCGCGCGGCTGACCATGGCTTTGTCATCTCAGCAGACACGCCACAATTTTTCCCATCTTCGGTCAGCACAGTTGCCCTGCTGGAAACGCTGCTGTCCTTCGTGATCGCCGTCGCCAGCGATGAGATCGTCGAACGGGTCGAGACCTTTCACAAACGTCGCCATCAGCTTGGCCTTTACCACGCGGAGGACTCGTGACAGCCCCCATTCAATCTCTCGCAGCCCGGTATTACACTGATCCCGCCATCTTTCGCATGGAAACAGACGGCCTGCTGGCGCGCACGTGGCAGTTCGGCTGCCACGCCTCGGAACTTGCCGAGCCGGGTGCATACGTGGCTTTTGAAGTCGCCGGGCAGGATCTGTTTGCCATCCGAGGGCGCGATGACGAGATCCGCGTGTTCTACAATGTCTGTCAGCACCGTGCGCATCAGTTGGTCGAGGGGACCGGCACCACGCGCGTCGTGGTCTGCCCCTACCACGCCTGGACCTATGAACTGACCGGTGAGCTGCGCGCCGGGCCAAACCTGAAGGCTGTTGAAGGGTTCGACAAGTCGTCCGTCTGTCTGAACGAAGTCCGCAGCGAAGAGTTTCTGGGTTTTGTGTTCGTCAATCTGGACCCAGACGCGGCACCTATGGACGATTGGTTCCCTCGCGCCCGCGCCGAGCTTGAGGAATGGGTGCCCAACTGGGCCGATCTGAAGCCACTGGAATGGGTCGAGATACCGGAACTGTGCAACTGGAAGGTGTCGGTCGAGAATTACTCGGAATGTTACCACTGCTCGCTCAACCACCCGACTTTCGCGAATGGTGTGGTCAGGCCGGAAACCTACGACATCCAGCCTCAGGGCATGTGCCTGCGTCACACGACCGAATGCCAGAGCCTTGAGAACATGACCTACGACATTCAGTCGGGCTTTGAGCATTTCGACGAATATTCCAGCTGGTTCCTCTGGCCGATGTTCTCGTTTCAGGTCTATCCGGGCAATGTGCTGAACACCTATCACTGGCGCGCGGTGGATGCGGATCATGTGGTCGTCTGGCGCGGCTGGTACTCAGTCGGCGGCGTGGATGATCCAAAGATACGGCAATTGGCGGCGCAGGATCGCGCAACCACGGTGGAAGAGGATATCCGCTTGGTTGAATCCGTGCAGCGCGGCCTACATTCGCGCGGGTATCGACCCGGCCCGTTGGTGATTGATCCCAAGGGCGGGGTAAATTCGGAACACCCCGTTATGCATCTGCAAAAATGGATGCGTGAGGCTGTTGACGAGCAACTCGGAAGGACCGGCACATGAGCACATTTGACGAAGACCTGTTCTTGAAAGGACTAGAGCAGCGCAAGGCGACGCTGGGCGCGGCATACGTCGAAAAAAACCTGGCCGCCGCCGACGATTTCACGCGCCCATTTCAAGAGGCGATGACCGCCTGGTGCTGGGGCTTTGGCTGGGGTGACGATGTGATCGACGCCAAAACGCGGTCAATGATGAACCTGTCGATGATCGGTGCGTTGGGAAAAATGCACGAATGGGAGATCCATTGCCGGGGCGCAATCAACAACGGAGTCACCAGCGATGAAATCCGCGCCATTATCCACGTCATCGGCATCTATTGCGGCGTGCCACAGGCGTTGGAGTGTTTTCGCGTGGCCCGCAAAGTGCTGGAGGAAACCGGCTGAGCGCGGCGCCCACCACGCTACACGTGAATCGGGCCTCACTCGGGGTTTGACCCGCTGGTTGCCTTTTCGGTCGGTAGGTTCGCCAAGCTCTCACGGTATCGTTGCAGGCAATCCTGATGAGCCTTGGCGATCACAGGGATTGCCTGCAGTTCGTCCATTTTTTCCCGCAACCTGTCTGCAAGTTCCAGCATTCGCGGGTCATAAACTTCGTTTCGGTTGAATAGGTCCCAATACCTCTCTCGAAATCTGGAGGATCGGTTATCGGCCCCGATTTTCTTGGTTCCTTGACCGCGCTGCTTCTTGATTTCAAAGCTGTCGCGCGTCTTGACCGCATAATGGCAGACGGAGACCCAATCATGGGCCACCAACTCGGGCGGAGATTCACCCAACCTGTGTTTCCGTCGACCTCCCGCACGGTAGAATCCCTCGTTCATGTCCTCACCTTCGGCGTTCACAAACAGCCCGTCTTCGGGTTGGTAACCCCAGATGAACCAGGGGCGGTGTAACCCGAAGCCCCGGATTTTGTTGGTCTTCTTGAACAGGGTCTTGAACTGGACCATGCTGACGTGGTCCGGGTTGCCGCGCCGTACGAATTTCTGCGTGACCGGAACGTCGGACCAGGACGTATGGCCTCCGTCACCGAAATTCAGCCAATTGGCCGTTATTCCCGTGCAGCTCGGTTCAATTTTTCGGATCAGTTCGATCACGTTGTTGTCGGGATTCTGGCAATAAAGGAACTCATCCGTATCCAGCCACATCAGCCAGTCGGCATCTTTGAACGCCGCGTGATCAAAGGCCGTCTCCGCAGCCTGCTTCTGAGGGGCCTGATCCGGCTTCAGATCCTGCAAAACGTGGGAGATAACGCCGCTTTCATCAAGCGCATCCAGCAGTTCCGTTGTCCCGTCCGTTGAATCGTTGCTGTAGATGACAATATCCGTGAACCCGACCAGCATATGATAGGCCACCCATTCCAGCAAAAAGGGACCTTCGTTCTTAGCTGACGAAAACAGCCCGACTTTCATATGCGTTCCTTTGGTTGAGCGTGGATGTCCTGACCGACCGGTTAGAGTTACTGGTCAGAGCTGCTCGACCTTTATGGACTCCGTGGGATAAAACGCCATGTACTCTTTGATCTCCGAGACCGCCGGGATCGGGTCTTCATAGCTCCAGACTGCGTTCTCGGTCACCGAAGATTTGTTGACGATCGAAAAATGCGCGGCGTCGCCCTTACCGGGGCAATGGGTGATCTTGTCAGTGCGGTCCAGAAACGCCATGGCAATATCCCTGCGAGGGAAATAGATCACCGGGGCCTTGTCGCCTTCCAGCAGTTCCAAGGCACCCGTCGTCTCACCCAGAATTGCGCCACCGGACCGAACGCTCCATTTGCCCGGTGCCTTGCGGATGGTGATGTGATCAGTCATGTCTGCTCCTTCCCTCGTCTTGTCAGGGCTATTTCTTTGCCCAAAATATGTAACAGTCCGGCGTCAGACCGGCGCAGTTGCGGCATCCAACCACAGTTGCGCGTCCTCGCCCAGCCTCGGGCGGATATTTTCCGCAACGTCGCGATGATAGGCGTTCAGCCAGGCGCATTCTTCGGGCGTCAGCATATCCAACACGATCAGCCGACGATCAATCGGGACATAAGTTAGGGTGCGCCAGCACAGCATCGCGCGGTCGTCGTCGCCGCCGGGCAGGGCAGGGGCGTCCTCGACCACCACCAGATTTTCCAGCCGGATGCCAAACGCACCCTCGCGATAATAGCCCGGTTCGTTTGACAGGATCATACCCGGTTCCAACGGCACATGGCTGACGCGGGACAGGCGCTGAGGGCCTTCGTGAACACTGAGATAGGTTCCGACCCCATGGCCGACACCGTGGTTGAAATCCTGACCCGCAAGCCAAAGGGGCAACCGCGCGACACATTCGATGTCGCGCCCGGCCAGGCCAACAGGCCAGCGCAGCATCGACATCGCGATCATGCCTTTCAGAACGCGTGTGAAACAGGCTTTTTCCTCGTCCCCGACCTCTCCAATCGCGATGGTGCGGGTGATGTCAGTGGTTCCGTCAAGATATTGCCCGCCGCTGTCCAGAACCAGCAATTGACCGTTCTCCAGGCGGCTGTCGGTCTCGTCGGTCACCCGGTAATGCATGATCGCGCCGTTTGGTCCGGTGCCTGCGATGGTATCGAACGAGATATCCTGCAAGGCGTTATCGCGGCGGCGGCATTCCTCCAACCGGGTGACAACCTGCGTTTCGGTCAGACTGCCCGGGGGCTGCGCATCCAGCCAGCTCAGCAGTTCGACAACAGCCGCTGCATCGCGCAGATGCGCCTGCGCGGTCCCTTCGATCTCGGCCGGGTTTTTGCGCGCTTTGGGCAACGCACAGGGATCGCCGTCATCGACCATGCGCTCGCCCAACGCGTCCGCTACAATCTGCGGTACGGTGGCCAGGTCGACCTGAACACTGCCGCTCAGCTTTGCGACGGCATCCAGGAAGCCCTCGGGTGGGCGCAGATTCACGGTTGACCCGAGCGGTTGAGGCAGGTCCTTCAGTTTTTCCTCAGCCATGAACAAATCAACCGTCCCGTCGGCGTCGAGAATGGCAAAACCATGCGCGACCGGGTTATAGGCGATGTCCGATCCGCGGATGTTCAGCAGCCACATGATCGAATCCGGCAGCGTAATCACCGCTGACTTGTGTCCGGCTTGTTTGAGAGTTTCAGACAGCCGCGAGATTTTGCTTTCAGCGCTTTCTCCGGCAAATTCAATTGGGTGCGCTTTGACAGGGTTGATCGGAGGGTCGGGCTGGTCCGACCAAATGCGATTGATCAGATTTTCATAGCGCACCAGCTCGACGCCGCTTCCGCTCAGGTCCTTTTCAACAGCCGCGATCTGTCCGGCAGAATGCAGCCAGGGATCGAAACCGACTTTACCGCCCTGGGGCAAATGCGTCTTCAACCACGCGCCCAGAGCAATGTCCGGCCAAGGTACGGGCGTATAATCCTTGGCAACCTGCGCTTTGACCTGCGTGCGGTAGCGGCCATCTATGAAGACGCCTGCGATATCGGTCAGCGCGGCGCAAAATCCGGCTGATCCGGTGAAACCTGTCAGCCAGGCCAGCCGCTCATCCCGCGGAGCCACATATTCCCCCTGATGCGCATCCGCCCGGGGGATCAGGAAACCGTCCAGCCCTTCGCGCGCCATTTCGGCGCGCAGCGCGGCAAGTCGCGGAGGCCCCTGTTCCGGGCGGGCGGTGACTTCGAAAGACTGGAACATTGCGGCCTCATCATCCGGGGTGATCGGCGAAAAGGTGATGCGCGCAACCTGAAATGTCCAGACTTGAATTGGGCGACGCGCTATTCGTCCAGAAAGCCGATCAGAGCGTCGACGAATTCGGCCCAAACGGCGTTGCCCGGTAATGGAATATGGTTTGCGCTCTCTAACACCAATAGTTCGGCATTTGGAATTCCGGCGGCCAGTTTCTGTGCCTCGGAAACCGGGTGGACATTGTCGTGCCGCGAATGGATCACCAGGGTTGGGCACTGGACCTGCGGCAAGAGCGTAAGCACCGACTCCTGATGGATTGCATCGCGCAGCTGCAGCATCACATCCTGAGAGCAGGCACTGAGCAGGTTTCGGGCCATGTTATGTACTGCGTCCAACGGCCCTTCAGGAAAATAGCTAAGCATCATCGCGGACACGAAACTGATTTCCGGCGCGTTCCAGCCCTCGGCGGCCATTGACCGCAGAGCGTCCGATTCAACGTTTGGCTCCCGGCGCCCGCGCCCTTCGGCATAGCCGCCCACAATTGCCAGCCGTGTCACGCGCTCGGGGTATCTGGCAGCAACGCGTATCGCCGCCAGCACGCCGCCGGATTCGCAATAGAGCGCAAACCGTTCGAAACCGGCGCTATCTGCTGCCAGGATCATGTTTTCGGCAGAAGAATCGAACGAGAAGCGTTTCAGGGACCGATCCGAGCGGCCAAATCCGATCGGGTCAAACCGCAACAGGGAAAAGCGTGCGCCAAGTGTCTCAAACAATTGGCGTTCCGATGGCGTGTTCCATTCGGCCTCAAGATCAGTTGAGTTATACCCGCCGCGCAAAACATTGGGTCCCGAACCTGTTACCGCATAGGCAAGTGACTGGCCTTCCGGGGTTTGGGCATACCGTATGCGTTGTCCTGCCACCGATGGTTCAGAAGAAACTCTCTCTTCCGTCGATACCTCGGCGACCCACTTCAGACCGCGCCTCGCGACTGTCTGGATCAATTTTTGCGACCTGCCGCTATCTCCGATTGCTTTGCGCGCCGATGCGATACGTGCGCTTATGGTTGATTCCGAAACGATCCGGCCCTTCCAGACATCCGCGACAATGTCGTCGCGGCTCATCAGCCTGCCGGGGTTTCGGACCAGTAAATGCAACAGATCGAACACCTGAGGTTCGATATCCACGGGCTCATTATTGCAAAGCAACACGTGGCCCTCAGTGTCCAAAACATAATCTGCAAACACGTAACGCATTCAAGGACTATCACCCGCCAAACGCACTCACGGCAAGGTGGCCACCCAAAATCAGGGTTTTCTAAGTAAATTCACAGGATGTTCTTCAAGCGAAGCCTGCCCGGACAAAGGAAGATCAGAACATCAGCCTTGGAGGACCCAACAATGATGCTTCCTTTCGATACGACGCTACTGCGCTATCCGCCCGACAAACTTCGCCCGCAATCGCCGCAGTCGCGGCAGGCGCAAGCGAATGCCGGGACCGAACACAAGCCGAAGCGTTCCGTTCAGCGCACCGAGTTTCGCACGAGATGGGCACTGTTCAGCTGGCGCGCTTCATCCCCATGACCCGTGCCCGCGCGCGCGGGTCGCTGTCGAACAGGGCCGCCAGTTGCTCAGTCATAGCACCGGCCAGTTGTTCTACATCGGTGATCGTCACGGCGCGGTCATAGTATCGGGTCACGTCATGCCCAATACCAATGGCCAGCAGTTCCACCGCCTTACGCTTTTCGACCATGGCGATCACGTCGCGCAGGTGCTTCTCCAGGTAGTTTGCCGGGTTCACGCTGAGCGTTGAGTCATCAACCGGCGCACCGTCGGAGATCACCATCAGGATCTTGCGGGCTTCGCGCCGGGCCAGCATCCGGCGATGCGCCCATTCCAATGCCTCACCGTCGATGTTTTCCTTCAGCAAGCCCTCTTTCATCATCAGCCCCAGATTGGGACGCGCGCGCCGCCAGGGGGCGTCGGCCCCTTTGTAGATGATGTGGCGCAGGTCATTCAGACGCCCCGGTTGCTGTGGACGGCCAGCGTTCAGCCACGCCTCACGCGCCTGACCGCCTTTCCAGGCCCGGGTGGTAAAGCCCAGAATTTCGACCTTCACGTTGCAACGTTCCAGCGTGCGCGCCAGAACATCCGCACAGATTGCAGCGATGGAAATCGGGCGACCGCGCATCGAGCCCGAATTGTCCAGCAGAAGTGTCACCACGGTATCGCGAAACTCGGTGTCTTTCTCGACCTTGAAACTCAACGGTGTGGTCGGGTTCGCCACCACGCGCGCCAGACGGCCTGCGTCCAGAATGCCTTCCTCGCGGTCGAACTCCCAGGACCGGTTCTGCTGCGCCTGCAGGCGACGCTGCAGCTTGTTCGCCAACCGGCTCACCGCGCCCTTCAGTGGTTCAAGTTGCTGATCCAGATAAGCGCGCAGCCGTTCCAACTCGGCCGGTTCGGCCAAATCTTCGGCGGCAATCTCTTCGTCATGGGTGTTCAGATAGACCTTGTAATCCGGGTCCGCCTCGGAGGCAGGCGGCGGGGCAGGGGGCTCCAAAGGGGCCTCGCCTTCGGGCATTTCAGCCTCGTCACCCATCTCATCTTCGGCCATCTCGTCCATCGAGACCTGGGCCTGAGACTGATCCTGCTGTTCTTCCTGAGTCTGTTCCGGGGTCGCGTCGGCGTCCTGTTCGTCCTGATCATCCTGGCCGGTGCTGTCGGGATCAGGCTGTTCATCGGCGTCTTCTTCGGCTTGGTCCTCTTGCTCGTCGTCCAGCTCGTCAGGGTCGTCGCCCAGCTGGTCGCCATAGCCCAGATCCTTGATCATCTGCCGGGCGAACTTGGCGAATTCGGCCTGATCCGAAAGCACCTCATCAAGGTTTTCCAGCGCGCCGCCTGCCTGTTCCTCGATAAAGCCGCGCCACAGGTTCATGACATTTTCTGCCGCCGGTGGCATGTCCCGCCCCGTCGCCAGATGCCGGATCAAATAACCCGCCGCCACAGATAGCGGCGCATCGGCGGGCTGTTTGCACTGGTCATACCCACGCCGGATCGCTTCGTGCCCGATTTTGACGTCGATATTGGACGCGGTGCCGGGCATATCCCGCGCGCCCATCGCCTCGCACCGCGCGGTCTCCATTGCTTCGTAGAGATCTCGGGCCATATCTCCCGGAGGCGCATAGCGATTATGGGTCGCATCGTCATGATACCGGCGCTGCAACGCCAAAGCATCCGCCGTGCCGCGCGCCAGCAGAACCTCTTCCCGCGTCATGCGGCGAGAGACCTGCGGCAGACGCATCGACTCGCCCGACAGGCCCGAGGGGTCGACGGTGTAGCTAACCGACAGTTCCGGGTCGTCGGCCATGACTTTGGTGGCCTCGGCCAAGGCCTTCTTGAACGGGTCGGCGGGGTTGTCGTTTGGTTTACTCATCGCTGTTTCCGAACCTTTTCAGGCATGTCGCTTTATCCGAACTATATAGACCTTTATTAGGTACCGGAGAAGGGTATGTCACTGGACCAAACTCTTCCGTGTATTGGGTTGTGTATTCCCAAATTTCGGGCGTGAAACTCAAATCAGACGCTTCCCTTGGGTCTTTACTCATTCGTAAGTCCAACGCCCAATCGAATGTCCCATCCGCCGCACCCTCTGGGAATACGAAAGGATTCGAAAGAATAATGCGGTAGATAAAAATCGCTTCAAGAAATGCTAGACACCTCTTGTTCACGAAGTCTTCGTCTTCACCTTTCGGGCTAGCAGATATTGGACGCAGGCTTTCAAAGCCATTCTGGTTTGACGTTTTTGCGGAACCCATATTCGGGCCGGCAAGCAAGGCCAAACAGAAGCAAGTGGCTAAGAGTACCTTATCATCCCAGGCTGACGCTCGCAGCACTTTCCGGCAGTTCCTCGTCAAAACAACGCTGATAGAACTCGGCCACGGTTTGGCGTTCCAACTCGTCGCATTTGTTCAGGAAGGACAGGCGGAAGGCATAGCCGACGTCGCGGAAAATCTCTGCGTTTTGGGCCCAGTTGATCACGGTCCGCGGGCTCATGACGGTGCTGAGGTCGCCGTTCATGAAAGCGGTCCGGGTCAGATCGGCAACAGTGACCATCTGGCTGACGGTCTTGCGGCCCTCGGCGGTGTTGTACAGAGGCGCTTTCGACAGAACGATCATCGTCTCGGCATCGTGGCTGAGGTAGTTCAGCGTCGAGACCAGCGACCAGCGGTCCATCTGTGCCTGGTTGATCTGCTGCGTGCCGTGGTAGAGGCCGGTAGTGTCGCCCAGTCCAACCGTGTTCGCGGTGGCGAACAGGCGGAAGTTCGGGTTCGGCGTGATGATCTCGTTCTGGTCCAGAAGCGTCAGCTTGCCATCATGCTCCAACACGCGCTGGATCACGAACATCACGTCCGCCCGGCCGGCATCGTATTCGTCAAAGACGATCGCAACAGGGTTGCGCAGCGCCCAGGGCAGAATGCCCTCGTGGAACTCGGTCACCTGCTTGCCGTCGCGCAGCTTGATCGCATCCTTGCCGATCAGGTCGATCCGGCTGATATGGCTGTCGAGGTTCACGCGCACGGCAGGCCAGTTCAGGCGGGCCGCGACCTGTTCGATATGGGTCGATTTTCCAGTGCCGTGATAACCTTGGATCATCACCCGGCGATTGTGCGAAAAGCCCGCCAGAATAGCCAACGTGGTTTCCGGGTCGAACTTGTAGGTCGGGTCGATCACCGGCACACGGTCGCTGCGTTCGGCAAAGCCCTTGATGGCCATGTCGGTATCAATGCCGAACACTTCACGGACCGAGATTTCCTCGGTTGGTTTTGCGTTGATATCAATCGATCCGTCAGCCATGCGCCTTGTCCTTATCAATTGGCCCGAATTGCCGGGTTTGAACCCGTGTGTGGTGCAACATATTGCGGGTAAGGGCAAGGGAAAGACGCCGACCAGAAAAGCTGAGCCGGTTTTTCTTTGAAACTGGCCTTATCGCACGTGGCGTCGACCGGCGATTCCCGATCAGAACTGGGGCGTGGGGTGCGAAAGAAACAGCGGAACCGTTGCACAATTCCAGCTTGCATAACGACAACTAAACTCGACCAAGAGGAGTTCGTGACATTTGAGAATTCGGCGACTAGGTTGCTATGAAGGAAGGTCAGGTGGAACTCCGCGCGGACCGATTTTAGTAGGGTTGAATTAACATGACAAACTTTGTTGGCCTGACGTCAGGCAGTGATCTGACCGAGGTATTGAAGCTGTTTCCACGCAATTCAGAAATGCTGGTCCGTCTGCTCCATAGCATCATGTGCGCTGAGGGTGAGTTGACACGCGGCGAGCGTGAAGCCATTGCCGCGTTCATTTCACATCACAACACTACCCCTTACTGCACCTTCTATCACACGATGTTCGCCGAAGTCTTTTCTGGACCGATCGAAACCACCAATGAGCGAATTCAGCCGCTTTTGGGTTATGCGCTCAGCTTGCGGGGCAGGAATAGTGATGAGATTGCCATTGCCAGCAACGCCGCCCGCAATGCGGGGTGGAGCGAAAGGGCGATGTACGAAGTGGTCGAGGTGTGCGGCATCTTTGATTTTGTTAACACGATCGTCCTGGCCGCGGGCCTCAATGTTCCCGAGGGTCCCATGGATTCCGCCCCGACCTTGGAAAGTCTTGAGCGGTTTTACGCGGATACCGCGGACGTTCTGTCCGCGTAGCAGTTTGCCGGGCGGGTTGCCACAATTGGCGGCCGCCCACGCTTTTGCGTTGCTTACTTGAAATTCCGACTGTCCTTGATCTGATCCCAGGCCCAAACGACCTCTTGCAGCTGTTCTTCCTGTGAGCGATCGCCGCCGTTCATGTCAGGATGTAGAACCTTGATCAGTTTTTTGTACGCCTTGCGCACCTCGGCCTTGGACCAGCTGTCATTTGCTTCCAGAATCTCGATCGCGCGGCGTTCGGTGGGGGGCAGGCGACGGCCACCACCACCAGAGGTGCGGCCTTTGTTCTGCGTGCTGTTCGAGCCCAGGACCTGATGCGGGTCTTCGATGCCCAGACGCGCCCAGGCGCGGGCTTCTGGGTCGCCCATCGGTTTGGTCTCGCGTTCCCAGACCTTGTCTTTCGAGCGTTGTGCGTTCAACTCGGCCTCGGTCGTGCCGTCGAAGAAGTTCCACTTCTGGTTATATTCGCGCACGTGCTGCTGGCAGAACCAGTAAAAGTCATCCAGCACATCCGGCGCCTTGGGCGCACGGAATTTGCCCGGCTCTTCACAGCCCGGATGGTCGCAGATACGCACAGATGTTTCGGACGCGCCCGACATGCCCCGCCGCCCACGCGGTTTCTTTTTCTTGGCGCTGGATACGGACATATCGAATCCAAACGGGTCTGATTTTTCCATTTGCCTGCTCCTGCGAACGCGTCTTTTCGACTCGGAGGCAGCAGTTTAACGTAAGGGACACAGAGTAGAAGAGGGAAGCGGCAAAAATTTTGTCGCAGGGCAAAAAAATGACCATGTCTGACGAAATTCGTAACCGCCTTCAGGCGGCATTCACCCCGCGTGAGCTGGAGGTCGTGGACGATAGCGAAAGTCACAGAGGGCATGCAGGGTTTCGCGAGGGCGGAGAAAGCCATTTCAACGTCCGTATCCGCTCGGACGCGTTCAAAGGTCAATCCCGCATCGCCCGCCACCGGGCGGTCCATGCGGCGCTGGGCGATGTGGTCCCCCGCATTCACGCGCTGGCTCTTGATATCGACATCTAAGGAGTGGCTGGGCCTTCTTGGTCCGAGGTCAGGTCTTTGAACATGAAAGTCGTCGGCTCCAACCGAGTGTCGAAAGGGTTTCGACAATAATTCGGGATTTCTCCGGCAATTTGAAAACCGAGGCTTTGGTATAGGATGCGCGACGGGTCCGTGCTGCGCGTGTCCAGTACCAGCGTCGTCCGTCGCAGTTCGAACGCGCGCGATTGCAGTGCTGCCATCAGCGCGCGACCCAGCCCTTTGCGGCGCGCGTCGGGGTGAACCAGCAGCTTGGCCACGTCCGCGCGATGCGGTTGGTTGGGCATTTGCGCCGGTATCAGTTGCACGGTTCCCAGAACGCGTCCGTCCTGACGGGCCACGAATAAATCCAGCGTGCCGCGCCGAAGTCCCTTTCGGACGGAGTTTTGCCAATAGGCGCGCGCGTCGTCCCTGGAAAAAGGCAGGATGAACCCGATGCTGGCGCCGGCATGAACGCAGCCGTACAGAATTTCTGTCAGATCCTCTAGCGCCGCGTCAAAGGAAGTGTCGGTCAGGCGTGTGATCATATCAGAAACAACATGTAACGGGCGCCCCGGGTGGCGCTGGTTTCAAAGCGGGTCGGCCCGGACAGGTGATACCGCAGGCAATCACCCCCTGTCAGGTCATGCGGTGTGCCATCCACCGTCAGTGTCAGCGAGCCGTCCAGCATGATCAGGTGATGTTCCTGCCCCGGTTTGGGCGGCGCGTCATAGGCGATGACAGTGCCCGGCGGCAGGTGCCCTTCCAAGACTTCGCCGCTTAAACCGGCGGCCGGGGGTGAGACCGATCTGCGGGTAAACCCGGTTTCAGGGTCGCGCCATTCCGGTTGCCGCTCGAACGGGACGCGGGGGTCAAAACTGTCTTCGACCATCATCAGCAGGCGCGACATTGGAAGACCGAATGCCGCGCATAACCGCCCGAGCGTTTCAGCAGTTGGACTGACCTCACCCTTTTCCATGCGCGACAGTGTTGCGCGGCTAATGCCGCTGTGTTCGGCAAGTTGGTCAAGGGACCACGCGCGCGAAGTCCTCAACTCACTGAGGCGGTTTGCTAGGCGGTTTGAAAGCGTATCCAGCACCGATCATATCCGGGAAAGTTTCTCTGATACGGTCAATCTTTATTATTTTTCATTACACCGCAACGAAAAAAAAGAGCGCAGGCAATGCCGCGCTCTTTCACCTATCGGAGAGCGGTTGCTTTACTTCCAACCGACCTCGTTAAAGATCATCTGCGCTTCTGGCAGGTTCTTGGCCACCTCAGACAGATTGACATCGTCCGCCTTGAATTCGCCCAACTGTTTGACCGAGTCCGCGACCTCGACGCTTGCAACCGCCGGGAATTCGTCATTGCCGCCCGAGAAATATTTCTGCGCGCTATCGCTGGCCAGATACTCCAGGAACAGGATGGCGTTTTCCTTGTTCGGAGCGTTGGCGGCAACGCCCGCGCCGGACAGGTTCATATGCGCGCCATAGCTGTCCTGATTGGGAAACACGAAACCCACTTTGTCGCGTTCAGCCGATAATCCTTTGACGTCTTTGCGGATCGCGCGGGCAAAATAATAGGTGTTCGAAACCGCAATCTCGCACTCGCCCGACACAATGCCGCGCAACTGATCGGTGTCACCGCCCTGCGGTGCGCGGGCCATGTTCGCGACTATACCTTCGGCCCAGGCCTTGGCAGCCTCAGTCCCTTCATGCGTGATGATCGAGGCCAGCAAAGTCTGGTTGTACGTATTGTTGGACGACCGAATGCATATCATGCCCTTGTATTCGGGCTTGGCCAGATCGGCGTAGGTGGTCGGCGGGTTGGTGACGTTTTCCTTGTCGAAGAAAATGATGCGTCCCCGTTGGGAAAAGCCGAACCATTGATTGTCGAGGTCTTGCAGGTTGGCCGGGATGCGCTTTTCCAGCACATCGCTGTCGATCGATTGCAGGATGCCCGCATTCTTGGCGCGCGACAGCCGCGAGGTATCGACTGTCAGCAGAATGTCTGCGGGTGAGTTCGCGCCCTCTGCCTCCATCCTTGCGATCAGTTCGTCTGCCTTGCCTTCGATGCGGTTGATGGTGATGCCTGTGGCCTCTTCGAATTCCGCATAGAGGTTTTCGTCGGTGTCATAGTGGCGCGACGAATAGAGGTTCAGTTCGCCTTCAGCGATGGCCGACGTAGCGATCAGAGCAGAAAGGGCAGAGGCGATGCAGCTCGTGGACTTCAGCATGATGTATCCCAATGTTGAGTGTGGTCATACAGGGAAAACCTGATTGTTTTTCTCAATTAACCGAAGTGAGCCGCTTTGCAAGTGAATCCATGAAATAAATCTGCCTAAATCCGCGACGTGAGAGGATTTGATCGGTCTTGGGCGCGGCTTGTTTGTTCAGCACCGCAACAAAGTTTGGTCTTAACCGCTTCGGCTGCGTGGATTCTGGCGGAGTACTGGCACAGGGCTGCAAAAAAGATAAACTGTCGTCGAGGTGCTGGCAGACCTCGGTACAAGGTCTGAATTTAAGGGAAAGACGCAATGGCAGAATCACTGGCCGAAAAGCTTGAAAAGTCGAATCTGGGTCACTGGATGGCGCGGTTCGAAGGGTTCATGGTGTTTGTCGGCGTGGTCGGACCGTTTGCGACGTTGCCGCAGCTTGTAAAGCTGTACTTCACCCATTCGCAGCACGCGACCGGACAATCCCTGCTGTCCTGGTCACTTTATGCGGGGCTATCGCTGCTTTGGTTCACATACGGTTTGGTCGTCGGCAAATTGCCCATCTATGTGGGAAACGGGATTTCGATGGTCCTCAACCTGTTGATGGTCGTTGGAATCCTGATCCATGCAGGGATGACATTCTGACTGTCGCCAAAATGATTACCGGACATGAAAAAAACCGCGCCGGGAGGCGCGGTTTTTTCAAACAGCTATGTGCAGTTCTCAGCCCTGGCGAGCTTTGAACTTGCGCTGCGTCTTGTTGATCACGTAGACGCGGCCTTTGCGACGCACAACACGGCAGTCACGGTGCCGGTTCTTGAGCGAGCGGAGCGAGTTCTTGACCTTCATGGGTCTGTCTCCATTTTGCGGCGCCTTCATCAAAAAGACCTGGCCAGCGCCTGGGTTAGCGGGTGCCCCGGGTCAGACCCGAAACAGTGATACGATGGTGGGCGGTACAAGGATCGAACTTGTGACCCCTTCGATGTCAACGAAGTGCTCTACCGCTGAGCTAACCGCCCACGAACCTTTGCGTGCCCAGCCCCATAACGAAATGGGGCGCGGAACTCCGCGCCGGTGACGGGCTCTATAAAAGGAGTCGTTGGGGGGATCAAGGGGTTTGGCAGAACTATTTTCCAGTCTATGTTCAACATGAACAAGGAGTGCTCATGCCGACCGCCGCTTATGATCTGGACTTACCTGAAAACCGCAGTTCTTGCGTGGTTTTTGCGTCGCCCCATAGCGGTCGGGACTACCCCGAGGCGTTCTTGAAGCGCTCGGTCCTGAATCGCAATGTGATTCGATCCTCGGAGGACGCGTTTGTTGATCAACTGTTCGACGGGGCTTCGCGATATGGTGCCCCTTTTCTGAAAGCCGCGATGCCGCGCGCCTATCTGGACCTCAATCGCAGCGCCGACGAAATGGACCCGGCGCTGATTCAAGGCGCGCGCCGACAGGGGCACAATCCGCGTGTGGCCTCGGGGCTGGGCGTGATTCCCCGCGTCGTGGCCAACGGACGGTCGATCTATCACGGGAAACTGACGATGGATGAAGCGCGCCTGCGGATCGACACTTACTGGCGGCCATACCATACGCGTCTGAAATCCCTGCTGGCTGAATCACATGAAAAATTCGGGCAGGCGATCCTGATCGATTGCCATTCGATGCCGCACGAGGCGGTGGCGACCACCAGCAGCGGACAAGCAAGACGGCCCGATATCGTCCTGGGGGATCGCTTTGGCGCGTCGGCGTCTGGCGTGATCGTAGATCAGATCGAAGCAGCGTTTGCAGCGGCAGGGCTGAATGTCGCGCGAAATGCGCCCTTTGCCGGTGCCTATGTGACGCAGACCTACGGGCGGCCCGGTCGCTATCAGCACGCGGTCCAGATCGAGATCGACCGATCCCTGTACATGGATGAAGACCGGATCGCGCCCAATGAGAATTTCCAGTCTTTCCGCGAGATTTTGGACGAAGTTGTATCAGAGATCGCCGCGATCGGTGCGCTTCCGGCCCGTTTGGCGGCTGAATAAGGATCAGCGCAGCGCGCGGCCCTTTACGATCGCATCAGTTCCGAACCGTTTCCGTATCGCATCCGTTGCCCGCTCGGCCTGTGACCGCCGCGCGGCACCCGGATCCAGCAGATCGCCGGATGTGTCCGCCTGGTCTTCAGGGCACAGATCGGACAGGCCGCAACCCAGCAGGCGATAGGGCCCCTGATCGCCGACTTGATCGAACAATCCGCGGGCAGTGCGATAGATCCGATCTGCAATCTGGGTTGCATCGCGCAGCGAAACGCGCCGGGTGATAATCTTGTGGTTGGCTTTCTTTAACTTCAGCGTCACCACGCGCCCGGCCAATCCCTTGGCCTTGGCCCGGTCTGCGACCTTTTCTGACAGACGCCAGATATGCCCATCCAGAATGTCGATACAGGCCGTGTCCTCGAAAAATGTCGTTTCGTTGCTGATCGACTTCATCGGCTCATGCGCCGAAACGCGCCGTTTGTCCTGACCTCGCGCCAGATGCCAGAGCCGGTACCCCATCGCGCCGAACCGTGCGGTCAGCGCCTCCTGATCCCAGCGCAGCAGATCGGCGAAAGTGCGAATACCTGCCCGGTCGAGCGATTCCTGTGCCGCAGGGCCGATTCCCCAGATCAGGCGCACCGCCTTGTCGTGCAGGAACGAGGCCGTCTCGGCCTTTCCGATCACCGAAAACCCGCGTGGTTTGTCCAGATCCGAGGCGACCTTGGCCAGGAACTTGTTGTGGCTCAACCCGATCGAGCCGGTCAAACCCAGTTCATCTTTCATGCGCTTGACCAGCCGTGCAAGCATCGCCGCCGGTGGAGCGCCATGCAGCCGTGCGGTTCCGGACAGGTCCATGAAGGCTTCGTCTAGCGACAGAGGTTCCACATCCGGTGTCAGTTCGTCCATCATCGCGCGAATCGCGCGCGAGGCTTCGGCATAAACCGACATGCGCGGCTTGATCACGACCGCGTCGGGGCACAGTTGCAACGCCTTGAACATTGGCATCGCCGACCGAACGCCCCGGATGCGGGCGACGTAACATGCGGTCGAGACGACCCCGCGCTTGCCACCGCCGATGATCACCGGCTTGTCAGCCAGTTCGGGATTGTCGCGTTTTTCGACCGAGGCGTAAAACGCGTCGCAGTCCATATGGGCGATGCTCAGGTCGAACAGTTCAGGATGGGAAGTCACGCGGGGACTGCCGCAGGACGGGCAACGCCGTTCGTCGGTCAAAGAGGTCAGGCAATCTCGGCAAAGACCGGGCATCCACATCCTCTTGCAGCGGGGCAGTAGATTTGGAACCCTTCTTATATCACCCCTTACGCGTGATCAAAGGCCCTGCGGTCCGTTCGTGTATGTCCAAAAGAAGACCCCCGCTTTGCGCGGGGGAGAGGTAACGGACCTCAGGAAGAAGCGGTCCGTTGGGGAGTGTATCAAGGCTAGAATCGTTCAAAAAACGCATCCGCGATAGCCTGAACGCGACATTGTCAAAACTCGACTTTTGCATGTGTGTTTTCAGGCACAGGGACAAATTGGCGCGGGCAACCCGAAAATTGACGTTACGTCAACTGGTTGCAGCGCATTCTGCACCAAAAACGGTGGAGAAACACGTCAACCGGGTCAGTTCAGTTTCAGAGAATTTAGCTCGGCCAGAACCGCCTCGGCCGCAGCTTTGGGGTTTTCGGCCTGGTAGATCGGACGTCCAACGACGATATGGTCGGCGCCGTCACCGATCGCGCTGGCCGGGGTGGCCACCCGTTTCTGGTCTCCGAGCGCTGTGCCTGCGGGGCGTACGCCCGGTGTCACGATCAGACGGCCCTGGGCCTGGGGAAGGGCGCGGATCAGCGCAGCCTCTTGCGGGCTGGCGATAACACCGTCGGCTCCGGCGTCCAGCGCTTTGGCGGCGCGCTCGACCACGAGGTCCTGCACATCGCCCGCTTTCAGCAGGCTGGCGTCCAGATCATCCCGGTTTAGCGAGGTCAGGATTGTCACCGCAAGAATCTTTAGATCTTTGCCCGAGGCCCCCTCTTTTGCGGCGCGGACCACATGCGGATCGCCATGCACCGTCAGGAAATCGAGATCGAATTGCGCCAACCCACGCACCGCGTTTTCCACAGTGTTACCGATGTCGAACAGTTTCATATCCAGAAAGATGCGCTTGCCGTGATCCTGTTTCAGCTCATTGGCCAATGCCAGCCCGCCGCCGGTCAGCATGCCCAGGCCGATCTTGTAGAACGACACGGTATCTCCCAGCCGCTCGGCCATGGCCAGACCCTGCAGGGCGTTGGGAACATCAAGGGCAATGATCAGACGGTCATCGGACATTGGGGCAAGCTCCTTTTTGGCAAACGTCTGCGTCCTAACGGGTTCGGGCCGGTCTGTCCATGCGCAGCGCGTGTCCTGTGCTATGGTCACCGGATTAGCCAAAGGGGACCGACATGAGAAAACTTGTTCTATTTTGCGTTGGTTTGGCCGCGTGTCAGGAAACACCATCCGAGTCTGCGGTCACTGCGGTTGCTCCACCCAACGATGATTTGCGTTTCGTAGGGGGCTATCGCGCAACCGATGACGATTGCCAACTGACCGGAGAAACAGCGTTTACCGTGAACTTTCTGGACGATGCGGCAGACTTGGTTTCCTGCCCGACCGGCAGCGACGCGGCGCGATCTCTCGTCGATATGTATGGGGCGCGGGAACTGGCGGAAACAGGGGGGTACACCGTTTATACAGTTGCGCGGCGTTGACTTTTGGCAAGTATGAAAATGGCGTTGATCGCAATGAGAAGAACTCCGGACAGTTCCAAAACCCAGTTCATCCGAATGGACAGAAAATCTGCGCTTAGCAACGCGTCGACGTTATGGAACCCGGCGGCGCGGATCATCACAAAGCATATGAGGGCAATAAGCCCGAGCAACGCCAACCCAATCTGTCCCAGATGTCTGCGCAGTAGCCAAAGGCTGACAATCGCGATCCAGATGCCGCTAAACGCGACAACCAGAATGAAACCGATCTGCAGTGAACGTCGATCCTCGTACCAGCCTTGCATCTGCGACAGGCAGCGCGCGGCGGCAGTCAACGCCGATTGCAGATCAAGCTGCTTGTTGATCATCAGCGCCAGTAACAGCAGCGACAGGATCAGCCAGAACGATCTGACCGCCAGGTCTGCAGGTTTGCGCATTGCGCCCAGACACAAAATTGCGGTGATGCCGTAAGCAGCGACAGTCACCCATCCCATCAGGCTGGGGTCACCTATAGTAGGCGACCATTGCTCAGAAACACAGATGCGCAGACCATTTAACGAAACCATTGCGTGGCGTTCTCAATACCGGTTCGGTATCGTTGATTTGAGGCAATTCACCTTCGATTTGCAAGCGCAGAGTATTGACTGCGTTATTGTGACGAGATGGCCTTGAATACACGTCGATATTACCCAAATTGAATGTGAGGCCCAAACCGACGCGTGCCGCCTAGCGGGCGCATCACCAAGGGGCGCTTATAGAAGGAGATTACTATGGACTTGAACAAGTTCACCGAGCGGGCACGGGGTTTCGTGCAAGCGGCGCAGACGATTGCGCTGCGCGAGGGGCACCAGAGGCTGGAGCCTACGCATATACTCAAGGCATTGATGGATGACGATCAGGGGCTGGCAAGCAATCTGATCACGCGCGCTGGCGGCGCGCCAAGCCGCGTGGTCGAGGCTTTGGACGCCGCTATGGGCAAAATCCCGAAGGTCAGCGGCGACGCGAGCCAGATTTACATGGACGGCCAGACCGCCAAGGTTCTGGATGAGGCCGCAAAGATTGCCAACAAGGCAGGTGACAGCTTTGTGCCGGTCGAACGCGTTCTGATGGCGTTGTGCATGGTTAAATCCAAAGCCAAAGAGGCGTTGGAGGCCGGTGCCGTATCGGCGCAGAAACTGAACGAGGCGATCAATGATATCCGCAAGGGTCGCACCGCTGATACCGCATCGGCGGAAGAGGGTTATGAAGCCCTCAAGAAATACGCGCGTGACCTGACCGAGGCGGCAGCCGAGGGCAAGATCGATCCGATCATCGGGCGGGATGAGGAAATCCGCCGCTCGATGCAGGTTCTGTCGCGCCGCACCAAGAACAATCCTGTTCTGATCGGTGAACCTGGCGTCGGTAAAACCGCGATTGCCGAAGGCATGGCTTTGCGCATCGTGAATGGTGACGTGCCGGAATCGCTGAAAGACAAAAAGCTTCTCGCGCTCGACATGGGCGCACTGATCGCCGGTGCGAAATACCGTGGTGAGTTCGAAGAACGACTCAAGGCCGTTCTGACCGAGGTCACCGAGGCCGCTGGTGAGATCATCCTGTTCATCGACGAGATGCACACGCTCGTCGGGGCTGGGAAGTCCGACGGCGCGATGGACGCTGCCAACCTGATCAAGCCCGCGCTTGCCCGGGGTGAGTTGCACTGTATCGGTGCGACGACGCTGGATGAGTACCGCAAATACGTCGAAAAAGACGCGGCCCTTGCGCGCCGGTTCCAGCCCGTTGTGGTGGCTGAACCGACCGTCGAGGACACGATCAGCATCTTGCGCGGCATCAAGGAAAAGTACGAGTTGCACCATGGTGTGCGCATCTCGGACTCGGCGCTGGTGTCGGCGGCGACGCTGTCGCATCGCTATATCACCGACCGCTTCCTGCCCGACAAAGCCATCGACCTTGTCGATGAGGCGGCGTCGCGGTTGCGGATGGAGGTGGATTCCAAGCCCGAAGAACTGGATCAGTTGGATCGCCAGATCCTGCAGATGCAGATCGAGGAAGAGGCCTTGAAGCTGGAAGACGACGCGGCCTCCAAGGATCGTCTGGAAACCTTGCAAAAGGATCTGGCCGATCTGCAGGAGCAATCCGCCGAGATGACCGCCCAATGGCAAGCCGAACGCGACAAGCTGGCCGGTGCCCGTGATCTGAAAGAACAGCTCGACAAAGCGCGCGCTGATCTGGAGATCGCCAAGCGTGAAGGCAACCTCGCCAAAGCTGGTGAGCTGTCCTATGGCGTCATCCCTGAGCTTGAGAAAAAGCTGACCGAGGCCGAGAACGCCGAAAGCAACGCAATGATGGCCGAGGAAACGGTGCGTCCGGAACAGATCGCTTCAGTGGTCGAACGCTGGACCGGTATCCCGACCTCGAAAATGCTGGAAGGCGAACGCGAGAAGCTGCTGCGGATGGAAGACGATCTGCATTCCCGCGTGATCGGTCAGGATGCGGCGGTGACCGCCGTGGCCAACGCCGTGCGTCGGGCGCGAGCCGGTCTGAACGACGAAGGTCGTCCACTGGGTTCGTTCCTGTTCCTTGGGCCGACCGGCGTGGGTAAGACCGAACTGACCAAGGCCGTGGCGAACTTTCTGTTCGACGACGACAACGCGATGGTGCGCATCGACATGTCCGAGTTCATGGAGAAACACGCTGTTGCCCGTCTGATCGGTGCCCCTCCGGGCTATGTCGGCTATGATGAAGGTGGTGTGTTGACCGAAGCGGTGCGGCGCAGGCCCTATCAGGTCGTGCTGTTTGACGAGGTCGAAAAGGCGCACCCGGATGTGTTCAACGTACTGTTGCAGGTTCTGGACGATGGTGTGCTGACTGATGGTCAAGGCCGCACCGTGGACTTTAAGCAGACGCTGATCATCCTGACGTCGAACCTTGGGTCTCAGGCGCTCAGCCAGTTGCCAGAAGGCGCGGACAGCGCGCAGGCAAGGCGCGATGTGATGGATGCGGTTCGGGCGCACTTCCGGCCGGAATTCCTTAACCGTCTGGACGAGACCATCATCTTTGACCGGCTCAAGCGGGCCGATATGGATGGCATCGTCGATATCCAGATGGCGCGTTTGCAGAAACGTCTGGCCGCGCGCAAGATCGATCTGGCTTTGGACGATGGTGCCAAGGAATGGCTGGCCAACGAAGGCTATGACCCGGTCTTTGGTGCGCGTCCGCTGAAACGCGTGATCCAGCGCGCCTTGCAGAACCCGCTGGCCGAAGCGTTGCTGGCTGGTGAGATCAAGGACGGTGAAACCGTTCCAGTGACAGCCGGTGCCGAAGGGTTGATCATCGGCGATCGACTGGGCACGTCCGAACGCCCAAGACCGGACGATGCTGTGGTGCATTGATCTGAGACTCAAAACCGAGAAGCCCGCCGAATTGGCGGGCTTTTTTTGTGTCTGGCTATCTAGACGCCGCCAAACTCGCGGCTCTTGCGCAGTGCCCGTAACTCATCCGACGACAGTTTCGGACCGGATTTTTCGATGGGCGGCGGCGTCGGTTGCGGCTTGGGCTGGGCATACATTAACGGCTGTTTGGATTCGGCTTTGTTTTTCAGATGCAGATACCCGACGACGCCACCGGCGCATTGCAGGCTGAAAGTCCAAACCCCGATCAGGACATAGATGACGTAGAGTACGATCAGCGACCAGAGCGGCCGGATCGGGGCGGTGCCTCTGGTCATGTTCACGAATTCCTGCAGCTCGGTTGCCAGGTCTTGGGCCACGCCGGACGCGAAGGTCAGAATAATCAGGACGGAACACAGGATGCTCGCCCCAACATAGCTGAGAATGGTCAGCGCAAAGAGCGGGCCAAACGACGCGCGGAAATGCCGAAACGGCGTATAGGTCATGCCGTCCGGATCGCGCCCGATCGAGGCGGACGCAATCGGAACCAGCATACTGGCCCGAATCGAGCACATAGACAGAAACACCGCGATCAGCGCCAGCAACGCGGGTATCGCCCAGGCGGACTCCAGATACCCCAACGCCTGTTCGGCGGTCTGGTTAAGCTGCAGAACCTCGGGCGAAATCATCACCGCCGAAAACGCAGCCATCAGACCGAACACCACAGTCATTCCGACGCCCTGAACCGCACCATATATGATTGCTGGCAGGACCAGCCCCCAAACCCGGATGCTTGGCCGCATGCCCTCGGCCTGCAGTCCGAAGCGTGTTCCAAGCAACACCGGAATTGCGGTCGAAGAGGCGATGATCAGAAACGCCACGATAAAAGTCAGCGCTGGTATCAGAAGGCCAATCAGGAATCCCACCAGAAATCCGACAAAGGCATAGAGCGTGAGTCCGATCAGCATGACGGGAAACACCATCGCAAGGCGCCAGAATATGGAAAATGACAAAGGAATGGCTTGGGAAAAAAGCAATGGGTTGTCCTGTATTCATTGTTCTTGTGCGAGCCGGATAATTAAGCAGCCTCCGCGATGCCAGTCTTTCCTGAGAAGGTGGCAAAAGCAGATCGGTATTGTGTCATTTCCGGACCGACCCGGCAGGATGTCTAGCGAACCAAAAGGCCCACCGAAAGGGTGGGCCAATGTCGCGAATACTTTTTCGGATCATACCAGCGCAAAAATCCGCGCTGGTCCCCCGGTGCCGCCTTTGTGCTTGGGCGCGCCGATCACCAGTGTTGCGCCGGACGCTGGCACACGGTCCAACCCGGCCAGACACTCGATTCCAAACCGGCCCGATGGCAGCCAAGCGTAGTGGGTGGCGAAATCGGCGGACATGCCGTGATCCAGTGACAGCGTATCCACCGCGATCGACCGTGCGCCGGTTTCTTCCATCAGCATTTGCGCCGCTTCGACATGGAAGCCGGGATAGTGCTGCGCTTCGCCATCGAAATTCCGGAACTCATCCGTTGCTGTTTTGCCAGCCCAGCCAGAATGCATGGCAACACAGGCACCGTCCGGTATGTCTCCGTTCGCGGCGATCCACGCCTTCAGGTCATCCGGAGTGACGCGCGTGTCGGCCTCCTCGGCCGCGCGTGCGGCGATATCCACCACGCACAGCGGTGCAACGAGATCGTTCACCGGTATCTCGTCCACGGATGCCCCATCTGCCGAGAAGTGTAGCGGCGCATCTATATGCGTTCCGGTGTGTTCATTGATCGTCAGGTTGAACAGGTTAAAGCCGTGTTCGGCGAAGTTGAACGCCTGCTCGGCCGAGATACCGGGCTCACCTCCCCAAGTCGGAAAATCGGAGCTGAGCGTATGGGTCATATCCTCGACCCCGCCGTGACCCATTGCCAGTGCCGCCGGGGCGCTCGCACCGGTTGCAGCAGCAGCCACGCTTGTGGCAGCGGCAGCCTTGAAGAAGTTTCGCCGCGACAACATTTTGTCTTTGACGGCATTCATTACACAGATGTCACACATTTTTGCTTCTCCCTGTCGGCTAAATTTTTTGTGGTCCGCAGATCTGGCTGCGACCTGACCACTATACCCAATCTTGGCATTCTGGCCTCAATCTTGTGCGATAGAGGCCAGGCAAAGGCGAACGTTACAGCGACTTCGCTCAAACGTGACGCCTGTTTCCTTGGCTCTGTGCTATCAGAGCACTACGTCACATACGACGCTTATACAGGACGGAGACCCAAATGGCGCATCGCTGGACCAACACTTTGACACGTGCCGACGTTACCCCGAGGGCGGCGTTCCTGAACCGGCGGCAGGTGATGGCCGGGCTGGCTGGTGTCGGGTTGGCGGGTATCGCACGACCGGGTGCCGCACAGGAGGCGCTTGAGCCGAACACATGGGAAGAGATCACGTCCTACAACAACTTTTATGAGTTCGGGACCCGCAAGGACGATCCAGCCAAATACGCAGGCGCCCTGACGACCGAGCCCTGGAGCATCAAGATCGACGGTATGGTCGATCGTCCCGGCGATTACGACTTTCAGGATGTGAAGGCCGAGATGACCGTTGAAGAGCGGATCTACCGGTTCCGCTGTGTCGAGGCGTGGTCGATGGTGATTCCGTGGAATGGCTTTGAGCTTGCCGATCTGCTGAATATGGCGGGCGTGCAGGCAGGGGCGAAATATGTGGCCTTTCAGACCGCGCTTCGCCCGGATGAAATGCCGGGCGTACAGTTCCCGGTTCTGCAATGGCCGTATCGCGAAGGTCTGCGACTGGATGAGGCGATGCATCCCCTGACCATCATGGCAACGGGGATTTATGACCGTCCGATCCCGAACCAGAATGGTGCACCGCTGCGACTGGTGGTGCCGTGGAAATACGGGTTCAAGTCGATCAAGTCGATCGTCCGCATTACGCTGACGGATGTTGAACCGCCGACAAGCTGGAACATGTCCATTCCGGGTGAATACGGGTTCTACAGCAATGTGAACCCAACTGTGGACCACCCCCGTTGGTCGCAGGCGTCCGAGCGGCGCATCGGCGGCGGTCTGTTTGCCAAACGCGTCCCCACATTGATGTTCAATGGCTACGAAGAAGAGGTCGCCAGTCTGTACGAAGGCATGGACCTGACCAAATTCTACTGACAACGTGCAAGCAGTGAATCATATCCTTCGCATGGTGCCCGTTTGGGCTGTCTATCTGTTAGGAGCGCTTCCGGCGCCCTGGCTGTTTTACCTCGGGCTGACCGGTGGGCTGGGCGTCGAACCGATCGAGGCGCTTGAGCACAGGTACGGTGAGCTTGCGCTGCAACTTCTGGTGTTCGGTCTGGCGATTACGCCCTTGCGGCGGTTCGCCAACCTGAACCTGATGAAGTTTCGCCGTGCCGTCGGAGTGCTTGCGTTCAGCTATGTCGGCTTGCACCTGCTGGTTTGGCTTGTGCTTGACGTTCAGGTTCTCAGTCAGATTTGGGCCGATATCCTCAAGCGCCCTTACATCACTGTCGGAATGGCCGCCTTTTTGCTGTTACTGCCTCTGGCCGCAACGTCGAACAACTGGTCTGTGCGCAAGCTTGGTCCACGTTGGCGCAAGTTGCACCGACTTGTTTTCCCGGCGGCGATTCTGGGCGCGGTTCACTACATCATGCTGGCGAAAGGGTTTCAGATTGAGCCGCTGGTTTATCTGGCCCTCATTCTTCTGCTTCTTGCGCTTCGCCTGCCGATCCCAAACTTGATCAATCGTCATAAGCAGGCCGACTCTGTGTAATCGCACGCCGAGTCTGTGGGTAAGTGTGTGAATAAAGACCAGGTCACTTCATGCGCGCCTGGTAGCTTGGGTGAGTTCTGGTGCAAAGACCCCCTAACATTATGATTTAATTTAGATTTTATTGATTTGTTTGTTTTTTTGTATTTTTGTGTTTTTTCCACTTGCGCGTGGTTTGGGTTA
>NZ_JBQFXD010000005.1:0-308519 GCF_056540665.1 Ruegeria sp. AM4 | reverse complement strand
CTAAACCCTAACCTCAGATGCCCACCGTCTCTCCGATGCGTCTCCACCGCTACCGCAGCGTCCCAACCGCCTCACCAGCGCCGGTGAAGGGCGTTCTAAGCATAACCCAAACCACGCGCAAGTGGAAAAAACACAAAAATACAAAAAAACAAACAAATCAATAAAATCTAAATTAAATCATAATGTTAGGGGGCGTCAAATAAGGTGCGAATCCTCTAATCATAGCTCCAACGAACGACCATTGCCTTCCGCCTAGCGGTCCCCGAAAGCTGGTACCACTATATATTGAGTTGCCGTCGCGACTCGACACTAGAGGCGAAAGCATTCCGCCCCCAAAAATGAACCGATTCCGGCGACTCGCAACGCACCAAAAAGGCAGATGCTTCGCCGCCACGCTTGCGTCCGGGGGTCAGATGGGCTCATCTCTGACCAACGCAGCCGATCGCCACAGGTCGAGGATGAATGACCCGGACAGAACAAACCCCTCAAATTCGCACGGTTGGTGTCGACGGTATTCTCATCTCGTTTGCAGACAGGATGGCCGAGGATGCGAACAGGGCTGCGCTGGCCCTGCGTGACGAGATCGACATACAAGCATGGGAAGGCGTTGCAGAGACATCCACATCGCTGGCGTCGACCTATATTCGGGTCGATACCGCACGTCTGCCCCTGGCTGAACTCTTTCCACAAGTGCGCCATCTGCTGGACGCGCGCGATTGGTACACGGCGCCGCTGCCAACCGGACGCAGACTCTGGCGCGTGCCAACAGTATTCGGAACTGAGCTTGCGCCGCAATTGGATGAAGCAGCGGAAGCAGCGGGGCTGACGCGCGACGAGGCGGTCCGGCGGTTAAGTGACGCCCGCGTCCGCGTTCTGACAATTGGTTTTGCACCGGGTCAACCCTACCTTGGCCCGCTCAGGCCCGAGTTCGATATTCCCAGGCTTCAGGATTTGAACCCCCGGGTTCCGGCCGGCGCCTTGGTGCTGGCAATATCGCAATTCGTGCTTTTCTCGAACCCAACTCCAACCGGCTGGCGTCACATCGGCCAGACCGCGTTCCGGTGTTTCCGGCCTGAGTTGCCTGATAGTTTCGCCCTGAACCCGGGGGATGAGATGCAATTCGTTCCGATAACGCCGGATGAACTCACCCAGATCAGCGCCAACAACGCCAGTGGTGCCGGCGGCGCAACCTGTGAGGAGATCACTGCGTGAGCCTGCTTGTTCATCGCATAGGCCCGTCCTGCACGGTTCAGGATCAGGGGCGCACCGGGTATCTGGCGCAGGGTCTGTCACGCTCGGGCGCAGCCGACCACATCGCCTTGCACGAAGGCGCGGCGTTGCTGGGGCAATCTGCGGACTGCGCCGCCCTTGAAATGGCAGGGTTGGGTGGAGAATTCGAGGCCAAGCAGGATACACGCATTGCCCTGACCGGTGCGCCCATGCAGGCCAGCATCGACGGTGAGACCGTGCCCTGGAATGCGTCGCACCTGCTGTACAAGGGGCAACGTCTGACGCTCGGATCCGTCTTGCGGGGCAACTATGGCTATCTGCATCTTGGTGGAGGGATTGAGACAGAGGCTTTCCTCGGGTCCCGATCCACACATCTGACAGCCAATGTCGGGCGCGCTGTTCAGGCCGGTGACACGCTGCCCGCCAGCATCTCGACCGGTGAAACCGGGCTGACGCTGGGTATTGAGGATCGGTTCTCGGGCGGCACCTTACGGATCGTGGCCAGCTTTCAGACCGAATTGTTCGATCAGGAGACGCTGAACCGATTCACGGCAACCGAGTTTCGACGCGGCCCGCGCGCCAACCGGATGGGGATGCAATTGGAAAGTGACGGAGACAGCTTTGCCGCAACAGGCCAGTTGAACATCCTGTCCGAAGTCATCACCGCTGGTGACATCCAGATGACCGGCACAGGGCGGCCGTTTATCCTGCTGCCCGAATGTCAGACGACCGGAGGGTATCCGCGCATTGCAACCGTCCTGCCCTGCGATCTTCCGCGCGCTGCCCAAACCTCCGCCAACGGCCCGGTTCGATTCGAATTTGTGTCGCTGGACGAGGCGACTGCATTGCAAGCTGCCCATATGGCAGAGCTGGCGCGCCTGCGCAGCCGGGTCGAGCCGCTATTGCGCGACCCTCACGACATTCCAGACCTGCTGTCCTATCAGTTGATCAGCGGTATGGTCTCTGCCACGGATTAAGGAGTTTCACTTATGCCCCGCGTCGATTTGAATGCCGATATGGGCGAAAGCTTTGGCCCTTGGAAGATGGGCGATGACGAAAGCCTGCTCAGGATCATCACCTCGGCCAACATAGCTTGCGGCTTTCACGCAGGCGATCCCGATGTGATGGCCAGGACAATGACACTGGCCGCCGAACATGATGTCGGCATCGGGGCACACCCGGGCTTTCCCGATCTGCAGGGCTTTGGACGCCGCAACATGAAGGTTCCGCATGATAGCCTGCGCAACCTTGTGCGGTACCAATTGGGTGCGGCACAAGGGATGGCCCGGGCGGTGGGTACCGAGGTTCGGCACCTCAAGCTTCACGGAGCACTGGCCAATATGTGCTCGGTCGATGCGGGCATGGCGCGGGCCTGCTATGAAGGCGCGCTTGAGGTCGACCCGGACATCATCATCATGGTTCTGGCCGTGACGCAACAGGAACAGGCCGCGCGCGACCTGGGATGCAAATGGGTTGGCGAGATCTTTGCCGACCGCGCCTATAACGACGATGGCACGCTGGTCGACCGCAGCCTGCCCGGCGCGGTGATCTATGACCCTGACATTGCCGGGCCACGTATCGCGGATATGGTGCGCCAGGGCGCGATCATAACGGAAAGCGGCAAGCGCCTGGAAACCTCGATCGACACGATCTGCCTGCATGGCGACGGCCCGACTGCCGTTCAGATTGCGCGTTCGGTCAGGGAGGCTCTGATCACATCCGGCGTCGAAGTGTCAAAATTCACCCGATAGAAAGGCATCAGTAATCCCGATTGCCCAGATTCTGTGTGTTGCCTGGAAAGGTTTAGGGCCCTAGCATGCCCGCAAGTACATGTTCTGAATACCACAAATCCCCGCAGCCCGGCCCTGACACAACCAGTTTTCGCAAGGAGCTACGCACATGTCATTCGATCTGATGTCCTATCAACCAAGGGGCGACAAGAAGAACTCCGAGTTCTTTGCCGAATACCTACCAATGATTTATGAACGCCGGACGGCGTCAGGTGTGGCGGATCAGGTCGGCCCCATGCGCGCCATTGTCATCCAGGTCGAACCTGCATCACTGATTGATACGCTGGTTGAACTGTATGTCATGACGCCCTACCGGCATTCGGCCAGTTATCTGGGCAGCACGCACAAGTATTCGGTCATGCATTCGCATCCCGATTATCCGGCGTTGATCCTGATGGCGCCACTTAGTGAAACGTTCGAGGATTTCATCCCACGTATTAATAGAATGTATCCTCTGGCGCGCAGCACCCCGCAAACGCGCTATGTCGGAGAGGTGTTTGGCGCTTCCGACCTGAAGGCCCTGAGCAAAACCCTGGAAGAGCAGAACATCCGCTTTGAATACCGTGGAGATACCGAGAACCCATTTTATACGCAGGGCGGCTTTCTGTTCACCTCGCCCTCGGATTTCACCTGCAATCGCGTTGGCTATTCCACGCTGGATTTCAACGATCCCGACAGTCTGGGCTTGGGCGACCGGATCTTGCTGAGCGATGCCGAACAAGCGCGCCTTGACGCGGCTGGCGCATTTGGTTCGGACACCAAGATTGCGCCGCTGATGCTGGGGCTTGATCATCTGGCCACGCGCGTTCTGGCCGGTGAGCGAGAGGACGCGATCCTCGAATTCCTGACCATGGTGCCCTATTACTTCTGGGGGGCGTACAATATCTTTGACATGAATTCGTCGACCAATGTGAACCGCAACGCCAATGTGGACGACGACAAGAAATCGCCCGCCAAGGTGTTTACTGCCAACAACACACCATCCTTCGTAAATTCGTTCGAAAAGCTGCCCATGCCGACCGAGGATTTTGTTCGGAACTTCGGTCGCCGTCTGCATCACATGGCCGTCGAGATTCAGGACGGCGATCACGGCGCGGGTGAAAAGAACGTGGATTTCGTGGTCAACACGCTCAAAGACAAAGGTGTTCCCTTCCTGGCCCATGTGGTGGGGGAGTGCAAAGACGACCCAAACCTGAAGCAGATTTTCTCGAAACACTCGAAGAATACGCTGCTGATCACCGAGTATATTGAGCGGTGCCACAAATATGATGGGTTCTTCACCAAGGACAATGTCGCCGCCTTGACCGCCGCTGCCGGGCAGGACGAGCAATATGAACACGGGCATGTATTCGACTGAAGCTCGGGAACGAAAAAGGCTGCGAAGTTTCCTTCGCAGCCCAGGTTCAAGAGTGAGTGCCGGACCTTATGATGGCCCGATCATGAAACAGGTGACGTTTCGCGCCTGTAACCGGCGACAGGCCAGATCGGCCTGTTCCCGGGTCATGCCCTGAAATGTCGCATCAAATCCACGCGTGCTTTGGTTCACCTTGCGCAGCGTGCCTTCCAGCGTGGTCATTTCCGATAGCGCGGTTTTCAGCAGGACCTTCTCGGCCTCGTACCGGGTGGTATAGCGCCCCACGTTGACGCCCCAAAGATGCCCACCAGACGTCGACAAACGTGTGACAACTTCGGGTTCCGGTTCGGGCTGTTTCGCAGGCGCGACCGAGGCCAGGACCAGATCTTCGTTGGTCTGGCCAGCATCATCCGATGGCTTTACGTCGGCCGCCGCGATCGCGGCGGCGATTCCGTCCTGAATGCGCGAACCGTTCTTGGCCGCCGTTTCAGCAACAGCGCCCGCGACTTGAATGGCTGCCCCCGGCCCCGGACGCAATACCGGACGCAGGCTGGATTTCGGTGCGCCTGTAAGTCGAGCGATCTTTGCGGCCCCCTCCAGACCGGCATTGCCCGCATAGGACGGGCGGGCAGGCTTGCGGATCGGCGCGCGCGAAGGCGCACGACGGAACCCCATGTCCAGCAACTCGGCGACCCGAGCATTGCGTGACGCACCCGATTTGCCGCCGAATACGGTTGCGATGATTCGCTCATCCTTACGCTTGGCCGAGGCCACAAGGTTGAAACCCGCCGCGCGGGTATAACCGGTTTTGATGCCATCCGCGCCCCTGTAAGCCGCCAGCAATCTGCGGTTGGTATTGGGAACGGTCTTGATCCCGGCATCCGTCGATTTGCGCGAGAACAGGTTGTAATATTGTGGGAAGTCATACAGTAGATGCCGCCCCAGCGTGGTCATGTCGCGCGCGGTCGACAAATGCCCTGACTCGGTCAGACCATGGGCGTTTTTAAAGGTGGTCCGGCTCATCCCCATCGCCTTGGCGGTGCGGGTCATGCGCCGGGCAAAGGCAGCCTCGGACCCGCTAAGCGTGATCCCGATTGCTGTCGCCGCGTCATTGGCCGATTTCACGGCCGCTGCCCGGATCAGATAGCGGAACGCAATCGTCTGCCCAGACCGCAACCCCAGTTTCGAGGGAGGCTCGGACGCCGCCTTTTTTGTGATGCGAACGGGCGTGTCCAACGTGATCTCGCCATTCCGCACCGCTTCGAACGCGATGTAGAGCGTCATCATTTTTGTCAGCGAGGCCGGGTGCAGCCGCGTATCCGCGTTTCGCGAATGCAGGACCTCGCCGGTGCGCGCGTCGATTACCATGGCCGCATAGGGCGCGGCCTGTACCTGCATCGGCGCAAACGAAAGCGCCCACATCAATACCATGAGAAGGAAGCCCATCCGGGCCGGAACTGTCCGCCGAACCTGCACGATCTTTGCCTCTGTCTGCCTCGGGCCGCCGGGTTTTCCCGGTCAGCATTACTTATTTTATTGCAGGTCAGGCTATCACAGACTCGCCGTCAGATAAACCGAAAGCTAACAGATTCACCAAATCTAGGCGGTTCTGAAAATACCCAGATGTTGTAGCTGCGCACCGGCAACATACCAAACCCGCGATAGTGAAGGGATCTGGGCCGTATTGTCCGGGAATAATTCGCAAGTGGGTCTAAATGGCAACATTATGCCAGCGCCTGAACCAACCCGGCCAGCTCTCCAAGATCGGCCAACGCGCGATAGCGTGGGTTGCCGTCCGGTGCATCAGCCTGCTCGATCTCCCACACAAGGCCATGCGGCACGTAAACGCCCCAACAGCCGGCCCGAATCGGTGCCACCACATCTGACCGCATCGAGTTACCGACCATCATCGCGGATCGTGGCCCGTCACCGTGCCGGGCAAAGACCGACCGATAGATGTCGGGCGTCTTTTCCGAGACGATCTCGACCGCATCAAACAGATCGCCCAGCCCCGATTGCGCCAGTTTCCGTTCCTGATCAATCAGATCACCCTTGGTGACCAGAACAACTCGATGTGTCGCGGCTACGGCTTCGATGGCTTCGCGGGCGTGCGGCAACAACTCGATCGGATGGGCCAGCATCTCTTGCCCGGCCTCGATCAGTTGGCGGATGACTGACGCGGGCACCCGGTCATCGGTGACCTCGATGGCCGTTTCGATCATCGACAATGTGAAACCTTTGATGCCATAGCCATAGTGTTGAATATTGCGCTTTTCCGCAGCCAGCAGGCGATCCATCAGATGATCTTTTTCAGCATGATCCGACAGTAACTCGGCAAAGTGATCCTGGGTCAGCTGAAAGAACCGCTCGTTGTGCCAAAGCGTGTCATCGGCATCAAAGCCGATTGTGGTCAACTGACTGTCCATTCCGAATCCGCCCGGTAACTCTTTTCTCTGACGGTTCTGACGTTATATAAGCGCAGAAACAAACCGAAGCTTTAATCGGATTCTCACAAGACATGCTCGAAACGCCGTGGATGATGTCTGACAAACCAGACGAGGACGACGATACGTCAGTCCTGGTACAAACGCGTCCGAAGACCAAGCGCCCGCCCTTGTACAAGGTGCTGCTGCTGAACGATGACTATACGCCGATGGAGTTTGTTGTTCACGTGCTCGAGCGGTTCTTTGGCATGACCCATGCGCAGGCGTTCGAGATCATGCTGACCGTCCACAAGAAAGGCGTCGCCGTTGTGGGCGTTTTCAGCCACGAGATTGCCGAAACCAAAGTCGGGCAAGTCATGGACTTTGCGCGCCGCCACCAGCACCCCCTGCAATGCACAATGGAACGCGAAGAGTAAGGCGAAGTCAGGGCCCTGCCCCTTCCCGTTGCGTTCGCACAACCCGCCCATGTCCCTTCGCCTCAGCCTTGCCCTTGAGAATGGCCTGACCCTGACCTCGCCCGTTTCGGTGATCGGCGCAACGCCGACGCACGATTTGGCCGAGGTGCCGACCGGGTCTCAGGTCGTGCAGCCGTTCAAACCGTTTCACGATCATTTCGCGGCATTGGGTTTCGAAACCGTCGCGCAAGCGAATACGGCCTGTCAGGACGTCGTTGTGTTTCTTCCGCGCGCCAAGGCACTGGCGCGGGCTTTGATCCACCTGGCCTGTCAGCGTGCCAGCGGAACCGTCGTGGTCGACGGCGCAAAGACCGACGGCGTGGACAGCTTGATAAAGGATATCCGCAAACGGGTCCCAATCGACGGTCCGCTGTCCAAAGCTCATGGCAAGATCTTCTGGTTTCAGGCGGACGCGCAAGCTTTTGCGGATTGGGCCGCGCCGGACGCGCAGACCGTTGAAGGCTTTCGCACAGCTCCGGGCGTGTTTTCCGCCGATGGGATCGATCCGGCCTCGGGATTGTTGCGACACTCACTGCCGCCGAAACTGGGTCCTCGGGTTGCCGATCTGGGTGCGGGCTGGGGCTATCTGTCCGCGGGGCTGCTTGCGGACGACACCGTGACCGAGTTGCATCTGGTCGAGGCCGATCACACCGCCCTGACCTGTGCGCGCTCCAATGTTCAAGACCCGCGCGCGCGGTTTCACTGGGCCGACGCGGTCAGCTGGCGCGCGCCGGAACCGGTGGATTCGGTGGTCATGAACCCGCCATTTCATACCTCTCGCGCCGCCGATCCGAGTCTGGGGCAAGGCTTTATCCAATCTGCCGCCCGCAATCTGAAACGGTCCGGTTCGTTGTGGATGGTCGCCAATCGCCATCTGCCCTATGAGGCAACGCTGAGCGACATGTTCACCCGCGTCGAGGAAATCACCGGCGACAATCGGTTCAAGGTGTTCCACGCCTCTCGCCCCCGCCGGTGATCCCGGCTAACCTGCACCGCAACTCAGGAGGAAACTCATGTCCTTTTCCATAGCGGGCAAAACCGCAATCGTCACAGGCGGCGCCAACGGCATCGGTCTGGCCATCGGTCGCCACTTTGCGGATGCCGGTGCGAATGTCATGTTTGCCGACATGGACGAAAAACGCCTGGCCGAGGAACTGGGCGATGACCTCGATGACAGCAACATCCGGTTTTTTGCCGGCGACCTACGCGAACGGCTGACCCTTGCCAATCTGCTGTCGGCAACGCTGGACGCATTTGATCAGGTCGATATTCTGGTTAACGGCGCGCGTCAGGTCATCCCGTCCGATCCAATGGATATGGAGGACGATTCGGTCCGC
This sequence comes from Ruegeria sp. AM4, assembly GCF_056540665.1. NCBI lineage: Bacteria > Pseudomonadati > Pseudomonadota > Alphaproteobacteria > Rhodobacterales > Roseobacteraceae > Ruegeria > Ruegeria sp. AM4. The sequence continues at coordinate 299,909 of NZ_JBQFXD010000005.1, read as the reverse complement.
ACCCTGCTTAACCAAAACCTTATGCCTGCCCTGCGTTTGAGTCAGCTAATCTCAAAGCGCATGATCAAACAGGCGGATGGCGACAGCGAAAACCCGGCCGGTTCGATTATCAACCTGTCCTCGATTGCGGCACGGCGCACGCATCCGGACCTGATGGCCTATTCCGTTTCCACAGCCGCGCTGGATCAGATGACACGGTCGCTGGCGGTGGCGCTGGCCCCGAACCGCATTCGCGTCAACTCGATCGCGCTGGGGTCGGTGATGAGTGCCTCGCTGCAATCGACCCTCAAGGAAAACCGCGATTTTCGGGATGATATCGAGAAACATACGCCTTTGGCCCGCATCGCCGCGCCAAATGAGTTGGTAGAGACCGCGCAATTCCTGGCCTCGGATGCCGCAGGTTTCATGACCGGACAAATCCTGACCATCGACGGAGGCCGCACCCTGCTGGACCCCGTCGCCGCTCCAGCCCATTGAATTCCATGTTCGACACTGAAAAATCCACTGCCGCGGCTTGGTTCCGCCAGCTGCGCGACGATATCGTTTCCGCGTTCGAGCGCCTTGAAGACAGCCACGACACTGGCCCATTTTCGGACGCCGCGCCGGGCCGGTTCGAGGTCAAACAGACCAAGCGGCACTCGGATGACGGCTCGGATGCCGGTGGTGGCCTGATGTCGGTCATGCGCGGCGGGCGGGTGTTCGAGAAGGTCGGCGTCAATGTCTCGACCGTTTACGGCACGCTTGGCGAACGGGCGCAACAGGCAATGGCCGCGCGCAAAGGTATCCCTGGTATGACGGATGATCCGCAATTCTGGGCCTCGGGCATCAGTCTGGTAGCCCATATGCAGAACCCGCACGCGCCAGCGGTTCACATGAACACGCGTATGTTCTGGACCCCGCATGCCTGGTGGTTCGGTGGTGGTTCGGACCTCAACCCCTGCATCGAATACGACGATGACACCGCCCATTTCCATGCCACGCAAAAGTCCCATCTGGACCCGCACGGACCGTCTCATTATCCCCGCCTGAAAGACTGGGCGGATGAGTATTTCTATATCCCTCACCGCAAGCGCGCGCGCGGCGTAGGTGGGATATTCATGGACGATTACTGCACCGGCGACTGGCAGGCTGATTTCAGTTTGACGCAGGATATTGGTCGCGCTTTCCTGCCCGCGTTTCTGCCGCTTGTCGAAAAGCGGCGGGGCCAGAGCTTTTCCGAAGCCGACAAGGACGCGCAACTGGTGCATCGCGGGCTTTATGCCGAATACAACCTCGTCTACGACCGGGGCACGAAATTCGGGCTGGAAACCGGCCACGACCCCGATGCCGTTCTGATGAGCCTGCCCCCGCTTGCCAAATGGGTCTGACGCCTAGAACCCCATGTCGATGAAGTTGTCATAGCAGTAGTTTTGCGCAGAAGCGGCCGAGAGGTTCTCACCGACCTTGTTGACCGTCAGGGAATATCCCGGGTCGGTGTCCGCACCGGGGGGTGGGGTGAACGAAAAATTGACCGTACGGACGCCTTTTTCATAGGCTTTCGACACGTAGATCCGCTGCGAGTTCGAAACGCGTAGCGTGCGGATCGCATAGTCCCCGATCCCGCACCAATAGGTCACGGCGGCAGAGGACCCCCCGACAGGTTTAACCTGATAAGTCCCATCCTGCAGCGGCGTGATCTGGGTTCTGAATTGCGGTCGCAGTTTATAGCCAAAACCAACGCCCTGAGCCAAGGCCGACGTTGCCCCAAAGGCAACCAAAGTCAAAATCATGCCAAATCGCATCGCCGCGCATCCCGTTGCTAATAATCGGATTTAAGTGCTTTCGCCAATTAACCCGTCAAACCTACGACATTCCGCCCGCTGGGGAAACACCCGGCTTGATAAGTAAGCCGCAGGACGAAGCGCCTTAGAACAAAAACCTTTATTTGAATATGATACCGGGTATTATTTTGAGAGCTTCACCAAATCAGGTGCCATTTGAAAAAGCCGTTTCCAAAAGACTGGTTCGATCTGACGCCTGAAAAGTATGCGGATTTTGGCGCTTTGTTTTATCTGGCGTCGCTGACCAAAACACATCGCAACCGCACTCTGGGTCAGGTGCTATATGCCTTTGAAACACCGCTGCGGCTGGGCCAGTATCATATTTTCCGGCAGAACGGATTTCCCCGCGGCTTTGTGACATTTGCGGGTCTCAGCCCCGAGGCTGAGCACCGGTACGCCGTGCAGGAAAAACCCTTGAAAGAGGTCGACTTCACCAGCGGGTCTTCGTTCTGGATCGTTGATCTGGTGGCACCGTTTGGTCAGACCAACCAGATTGTCGACATCCTGAAAGCCGAAATTCCCCATCCAAGGGTGCGCACCAACAGAATGGACAGTGACTTGACGCGCAACCGCATTGTCGAGTGGACTCGGGATAGCGAGGGCGAAGTGCATATGCGGCTCTATCGGAAAAAGGAATTCGCCCAGGCTTTGAAAGAAGGGAACGCTTAGATGGTTTCGATCACCGGCGACACCACAGGTTCGGTTACGGGGGACCCGCCGAATGAGGCCACGGGCGATTTGGATGCCACCAGCTTTGCGCCTATCCTCGATGAGTTCTGGCAGATTTCATCGCAACCAACCTTTGGCACCGCCTCGATTGACCCTGATACGGGTGAGTGGACCTACACCGTGGACCCTGCGGTGTTTGACAATCTGGACGATGGCGAAATACTGATCGACACATTCGAGGTTCAGGTCACCGCAACCATCAGCACCATCTTCGGGCCAATACCGGTTACGTCGGACCCTGAACCCATCACCATTACCATCGAAGGTGTCTGTTTCACCGCCGGGACGTGGATCGAGACCGCAGGCGGGCCGCGGTTGATCGAAACGCTGGCCGCCGGAGACTGCGTCCAGACCCTGGATCGCGGGCCACAACCGATCCGCTGGATCGAAAGCAGCTGGCTCAGTACGGTGCAGTTGCGACAAAACCCGGCGATGCGACCCGTCCGTATCCCCGCAGGTAGTCTTGGAGATGGCAGACCCCGGCGCGATCTGCTGGTGTCGCAGCAACACCGTATTCTGATCAACGGACCAAAGGTCGAAATCCTGTTCGGTGCGCCCGAAGTTCTGGTTGCCGCCAAACATCTTTGTTCCTGGCCCGGGATCGGGATCGACAAGTCGGACACTCCGGTCGAATACCTGCATATCCTGCTGGACCGTCATGAGATTCTGACCGCCGAGGGGGCCTTGGCCGAAAGCCTGTTTCTGGGGGACGAAGCGCTGCATTCCCTGTCCTCGGATGCGTTGCAGGAATTGGCGGCGATCTTCCCGGACCGGCCGACCCCCGAAAACCCAGGTTTCGGGCACGCAGCCCGGCTGATCCTGCGCGAGCATGAGGCGCTGGCCCTGGCCTAGCCTGATACCTTGCCGCCGACATCCTCGGGCGCCAGCGCAACGGTTTTGATGACGGCGTAACATTGGCGACCCTGTTGCAGATTCAGGGCCGCAACCGACCGACGGGTGACACGCGCCAGCACGACCCCGGCTCGGGTTTTCACCGACACGATTGCTCCGGGCCCGTCGCCTGCGCGGATCGCCTCGACTTGTCCTTCAAGCACGTTCAACGCCGACAACCCTTCGGGCTTCACACTGGACAGAATGACCTCTTGCGCAGGAATGCGGATGCGCAGGTCCTGACCAATGCGGTGCGGCACATGAGGCAGAAACAGCCGCGCACCGCCAGCATCCAACTCTGACAGGCCATCGTCGTGGTGCTGCGCGACCTTGACCCGCAGCACTGCGCCAACCGCGCGCACGCCCGCAGGCGCAACGGACGGATCCGCCAGAACCTCGGACGCAGGGCCGTGCCGAACAACCTTGCCGTCCTGCAAAGCCACCACCGAGGTCGCCAGCCGTGCCACTTCGGCGGCCGAATGCGTAACGTAGAGAATCGGGACCGAGACCTCGTCCCGCAAACGCTCGAAATAGGGCAATATCTCGGCCTTTCGCGCCTCATCCAAAGCGGCAAGCGGTTCGTCCGCCAAAATCAGGCGTGGAGCCGCCAACAAGGCGCGACCGATGGCGACACGCTGCTTTTCTCCGCCCGACAACATCGCGGGCCGGCGGGCCAGCAGGTGCCCGATCCCCAACATCTCGATCACGCGATCCGGGTTTTCACGGCGCGCTCCACGCGGTGCAAACCATCTTCCAAAGGCCAGATTCTGGCGCACGTTCAGATGCGGGAACAGACGGCCTTCTTGAAAGATATAGCCCAGACGCCTGCGGTGCGGCGGCAGCCATACACCAGTTGCGGTGTCGAACAGAACCCAGTCATCGACAGCCACGCGACCCGCAGTTGGACGCAGCAATCCGGCCACGGCGTTGACAATTGTTGTCTTGCCCGAGCCTGACCGACCAAACAGAACCGTCACGCCCGGTGGCGCGTCGAAATCCAGATCCAGCGCCAGACCCGGCAACTGGTGTCGCACACGGACCGACAGGCTCATGACCCGGCCACCCTTTGCGCCACGCGACGGGCGACGAACTCTGACAGCAGCAACGCCGACATGGCAATCACGATTGCGATGATGACAAGGCGGGTCGCCGCAGCCTCACCCCCCGGTACCTGAAGAAAGGCATAGACCGCCGATGGCAGGGTTTGCGTCTGCCCTGGGATGTTCGACACAAAGGTGATCGTGGCCCCGAACTCTCCCATCGCCTTGGCGAAGGCCAGAATGGCCCCGGCAATGACACCCGGCAGGATCATCGGCAGCGTTACTGTCGCAAAGACCAACAGACGCGAGGCCCCAAGCGTTGCGCCCGCCTGTTCCAGTTTTGGATCAACCGCTTCGATCGACAGTCGGATGGCGCGAACCATCAACGGAAAGGCCATGATGCCTGCCGCCAGCGCCGCGCCCGTCCAGCGAAAGGCCACTACGATTCCAACCTCGGCCAACAGACGGCCCAAAGGCCCCTGCACACCGAAGGTCAACAGAAGCAGATAGCCCGTTACGACGGGGGGCAGGATCAGGGGCAGATGCACCAACCCGTTCAAAACCTGCCGCCCCGGAAAGCGCCAGCGGGCCAGCGCATAGGCGACGAATATCCCCAAAGGCAAAGTGGCAAGGGTCGCCCAGAACGACACGCGCAGCGACAGACGCAGCGCTTCAAGCTCAGCCGGTCCCAGCCAACCCATGCGCCTACCGACCAGGCAGGGAGAAGCCCTGCCTCAAGAATTCTGCCCGGGCGGCATCGGATTGCAGATAGGTCAGGAACCCCTGCGCCTCGGGACCCGCCGCCTGCGTCAGGGCCGCTGGATAAATGATCGGAGCGTGCGTATCCGGCGGGAAAACCCCCACGACACTAACGCGCTGTTCCGCATGCGCATCTGATCGGTAGACAATCCCCAACGGGGCTGCGCCAGTTGCGACCAGAGCCAGAGCAGCACGAACGTTGTCGGCCTGCGCGATCTGTCCCTGTACACTGTTCCAGAGGCCCAGCGACTGTAGCGCTGACCTGCCATAAAGCCCGGCCGGCACCGCATCCACAAGCGCCATCGCCAGATACCCGCCCTGCAATCGGGCAGCGAGGTCAAAACCAGACCCAATTTCCGCGCTTTCCTTGTCTTCTGATCCGATCAGCACCAACTGATTTCCAATCAGATCAACGCGCGAACCCTCCTTCAGGATGCCATCGCGCTGCAGCAGATCCATCCAGTCCTCGTTGGCCGAGATGAACATATCCGCAGGCGCACCCTGTTGAATTTGCCGGGCCAGGATCGACGAGGCGGCATAAGAGACTGTAACCGGTGGGCCGCCCTGTTCCTCATACTGCTCGGCAATCGAATCCAACGCCGTTTTCAGGCTTGAGGCGGCGAATACAAGAACCCCATCCGCGCTGGCACGTGTCGCCGACATGGCACAGATCGCCAGCACAGCGATCAGGCAACGAAACACGCTGGTCATGTTGTGCCTCCGGCTCAAAGGGTTGCGGTTCCTTTGGGCATATCGGAGGCGGCATGGGACAGGCAAGGCCCCAATGTCGGCCCCTTACCCACATTGCCCCGGTTGAAATTGCCCAGGATTTGTCGCGAACGGGATTGATCAGGCATCGAATTCAGGCTGATCTGCAAGGGCTGACGTCAGGAAGGTTCACATGCTCCAACAGTCCCCCGATCTTATCAAGGCTATCCGCGCCCGGTTCGCTCATGTCGAGGAATGCCCGTTTCAGGGCCCCCGCATCTTCTTTGAAAACGCAGGTGGGGCATTGACGCTGAATTCGGTGACCGAAACCTCGGCCAAGTTCGCCGCTATCCCGGACAATCAGGGGCGCGACAACGTGGCCAGCCATGCCTTGGTCGACATCATCAACACGGCCAAAGCAGATTTGTCCGAGTTCATGAACGTGCGGGGTGGGCAGTTCTTTGTCGGCGAAAGCGGCACCGAACTTTTGTTCCGCATGATCCGTACCGCCTGCATCAACGCCGCCAAGGGCGGTAAGGTGATTGGCAGCTCCATCGAACACCCCGCCAGCCGCAGCGCCGCGCGCCGCTGGGCCGAAATCGCCGGTTTGGACTATGTCAACGTACCGCACGACAACGCGACAGGATTGGTGACCGCAGACGACTATCGCGCGCGGATGACCCCGGATGTTGCCGTGGCAACGATTCTGCATGCCTCGCCCGTGACCGGTATGGGCATGGATGTGGCAGCAATCGCTCAGGCGATACGCGACGTCGCACCTGCCTGTTTCATCATCGTCGACGGCATCCAGCATGCTGCCCATGGCCAGATGGATCTGGATAGTTATGGGGTCGATGGCTATGCGATTTCTCCCTACAAAGTGTTCTCGCGCCACGGGTTCGGGGTGGCGTGGATCTCGGACCGGATGACCGATTTGCCGCATGATCAGCTAATCGACGCTCCGGCAAATGGGTGGGAGTTCGGCACCCGCGACACCGGCGCTTATGCCACGATGTCTGATGTGGTGGGGTATTTCGACTGGCTAGGATCGCAGCTGACCGATGCCAGCGACCGGCGCACACGACTCGAAACTGCCGGCCGTGCCATCCACGCCTATGAAACGCATCTGACCCGCGCGATGATCGATGGCACCGGCAATTTGCCCGGCCTGCGCGATATGGACCACATCACGATTCTGGCCGGAGCCGACAATCCCGCGCGCGAGGGGCTGGTCTCAATTGTGGTGCGCGACACGCCCTCGGCCGATGTGGTGACCAAGCTGAACGCACAAGGCATCAGAACCCACACCCGCAAGGCCGATCACTATAGCGGCAATGTGCTGAATCCTCTGGGTCTGAGCGATTGCATACGTATCTCTCTGTGCCACTACAATACTGAACACGAAGTGGCGCAACTGCTTGCCGCCCTCAAGGATATGCGCCCCTGAACGTGATGAACGGCGAAACCACGAAAGAATTTCGCCGGTACCCTCTTGCAACCGCCCGCAGGCTTGGCTAAATCCCCCCTCACGGGTGATTAGCTCAGTTGGTAGAGCGCTTCGTTTACACCGAAGATGTCGGGAGTTCGAGTCTCTCATCACCCACCATCCGCTCCCCACAATGGATCAAGGTCTTACGCGACTAGCACCTTCTGCTGTTCTGCGCATGAAACTGTGTCCGCTGCACTTAGATGAAAAAGATGTCTCCAACACGGGAGATACTGGTCATGGCAACAATCTTTAATCGGCCCAACGGGAAGTGGCAAGCGACTGTGCGGAAGGACGGGCAATCCGGATCTAGGTCCTTTCTCAAGCGTGCTGATGGGGCAAAGTGGGCGCTAGAGACGGAGTTGAGCGCCGGCAGAGGATTGCTGGCGCCTACTCTCGGTTCGAGCGCATCCGAGATGACCCTTGGAGAGGTGCTGCGCAAATACCGAGAAAACTTCACGAGCGAAAAACGATGTGCGGACAATGAAAGTTGCGCAATGAACGGGTTCCCGGGTGGCGACGTATGTCGCACGAAGGGTGCTCAAACTGAAACCTACCAAAAGCCAAGCCGAGATCGCGGCGCAGGTGGAACACGTCAACCCAAACATGATCACGATGAAAAAGTAAGGTGGGCTCACGTCGTTCATGTGAGGACTCCCGTTGCAGAAATTCGACGCGCATCCGAAGCTCTATATGTGCGCACTGCGCTGAAATTTGAGTGGGCGCGAATTCTGAATCCGTTTGGCATTCACGCTGCCCGAAGGGAGCTATTTGAACAATTCTATCTCCCCGCCGGATCCAAGGAAGGAACTGCCGCTCATCGGTTCTTTCAGAGCACACATGTGATCAAATTGCATCATACAAAAGACCATTCAGAAATTCGTTAACACATCGTTAATAGGAACATCAAAAAGCCATCTTTTTTTTGCTGCTAACACATACGCGGAGAGTTCCGCGCAAAAAGTTGCGGTGGTTTCCAAGCCACCCTTAAGGGGTGAACAAGATGTTTCGAGTATGCGGTTTGAACCGTAAAGCACGCCGTCGTGCGGCGGCACTTTCCAAAGCACAGACGAACAATTTCCGTCAGAGAAAACCCGCCGCGTTGCGCGCTTTCGCTGCTCCGGTTGCAGCCGGTGCGATAGGGTTGGGCGCCTCGATTGGAGTGGCAACTCCTTCGATCGCGCAAACGGTTGTTCCTCCGTCAAATGGTCCTTGTACTGTTGCGGGCGACCTTGCCACCTGTACGGGAGATATTTCAACAGGTGTTCAGGCAAACGGGCCAACACTCGAAACGCTCAATATCAATAACGTGACGGCTCCGGGAATTGCACCAGGCGGCGGAACAGACGGCGTGGCTTTCAGCACACCTACTGGTAACGCAACCCTCAACATCCAGACGAATGGAACCAGCGGCATTGTCACTACCGGGAACGGCGCGGATGGGATTGTCGTGGACGCAGACGGCGACGGCGATGTTTCGATCACATCTATTGGCGACATTGCAACAAACGGACGTCGGTCCTTTGGCATTCGATCCGATCTTGAGGGTGACGGTGCCGTTTCGGTGAACTCGACAGGCAACATCACGACGTCCGGACGCAGCAGAAGCGTCGGTATCGGCGCCACTCAACAAGGTGGTGATGGCGAGGTGTCAGTGGTTTCAGAAGGTCGTATCAGCACATCGGGCAGCCGTTCAGACGGAATTTACGCCAATCAGGACGGTGGAGACGGCACGGTATCGGTCAACTCGGCAGGCGACATCAGCACGGCGGGAAATCGATCAACAGGCATTACCGCGCTTCAGAGTGGCGGCGAAGGGGATGTCTCGGTGGTCTCGGATGGCAACATCTCGACGGCTGGTAACAACTCCGGCGGTATACTTGGACAGCAAAGCGATGACGATGGCGATATCGCGATCCAATCGACTGGAAATATAACGACAGATGGAAACAACGCGAACGCCATCTTGGCGCGTCAAAATGGCGGAGATGGGGATATCACCGTTGAATCCGAGGGCAACCTTTCGACTTCTGGCAACAATGCCCGTGGGATCTTTGCACGGCAGGATGACGGTGACGGCGATATCACGATCCGCTCGACCGGAAATATCACGACCGGTGGCAACAACGCTGATGGCATCTTTGCCCGCCAAAGGGGCGGAGACGGAGATATCAGCGTCACTTCGTCGGGCAATATATTGTCCGCGAGGGACGGCATCCGCGCGCTTGCGAGCAATGATAGCGACATTAATATTACAAACCGGGGCGATGTCAGCGGTGCAGCAGCAGGCGACGGTATCAACGCAATGGTGAATGGCGCGGGTGATGTCGTCATCGACAGCATCGGGGATATTGCTGGCAGAGAATACGGGATCTATGGCGCAGCCAACGGAACGGGCAACGTAACGATCAATTCCAACGGTAACATTTCTGCTGACGAAGAACATGCGATCTTTGCTGACGCCGAGGACGGGAATGTAACCATCAATGTGACGGGTGATGTCCAATCGCGCGACAGCGATGCGATTGATGTGGAAACCGGCAGCCCCGGAGGCATGATTGACGTCATTGTGGTGGGCAATATCACTGGCGGTGCGATCGGCATTGACGCCGATGCCGAGGATTCCGGTGATATCACCATTCAAGTCACAGGTGATATCCGCGCCAGTTCGGATGACGGCATCGAAGCCGAAGTCGACGGTGACGGCGACATCTCGATCACGATGAACGGTGATATCGAAGCAAGCGAACACGGGATCCGCAGCTTTGTTGCTGGTGATGGGAACATCTCGGTTGACGCGTCGAGTGACATTGCGGCTGAAAACATTGATGGCATTAACGCGGAAGTTGACGGAAGCGGCGATATTACCATCACGGCGTCCGGGACCATCAACGCCGAAGTTGATGGAATCTTCGCCCATGTGACCGAGAATGGCGACATCAGCATTACGAACTCTGCGTCCATTACAGCCAGAAGTGACGAAGGTATCGACGCCGAAATCTTCGGAGATGGCGATGTCTTCATTAGAAACTCGGGGCGGATAACCTCTCGCGAAGACGACGCGATAGAAGTGGATGTCGAGGGAAGCGGCGACGTCGCTATTGAAAACTTTGCCCGGCTTACCGCCGATTCCGACGCGATCGATATTGAGTTAAACGGCGACGGCAACGCCAGGGTCACCAACAGTGGGGCGTTGCGTTCGCTGGACAATAACGGGATCGAAGTGGACGTTGATGGAACGGGTTCGATCACTATCGTAAACACCGGAAATATTGATGCGTTCGAATACGGTATCGAGATCGAAGATCGTGATAACAATGCTGCCGCAACCATCACAAACTCGGCCCGTATCACCGGTCGCGAAGGCTTTTCCATCGTATTTGGCGGCGACGGCAACGACACGTTAACGCTCGAGCCCGGCTCGATCCTGAACGGTTCGGTCGATTTCGGTAATGGCAATGATGGAATCGGGGGAACAAACCCGAATGACATCGACACGTTGAACTTTGCGCGCGGGATGAATGCGGTTGTCAATTTTGCCGATGCATCGGGAGACGACAATGACCTCGCGTCCGCCCCCGAAATCGTCAATTTCGGAGGGGCCGGCGTTTTGGCCAACAACGGCCTCACGGCGGTATCGGTAGATACAACAGGATTTGCGGCCCAAGGTACCTTCATCAGCGATCTGACAGACGCTGTATTCAACACGATTGAAACCGCCAGCCCCTATGCGTCCGGGTCCTCGGACGCTCAGGTCAGCAGAAACCTGGGTCCTTTCGGGTATGTCGAACAGGATAACGGTCCATATGTCTGGGCTACGGCCTTTGGCGGAGATCGCGATGTTGAAGAAGACGGTTCAAATCTTGGGTTCAGCCATCGCATGTACGGTTTCGTAGTTGGTGCCGAAACGAATGAACTCATCGATAATAGCGATTTTGGTGTTCTTGTCGGATATGACGACAGCCGTATCTCGCTGGATCAAGACGCAGGCGATACAGATATCACGTCATATTTTGGGGGCGTTTACCTCGAAAGGGACTATGGACGATACAGCATCAACGCGGCGCTTCTTGCTGGCGTAACCGACAACGACGTGACCCGAAACGTTGATGGCGGCGAAGCGAAGGGCGATTTTGACGGGACTTTCATTGCTCCGTCGCTCTCGATCTCGGCACCCATCAACGCCTTGCCAATTCCTGCCTTCCTCAGTGCGCGCGCAAGTTATGTTTTTCTGAAACTTGATGAGTATACAGAAACAGGAACCGCGTATCCCCTAACGGTCGAAGATCGGAATGTCTCACTCTTCAACACGCGGGCGCAATTGAACTTGCCGCGCCTTTACGAGGGTGCAAATGGATCGAGCACCTATTTGAACTGGGCAGTTGGAGTTGACGCAACTTTCGATGCAGGATCCGACGATGTGGACGCGATCGTGGCGGCGACGCCCTTTTCATTCGTGGCTTCCACAGAAGATGCAGCCGCAGGGTTTCTGGGCTTTACGCTTGAACATACATCTGCAGATGGAAACCGATCGATAGGCTTCAGCGGTGAGTATCAATCAACCTTTGGTGGTGGATCCAGTATTGTCGGAGAACTCACGGCTTCCATAAGGTTTTGAACCTGTGGATGGCTGCATGCTTGGCCGGTTGTTGGTGCCATTTAGCCTTTTCAATCTGACTAGCTTCCTGACCATAGGAGCGCTTGATGAGTTTCGCCACGCATGCCCAATCCACCTCCGTCCACGAAATCAGAGGGATTTTGTGAATATAAGTAACTAGCCGCGAGCGTTGACCGCAAACGCCGGCTCTCCTCCCCTCGTGTATCGGTGATGTCCTCGAAATTGCCTTTGGTTGCAAAGGGGATTCTCCCATCTACCGCAAAGCGTGTTCGTGTTTTGCGCTCCACAGCCCTAAGACCGATGCATCCGAATTTCTTACGTTTTGAATGAAACATTCCTGACTGCACAGTACGATGAAGAATGCGCGGAGTCGCGTGTGTCCCACATCGTACGACCAAGCAATTCTTGCGCCTGTTTCCGAACCCTTCGATGATACTTGTGGATGCCCTTTGCGGGCTCTGTCAGGTAGGCCGCTTTTCTTACGGTTCTTTGCCATGTGACTTGCCCAAGGTATTGTATCATTCCGCCAAACATTGGGTAAATCTGAACCTGCATGGCAAGTATTATCTTATCATCTATTTGTTCTAAAGGTATTTTGTTTATTCTAGGGTTTATCAGTCATTCATCACCCACCATCCTTCCCCACAATGCTGCTAGAGCTTTCCGTCCGCTTTCATTGACAGAACTCGTTCGCGAACTGCAAAGTTCAACAGGGCGATGGGGGCAAGTTCCAAACATTCAGCGCGAATAGAACCCATCGCGAAGCTCTTGCCTTAGGCGCAAACGCTCGGGGTATTCTCTTAGAAATTGTTCGGGTGGTTTGCCTTCCCAGACTTGGGCGTAAACGCGCATCTTGTTGCCGCCATAGATCTTTTCAAGGTCTTCGTTCGAATAACCGCGCGCCCAAAGATCATCGGTAATCGCAGCCAGGATTTTGGCAAGTTCGCCATTGCCGGTGGCGCCTTTGTTGAACGCGTCGATCATGTAGCCGCCATCGTCGTACATACTCGCGTTATCAGTCGCCCACTGCACGACGAGTTCAAGTGAGAACATGTCATCCGTTGCGATCCCAACATGGTCGACACCCACCAGTTGTACATAATAGTCGATCATGTCGGCGGCCTGCTCGGGCGAGATATCTTCGGGCCAAACGCCGTCCATCATCCATTCGGTGAAAGTCGGAGAAATGTATCCGCCCGACTTGGCCGCACGCAGCGCCTCGTCGTCAGGAATGGCACGATAACAGCCTTTTGGCGTGGCATTGGGCCCGTTCGCGTAAAGACCAGCGGGTACAGAATGCGTATAGACATAGGGCACGCCGGGATAGTTTTCGTCCATGTAGTCCATCGCGTCGTTGGCCGTTTTGGAACCCGTGTGACTCAGGTCCAGCAGGATACCGAAACGCACCATCTCATCGATGACCGACTTTCCCCAAGGTGTCAGACCGATGTCGCGTCCATTATAAGCCGCGAGTTGGCCTGAACCGGTGCGGAAAATGTCATTGTAGGCCAGGATCATGCTCTTGATCCCCATATCTTTGAGCACTGACATCTTCTTGAGGTCGCCATCCAGGATCGTCGCCGTTTGGCTGTTCCAAATGACCGCCGTTTTACCTTGCAAATGAGCGGCCTCGATATCGCGGGTTTCATTCACGATCAGGTAGTTCTCCGGCTGCTGCGCCATAGCAGACCGAAAGTGATAATGCTGATCAAGAAAGGCCTCAAAAGACATATCCGCTGCGGCCAGCGTCATCTCATGCCCCGTGATACCGTTGTCCCGGGCGCGCGCGAAGTAAGTGTGCAACTGTTCATCTTCAGTCCATCCGGTGCGGTAGGGACTGGCCAACATGCCAAGGACAATTGTGTCCTTCACAAATTGCTTCGCCTCATCTGTCGCATCCCATGATTTGCTTTCCTCGCTCGCGTGCAGCGCGGCACCGTATACGATTGCGATGGCGCTTGCTGCCAATAGCGTTTTCATCCCGGAACCTCCCAAATTGGTTTCATGTCAGTTGCTGCACTCAAGCCGCATCAAAAAACGATCCGGGTTCTTAGGCCGAACAGTGTAATGCTGTCCTGATCAGGGTTCAAAAGCGGGTCGGAAATGAATTGCACCGATGGCGTGATCTGGAGCCCCGGTGAGACTGAAAAGCGGTAGAACGCTTCCAGTGTGAATTGATCGCCGTCTATACCTCTCGCCTCGGCCCAGTTCAGGCCCAGACCTGCCAGATCGGTATTGCGACCGTAGTAACCCAATCCAGCCGACACAGATCGATCATAGAGTGCTGCTGTCCCCTTTGACGCCCCTGCCCTGAAGAACGGCATCCATTTGTTGTCGACAAACCAGGCCGCCGAAAACGCAGCACCGTAGTCTTCCGCGCGGCTGCCATCATCGGCGGCATCCGCATGCCAAAAGGTCAGATGGATATTGTCGAAATAGATGCGATCGAAGCCGGAAGTATAGCCTAGTTCCAGTGATTTGAAGAGATTGCCGTCGCTGAACACGTCGAAATTTGGGTCCGACGGATCGGCATTCGCGTCCGCGACGCTCGCAACGGCATAAAAGTGTTCACTCAGCTTTATCCCGCCCGCAATGCCCAGGCCCTGGTTGGGCGCGTTGATCGTCGGGTTGGTGTTGAAGGACAGATTCTGGAACCCGCTGTATGGGCTGACCAGCCCATAGATGTCCACGAAATCCGTCACGTCGATCTGACCGAATTGCAGCGTCCAAGAGCCATCGACAGCTCTTTGGGTCCAGAACAGGTTTGTCAGCAGCAGGCCACTGTCATTGAAGGCTGTCCCGGTGATCGACAGGGCACCGCCATCCAACCCAAGAAACTGCGGGGCAACATCGGTATAGCTGTGCCGGTCTTCGATCTTGAACGTCAGAGAACCAGATTCGGTCGCCTGCCAGCTTCCATAAATCCGAGCAATACCGCTTGCGGCTTCGCCCGCACCCAAATCCGCGTCCGTGGTCTGGCCCAGCGCCAGATAGTCGAGGTTAAAGCGAAACCCATCTTCCGCCAGCCGGTCTTTCCATTGGAACCAACCCGGTGCGATGCTACGCGGAAAATCCGTGCGGTATTGCGGATCGGTCAGTCCATCTCCGGCTTCAAGGTCGGCTTCAACAGACGAGGGCCCGGAAAGCCCCTGCGCCGACGCAGTGCCCGCAGTTGCAATGCTCAATGCTGCAACCAGAAATCTTATCATTCAGACGCCTTTGCGCCGCCGGTCTTGCGGTTACCTGCCGCGCGGATGCGATCAGCCGTACGCCGTTTCCATTCAAGGCGGTCTGCCTCGGTTTCGAGCGTTTCGACGCTTTCCGTCTCCAACTGGAAGGTCGCATTCATGGCCATGGGGCCGTCCACGACCATCATATGCTGAACCGTAGGATCAATTGTTAGCGTTCCCGTCAGCCGAACGGGTTCGTGGAAATAGCTGGGGGCCCAATCGTCATTTAACCGCACGCGGATCATCTGGTTCGGCGAAGGAGGAGGCAAGTGGCTGCACATCCCGCGTTCGGGCACCAGATACACCACGGATCGTCCGTCAGGATCGTTTGGGGCGGGAATGGCAAAACCCGCCAGGGTAATCGTCCGACCATCAAAGTCTGGATTGCCTTCCGTTCCTGCCTTTCTTCGACGATCCGTCACGACCTCTCGTTGATCAAGCAACCAATCGATGTCGATATCATCTGCCGCCAAGGCCTCCTCGGTCTCGGTCAGAAGATTTTGCCATTTCTTCCTTTCTTCATCGCTGTCGGCCTCCTGCTCTAGCCTGCCACGCAATCGTACAACAAACAGCACATCGTCGAATTGTTCGGGGCTGAGATCGCGATAGGGGTCGTCAAAGTCCTGCACAGACGGGTCCGGAAGGTCAGACCAATCCAGCGCGACACCGGGCGCTGCCACGGCGGAATGACCGTACCAGATCAACCCAGATACCAATGCACAACGGATCCAATGTCGCATGAACGTTTTCTGGTTACCTTTGTTAATCAATCCAACGTGTTCTTGTATATCACACCGTCTTTCATAATCAGACGGATCGTTTCCGGGCTGTCCGGCCTCGGGTCCGCACCAAACCACTGATCACCCGTGCCAACGACCGAGAAATCCTCAAGCGGGTTGCCGTCGATCAGCAGAATATCCGCATAGGCACCTTCTTCGATCACACCTAGCTTGCCGCCGGTATAGGGGTTCATGAAGTCACCCGACAGGGCGACCACCTCGCCACCTGTCGACGTCAATGTCACCATAGACGTATATGGGCCGAAAAATTCATTGTTCAGGTGCTTCTCGTAGGCGATCTGAATGTTGCACGCCTCAACCGAACCAACGCAGTCGGTCTGGAATCCCCGCTTTACCGGGCATTCCTTCATATTGTCGATGTAGCCTGCAAAGGTGGCCGAAGCCGACTTTGCTTTGGCAAGGCTCGACGGGACGCTCGCCACCGCCGGAATATCGAGCAAGCCGGGATCGAAGGCTGTCAGGTTCGTGGTAATGTAAGCCCCTTTGTCATTCATGACCTGGGCGATATCACAATCAAACGAGAAGCCATGTTCAATCGACATCACGCCAGCGTCGAGCGCGTTGAGGATCGCTTCCTTACGATAGGAATGCGCCATGACATAGCTGCCATATTCATTCGCAACCTGTACTGCGGCTCGGATTTCTTCGGGCGATCCAGCCAGCAACTGCCACGGGTCAAAGGCTGAAACGACACCTCCGGATTGCATGAATTTCAACTGTGTTGCACCCATGCGGAAATTGTTGCGCGCAAATTTGTAGACGTCGTCGACACCGCTAACCTCCTGCGCCAGGTTAAGACGGCTCATATTGGTCTCTGAACCCGGCGGCGCGGTGAAATTCGCAAAGTCGGCATGACCGCCGCGCGTCCCGATAAAGGCGCCGGAGGGGTAGTAGCGCGGGCCATCGATCTGCCCCGAGTCAATTGCCCGACGCAGCCCGCCATTGGCGCCGCCTGCATCCCTGACAGTGGTAAAGCCCTGCATCAGATACATCTCGGCCATCCGAGCGCCATGTATGGCAAAATCTTCCCAGGTCGTGTTTGCCTCCATCGCCGGCAGCGTTGGCCCCATCAGCATGAGGTGCGCGTGCAATTCGATGAATCCGGGTGTCAGTGTCCGGCCTTCACCGTCAATGATTGTGGCTTGGGGGGCATCGATCGCATCGGTCGATACGGTCTTGATCAGGTTGCCCTCAACCAAAACGCTGGCATTCTCGATGCGTTGTTCATTCACGCCGTCGAAGACATGCACGTTGGTAAACAGCGTTTGTGGCGCTTCTTGCTCCTGAGCCTGCGCTGATGCGGAAAATGAAAGACTTGCTGCAAATACTGCTGCCGCGCAAAGGGGCATTCGTAGGGCGGACATAGGCACCTCCGTCACATTCAAATTTATCTAAGTGTAGTTCGGAAATTCTTGGTTCGGTTGCCTCTTTTGCTTTAGAATGTTCGAATGTGATTGCAAAAGTGGCCACTATACAAACTGTTAACCAATTCAAAGGTGACGCGCTTGCCTTTCAACTCGACCTCTCAAGAACATAGCGAAGGCTTCATTCGCCTCGCTTTGGCTGCTCCGTTCCTGCAATATCTCATCGACCGCAAAATCGACCCGCAACCGGCCTTCGATCAGGTCGGCCTGAAGGCTGAACTGCTGTCTGACGCATCTGTCTACGTCCATTCCGAATTGGTATATGGTTTGCTGAATGCCTTCGCTGATTTGTCAGGCGATCGGTACCTTGGACTGAATGTCGGAGAGACGTTTGACCTGCAAGGATGGCCTCCGTTCGCGCAGGCGCTGCAATCGACAAAAACGCTGTTCGAGTTTTTTGCCCGTTTCGTTGGCCTTGTACCGCAGGAAACAAATTCCGTACGGCACAGCCTTGTTGTCGACGCTGACAAGGCAACCTATCGGATTGAGCGGCAACAGGAACCAACCGTTCCGCCCATTCAGGTCACTGGGTTCGGGGCCGCGATCTATGTGCGTCTGTTGCAGACCGTTGTCGGAAAGTCCTGGGATCCGTCTCGCGTGCGGTGGGAGAGCAGGTACATCAATGGCCTGCCGCTGGACTACAAAGGGATCGACGTAGGGCTTGGACCCGACGCCGGGATGCAGATAAGTTTCCCTGCGGAATGGTTGTTTTTGCACCATGCCTCAGAGGAGGTCGCCGCAACCCTGGCCGCGGTTCAGCGAGACGAGGAGGTAACCGTGGTGGCAGCTTTGCGATCTGTCCTGCGCGACAAGCTGGATGAAACAGATTTGGGGCCGAAGGTCGTCGCAGGATTACTGGGCATACAGCCCGTGCGGTTGCTGAAAGCGCTCAAGCAACAACGAACCACGTTAAACCGCGAGGTAAAGCGGCTGCGCGTCGATGTCGCCAAAGCGCATCTCAAAGAAAACAAAATGACAATCGCAGAGATCGGTCTGATGCTTGGCTATTCAGACAAATCCCACTTCACGCGCTTTTTTCGAGGGCAGGTCGGCATGACACCAACTGCATATCGGGTCGGATCGTAACGACGGTGTTTTTTTTGGAGAGGCTGTCTGCTTTTTTCTGGTGCTCGCCCAAAGAGCGATGACCGATGCCTGAAGCTAACGGAAGGCTGGTAGATGTGAATTTGCACCCGTGGGGCCGTCCTACCAGGACTTAGCGTCACCTTTGCCCGCAAGTTTCATTTTTCAGCGACAAGCGCATGAAGGCGCTGTGGGGGTCATCGCCATAGCCGTAGATCGGACCGCAATAGGAATACCCGAGTGCCTCATAGAGCTTGCGCGCCGCGTCATATTCGGTCAGGTGCGCGGCGCCGGTTTCCAGAACCAACGCCTCAAACCCGTCAGCGCGGGCCTGTTCCGCCAGATATTGCATCATCGCCTTGGCCAGTCCCCGCCCGCGTGCCTGCGGCAGAATATGAACGGATTTGACCTCGGCACTGCCATCGGGAAGAGGTTTCAAGGCACCGCAACCCAACGCTTGCCCGGCTTCGAAAATGGCCCAAAACCGAATTTCGGGCGCGGCAAGGGACTGGGCATCCATCGTATGGTTGCTGTCCGCCGGACCCGCTGTCTGACTATGTGCAAAATGCGCTTCGACCACGGGGCGCAGCGCGTCCGAGGTCGGGTCAGCCTGCCGGATCTCAACCACTCAGTGAGTCCAGGGGCTGCGGCGGTCCGTGGCAAAATTTTCACCATAGCCACGCGCGCGCAGATTGGGCTTGCGTTTATGCGGCTCGCTCACCTGCGCGTCGATGCCATTGTCCTTGGCGTAGTCAAGCGCCTCTTCCTTGGTATCGAACTTCAGGCGCACCTGGGTTTGCGTGTCCTTGGACGAGGTCCAGCCCATCAGCGGATCAACCTCGCGTGCGGATGCGGGGGCATATTCCAGAACCCACTTGCGGGTCTTGGCCATCCCCGACGTCATCGCATTTCGTGCAGGCTGGTAAATCCGTGCGCGCATGTGGCCTCTCCGTATTCGCTTGGCTGAGACCGTTTATGCGACACAGCGCGCGATGGGACAAGATGACAATTGTCGCGGGCATTATCCGAAGCCTGATGACAGAAACTGACATTAGTCCGGGTTACTCAGGCGGCAAAAGATGAAAGGAACAGCAAGATGATTCACCATGAACGCCACCTGGATATCGACGCCCGGCCCGAGGATATATGGGCCATACTGAGCCGCTTTATGCGTATCGACGATTTCGCCCCACAGGTGACATCCGTTGATGCATTGACAACGGGGGCAAATGGGGTCGGCTCCAAACGCCGGTGCCATTTCGCAAACGGCACATCCTTGGTCGAGGAAGTCACCGAATGGCAGGTCAATCGGGGCTATTCCGTTCGCTTGTCGCAGATGGCGATGCCATTGCAAGAAGCCCAAGCCGCGATCGACATCGCGCCTTTGTCTGATACGCGCAGCCGCGTCATTTGGAGCATGGATTTCAGCATGAAGTACGGGCCCTTGGGCTGGCTGATGGGACAGACTCTGCTTAAAATGATGATGTCCAAGGTACTCGACGGCAACCTGAAGGCACTGGCTGACAAGGTGGTTTCGGCTAACATTTCAGTTGCGCAACCCGCCTATTACTGAATCCGAGGTTTCCATGCCTGATCAACCCTTGCAGTTGGACAAAATAAGAACAAATGTAGGGGTCTGATCCGGAGCCTGCCTATGCCCTATGCCCATTCCGACAAGACCCAGCTGACCGCCGAAGACGTGCGCGCCCGCCTAAAGCTGGAGGGTGGCAAGCAGTTCGCCATGCACACCGAATTTGCCCCAGCAGGCGACCAGCCGACGGCGATCAAGGAATTGGCGGGTGGTGTTTTCGACGGTGAACGCGATCAGGTTCTGCTGGGCGCCACTGGCACCGGCAAGACCTTCACCATGGCGAAGGTGATTGAGGAAACGCAGCGTCCGGCGATCATTCTCGCCCCCAACAAGACACTGGCGGCGCAGCTTTATGGGGAATTCAAGGGCTTCTTCCCTGAAAACTCGGTAGAATATTTTGTCTCGTATTACGACTACTACCAGCCCGAGGCCTATGTGCCCCGCTCGGACACCTATATCGAGAAAGAATCCCAGATCAACGAACAGATCGACCGGATGCGCCACTCGGCCACCCGCGCGCTGTTGGAGCGGGACGATGTGATCATCGTCGCCTCGGTATCCTGCATCTACGGCATCGGTTCGGTTGAGACCTATGGGGCGATGACGCAAGACCTGAAGGTCGGCCACGAATACGATCAGCGGCAGGTGATGGCCGATCTGGTGGCCCAGCAATACCGCCGCAATGATCAGGCGTTTCAGCGCGGATCCTTCCGTGTGCGGGGCGACAGTCTGGAAATCTGGCCCGCCCACCTTGAGGACCGGGCCTGGAAATTTTCGTTCTTCGGCGAAGAACTGGAAACCATCGCCGAGTTCGATCCCCTGACCGGCGAACGTGCCGCCACGATGGAGCAGGTGCGGGTCTACGCCAATTCCCACTACGTGACGCCGAAGCCGACGATGCAACAGGCGATCATCGGCATCAAAAAGGAGCTACGCATCCGACTGGACCAACTGGTCGGTGAGGGTAAACTGCTGGAAGCCCAGCGGCTGGAGCAGCGCACCAACTTTGATCTGGAAATGCTTGAGGCCACTGGCGTCTGCAATGGGATCGAGAACTACTCGCGCTATCTGACAGGCCGCGCGCCGGGTGAGCCCCCCCCCACCCTGTTCGAATTCATCCCCGACAACGCTATCGTTTTCGCCGACGAATCCCACGTCAGCGTGCCACAGATCGGCGGCATGTACCGGGGCGACTATCGGCGCAAGTTCACGCTGGCCGAACATGGGTTCCGCTTGCCGTCCTGCATGGATAACCGTCCCCTCAAGTTCGAGGAATGGGACGCCATGCGCCCGCAATCCGTCTTTGTCTCGGCAACGCCTGCCAAGTGGGAGATCGAACAGACCGGCGGCGTCTTCACCGAACAGGTGATCCGCCCCACCGGGCTTTTGGACCCCGAGGTTGAAATCCGCCCGGTATCCATGCAGGTCGACGACCTGCTGGACGAGGTGCGCAAAGTGGCCGCCAACGGCTTCCGCACGCTGGTCACGACGCTGACCAAACGCATGGCCGAGGACCTGACCGAATACCTGCACGAACAGGGCATCAAGGTGCGCTACATGCATTCGGACATCGACACGCTGGAACGCATCGAAATCCTGCGCGACCTGCGGCTGGGGGCGTTCGACGTGCTGGTCGGCATCAACCTTCTGCGTGAAGGGCTCGACATTCCGGAATGTGGGCTGGTCGCCATTCTGGACGCGGATAAAGAAGGTTTCCTACGCTCGGAAACCTCCCTGATCCAGACCATCGGCCGCGCCGCGCGAAACGCTGATGGTCGGGTGATTATGTATGCCGACAAGATCACCGGCTCAATGGAGCGCGCCTTGGGCGAAACCAACCGCCGACGCGCCAAACAGCTCGCTTACAACGAGGAACACGGCATCACGCCTGAGACCGTGAAGAAGAATGTCGAGGACGTTCTGGCCGGGCTTTATGAGGGCGACGTCGACATGAACCGCGTCACCGCCACCATCGACAAACCGATGCACGGTGCGAACCTCGAGGCCCATCTGGACGGCCTGCGCGACCAGATGCGCAAAGCCGCTGAGAACCTGGAATTCGAAGAGGCAGCCAACATCCGGGATGAGATCAAACGTCTGGAAGCGGTCGATCTGGCCGTCGCCGACGACCCCATGGCGCGCCAATGGGCAGTCGAGAAGGCCTCGGAAGACGCAGTGAAATCGCGCGGGCGGTCAACAGCTGGAAGGTCGGGGCAGAGAGGCGGGAATGTGAAGCGGCGGAAGCGGTGAAACAGATTACTCTGTAGATATTTTGTTAACACTACCATATATATTACTCCTATGATTGAGGAGAAAAATGCCAAATCAAGCTGCCACAGCGATAGCTAACGAGTTTTGATCCGCCGGGCTAGCCCGATGTGGCCAAGACAGATGTTGCTACAGAAACTCGCATACATCGCAAACGGCTGGAATCTGGCAATTAATGGAGAACCACTAATTGCAGAAATGCCACAAGCTTGGGACAATGGCCCGGTTTACACTTCCCTTTGGAGAGCGGTTAAGGACTACGGGTACCAAGGTGCAAATTGCGAGATTCCAAATCCTTTCTCGAACACGCCTTGGAAGGCCGATTTGACAGCCAGTGAAACAGCTATAATCGATCATGTCTGGAAAAAATATGGGTCATACTCTGCGGCGCAACTATCGGATATGACTCATGAGCCTGGAACGCCTTGGTTCAATGCCTATTTGAACCAAGGTAGAAATGCGGAACTTGACCAAAGCGAAATCCGCCAACACTACGTAAATTTGGCAATGGCGGGCCGTGAGTACACCAACTGACGACAATGCTGTAACGCTAGACGACCTAGATCGGGCTCCAAGCACTCTTCCCAAACAGGACGGCAGAGATGCGAAGGATGAGCAGCTTGAAACATTGTCAGAACGACTTGGTGTAGTCGCCAACGAACGTGACGAATTGCGCGAGCTAAACAACAAGCTCCGCAAAGAAGTAGGTGATCTACAAGCTAAGAATGATACGGCTGATATACTGAATGAACTGATCAAACCATACGCTTCCAAGGCGTTCATTTTTATGTGCGTATATAGCTTAGTCGTCGGTGTTTTTGTCACGTTCGATGCATTTGGCTGGTGCGGCTTTGATCTCGAAGCGGGAGTGATGGAATTCCTTGTAGGCAGCACAGCAGTAACAGTTATCGGCTTAGTTGGTATGGTACTTACCGGGATTTTGTCGGCGCACGTAAGTTGTAAACCGAGAAAGATCGTTCACGCTTAAAACTCACGGCCCAGCGCGCAATCCTCCACGTTTGAAATCAAAAATTGTGATTCCAAACGGTTGCAATGACGAACCCCAATAACCTGCCCAGCACGCACGAAGCCCAAAACGCCATTCACCGGGTGCGCGGCACCCGCGTGGTGCTGGCCGAGGATCTGGCCCGCCTCTCGGGAAAATCCGTCAGCGCCTTCAATCAGGTTATCCCACGCAGCGCCCGCCCTTAACGGTGAAGCCGATCATCACCCTTGCCCGAGGCCCATCGGCAGCTAAGTAACCGCTCATGCGCCTAATCCTGTTCTCTCTGCTCCTCGCCACCCCAGCCACCGCGTGGGAGGCCACAGTGGGCCAGATCTGCACCCTCTCACACGACACCGAACAGGCCGAGATTTTCCTGACCTACGACCCAGCGCAGCCGCTTTATACGCTGACCATCACCCGAAAGACCGACGGCTGGACTCAAGCCCCCTGGTTCGCCATGCGCTTCGATGGCCCGAACCCCATCGAAATCGCCACACCGCGCCATGTTTTGTCTGAGAATACCTTGGCCCTGACTGTCACGGATACCGGGTTCGGTAATGTTCTGAATGGGTTGGAATACAATCAGACCGCCTATGCCTTTACGCAGGACCGGTTGACCGAGTTTCCATTGGATGGCGCAGCGCCTCAGGTCCGCATCTTTCGCGATTGCGCCGGGGCTCAGCTGTCCTGATCGGTCAGAGGACGGGATAGGTTATCGCCCCGCCTACACTCCCAACTCTGCCCGCATCTTCTTGGTCAGCTTCGCCACCACCAGATCATACGACGTCACAATATGCTCGCGCAGGGAGGCGTCGCTCATCCCGCGCGGCTCGTAGACCTGCAGCCATTTCATCCCGCGCGAGGCCAGAAAGGGCGCAGGGCGGATACCGGGTTCGCCGCTCAGCACCTCAAACGCCAGATCGGTAGCCTTGAAGGTGAAGGCGTCCTTGCCGTCATTCCAGCCACAGATCGCAAACACTTTGCCGCCCACTTTCCACACATCCGCATTGCCCCATTGCACCACATGTGTGGTGGCATTGAGGCCTGCGCAGAAGGTGTTGAACTCGTCTCGGGTCATGGCCCGATCCTGACCTTCGGGCTTGCGAGAGGCAAGGACAAGGATCGTCTCAGGGGCGTACGAATTTGGCGTTACCGACCATGCGTTGTTTTGGGGCTTCATTCCCCGGCAAGATCGATTGGGTTGGCGCCGACGCTGGTGCAGCGCGGTCACAGGCGATGCCGTTTCCGTCCGGGTCGTTGCGCTTGTGATATCCCGCCTCGCCCTCGCGGAATGCACCGAATCCCATCGCCTGGGTCACGTCGCAGCCCGCCAGCGCCACGAGGTGCAGCACCGCTTCGGACCGGTCGCGCTCGGTCGCGCGGAAGTAGGTGCCAACCGCAATGATCGCTGTCGTCAGCGGCAAGGCCAGCACCATCACCAGAATACGAACAGGCGACAGCGTCCGTCGGCGCTGTTCATCCGCGCGGCGCTGACGCCGGATCGAGCGGCGAGACATCACCTGGTCCTGAGAATCGTCTGTCGTCATAGGGCGGTGCATAAAGGCCAGATGTGGCAATCCCGTGACCCGCCGGTGACCGGGACAAGGAATTCACCCCCTGTGCCAATTTTGGTACTGACGCACGGCTTGGATCGTATCGGATCAACGCACCACATGCACCGCGCAATTCGCGTGGCGCACCACATGGGTTGCCGTGGACCCCAGCAGCAAATCCTGCATACCAGGCCGGTGCGATGCCATGATGATCAGATCGGGTTTGTTAACCTCAGCCCAGTCCAGAATGGTCCGGCCGGAATGGCCTTCAACCAGAACACCCTTGGCATTGGGGACCTTGCTGGCCAACCCATCCAGCTCGGCCTGAATGGCCTTTCGCGCCTCGGACATATACTCGGTCGGCATGTAGGAAATCGCGTAATCCGGAATGTGTTCCACCACATGCAACAAGGTCACTTGCGCGTCCGGTGTGGACAGAATTTGCGCAAGTTTCAGCGGGCCCGAAGTGTCGCGCTCGGCGTCAAAGGAAATCGGAACAAGTATGTTGTGATACATCGCAATTACCTCCGTCTCAGCGCCCCCAGAGTGGCTCGGGGTCGCCGGAGAGTCCTTGATTCACATAGGGCCGATCAGAATATCTCGGCCACGTCATACATCACGGGCTCAAAGCTTTTGCACAGTTCATTGATACGCCGGTTGCGTTCGCGCATTTCCGGTGTCCGGAGCATGGCCAGAAAATCTTCGCGCCGTGCCCATTGCGAGTAGTTGGCAATTCTGGTCTGGGCGTCATTGACGTGCAGGCCCGCAGCAATGAAACCCGGCTGTTTCGAGATGAATTCGGCATAGGCATCTGTCAATGCCTCGAGCAGATCCTGGCAGGTGCCGGGGGTCATCTCGAATGTCGTGATCACAGTCTGAGAGGCGTCGGTTTTTGATATCTGTGGCATATGGCTTCTCCTTTGGCTGAGACCAGCCTAACACAGCTTGGAAAATCGCAACCTGTTTCCTCTGCTCAAGGCCTAAATGTTTCTTTCCAAAAAATGAATCGATTACTAACGATCCATTAACCATGTCTGACGATGCTGCCGACATGGTACGTGTCTTATGCGCAATTCTGCTGTTTCTGACCTCCTGCGGGCCGGTTCTGGCCGGGGCCTGGTTGCGCGAAAAGGGCGCGGCGTTTGCGGCCACAGCGGTAACCGTGTTCAAGGAAGACAAAAACGAAACCAAATACAAGACGTCGCTCTATGTGGAATGGGGCGCGGGCCACAAGCTTACGCTGGGGCTGGATGCCGAAGAACATCAGGACCTCTATGGCCACGCCCTTGTCTTTGCGCGAGTGCCTGTGGCCGATTTCGGTCGCGCCGGTCGGCTGGCAGCCGAATTCGGCGTTGGCGCGCATCACCGCCAACTTGATACCTGGGCCATGTACAAGGCCACGTTGTCTTATGGCAAAAGTATTCAGACACGGCTCGGCAATGGCTGGATTGCTGTTGATACGGCGTTGGAATACCGCACGCATGATGCGCTGTTTCGCAAGTTGGATCTGACCGCAGGTCTGTCATCGGGGCGACGGTTTGATCCGCTGCTTCAGATCGAAACCACCTATACGCCGGACCAACCATTTTATTGGAGCGCGCGGCCCTCGATAATGTATCGTCCAAAGAATGGCAAAACTGCATGGATTTTCGGGGCCGAGCGCAATTCCTTTCGCGACAAAACAGGGTTCAAATTTGCTCTGTGGCTGACCTATTGAGGGAAAGGCTGCCCTGCGATCAGAGCAGCCTGTACGATCTGTTTTCAGCTATCGGCGCGCAAGATGACCGAAACCTCACCGCTCAGCGATTCTGTCCAACGCAGCCGGATCGCGTTCTGGTTCGATCCCTCTTTCAGCTCGACATAAGGCGCGGTGTATCTGGTCGAGTTCAGCGAGTTCCGCAGAGGCGCGATCGCGACCACCGAATCGCAGCCTCGTGTGCGCCCCCCAAAAGGCAGCCGACCGCTGGTGCCAATAGACCACGAAGATGATCTTGAACTACGCTTGTGCTTGATCCGAAGCGGGTTTTCACAAGCCGTGGTAATCCCGTGAAACGTATTGCTCGCAAAGTTCAACCTCGAGTACCGATCCGGGTTCAAAGAGGCAAAAGTGGTATCCACCCGATCGACACGGGAAATATTACCTGCGTTCACGCGGAACTTGTTTCCGGTCACGGTCAATCCGTTCAGGAAATGCCCGGTGCCATATGGGCGGATCGAGATATAGCTGAACCACGACGCAACACCACTGGCGTAAAAGATGTTATCGGTGATGCTGAGCGCACTGAACGAATAGCCCGAGCTGTAGCCAGGCGATGCATCCCGCTCGTTTGTCCACTGGATAAAGCAATTGTCCACATAGTTCTCTGCGATCGAGGAACTATTGTAGCCCCCGATCAGAACCAGCCCGGCGTTTCGCACGCCACTCGTTCCGTTGTCGCCCTGAAAAAAGTGGTTCCCCAGGACCAGATTATTGTCACCACCCAGAACGGCAAAGTGGTGGAACCGGTTCGCGCGATTGTGTCGCAACTTGACGTCGTTCGCGTTGGAATTCACGGCAATCGAGCTGCGATCCGCGACCTCCAGCCCCTCTTCGCTGGACAGGAATTGGCATTCGTCGATCAGCATGCCCTGACAACCGGCGCCAATCGAGGTGATGCCACGATCTTTTGGGCGGCTGACAAAGCAGTCCTTCAGCGAAAACGTGTTGCCGCTTGGCGCCAGGCGAATGGCGCTGCATCGGCCGTTGCACTGGAACTCGATCCCTTCCATGCCGAACTTCTGTAGTGAGCTGAACCCGCTGAAATCCAGCAGGTATTTGAAGTCAGTAAAAGTGAATGTCTGCGTGCCCGCAGCGTTGTAGATGGGCGCGTTCAACGTGATTTCGCCCGCGCCGACATTTTTGGACTGCACATATATCTCGCGCCCGACGCCGCTGCCGGTGACTAGGGCACCAACCGGGATATTCGCGACATTGGCCACGTTAGATAATCGGGTAGAGTTCGACGGGCTGTATGTCGCAACCGACGTATAGGTCGCGGTCTCCCAGTTCGCGCTGCTTTTGACATCGAATTGCCCGTTCCGAATGACCCGCCTTGTGGCATAGCTGTCCCGGTTCGGAACCGCCGCCTGCATGTCAATCGGCGCGGTCACGGCTATCTTGCGCCCACCCAGATCCAGCGAGTCATGATCGGCGTTGTTCAGCAAAGCCTGAAACGCCTTTTTGAACGCCAGTTCCTCGTCGCCAAAGGCCGATATATAGGTCGGCAAATCGAAACTCTTGGTCAGCAACAGCATTCGGTCTGCGGGCATTGTCACGGTGCCATCAAAATCGACATCCGAGGACAGGCTGGTGTGCTGTTCAAGCAGATAGGTCCCCTGCGGCACATAGATCCGCCGTCCGTTTGCCGCCTGATCCGCCGCTTCAAAAGCAGCCGAGTCGTCGGTCACCCCGTCCCCGACGGCGCCAAAGTCACGCACGTCAACCAAGCCGAGCACGTCCCGCAGAAACACGCCGGACACATCCGTGATCTCGATATCGTCGATGCGAACAAGCGCACCGTTGGTACCGTTGATATCCAATCCAAAATGTCCGTACAGCGCCTGCGAACCCCAGGGCATGTCCACACCCTGCCGACTGCCACTGCCAACAATGGCCGATACCTCGTAGACCCGGCCATATGCGGCCAGCTGCGTCGCCGGACCCTGCTCGATCAGACCTGTCACATGCGCGTCACCCGCGCCGCCAGCCCAACCAGCGATGCGAACCTCGGGCAAGGGACCGCTGATTGCTTTGACACGCGCTTTGATCTGCAAATAGCAACCCGGCAACAATTGGGTCTGGCCCATATAGCGCAGACGTTGGGTAGCCTCGGTTTTGAAGATCTCCAAACACCCGGCGAAATCGGCGTCAGCGGGCACAAATGCGCCGGTTCCGGACCCATCATAAGTCGGCGACCCGGATGTGCCATCGCCGCTGGACCAGACACTCAATCCGTCCGCAAATGCAGGTGGCATGAACACAATGCCGTCGGTGATTGCTTTGTTCATAGAAATCCCTTTCCCATATGCGCCGCAATACATTGCTACGCGCGTAAACCTCGGGTCCGGGCCAAACCCGGATCGCGAAGGTCTGAGTACCGAAAAGGGATTAACTACCGCTCATGTTACCGTCACGGTGGTGTTGCGTCAGGCCGCAGGGTCAGCGTTGCCCAGCAATTGAACACCATTGATCTTCCAGTCATTTTCCCGCTGCACCATCTGGTAGTCCAGGATATGTACCCGACCGTTGCCATCGGTGATCATGACCTTTTGCCATAGGTTGCCGGCAATTTCGCGCAATTCCAGAAATCGCACATCCGACGGTCTCCAGACCATCGGGTAGCCGCGCCGCACCATGACGCCAAAGTTCTCGGGCGTGCCGAACAGGCGCTGAATATTGGGGCTGGCAAAGGTAAAGGCGGTTGCGAAATCATCCGCCTTGAACGCCTGTATCTGCGCCGAGATATTGGCCTCAATCTCAGCGTTCTGAGCAAAGGCTGAGGTTGTCAATCCGGCACTCAGGGCAACGGCAAGCAAAATACGGCGCATAGGTCATCCTCCTGCCCGAAGGGTAGCCCCATGCGCCACCAGGTCAAATCAGACCAGCTCTCCGGCCAGCGCCTTTTCGATCAGGGCTATCGTCTCGGGCACACCGTATAGCGCGATGAAACCACCGAACCGGGGGCCTTGCGACGCGCCCAGCAGCACTTCGTACAGTGCCGTGAACCAGCCGCGCATCGGATCAAACCGCTCGCGTCCGATGGAATAAACGACCGATTGCAACGCTTCGTCTTCCATCGGCCCGTCATAGGCCTCCAGCGCCGCCTTCAACGCCTCCAGCGCTTCGCGCTCCTGCTCGGTCGGGGCACGGTGCTTGCGCGTCGGTTTGACGAAATCGTTGAAATACCGCACCGCAAAGCCCGCCGCCTGATCCAGATCGGGATGCGTTTGCGCCGTCGCCTCAGGCGCATAACGGCGGATGAAACCCCACAGTGCCTCTTTATCCTCGGCCCCGGACACCGAGGCCAAGTTCAACAACATCGCAAACGGCACCATCAGCGTGGATTCAGGCACGTCGCCGCCGTGGATATGCCACACCGGATTGTTCAACTGCGCCTTCAAGTCCTGGCCGGGATAGGCGCGCAACTGCTGATGATACTCATCATAGGCTTTCGGGATTACATCGAAATGCATCCGCTTGGCCGTCTTGGGTTTTTGATACATGAAATAGGCAAGACTTTCGGTCGGCGCATATGTCAGCCATTCATCAATCGAAACACCATTGCCCGACGACTTGGAAATCTTCTGCCCGTTCTCGTCCAGAAACAGCTCATAGCTGAAATGCTCGGGCGCGCGACCGCCCAAAGCGCGGCAGATCGCGTCATAGATTTTCTCGTTGGTGGCATGTTCCTTGCCATACATCTCGAAATCCACGCCCAGCGCCGCCCAGCGCGCACCAAAATCCGGCTTCCACTGAAGTTTTACGTGGCCGCCGGTGACAGGAACTGTCCATTCCTTGCCGGTCTCGTCATCAAAGGTGACCGTGTAGGTCTCGGCACAGACCTTCTTCATCGGCACATACATCACCCGCCCGCTTTCGGGATGCAGTGGCAGGAAGATAGAATAGGTCTGCTGACGCTCTTCCCGCAGGCTTTTCAGCATGATCGCCATGATCTCATCATAGCGTTCAACCGCGCGCTTCAGCACTTCGTCGAATTGCCCGGATTCATAGAATTCCTTGGCCGAATAGAACTCATACTCGAACCCGAACGTATCCAGGAACCGGCGCAGCATCGCGTTGTTATGTTCACCAAAGCTGTCGTACTCGCCAAACGGATCGGGCACCGAAGTCAGCGGACGCTGCAGATGCTGCTCGAGAATTTCGGGGTTCGGCACATTGGTCGGCACCTTGCGCATCCCGTCCAGATCGTCCGAGAAACAGATCAGCTTGGTGGGGATATCCGACAGCGCCTCAAACGCGCGCTTGA
Organism: Ruegeria sp. AM4; assembly: GCF_056540665.1. Lineage (NCBI taxonomy): Bacteria > Pseudomonadati > Pseudomonadota > Alphaproteobacteria > Rhodobacterales > Roseobacteraceae > Ruegeria > Ruegeria sp. AM4. The sequence continues at coordinate 268,877 of NZ_JBQFXD010000005.1, read as the reverse complement.
CCATCGTTGTTCGCGCAACCTCACCAAACGTCCCGATATGCGGCAAGCCCGAGGGACCATACCCCGTCTCAAACAGAACATAGCCCTTATCCGGAGCACCCTTCTGATAGCGTTTGAGCAACCGCCGCGCCTCTTCAAACGGCCAGGCTTTGGACGTCATCGCGGTTTCACGCAGATCAGACATTTGAATACTCCATAGGGAACGCGCCGGACACCCCATGCGCCCAACCCGGCCCCTGTTATTGTGCAGGTGCAGTATGAGTCAATAAACGCACGTCGGATTTTGTTACTCATACAGCTTCGCTCTTTGGCGTAACTTGTCGATTATTCGATGCTCGAACTCAATCTAGATATGTCAATCATATGTGGGTTTCGACCTCAGGTGCCGCCAAGTTCGTCTCGTTAGCAAAATTCGAACGGACGACGGCCAACCACCCGTTGAACATCGATCTCAAATCACACATGGTCGCGTTACTGGAACCTTCACGCTGGAGCAGAAATTGGACAAGTGGTGCCCGAGCAACCTTAAAGTCGCAAAGCGCGGCACCAGCGGAACCCAACAAGCACTGACCAAACTATTCAACGCAGACGCCGAGCTTCGTTACGCCGAACTTGGAATTTATCAGGCTTCCACCGCCGAGTTCGTACTGAACAGCTTTCCGAACTCCCGAGTCTACCTGTTCGACTTCCATGATACGATTGACGCGGCGCGCACCCGCCTTGCCAACTTTGGAGATCGCGTACAATATTTCGGCAATTCAATGCGCCACCTCGACAGCTACAACTGGAATTTGATGCAGCTTTATATCCAGAACCAGCATCAGCCCCTCTTCGACTATATCTTTCTTGACGGTGCCCACACCTTTTGCATCGATGCGCTGTCTTATTTTCTGGGTGATCGACTGCTGAAACCTGGCGGTTATCTGGACTTTGACGACTATAATTGGAGGCTACGCGGCTCATCTCTGGATCCGGAAAAGGTACCTGCAATCGCCGAGCAATATACAGCCGAGCAAATAGACGCGAAACAAGTGAAACTCTTGGTCGACCATTACGTAAAGACAGATCCGAATTACGTGGAAATCACGAAAAACAAAATTTACCGCAAGAAAGAAAAGTAGCTCCACGACACCCTGATCTCTCGATCGAACTGACTCGATCGCACAAGTCTTGAGCTGGCGTTCGAAACCTACCTGTTCTTGAGCGATTTGAACAACCTGTTGAACTCGCATTCGCGCCCACCTATCGTGCGCCAACAGACCCAATATTCAGGACGACCCAATGCCCGAGCAAACTCCTCACCCAATGTCCCCGCAGGATTGCCTGGTGGCAATCATGGTTGCGATCTCGGCTTCGGACGAAACCATCCGCACGGCAGAACTGGTTAAGATCGAAGGCGCGGTGAATATGTTGCCGGTTTTTGCGGGTTATGACATCGACCGCACCCGGCGCGTCTCGCAGATTGTTTTTGATTTGTTCGAGCAAGAAGACGGTCTGGATGCCATGTTCGGCCTGATCCGTGACAATCTGCCTGAGCGTCTGAACGAAACCGCCTATGCGCTGGCCTGTGACGTGGCCGCTGCGGACGGGGCGCTGGCGGAAACCGAATTGCGGTTGCTGGAAGAAATTCGGTACGAGCTTAACATCGACCGGCTGCACGCCGCAGCCATCGAACGCGGTGCGCGCGCGCGCCACACGATCTGAGCTGTTCAGCTCCCGTACAGCGCGCCCCATCTTTCGATCAGAGACCGCTGGAGTTTTCGCGACCGGCGGTTCCAACTGCGGGCGCCTTCCGGGCGCTCACGATGCGCCCGCGGGATCGTCGCTCGATGGTCCACATCCGCCGTGAATATTGCAAAAGCCAGCTCGGACCCATCGGCCGTCGTCAGGAACCCGCCCAACCCCGAGACAAAGTTCAAGGTTCCGGTCTTTGCATCGACTTTGATCGGATGATCCTTAACGGTGCGGCCCTGACTGTCGGTAAGCGCAAAGGGCTTCAGCAATGGTCGCAACAGCCCCGACTTGCGGGCGGCGACGAAGGCTGTCACCAGATCTGCAGGCGCCATGCGAGACATGTCACCCAGCCCCGAATGATCGACCATCGCGATGCCGCCGACGCCATAGGTTTCCAAAGCCCAGCGGTTCATCTCCTGCGCGGACTCGGACAGGCTCTGCGGTATTGCACCGCGCGCATTGGATGCCGCCAGCCCAACCATCTCGGCAGTGATGTTGGTCGAATATTTCAGCATCCCCCGCAGAATGCTTTTCAACGGGTCGCTCTGGTTTACGACCAGGACCGTGCCTTGCGGTGCTTGGCGCGTAACTTGGATTGGCCCCAGCACGATCCCGTTCGCGCGCGCCAATGTCCGAAATACATCGCCAGCATAAAGCGCCGGTTTGCGAACCGGCAGCCATCTGGCCCCCCCGTTGCCAAGCGCGCCCTTGGCGACGGTCCACCGGTCTTGCCGGGCACTGGGCTGATAGGTGTAGATCGGCAGGCTTCGATTCTCGACCTGCATCGCCGCCATGTCGACCGACGGGTTGTAACGCGCACTTCGGGCGTCCATGGACACGTCATACCCGCTCACCGCACGTTTCCACTCAAAATGAACCCGATTGAAATTCAGAGAAATTCCGCTGATCGCGGGGCTGTACCCCACATGATCGGGCTGCCCGGGATCGATGCTGAACACGTATGGCAGAGCGCCATCATAGACCTTGAAGGCACCCCGGACTTCGGTGATCCCTGCCTCGCGCAGATTGGCAGCCATTCGGGCCAATGCATCCGTGTCCAAAAGCGGGTCGCCGCCGCCCACCAGAATCAGATCGCCGTTGAGAATACCGTTCTCGATGGGTCCGTCAGCAACCAGCCTGGTTTCAAACCGAAAGTCCGGCCCCAACACATCCAACGCATAAAGCGCCGTCAACGCTTTGGCGACACTGGCCGGTGGCAGGCTTTGGCCTTCGCCGAACGCCTCCAATTGTGTGCCGGTTTCGACGTCTGCGACGGCAAAAACCACATCTCCCGGCAGTCCGGCCGCCTGAACCAACCGCTCGGCCCCGCTGGGCTTCGGCCCACGCAACACAGGACGCAGAGACACCAAAGGCGCCTCAGCCAGTCCTGTTCCCGGAACCAGAGACGCCCCCAATCCACCCAGAAATAAACGACGCGAAATACGATCAACCATGGGTCTATTAGAATCCCAGAGCTTAAATACAGACAATCACTTGATTAAGATTATGCGCCGAGAGGAGTCATTCCGGCAACACCCCATCGCTCCAGCCACCGCGACTGCGCAACTCGGTCGAACTGACGTCGACCATCGGCACATTCACAAAACACCAGGCCGGTGCCTCGGCCCGGCCCAACAGCTGTCGTGCCTGACCGTCGATCCGATATTTGGCGTAAAGCCTCGCCGCCGGGGACATCCTGGCCGATATCCGATCCCCTGGCCGTGCAATCACACCCACCGGCACGCTGTCCATAATCTGCCGCCAGTCCTTCCAAAGGTGGAACTGCGCCAGATTGTCGGCGCCCATCAACCAGACGAACTTGACCTGCGGGTAAAGCGCGCACAGCGCCGCCAATGTGTCCGCCGTTGCCCGCGTGCCTGTCAACGCTTCGATATCGGTCACCTCAACGCGCGGATGTCGCATCACAGCCCGCGCCGCAGCAATCCGTTTTGCCAATGGCGCAGGCCCGCGCGCCTTGAGCGGATTGCCAGGAGATACCAACCACCACACGCGATCCAGCCCAAAGGCCTTCATCGCCTCACGCGTCACGTGCACATGACCAACATGCGGCGGATCGAAAGACCCCCCGAACAACCCCACAACCTGACCGGGCCGCGCATATGGAATAGCGTAACGCTCCATCCCCTGCTGATGTTCAGAACTGAGAGGGGTTGTCAATCAATCGGTCGCACCACATCACCAAGCCTGACACGTCCGGGCGCGATGACTTCGGCACACCATCCGCCATGCCCCCGTACAGCGGAATAGCCGCCCCTGCCCAGCGCCTCCTCCATCCGGCTACACGGCGCACAAATTACGGAAATCCGCAAAACTGCCTCGCTCACCCGTAACTCTCGCCCCTTGAGTGCCGCCAAATTGATCCCGGAAACCACGAGATTGCGTCGCAAATTCTCGGGCGCGACCGGCGCTTGCCCAAGATAAGAGCCTATCGCCGCCAGATGCTCTTTCTGGATCAAGGTCACCGCCCTCTTGCCTGAGCGACTACGGTCACCGTCGAGGCCGTCGGTCGAGATAACGCTTGTCTCAATTAACTGCATCGCGGCACGCCGTTCAGGTCGAACTCCGATCCACTCAACCCGCCCCGGCTGTGCCCATCCTGCAATCAACTCTGACAACGCTGACAAAATCCACTCCTTATGCAGTACAGCGAATTTAGTCGCTTCAGCCCGTCAATAAAAATCACAAAGCGACCAGCTTGCCCCGCCCGTCCCGCTCGGATATCCAGCGTTCCAACCCAATTTCCCCGACCCAGAGGACGCGACATGGCCGCCTATCAATATGTCTACCACATGCAGGGTGTCTCAAAGACCTATCCCGGTGGCAAGAAGTGCTTTGAAAACATCCACCTGAGCTTTCTGCCCGGCGTGAAAATCGGTGTCGTCGGCGTCAACGGCGCGGGTAAATCGACGCTGATGAAGATCATGGCTGGCCTCGACACTGATTTCACCGGTGAGGCATGGGCCGCCGAGGGCGCCAAGGTCGGTTACCTACCGCAGGAACCGCAGCTGGATGAATCCCTGACCGTCCGTGAAAACGTCATGTTGGGCGTGGCCGCGAAAAAGGCCAAGGTCGACCGGTTCAACGAGATCGCCATGGAGATCGCCGAGAACTACTCGGACGAGCTGATGGAGGAGATGACCAACCTGCAAGACGCAATCGATGCGGAAAACCTCTGGGACCTCGATAGCCAGATCGACGTCAGCATGGAGGCCCTGCGCTGCCCGCCGGACGACGCCAACATCGCCAACCTCTCGGGCGGTGAGAAACGCCGCGTGGCGCTTTGCAAGCTGCTGCTCGAAGCGCCCGACATGCTTCTGCTCGACGAACCGACCAACCACCTGGACGCCGAGACCATCGCCTGGCTGCAACAGCACCTGATCGACTACAAGGGCACCATCCTGATCGTCACCCACGACCGTTATTTCCTGGATGACATCACCGGCTGGATCCTCGAACTCGACCGTGGTCGCGGCATTCCCTACGAGGGCAACTATTCCGCATGGCTGGAACAAAAGGCCAAACGCCTCGAACAGGAAGCCCGCGAGGACAAGTCCAAGCAGAAGACCCTGCAGCGCGAATTGGAGTGGATGCGTCAGGGCCAGAAAGCCCGTCAGGCCAAATCCAAGGCCCGGATCAACGCCTATAACGAGCTGGCCGAACAGTCCGAACGCGAAAAGCTGACCCGCGCCCAGATCGTCATCCCCAACGGCCAGCGCCTTGGCGGCAAGGTGATCGAGGTCGAGGGCCTGTCGAAACACATGGGCGACAAGCAACTGATCGAAGGGCTGGACTTTGCCCTGCCCCCCGGCGGCATCGTCGGTGTCATCGGCCCCAACGGTGCCGGTAAATCGACCCTGTTCAAGATGCTGACCGGTCAGGAGCAGCCCGACAGCGGCACCATCACGCTGGGCGACACGGTCGAACTGTCCTATGTCGACCAGTCCCGCGACGACCTGAAAGACAATGACACCGTGTGGGAGGCGATCACCGGCGGCGCCGAAATCATCCAGCTGGGTGACGCACAGGTCAATTCCCGCGCCTATTGCTCGTCCTTTAACTTCAAGGGCGGCGACCAGCAGAAAAAGGTCTCCTTGCTGTCAGGGGGTGAGCGCAACCGCGTCCACATGGCCCGCCTGCTGAAAGAGGGCGGCAACGTCCTGCTGCTCGACGAACCCACCAACGACCTCGACGTCGAAACCCTGCGCGCACTGGAAGACGCCCTAGTCGATTTCGCCGGCTGCGCCGTTGTCATTTCCCACGACCGCTTCTTCCTCGACCGCATCTGCACGCATATCTTGGCGTTCGAGGGCGATGCTCATGTCGAGTGGTTCGAGGGCAACTTCGAAGACTACGAAGAGGACAAAAAGCGCCGTCTGGGACCGGACGCGCTGGAGCCCAAGCGGTTGAAGCATAAGAAGTTTGCGCGGTGATTTCCGCTTGAAATCAGTGTTCTAAGTTCCCATCTGGGATTTATGAACACTGCATTTCGTTTTGCAAAATGGTCGCTGGCAGCAATTGGTGTGCTAGCGACTTTCATCGGTTTGTATGAGTATTTTTGGGCCACAAGAACTGCACCCTATCTCAATACGCACATTACGTCCTGTTCGCCCGATAGTGTTGGCCACGACTTCGGCAATCGCGAAGCTGAAAGGCAAGAATTTCTTCAGTTCTTAAATGATAATGCATGGTCTCTAGTGGTGCTCGATCTCATTATTGATCATGATGGATGCGACCACCCTAGTGCGATTTATTTTTCCGATGAGTTCCCTGAAATTGTGGAGTTCGAATTGGGATACGATAAGCGCTATTCACCTGGGTATGGCGCACAAGGAAGGTTTCGGCAAGTCGGGGATTTCCATGACAGATCGTGGTTCTCAACTGTCAGATTTGAACAAGAACGCTTCTTTGATGACGTGATCGCCAATAGCAGTTTTGCCGACGATGACGGCGCACACGGTATTGTTGGTGTGTTCTTCATTTCAAACATGAGTCACGAAGAAGGATTCAACCGTTATGTGATTATCCCGGTTCGCTATTCGTCGAAGAATGCGCTCGTTTTTTCCTGTACCGTTGCCATCGAAAGTTCCAGCAGCAAGTTCGCACGTCTTGGAGCATATATCTCCGAGTGTCTTTTCTAGCACGCGTAGGATGGGTGCTCGCACCCATCGCTCCTCAACTCGCCAATCTAACCAAGTCAAATGATGGGTGAAATCACCCATCCTACGGTTCTCCGAACGACCCCTCCGTCGCGCCGCCACACCACTCCGGATCAACTCGACCAGCGCGGATATCACGATGGATCGACGAATACGGCCAATCGGTTGGATGCTCCACCAACCCATGTTTGACCGGATTACCCCAACAATATTGCATTTGATTTCGGTAATCTCGCTCGTCCCGAATGGTATGCTCCCAAAACCGGCGTTGCCAAATCCCGCGCTCCTGCTTGGTAACCTTGGACTGGCTTCGCGGACCGAATTCTCCGACGGCGCGCACAAACCGGCTTTTAATCATTCGCCACCGCGTCGAATAATCCGCATCCCCCGGCGGTAGCGTCCAAACCGCATGCAAATGATCCGGCAATACAACAAACGCATCGCACCAAAACGGCCTCTCGTTCTGCGTCAACGCAAAAGCCGCCCGCAAATGCGCCACTTCTCGCGCCAACAAATCGGATGATCTGTCAGCAAGCGAGACGGTGAAGAAATACTTCGCTCCGGGAATGCGAACGCGGCGGTAGTTGCTCATGCTGATATCCTACCGCACTCTTGGCGACCAAATCGTTAACCAACTCCCCCTTGCCACACGCCCTCCTCAATGCCATATCAAGGGCGCTTACGTTTTTCTATTTCGACCCACTGTCTCCGATTCCGGCGCTCAGTCTATCGATACAGACAACGACGCCGGGCTGCCGCAACTCCGTGGGCAGCACCAAACAGGAGACAACGGATATGCCTGCAGGCACCGTAAAATGGTTCAACACCACCAAAGGCTACGGCTTTATCGCACCCGAAGATGGCGGCAAAGACATCTTCGTTCACATCTCGGCTGTCGAGCGTTCGGGCCTCACCGGTCTGGCCGACAACCAGAAAGTCACGTACGAGCTGCGCGCTGGTCGTGACGGCCGCGAAAGCGCCGACAACATCGAACTGGCCTGAGCCGGTTTTTGGGGCGGAGGCTTCTCCGCCCCATTCATTGCGCACTGCCATAGTGTGGCCCTCGCAATACATCACATTCCCTTTATGCGTGTCCGCCGATTGACCAAATCGAGTATCCTCGGGAAACTGGCTTTCAGTTTTCTTTGAAGGATAGGTGAGCCCTGCCATGTTCACACGCCGCACATTTATCGCGACCACCGCTGCCGCAAGCCTTTTGCCTGGTCTGGCAATGGCCAAGAAAAAGCCGGTGGAATACGATCCGACGCCACAATTTGTGCGCATCAAGAAGCAGTTTCAGCCGGGCCAGCTGCTGGTCGCGCCCCGCTCGTTCTATCTGTATTTCGTGACCGAACCGCGCAAGGCGATCCGCTATGGTGTCGGTGTCGGCAAGGCCGGGCTGGAATTCACCGGAACCGCCACAATCGACGTCAAGAAAGAGTGGCCGACCTGGCGCCCGACCGACGAGATGATAGAGCGCGATCCGATCGCCTATGCCAAGTTCAAGGACAACGACTATGTCCAGCCGGGCGGTGGGGACAACCCTTTGGGCGCACGCGCGCTCTATCTGTTCCAGAACGGGATTGATACCTATTTCCGCATTCACGGAACCACTCAGCCGCAGACCATCGGACATGCGGTGTCGAACGGGTGTATCCGGATGCTGAACGAACACGTCATCGACCTGTATGCGCGTGTACCAATCGGAACCGTGGTGACGGTGGTTTAAGGCGCCGACCAATCCACGTCATCAGCCTGTTGGATTTTCAGTAAGCCGTCAGGCCAGGGTTTGGTCAGGCTTTGGGCCTGTTCTTCGGTTCCAGTCAGCCATGTCTGTACAGCGTTTTGATCAAGCAGCACTCCCATTCTGTGATGGATTGGCTTTACATCCGCATTTGGCTCGCAGGTCACCGCGGCCACCTGTTCCACGCGCAGCCCGCCAGGGGCCTGCCAGGTGTCGGTGATTGCCGCGAACAGCAAGGGTGACCCGTCTGACGGGCGATGCGCCATGCGGTTTTCCGCCGTTTCTCTCCGGTCCATTCGTACCAGCCATCGACGGGGATGACGGCGCGCCCGACGCCTTCGAATGCGCTTTTGTCAAAAACGGTCTCGGACCGAGCGTTGATGATCGTCTCCATCACCGGACGCCCGCGAGCATTCACGCGGCCAACCGGGATCATACCCCAGCGCATCATTGCCATCCCGTCGGCGGTCAGAACAACCACTTCCTGCCCCGGTTGAATATTGTGGCAAGGTGGTTGCGCAGGAACGCTGTCCCGAACGCCCAGATACTCTGCAATTTGGGATATCGGGCGTGTCAAAAAGAACCGTCCGGGCATTGGGACCCTCCTATTTGGCGGCCTCCTCGGCAAGCGTCAGAACATCCGGCCCAAGCGCGGTGACGATTAAGGACACGCCCTGCGCATTTGGATGGATTCCATCCGCTTGCAAGTATTCGCGTACGGCAGCCGGATCGTTTGCGTTGACGAGACCTGCGAAGAAGCTTTCGGCATAGATCGCATCAAACTGCTGCGCGAGTTCGGGATACATGGCGTCAAAGCGCTGTTTGTAGTCAGCGCCATAATTACCCGGGGCCTGCATTCCGATCAACAGCACCTCGGCGCCAGACGCGCCGGCGGCACTGAGGATGGCCTCAAGATTGGCCCGGGACACGTCCGGGTCGATGCCTCGCAACAGATCGTTGCCACCCAGCGCAACGATCAACCCGTCAACCTCGGGTGTCAGGGTCCAGTCGATGCGCGCGGCCCCTCCGGCCGTGGTGTCGCCTGATACACCTGCGTTGATCAACTGGACCTCGGCCCCCTGATCCTGCAACCAGCGTTGGAGTTGCGGGACGAACCCGTCCTGTTCCGGCAAGCCATAGCCTTGTGTCAGGGAATCCCCCAAAGCCGCGATCACAACCGGTTCGGCCGTCGCTGCAAAACCGCAACAGACAAACGCAGCGGGGATCAAAGCCTTGCGCAATTTCCATTTCACGCCATATCCCAATGGACTGTACCCCTCTGTGATCGGCCGATTGATGACAACACCTGTTCTTACCCTCCAAGATGCCGCTTTATCGCTGGATGGCAATGCCGGACGGGTCGATATTCTGCACCAGATTTCCCTCACCGTATGTCAAGGTGAAACATTGGGGTTGGTTGGCCCCTCGGGATCTGGCAAATCCTCGCTGCTGATGCTGATGGGTGGTCTGGAACGCGCCACGGCGGGCAGCGTAAATGCGTTGGGCCACAATCTGAATGACATGGACGAGGATGCTCTGGCCCGTTTGCGACGCGACGCGATGGGTGTCGTGTTTCAGAACTTCCACCTGATCCCCACCATGACCGCGCTTGAAAACGTGGCGACGCCGCTGGAACTGGCGGGACACAGAGATGCGTTCCAAAGGGCCGAGGTCGAGCTGGACGCCGTTGGCCTGTCGCACCGTCGCGACCACTATCCGGCGCAATTGTCCGGGGGCGAACAACAACGCGTGGCTCTGGCGCGCGCGGCTGCTCCGCGGCCACAGATTCTGCTAGCTGATGAACCGACCGGCAATCTTGACGAGACCAATGGGGCCGCGATCATCGACCTCTTGTTCGGGTTGCGAGATCGTCATGGCGCGACCCTCATACTGGTAACGCACAGCCACACATTGGCGCAGAAATGCGATCGAATCGTGCGCTTGCGCGACGGTCGGATCGCAGAAGACACACAACGTGAGGCCGCCGAATGAGCCTGCGCATGGCCGGGCGTCTGGCGCGGCGCGAGCTGCGCGGCGGGTTGCACGGATTTCGGATTTTTCTCGCCTGTTTGGCTTTGGGGGTTGCAGCCATCGCCGCTGTTGGCTCGGTCAGGTACGCCATTCAGACAGGACTGACTCAGGAAGGGGCCGCGCTTTTGGGTGGCGACGCCCAGTTGGAACTCACCTACCGTTTTGCCGATGAGCAGGAACGCGCATGGATGGACGGCACCGCGCAATCGGTATCCGAGGTGGTCGATTTTCGATCCATGGCCGTTACCGGCACCGGAGAAGAGGCGCAGCGTGGGCTGACGCAGGTCAAGGCGGTTGACGGCGCTTACCCGTTGCTAGGCACGGTACGGCTGACGCCTGACCTAAACCTGACCGATGCGCTAGCGGGCACCGACGGTCTTCCCGGCGCGGTTATGGACCCGCTTTTGATTGATCGGCTCGGTCTGGCAATCGGTGATCAGTTTTCGCTGGGGACACAGCCGTTTGTACTGATGGCGTCTTTGCAACACGAGCCCGATGGCGCAGCGGACGGATTCGCTTTGGGTCCGCGCACATTGGTGCGAACGCAGGATCTGCGAGCCTCGGGCCTCTTGGAGCCGGGCACGCTGTTCTCGACCAAATACCGGCTTGACCTATCACCTGATGCAGATTTGGCCACGCTGGCAACGGAAGCCGCTCGGGATTTCGACGGGACCGGAATGCGTTGGACCGATGCCCGTAACGGCGCGCCCGGTATTGCCGAGTTCGTCGCGCGGCTGAGCGCCTTTCTGGTGCTGGTCGGGCTGGCAGGTCTGGCTGTTGGAGGCATCGGAGTGTCCGCCGCCGTTCGGGCCTATCTGGTGCAGAAAACGGACACCATCGCCACCCTGCGCACATTGGGCGCTGCGCGGGCGACCATATTCCAGACCTACCTGATCCAGATCGGTGCCCTTTCCACTTTGGGGATCACAATCGGTCTGGTTATTGGCGGCGCATTGCCTCTGTTGCTGGCGCCACTCATCGAAAGCCGCCTTCCGGTTCCAGCGGTCTTCACCCTCTATCCCCGACCATTGGCCGAGGCTGCCCTTTACGGCCTGCTGACTGCCTTTGTGTTCACGCTCTGGCCGCTGGCCCGGACAGAGGATGTCCGCGCCGCAACCCTGTTCCGAGATGCGCTGAGCGCGGCCCGCGCCATCCCGCGCCCGATCTACGTTCTTGCCACAGGGTTGGGCCTAGCCCTGCTGATCGCGTCAGCCGCGTGGTTCAATGGGTCGGCGCGACTGACCCTGTGGACGGCGGGCGGCATCGCCGGAGCGTTGCTTCTGCTGTCGCTCGCCGCCTTTGGCATTCGTTGGCTGGCCCGCGCAGGCAGTGTCTGGACCCGGGGCAATGCGCCAATGCGATGGGCGTTTTCCGCCATTTCCGGCCCGAAAGAGGGCGCAGGCTCGACCGTTCTGTCTCTGGGGCTTGGGCTGTCTGTTCTGGCGGCAGTGGGGCAAATCGACGGGACCTTGCGCAACGCAATCTCGGGCAATCTGCCGGATGTGGCCCCCTCCTATTTCTTCGTAGACATTCAAAAGGATCAGATGCCGGGTTTTCTAAACCGCCTGGAAAACGATCCTGCCGTCAGCCGCGTCGAAAGCGCCCCAATGCTGCGCGGGATCATAACGCGTATCAATGACCAGCCCGCCAGTTCTGTCGCAGGCGATCATTGGGTATTGGAAGGTGATCGTGGCGTTACATACTCTGTCGAACCGCCCAAGAACACCCGGATCACCGACGGGTCGTGGTGGTCGGAAGATTACGACGGACAACCGCAGGTCAGCTTCGCGGCCGAAGAGGCGCAAGAGATGGGTCTGAAACTCGGCGACATGCTGACCGTTAACATTCTGGGGCGCGATATCACCGCCCAGATCACCTCGCTGCGCGAGGTGGACTATTCGACTGCTGAGCTGGGCTTCATCATGTCTCTGAACCCCTCGGCCCTGTCCGGAGCGCCGCACAGCTTTATCGCCACAGTCTATGCCGAGGAACAGGCCGAGGCCGCCATTTTGCGCGATCTGGCCGGTCAGTTCCCCAACATTACAGCCATCCGGGTGCGCGACGCCATTGACCGAGTGTCAGGGCTGTTGGCCGGGCTGGCTGCGGCAACGTCTTATGGGGCTGGTGTGTCTCTGCTAACAGGCTTTCTGGTCCTGATCGGCGCCGCTGCTGCCGGAGAGCCCGCGCGGCGTTATGAAGCCGCCGTGCTGAAAACTCTGGGAGCAAGCCGTCGGCGCATATTGCTCAGCTTTGCACTGCGCTCGATCCTGCTGGGGGCTGCTGCAGGATTGGTTGCGCTGTTCGCAGGCATTATGGGCGGCTGGGCCGTGGCCACCTACATCTTCGACACCGATTTTGCGATCATCTGGCCGTCGGCACTGGGTATCATTGCTATTGGCATCATTGTCACGCTTGCCGCCGGACTCACATTCGCCCTGCGACCGCTGGCGATCCGTCCGGCGCGGGTTCTACGCGCCAGCGACTAGGGTCAGCGCACGCAGGCCACCGGTTGCAAGATCTTCAGCAACGGGTCGTTGTCACAAATCAACGCGTCCAGCGTGATATCGTCCAGCGAGGCATAGAACACCTCGGCCGCGTCCTGCAGGGCCAGCCGCAACCGGCAGGCGTCGGTCAATGGGCAAGTGTTGTCCGCATCAGCAAAACACTCGGCGATCGGCAAGCCGCCTTCGACGTCACGAAAGACCTCACCAATACGGATCTGTTCGGCGGAGCGGCCCAGCGCAATACCACCGTTGCGCCCGCGCTGCGTGTTGAGATAGCTCAGCTGGCTCAACTGGTTGATAACCTGCGCAAGATGGTTTTCCGAAATGTTGCACACCTCGGCGATCTCGGATTTCGTCACCAACCTGTCCTGATGCGCGGCACAATACATCAACAGCCGCACCGCAATGTTCGTCCGTTTGGTAATCCGCATGAGGACCTCCCTGACTTTTGGATGCAGTCTTATTGCATGTCCGGCAAAAAAACGGTTTGACATACATCAATCGCTTGAACCGGAGATGGCAGCCCATGGCAGACCCATATTTCTTTGGCTATGGCAGCCTTGTGAACCTTTCCACGCATGATTTCCCAGACCCGCGCCCGGCCCGTCTGAAGGGTTGGCGGCGCGCCTGGCGGCATACCGATCTGCGTCCAGTAGCGTTTCTGACCGCCGTGCCGGATCCTGATTGCGAAATCGACGGCATGATCGCGCATGTTCCCAAGAACGACTGGGCCGCGCTGGACGAGCGTGAATGGGCCTATGACCGGGTTGCCGCGACACGATCGGTCACGCACCCGCTGAGCCATGAGGTTGAGATCGCGGTCTACGCCGTGCCAGCAGATCGCCACACCGCATCGAACAATCACCATCCGTTGCTGCTCAGCTATATCGATGTGGTTGTGCAGGGGTATCTGAGGGCCTTCGGCGCAGAAGGGGCGGATCGGTTCTTCGCCACGACCGAGGGTTGGGATGCGCCGATTCTGGACGATCGCGCCGCGCCACGCTATCCGCGCCATCAGCAACTCAGCGCGGCCGAGGCCAAGTTTGTTGATGAATCCCTGAACCGTATGTCGGTAAGTATCATCCAGCCTGATCAGCAAAGAAAGGCAGATGAACTGCCTTCCTCATTCACATTCTAGGATTGATCAACCGCGCGCGCGGATCACTTGCAGCAACGGCAGCAGCGTCGCCATTTCCGGCCCCCGCTCCATTCCGGTCAGCGCCTTGCGCAGCGGCATGAACAGACCCTTGCCTTTGCGGCCAGTGGCGTCCTTTACGACTTTGGTCCAGGTGCTCCAGGTGTCCCCGTCAAACTGTCCTTCTGGCAGCAGTGCGACGGCCTCGGCAACGAAGTCGCGATCTTCGTCGGCGATCAGCGGCTCGGCCCCGTCGCGGCACAGTTCCCACCAGCCTTTGAGGTCAGCCAGAGTGGTGATGTTCTCACGCGCCATTGCCCAAAAAGGCTCGGCCAGTTCCGCTGGTACGCCTGCGTCAGCCACGGCATCGGCAACATCAGCCAAAGGCAGCGACTGCAGATGTTTTGCGGTCAGCGGGAACAGATCCTGCACATCGAACTTGGTTGGTGCCGCACCAAACCGGCTGACATCAAAGCCCTCAATCAGTTCCGCCATGTCCGCGCGCAGCTCGACCGGGTCCGAGGACCCCAGACGCGCCATAAGGCTCAGCAAGGCCATCGGCTTGACCCCCTGTTCGCGCAGATCGCGCAGGGCCAGCGTTCCAAGACGTTTCGACAGCGCCTCACCCTGCGGGCCGGTCAGCAGCGAGTGGTGCGCAAAGCGCGGGCAGGTTCCGCCCAGCGCCTTGATGATCTGGATCTGAGTCGCTGTGTTGGTCACGTGATCAGACCCGCGTACGACGTCGGTGACACCCATCTCGGTATCATCGACCACTGACGCAATCGTATAGAGAACCTGACCATCGCCACGGATCAGCACCGGATCAGATACCGAGGAAGCGTCAATCGAGATGTCGCCAAGAATACCATCGGTCCACTCGATACGCTCATGATCCAGCTTGAAGCGCCAGACGCCATTGCCACGTTCAGCCCGCAGCGCTTCTTTCTCGGCATCGCTGAGATTCAGCGCGGCGCGGTCATAAACCGGCGGCTTGCCCATGTTCAGTTGCTTCTTGCGCTTGAGGTCCAATTCGGTCGGCGTTTCAAACGCCTCATAAAAACGGCCCATCTCGCGCAGCTTGTCAGCGGCCTCGGCATAGCGGTCCAGCCGATCCGACTGACGCTCTACCTTATCCCAATGAAGGCCCAGCCATTCCAAGTCCTGCTTGATGGCATCGACATATTCCTCTTTCGACCGCTCGGGGTCGGTATCATCGATGCGCAGGATGAATGTACCACCTGCCTTGCGGGCGATCAGATAGTTCATCAGGGCGGTGCGCAGGTTGCCCACATGGATGTAACCGGTGGGCGACGGGGCAAAACGGGTCGTGGTCATCGAGTTCTCCTGTTGGCGCGGCTCATGTCATATGAGCGCGTTTTTGTCCAGCAGGGGTTATCAGGTCGGCTTGATCGGCCAGTGGCGATCCAGATCCGCAAGACCGGCTTGAACGAGTTCAGAAAGGACCTGAAGGTCGATATCCGCCAACTTGTTCACATAGAGGCACGATTTGCCAAGTTTGTGTTTGCCCAACCGACCCAGAATCTCTCTGAAATCGGCATATCCGGGCATGATGTAAATCGAATGCGCCGCCTTGCGCGGGGAAAACCCGGTTGCCAGAAATTCCCCTTCGCGACCTGATTTATAGCGATAGTGATAGCGTCCATAGCCCACGATCGTTGGGCCCCACATCAGCGGTTCAAACCCGGTCACCTTGCGAAACAGTCGATCAAGCACGCGCGCCTCTTGCGCTTTTTTGGGCGGCGCGACGCCTGCCAGAAAGTCCTTGACGCTCTGCCCGGTGGGTATGGTTTTATTCTCGGATCGCGACATAAACAAAAATTAACACGTAATGTTCATCCGCACAGCCCATCTGTTGGGGTATGAACTGGCAAGCGACTGATACCGAGCTAATTCAACCAATGGCGTTCTGACAGGGAGATACTGACATGGCCATCAATTTGACACGCAGAGCGGCACTGGGAGCCGCTGCCGCACTACCATTTGCGTCCGCCGCAGCTCCGGTTTTTGCCGCAGGGACCGAAACCAAAGCAAACTCGACCGTCGCAAAGTCGTTCCAGTTGGGCGATTTCACCGTCACCACCTTGCTAGATGGCAGCCTGCCACGCGACGGGGCGCAGGAGATCTTCGGCGGCGGTGCTTCGGACGAAGACTTTGCGCAAGTGTCCGCCGACAACTTCATCTCACCCGATGTGGCGCAGTTCTTCTTTACTCCGACTTTGGTCAATACGGGCTCGGAGCTGGTTCTGTTTGATACCGGGCTTGGGCAGGGCGGTATTCAGGCAGCGCTGGCCGATGCAGGCGTCACTCCGGATCAAATCGATGTCGTCGTCCTGACACATATGCACCCCGACCATATCGGCGGAATGACCTCCAATGACGCGGCCACATTCGCGAACGCGCGATATGTAACGGCTGCACCGGAATATGACTTCTGGGCCGCTCAGGAAGCGGGCAACCGCGTCGGCGATCTGGTCGCTGCCAAAGTAACCCCGCTTGCCGGCAAGATGAGCTTCATCGAAGATGGCGGAGAAGTTGCGTCTGGTATCACGGCAATGGGGGCCTTTGGTCATACGCCCGGGCACATGGTTTATCATCTCGAAAGCAATGGCCAAAGACTGATCCTGACTGCGGATCTGGCAAACCACTATGTCTGGTCCTTCGCCCACCCCGAATGGGAAGTGCGCTTTGATATGGACAAGGCCGCCGCCACAGCCTCGCGCCGCAACGTGTTGGGACTGTTGGCCGCAGATAAGGTGCCGATGATCGGATACCACATGCCCTTCCCTGCAGCGGGTTATGTGGAAACCCGTGGTGACGGGTTCCGCTTTGTACCCGTCAGCTACCAGATGATGGGTTAATACCCCGGGTCCGGCCGCACTTTCGTTCCGTCGGTAAAGCGAGACAGGCGAAAGGCGGTCGGATCAACACAGGGTTCACTTTGCGTGATCAGATCAGCGACCAACTTGCCTGCGCCGGGTCCGATACCGAAACCGTGACCGGAAAACCCGGTCGCGATGCACAGGCCCGGCACCTGATCCACGAGCGAAATCACCGGAATCGCATCCGGTGTCACGTCGATTAACCCGGCCCAACTTTGCACGATCTCCGAACTTTCAAGCGCAGGGAAACCGTTGCGTGCACTGATCCAGGCCCGCCTCAACACCTTTTGCGAGAGCTCGGGGTCAAGGACGCGGCAATGCTCGAACGGGGTTACATCTGTCGGCAGCCATCTGCGGTCCTGACCAGCTTCGATGGCCCATCGGCGCGACAGCCGGAACCGCAAGGAACGCCACTCTTGCCGGAACGCCGGTAGAAATTGTCTGGCCAGCCGAAATGAGTCCGGCACGATATCGACAGTGTTTTCATGGCCCGAAGCGATGGAGTATCCGCCATCCGCGCGCTTTCGAATGGCGAAATCGTCGGACCACAAAGCGGCCTCGGGACCGTTTTCGACCGGAGGGGTCCTCAGCACCGTGTTCAGGACTTTAAGCTGCGGCAGATCGATCCCGGCGTTGCCAGCAAACAGGCGTGACCAGGCACCGCCTGCCAATACGACCTGGTTGCAGGCGACCCGCCCGCGCTCGGTATAAACACCGGCAACGCGACCGGCCTGTAAATCGAGGCTTCGCACGGCACAATTCGTTACCACCACCGCGCCCCGGTCGCGCGCGGCCTCGACCATCGCAGGGGCCGCCCATTGCGGTTCGGCGCGACCGTCCTGCGGCATGTGCAGCGCGCAATCAAACCCGTTGGCATTGCCCGGCAGCAGGAGATCCAACTCGGAACCCGACACGAGTTTCGCCCCGGTCTGCATCCCGTCTACGTTCTGCATCCAGCGTTCCAGATTGCCACGCGACCGGGTGCCGGATGCCCCGAACAGAATGCCCGAGCGGGCGTATCCGGTCTTGCGACCAATCCGTTCGTCCATGCCTTGCCAGGCCCGCGAAGCTTCCTGCATCAACGGTATTTCGCGCGGGTCGCGCATGCCCAGCCGGACCCAGCCCCAATTGCGGGAACTTTGTTCGCCTGCGATATGTCCTTTCTCGCACAACAGGACCGAAACACCGCGCTCGGCCAGTTCGAGCGCAGCACTTGCGCCGATGATGCCGCCGCCGATAACGACAACATCAACCTGTTTGGGCAGGTGCAAATCAGACTCGACGGGGGTTGGTTTGGGGCCCGGCATCTACCGCTCAGCTTCAATTCCTCGGATGGGTATGGAGCCCAAGGACAGCGGTGCTGGCAATGCTCAAAATCTGGCAAGCAGGGGAATTGGCCAGACCTGTGGCCAATCGGTCGAAGCGTCGCGGTTTAGCGGCGCTTAGATCGAGAAGAAATCAGCCTGGATTAAGCTGCGCCGGAAAGCTGCGCCCATTTCTGGCGAAGAACCGCGGCCACGCCCGAATCCTGTTGACGGGTCTGCGACACGCGCGGCTCCTGCGGCCGCAATTCGGGAAACTCCGGACGATGCACCGTTTTTGCGGCACCCTGAGGATTTTCAGGAGTTTCTTCGCCGATCAAATCGGCAATCGCCGCGTCCAGAGCAACCTCATCCAGTTCCTGCGCCGGTGATTCCATTGTCTTGTACTGCAACGGCGCATGAAGCGATTTGTCATAGTTATCAATCATTTTGACCACCAATACCATTCACTGCACCCAAGCACACAGGTGCATTCACCCAGTTCCACTGACCCGGCACCTTGCCGGATTGCGTCACGTTCGCCCCAACAGGGGCAAACCCCTGTCATAAATGTGGCAAAATATGGGCCAAAACGCAAGGTTGGTTTTTGGGTTAATGCTTTGTAAAAGCTTACATAAACGAACAATATCCACTATTCAGCAGGACTGTAGCCAAATTTGCAACAAAGGCTTCCCGCGCCTGTGGATCAGGCCCAAGCCTGTGTGGGATCACCCCTTGTCGCGCCAGCGATTCACGATTGGGTATCGACGATCCAGCCAGAAAGCGCGCGGGGTCAGGCGCGTTCCGGGTGCGGATTGAAACCGCTTGTATTCACTGATGTAAATCAGGTGTTCGACCCGCTTTGCGTCCGCTTCGGCAAATCCCGCCGCCACACAATCGGCAATCGATCCGTCCCGATCCACTAGAATTTCGAGAATAGCGTCAAGAACCGGGTAGTCGGGCAGGCTGTCGCTGTCCTTCTGATCGGCCCGCAACTCGGCACTTGGCGGTTTGTCAATGACCGAAGGCCGGATGACCTCACCCGCCGGGCCGCGCATCCAGTCGCGGTGGTTCGCATTGCGCCAGCGGCAAGTCTCGAACACGCGCGTCTTGTACAGATCCTTGATCGGATTGTAGCCGCCGTTCATGTCGCCGTAGATTGTGGCATAGCCCACCGCAACCTCGGATTTGTTGCCCGTGGTCAGCAGCATCTCCCCGAATTTGTTGGAAATCGCCATCAACAGCAGACCGCGCAGGCGGGACTGGATGTTCTCTTCGGTCAGATCTTCCTCGCGGCCAGCAAACAGCGACGACAGTGTATCGGTCACCGCCGCCCGGCTCTCGGATATCGGAACATAGTCGTAATGAACGCCCAGCGCCTTGGCCACGGCCTCGGCGTCATCCAGCGATCCCTGGCTGGTGAATTCGGACGGCAGCATTACGCAGCGCACATTCTCGGCCCCGATTGCGTCCACCGCAATCGTTGCGACCAGTGCCGAATCCACGCCACCGGACAGGCCCAATACAGCCTTTTTGAACCCGGTTTTGGCCATGTAATCCCGCAGGGATTGCACCATCGCACGATAGTCCTGTTCCCACGCGTCGGGCTGCGGGACCACCTCGGTTGGGTCGATCCGCCAGCCTGTATCGGCCTGCGCAAGATCGATATGGCTGACTGCCTCGTCGAACACCGGCATGCGAAAGGCCAGCTCTCCGCCCGGGTTCAGACCGAACGTGGCGCCATCGAAGACCTGATCGTCCTGCCCGCCGACCATATTGAGGTAGATCACCGGAAGCCCGGTTTCGATCACGCGCGCAACCATGTGGTTCAGTCGAACATCGTATTTGTCGCGGAAATAGGGCGACCCGTTGGGTATCAGCAGAAACTCCGCTCCGGTCTCTTCAAGCGTTTCGGCAACATCCTCGTGCCAGCCATCCTCGCAGATCGGACTGCCGATACGGGTATTGCCCACGGCGTATGGCCCGCCCATCGGGCCAACGTCATACAGGCGAACCTCGTCAAATACCGTTTCGTTCGGCAAGTGATGTTTCAGAACCTTGCTGGAAATGCGCCCGCCCTTGAGGATCAGATAGGCGTTGAAAAGTTTGTCATCCTCAACCCACGGCCCGCCGATGGCAAGCGCCGGGCCTTCCGCGCAAGTCTCTGCCAGGTCCTGAACCGCAGCCATCGCGGCCCGGTGAAAGACCGGCTTCATCACCAGATCCTGCGTATTGTAGCCGGTGATGAACATTTCGGGCAACGCCACCAGATCGGCATTGGCATCGCGCCCCTGTTTCCACGCCTCGACCGCTTTAGCCGCGTTTCCGGCAATATCCCCAACCGTGGGGTTCAATTGTGCCAGCGTGATGCGGAACCGGTCGGCCATGCTTGCCCTCTTGCCTTCGTCAGTCTCTTGAACGCGTTTATCAGATCACGCCGCAAGGAAAAGCCCAATGCGGCAAAAGCCGTTGCCCTACCCCCTGCGGTATCTTAGTTTTGCGCCCAACCGAACCAGTGCCGCGCAAAAAACAGGCAGGTAGATCCATGACCGCAATCCGCACTTTCATAGCTGTCACAGCCTTTGCCCTGACACCCCTGCTCGCTGTCGCGCAAGAAGATGGCCAGATCGTCACCAAGGATGATGAGGTCGGCGGTGTTTACGAAGGAACATTTAAAGGCGGCCTACGCCACGGCACCGGGACGTACCGCCTGCCAGACGGGTTCGAATACACAGGCGAATGGGTCGAGGGCGAAATCCAGGGTCAAGGAACCGCGCGCTATGCCAACGGCACGATCTATGAGGGTCGCTTTGCAAAGGGGCAACCGGACGGATCCGGCAAGATCACCTACAGTGATGGCAGCAGCTTTGAAGGCGAATGGTCCGGCGGTGCTATCAACGGAACAGGCGTCGCAGAGTATCTGGGCGGCATGCGATACGAGGGCAACTTTCGCAACAACCTGCGACACGGCAAAGGCATCCTGACCACTCCTGACGGGTATTCCTACGACGGTGACTGGGTCGATGGAGTTAAACAGGGCAAGGCGGTGATCACCTACCAAACCGGTGACATCTATAATGGTGATGTTCTGGACGGCAAACGCCACGGTCAGGGCGTTCTGACCATGGCCAACGGCATGATCTATGACGGCACCTGGACCGAGGGCCAGATCACCGGCACCGGCCGTCTGACGCAAGCCAATGGCGACGTCTATGAAGGTGAGCTTGTGAACGCGCGCCGCCAGGGGAAGGGCAAGGCCACCTATGCCAATGGCACCACCTATGAGGGCAGCTTTCAGGATGACCGCCGCCACGGCCAGGGGCGCTATCTGGGGCCGGATGGGTTCGACTATTCCGGCGAATGGGTTGAAGGCCAGATCGAAGGGCTAGGAGAGCTGACCTACCCGGACGGCACGACCTATGTCGGAGATTTCAGCGCCGACCTGCCCCACGGCAAGGGGATCCAGACCGCCCCGGACGGCACGGTCTATGACGGCGACTGGCTCGCGGGCGTGTTCGAGGGAACCGGCACCGCAACCTATCCCAGCGGTGTGGTCTATTCGGGGCAGTTCAAGAACGGCGTCAGCCACGGAACCGGCGTGCTGACCCTTGCAAACGGATACCGGTATGACGGCGACTGGGTCGAGGGTATCCGACGCGGCATCGGCAAAGCCAGTTTTCCCGACGGCACTGTCTATGAAGGCGGATTCGAAGACGGCCGACGCCACGGACAGGGCACGCTCAAAACTCCCAGCGGGTTCACCTATACAGGCAGTTGGGTTGACGGCAAGATCAGTGGCACTGGCGTTGCAACCTATGCCACAGGCGATGTCTACGAAGGCAACTTTCTGGACAACAAACGCCACGGTGACGGCACAATGCGCTATGCAAATGGTGAACAAGAAACCGGCGTCTGGGAAAACGGCGAACTGCCAGAGGCAAACAGATCCGCGCCCGCAGATACAGCACCCACAGATGATACCGCCGAGCCCGCCTCGGCTGAGGAAGCGGCCGAGCCTGCCTCGGACGGCTGAATCCTGCTACCAGGGAACCCGCTTTCCGGCCCAATCGAAAAACCCGCCGGTGTCGTCTGAGGTCAGCCCTTCGATCACAGCAAGCAAGTTCCGCGCAGCCTCCTCGGGCGCGACGGCCGGGTGGCGCGACAGGTATTTTTCGGTAAACGCGGTTCTGACCGTTCCGGGATGAAGCGAGACGCAAATTGCGTGTCTATGGGTCCGGGCAAGCTCGATCGCGGCTGTATGGACGATCTGATTCACCGCTGCTTTGGCGGCGCGATAGCTGACCCATCCACCCAGATGATTGTCGCCAATTGATCCAACCCGCGCTGACAACACACCAAAAACCGCCCGCCGGTCGCGCGGAAGCCAACGGCCAGCGTGTTTCAATGCTAATGCGGGGCCAACGGCGTTGAGCGCAAATTGATCCATCATCGCCTGCGGCGACAAGGCGCGCAGGCTCTTTTCCGGGGCTGCCCCCTGAATCTCGAGCGCGCCAGTGGTCACAAGCACCAGATCGAACCGGCCTTCGACCGTGGAAAGAATGTTCTCGGCGCCGTCAGGTTGCGTCAGGTCCAACCCGTTGGCCGAGCGCGACAGGCCGGTCACAATGACCCCGCGCGTTTCAAGCCGGGCCTGAATCGCGGCGCCGATGCCACCGGTTGCACCTATGATCAAAGCTGTTTTCATGGGCTGCCACCTAGCTGGAATCATCGCCCGATCAACCGCGCGACAGCGCCGGACTCAGCAAGTTGAAATTCCTGCTTTTCATTCCCAAACGGACCTGTATAACCTAGCGCCATGATCAACCGCGCAGATATCCCTTTTGCCGATGCCGCCCTTGGCGGTGCGTCGCTGCGTGGCCTACTGATCCTAATCCGCCTCTGAGCGTGCCATTCGGCGCGCCCGCTCAGAGGAGGACGCCCGCGCGCCATTGGCTTTAGGACAGAAGAAGAAAGAGTATCCCATGAACAACGTGACCGACCAAGACCGCGTCGTGATCTTCGACACAACCTTGCGCGATGGCGAACAAAGCCCCGGCGCGACCATGACCCATGACGAAAAGCTCGAGATTGCCGAGTTGCTGGACGAAATGGGCGTCGATATCATCGAAGCCGGTTTTCCCATTGCTTCCGAGGGCGATTTCAAGGCTGTGTCCGAGATTGCGCAGCGTTCGAAAAACAGCCGCATCTGCGGACTGGCCCGCGCCAATTTCGCTGATATCGACCGCTGTTGGGAGGCGGTGAAACACGCTGGTCAAAACCGCATCCACACCTTTATTGGCACCTCACCCCTGCACCGCGCCATTCCGAACCTGACCCAGGACGAGATGGCCGAGAAGATCCACGAAACGGTCAGCCATGCGCGAAACCTGTGTGAAAACGTGCAATGGTCGCCGATGGACGCAACGCGGACCGAGTGGGATTACCTCTGCCGTGTGATCGAGATTGCGATCAAGGCTGGTGCGACCACGATCAATATTCCCGATACAGTCGGCTACACCGCCCCGGTCGAAAGCGCCGATCTGATTAAGCGTCTGATCGAGACCGTACCGGGCGCGGACGAGGTGGTCTTTGCCACCCATTGCCACAATGACCTTGGTATGGCGACTGCGAACTCTCTGGCCGCCGTCGCAGGTGGCGCGCGTCAGATCGAATGCACCATCAACGGTTTGGGCGAACGCGCGGGCAACACAGCGCTGGAAGAAGTCGTGATGGCGCTGCGCACCCGCAACGACATCATGCCTTGGCACACCGCCATCGACACAACGAAGATCATGCATATCTCGCGCCGGGTAGCGACGGTCTCGGGCTTCAATGTTCAGTTCAACAAGGCCATCGTCGGCAAGAACGCTTTTGCCCACGAAAGCGGCATCCATCAGGACGGGATGCTGAAAAACCGCGAGAATTTCGAGATTATGCGCCCCGAGGATATCGGCCTGTCCGGCACCTCGCTGCCCTTGGGCAAGCACTCGGGCCGCGCTGCGCTGCGCGACAAGTTGAACACGCTGGGTTATGAGGTTGGCGACAACCAGCTCAAGGACATTTTTGTCCGGTTCAAGGAACTGGCCGACCGCAAGAAAGAGGTGTTTGACGACGATATCATCGCCCTGATGACACTGGATGACGATGACGGTGACGACCACCTGCAGCTGGTTTCGATGAAAGTGACCTGCGGAACTGTCGGAAAGGCCGAAGCCACAATCGAGATGGAAGTTGACGGCAAAGAGGTTATCGCCACGGAAACCGGTGATGGCCCGGTCGATGCCGCGTTCCGTGCCATTCGGATCGTGCATCCCAACACCGCGCATCTGCAACTCTATCAGGTGCATGCGGTTACCGAAGGAACCGACGCGCAGGCTACGGTTTCGGTGCGTCTGGAAGAGGATGGCATGATCGCCACCGGGCAATCAGCAAATACGGATACGGTCGTGGCCTCGGCAAAAGCCTATATCCACGCGCTGAACCGCCTGATCGTGCGGCGGGCAAAGGCTGGTCCCGGAGCGGACACGCGTGAGATTTCGTATAAGGACCTGTCCTGATTTCAAGCGCGGCGGTCGCCTGTCGACCGCCGCCAACTTATCTCTAGGGCCAATAAAACAGTGTCAGGTCTGACGGATTGCCGGGCGCGACCAGAGAGTACTCGAACACCGGATTCTCGTTCAGATCATTCATCCCCGACACCGCATAGCCTTCGGTCGGAATGTATGCCTCATCCAGATTCAAATCGTAATCCCCGTTCTCGTCGTGAAAGGCGATAACGGCATAGTAGCTGCCATCCAGACTGGCAAAGTCGAACCTTTGCGACCGCCCTGTTGCAGGCGTTTCCTGATATCCGGCTGCGTTTGTGTAATCCATCGCATCAAAGGCAGCTTGCTGATCGAACACCATGACGATCAGATTGCCTTTGGCACTGCGCGCACCGTGCAGGTTGACGACCAGCCCCTGATGCTCGGGGGTTGCGGCCGACGCCTGGTCGGTACCATTACCAAACCCTGACGCGACCCAGGCCCCGCCGACGAACAGCCCTGCGGTCACAAGGGCGGCAAATATGCGTTGAGAATTGCTTGGCATTTGTTGCGCTCCTTCTATTCCGCTGGCTTTTGGTGATTGCGCCCGCTTTTGGGTTGCCAGCCTGGCGGGCCAAAGAACACGCCCAGCTTGTTCCGCATTCCGGGCATCGCCCACACATCTCGAAACAGTCGGGCAAACCCATGCAGGAACGCGACGAAGGGATTGACCGAGTCAATCGGCTTGACCAACCCATAGACCACGTCTTCGGCTTCTTCTTCGAACGTCCCGAACATGCGATCCCAGATGATCAGAATCCCGGCATAGTTCTTGTCCAGGTATTTGGGGTTCGACCCGTGATGAACCCGGTGATGCGACGGCGTGTTGAAGATGTATTCGATCGGTCGCCACAGCTTTTTGATGACCTCGGTATGCAGCGCGGTCTGATAAAGTTGAACCAACAGTTCCGCGACAAGTACCATGAACGGGTTAAAGCCCAACAGAACCAGCGGCAGGTGGAAGAATAGCGGCCAGAACCCATCCAGCGGCCCGTGGCGATAGGCGACCGAGATATTGAAAAAAGGCGAACTGTGGTGAACCGAATGCGTGGCCCAAAGGAAATTGATCCGGTGCAAGATCCGGTGTTCCCAGTAATAGGCCAGATCGGCAAGGATCAGAACGATGATGAACGACGCCCATGTGGTGGGAATATCGAATACCGCGAACTGATAGGCCCAGACATAGGCGCCGATATAGAACCCGGCCAGCAGCACAAAGCTGATGCCGATGAAAAACACCAAGGTCACGAAATTGGTGGCCGTATCGCCAAGCATTTTCCAGTTCAGTTTCTTGACGACGGCATAGCGCAGCAGTTCGAATGCCAGAAAGGCCAGGGCGAAGACGAAGAACCAATCGTCGATCAGCGTTTCCCAGTAACTGAGGTGAAAGTCACTGATGTGTTGGTTGAGAAAGTCCATCAAAGGGTCTCATGTTTTATTGTCATTTATGACAATGTATTTACGCATGCAGGTCTGAAATTCAAGGCACAGATAGACAGGTACGCGCAACCCTGCTAACGGATCTGCGCAAACAGCTTGATTTCATTGCTATTTTAAG
The DNA here is from genome assembly GCF_056540665.1 of Ruegeria sp. AM4. NCBI lineage: Bacteria > Pseudomonadati > Pseudomonadota > Alphaproteobacteria > Rhodobacterales > Roseobacteraceae > Ruegeria > Ruegeria sp. AM4. The sequence goes on along the minus strand of NZ_JBQFXD010000005.1, from coordinate 242,209 downwards.
CGGCGTTTTCTGCTCACACCGCTGTTGGCACAGGACCTAACGGCGAAGCCCGCCGAAAAGTTCGTCCAACTTGCAAACGGAATCGCCCAAACCAAATGGCGCGTTCACCACAAACATGCCCGAGCCGATCATGCCATGACCCTCGCGCGCGGCAGGAAAATGCACCTGATGGTGCAAAACCTTGGGAAACTGCCGCTTCTGCAGAGCATCGCACATCGCCTTTTGGCGGCCACTGGTCAGGATCGGATACCACAGCGCAATCACCCCGACATTCCATTTGCGATGCAGGGAGCTGATGATACCGGGAAGACGGTCGTAATCCGTCTTCACCTCATAGCTGGGATCGATCAGGAGAACTCCGCGACGGGGCGTGGGCGGCAACAAGGACTGCGCCAGTTCGAACCCATCCTGTTGATAGGTTTTGGCCGGGGTCGCCTTCAATGCGTCGGTCAGCGCGCGGTATTCCTGCGGGTGCAACTCGGCCAGATGCAACCTGTCCTGCGGACGCAGAAGATTGGCCGCAATCAGCGGTGATCCGGGATAGGCCGATTTGCCATAACGCGATTTGACTGCGGAAATCGCCCGGTTCAACGGATGGTCATCGTCGAACCAGCCGTCTACCAGAACACGCTCGATCCCGGCGGCTGCCTCTCCGGTTTGAACGGCTTCTTTGGAATCCAACTGGTACAGCCCGCGCCCGGAATGCGTTTCGACATAGGTCAGCGGTTTGTCTTTTTGGGTCAGGTAGGCAAGCGTTTCTGCCAAAATTGCGTGCTTATGGACGTCCGCTAGGTTACCGGCGTGGTAAATATGTTGATATGAGAGCATTTTGCCTTCTAAAGTCCCTACCAATGAGGCGAAAAGGTGCTGATTGTAACGGAATCAGCCCTTTTACCGGGCGAGTTGGCACCCTATAAGTCATCCGTCCCGGAACCGTCGAGTCGCGGGCAGTAGAAAACTGACATACAGGATCAGGGAAAAATATGGGCATCTTTGGCAATCTGGGCGGCCTGTTCACGGCGGACATGGCTATCGACCTTGGGACTGCAAACACGCTGGTATATGTCAAGGGGCGCGGCGTGATCCTGTCGGAACCTTCGGTTGTCGCCTATCACGTCAAGGACGGCGTGAAAAAGGTTCTGGCCGTCGGCGAAGATGCCAAACTTATGCTGGGCCGGACCCCTGGTTCCATCGAAGCCATCCGCCCGATGCGCGAAGGCGTGATCGCCGATTTCGACACCGCCGAAGAGATGATCAAGCACTTCATCCGCAAGGTGCACAAACGCTCGACCTTTTCGAAACCGAAGATCATCGTCTGCGTCCCTCACGGTGCCACGCCGGTGGAAAAACGCGCGATCCGTCAGTCGGTTCTGTCTGCCGGTGCCCGCCGTGCTGGTCTGATTGCCGAACCGATTGCGGCTGCGATTGGTGCCGGGATGCCGATCACCGACCCGACCGGCAACATGGTTGTCGATATCGGCGGCGGTACGACCGAAGTTGCGGTTCTGTCACTTGGCGACATCGTTTACGCGCGCTCGGTGCGCGTGGGTGGAGACCGGATGGATGAGGCAATCATCTCGTATCTGCGTCGTCAACAGAACCTGCTGGTGGGTGAATCTACCGCCGAGCGCATCAAGACCACCATCGGCACCGCGCGGATGCCCGACGATGGCCGCGGACAGTCAATGCATATTCGCGGGCGCGACCTGCTGAACGGCGTGCCGAAGGAAATCGAGATCAGCCAGGCCCAGGTGGCCGAGGCCTTGTCGGAACCGGTCCAGCAGATTTGCGAGGCGGTAATGACCGCGCTGGAAACGACACCGCCCGATCTGGCGGCAGACATCGTGGACCGGGGCGTCATGCTGACCGGCGGTGGCGCGTTGCTGGGTGATCTGGATCTGGCGCTGCGCGAACAGACCGGCTTGGCCGTGTCGATTGCCGACGAAAGTCTGAATTGTGTGGCTTTGGGCACCGGCAAGGCGCTGGAATACGAAAAACAGCTGCGCCACGCGATTGACTACGAAAGCTAAGGCGCGCACCCTTTAGGGGCGAACACTCGGGCACGAGCAGCACGGGAAGGTAACCTGTGGCAAAGGACCGATCACAGCGCGACGAATACACGACCCCTCTGCGCCGCCTGCTGCTGGGGATCGTCGTTCTGTGCCTGCTGGGTATCTTCATCGTCTGGCGCATCGACAGCCCGCGCGTGGAACGGTTCCGCGCGCAGGTGGTTGATCAGGTGGTTCCGTCGATGGACTGGGCAATGGTTCCAGTTACTGCGGCGGTCAATCTGTTCCGCGACTTCCAAAGCTATCAACGCCTGAGCGAGCAGAACCAAGAACTGCGCAGCGAGCTGCGTCTGATGCGCGCCTGGAAAGAGGCCGCGCTGCAACTGGAACAGGAAAACGCCCGGTTGCTGGATCTGAACAATGTTCGGCTAGACGCCCGTCTGACCTATATCACCGGTGTCGTGATGGCCGATAGCGGCTCGCCCTTCCGGCAGTCGGTCCTGCTGAATGTGGGTGAGCGCGACGGCATCGTCGATGGCTGGGCCACCATGGACGGGATTGGTGTGGTCGGGCGCATTTCGGGCGTCGGCCCGGACACAGCGCGCGTGATCCTGCTGACTGATGCCTCAAGCGCCATTCCGGCGACGATCCAACCATCGGGCCAGACCGCGCTGATCACCGGTGACAACACGCCTGCCCCGGCGGTGGAGTTTCTGGAAAACCGTGAACTTGTGCGCCCGGGCGACCGGGTTGTCACCTCGGGGGATGGCGGCGTCTTTCCGGGTGGTTTGCTGATCGGCCAGATCGCCATGGACCCGGGTGGCAGGCTGCGGGTGCGGCTATCGGCGGATTTCGAACGGCTGGAATTCCTGCGCGTCCTGCGTTTTCAATCCGCGCCCACGATACGTGACCCGGGAGGCATCGTAGGACCAAGACAGCCCGAGGCAGCCTTGACCACTCCGGAGGCTGGCGATGGATAGCTCGGCCTCAACGCTGTGGATAAAGCGCGGTTTGTATGTCCTGCTGGCTGTCTTTGTGCTGTTCCTTCATCTGCTGCCGCTGGATACGCGGCCTGACCGCTGGCCGTTCCCCGACCTTCTGATTGCGCTGACCTTTGCCTGGGTTCTGCGCCGGCCTGAATACGTTCCGGTTCTCAGCATCGCGGTGGTTATGCTGATGGCGGACCTGCTGCTTCAACGCCCCCCAGGTCTGATGGCCGCGCTGGTGGTTCTGGGGGCCGCCTATCTGCGCTCGGCCGCACCGGGTATGCGTGACGCGGGGTTTGTGGCCGAATGGACCTCGGTCGCGGCGGTCATCACAGCGATTTTTGTTCTGAACGGTCTGATTTTGGGTATCCTGTCGGTACAACAGGCCGTAATGACCCGAACGGCGATCCAGATCATTGTAACAATAGCGATCTATCCCGTGATCGTCTTTCTTAGCCAAACGGTCCTTGGTGTCCGGCGCGCCTCGGCCACAGACACCACAACAGCGGGAGCGCGGACATGAAACCTCGCCAGCCCAAAGCCCAAGGTCTTGCCTACAAGCGACTGCCGCGCCGCGCGTTGCTATTGGGTGGCTTGCAGGCCGCCTTCGTCGGCGGGTTGGCCGCACGGATGCGGTTCATGCAGGTCGATCAGGCCGACGAATACCGCCTGCTGGCCGAAGAAAACCGCATCAACATCCGGCTGATCCCACCGACCCGAGGTCGCATCTATGACCGCAACGGCCAGATCATCGGGCAAAACTCGCCGTCATACCGCATCGTTATCGTGCGCGAAGACGCGGGCGATATCGACAAGGTCATTGCCAAACTGTCCGAGATTATCCCGCTAACGCAGGACGAAATCGAGCGTGCAAGAACTGAGATGCGGCGCTCGGCCCCGTTTTTGCCGGTCACGCTGGCCGATCAGGTCACTTGGGAAGATATCTCGAAGGTCGCCGTCAACGCGCCAGCCTTGCCCGGTGTCACGCCCGAGGTCGGGATGACCCGGCAATACCCCCGGTACGAGGATTTTGCCCACGTGGTCGGCTATGTCGGCCCGGTCAGCGACTATGACCTCAGCCAGATCACCGACCCCGAGCCGGTGCTGCGGATCCCCCGGTTCCAGATCGGCAAGGTCGGGCTTGAAGCCAAGCAAGAGATCGAATTGCGCGGCAAGGCAGGCGCCAAGCGCGTCGAGGTCAACGCGACCGGCCGGGTCATGCGCGAACTCGACCGGCAGGAAGGCACCGCAGGCGCCGACCTGCAATTGTCGGTCGATGCCGACCTGCAGCAATACACCCAGGCGCGACTGGCTGGCGAAAGCGCCGCCGCCGTTGTTGTCGACTGCGAAACGGGCGATATCCGCGCCATTAGCTCTGCACCCAGCTTTGACCCGAACCTGTTCGTCCGTGGCATCTCGGTCGCGGACTACCGCACGCTGACCAACGACAACTACCGCCCGCTGGCGAACAAGACGGTTCAGGGCACTTATCCTCCTGGGTCGACCTTCAAGATGATCACAGCCATGGCCGCGCTTGAGGCCGGAGTGATCGGACCAGGCAACACGGTCTATTGCCCCGGTCATCTGAAAGTGGGCAGCCGCCGCTTTCACTGCTGGAAACGCGGCGGGCATGGCACGGTCGATCTGGGGTTGTCGCTGAAACGCAGTTGCGATGTCTACTACTACGACGTGGCGCTGCGCGTCGGCATCGACAAGATTTCCGAAATGGCGCGCAAATTCGGCCTGGGGGTCAAACACGATATTCCCATGTCCGCAGTCGCGGCCGGGTTGGCTCCGAACCAGGCGTGGAAGCAACGCGTTCATGGCGAGGACTGGTTGGTTGGCGACACCGCGAACGCCTCGATCGGTCAGGGCTTCATGCTGGCATCACCACTGCAACTGGCGGTCATGACAGCGCGGCTTGCCACAGGTCGCGCGGTTTCGCCGCGGCTCGTAAGGTCGGTCAATGGGGTGGAACAGCCCTCGGGCGCCGGTGAGGCGCTCGACATCAATCCGTACAACCTGGAACAGGTGCGCAAGGCGATGTTTTCGGTCTCGAATGACCGGCGCGGCACGGCCTATCGCAGCCGCATCATCGCTGATGAGTTTCGCATGGCCGGCAAGACCGGTACCAGCCAGGTGCGCAACATCACCAAAGCAGAACGCGCCGCTGGCGTGATCCGCAACGAGGATCTGCCATGGGAGCGCCGCGACCACGCGCTCTTTGTCAGCTTTGCGCCCTATGACAACCCAAAATACGCCGTGGCCGTGGTGGTGGAACACGGCGGCGGCGGGTCCAAGGCGGCCGCCCCGGTTGCGCGCGACATCATGCTTCAGGCACTCTATGACGGTACGCCACCGCTCGAGGCCTATCCCACGGGTGATCGCGAGCGTATCAAAGAGCAGCAAAAGCGGCTGGAAGGCGACCGCCGCCCCAAAGCGCGTCCTGACGAAAAGGACCGCGCATGAGCTATCTTGAATATGCGGTAAAATCCACGCCGTCCGGCTTCCGCAAGGTTCTGTACATGAACTGGCCGCTGACCCTGCTACTGATCAGCGTGGCCAGTGCTGGATTCCTGATGCTTTACTCGGTTGCGGGCGGGTCATGGACCCCCTGGGCCGAGCCACAGATGGAACGGTTCGGGCTGGGCATGGCCGCGATGTTCATCATAGCGGTCGTTCCCATCTGGTTCTGGCGCAACATGTCTGTTGTGGCATACCTGGGATCCATCGGCCTGCTGATCCTTGTGGAACTGGTCGGCACGGTTGGCATGGGGGCGCAGCGTTGGATTGACCTCGGCTTCATGCGCCTGCAACCGTCCGAGTTGATGAAGGTCACGCTGGTGATGCTTCTGGCGGCCTACTACGACTGGTTGCCCGCGCATAAGACCTCTCGCCCAATTTGGGTGATCCTGCCTGTTGTGTTGATCCTGATCCCCACCTTCATGGTTTTGCGCCAGCCTGATCTGGGCACCTCGATCTTGTTGCTGGCCGCAGGTGGTGGCCTGATGTTCCTTGCAGGCGTCCACTGGGCCTATTTCGCTGCCGTAATCGCGGCGGGGATCGGCCTTGTCACCGCAGTGTTCCAAAGCCGCGGCACCGATTGGCAGTTGCTGAAAGACTATCAGTTCCGGCGCATCGATACGTTTCTGGACCCTTCGACCGACCCGCTGGGCGCGGGCTATCATATCACCCAATCCAAGATCGCCTTGGGGTCGGGCGGCTGGAACGGACGCGGGTTCATGCAGGGCACGCAGTCAAGGCTGAACTTCCTGCCGGAAAAGCACACCGATTTCATCTTCACCACGCTTGCCGAAGAGTTCGGCTTTGTCGGCGGCATCACCTTGTTAGTCCTTTATGGGCTGATCCTTGTCTTTTGCATGGTCACGGCGCTGTCGACCAAGGACCGGTTCTCGTCTCTGGTGACGCTGGGCATCGCACTGAACTTCTTTCTGTTCTTCGCGGTCAACATGTCGATGGTGATGGGTCTGGCCCCTGTCGTCGGTGTGCCACTGCCAATGGTCAGCTATGGCGGCTCGGCGATGCTGGTTCTGATGGCCGCCTTTGGCATTGTCCAAAGCGCTCATATTCACCGTCCCCGTTGATCCGAAAGGGAACCCATGCCCGTGAACGTCCTGTTTTCCGCTCGCCCTGAACAGTGGCCGATCTACGAACCGCTCCTGACACGGTGTCTGAAAAATGCAGGTCTGGACTTTCATCTGACGACGGATATCGCGCCGGATCAGGTTGACTACATCGTCTACGCTCCGTCCGGCGGTTTGATGGATTTCACCCCATTCACGCGGCTAAAGGCTGTGCTCAGCCTGTGGGCAGGGGTCGAAAAGATTGCCGACAACGCAACGCTGACTGTGCCGTTGGCGCGGATGGTCGATGGCGGACTGTCCAAGGGGATGACCGAATGGGTCGTGGGACATGTGTTGCGCTATCATCTGGGGATGGACATGCACATCACCACGCAGAATGGTACCTGGCAGCCCGAGGCCCCTCCGCTCGCTTCAGAACGGAACGTGTGCATTCTGGGACTGGGCGCCTTGGGCGAAGCAGCCGCCAATGCGCTTGTCGCGCTGGGCTTCTCAGTCACGGGCTGGAGCCGCACCGCAAAGGACATACCCGGCGTCACCTGCCTGAGCGGGCCTGAGGGACTGAAACAGGCGCTGTCCCAAGCCGAGATCGTTGTGCTGCTGCTGCCCGATACGCCTGCAACCGAGAACACGCTGAACGCGGAAACCCTTGCCCTGCTGCCCAAAGGTGCGCGGATCATCAACCCCGGGCGCGGACCGCTGATTGACGACGACGCCTTGTTGGACGCATTGAATTCAGGTCAGGTCGGTCATGCCACGCTGGACGTATTCCGCATCGAACCGCTGCCGCAGGATCACCCGTATTGGGCGCATTCCAATGTCACCGTCACGCCGCATATTGCCTCGGAAACACGCCCCGCCACAGCAGCGCAGGTCATTTGCGAGAACATCCGACGCGGCGAGGCAGGCGAGCCCTTCCTGCACCTTGTGGACCGCGAACTGGGCTATTAGGCCGCGATCAGGCCGCGACCTTTCAACAGAGCTTCGACCCCCGGCAAGCGGCCCCGGAAAGCCAGATACAGATCCTCCGCCTCGCGTGATCCGCCGGTGGACAGGATGTTGTCCTCAAGCGCTTTGGCACGTTCGGGATCAAATGCGCCCCCCGCTTCTTCGAAGGCTGCAAACGCGTCTGCATCCATGACCTCGGACCACATATAGCTGTAGTAGCCTGCGCTATAACCGTCGCCTGCAAAGACATGCGCGAAATGCGGCGTGGCGTGGCGCATACCAATGGCTGATGGCATGCCCATTTCCCGCAGCACTTCGGCCTGTTTCACCATCGGATCAGTGGGCGCGTCGCCGTCGTGAAACGCCAGGTCAACCAGGGCCGAGGCGACATATTCCACCGTTTGGAACCCCTGATCGAAATTGGCGGCCTTCAGCACCTTTTTCAGCATCTCAGGCGGCATCGGTTCACCGGTTTCGGCGTGGGTTGCGAATTCGGCAAGAACCTCGGGCACTTCAAGCCAATGCTCATAAAGCTGGCTGGGCAACTCGACGAAATCCCGCGCGACAGATGTGCCCGAGATGCTTTCATACGTCACGTTGGACAGCATCTGATGCAGCGCATGACCGAACTCGTGGAACAATGTGCGTGCGTCGTCATACGACAGCAGCGCCGGATCGCCCTTGGCAAAGTTGCAAACATTGATCACGACGGGGGCTTGTTCCTTCGGGAACTTCGCCTGCCCGCGCATGGCACTGCACCAAGCGCCGGATCGTTTTGATCCGCGCGCAAAGTAATCTCCGATAAAGACGGCTACATGTCGCCCATCGCGTGTGACCTCCCACGCGCGGCAGTCGGGGTGGTACAGCGGCACGTCCAGCGGTGCGAATTCCAACCCGAACAGGCGATTTGCGCAGGCAAACGCGGCCTCAATCATCCGATCCAGCTGCAAATAAGGTTTCAGCGCAGCTTCATCCAGATCATGCTCGGCCTTGCGCCGCTTCTCTGCATAATACCGCCAGTCCCAGGCTTCCAGCGGCCCGTTCACACCATCCTCCTGCATCATGGCTGTCATGATTTCGGCATCAGCATCGGCCCGTGCTTTTGCCGGAGACCAGACCTGCATCAGAAGATCTCGCACCCGATCCGGTGTGCGGGCCATTTCGGTTTCCAGTTTGAAATCGGCAAAACTGTCGTAGCCCAGCAGCCTGGCGCGCTCCTGCCGCAGGGTCAGAATCTCCGAGGCAATGTCACGGTTATCCGTCTCACCGCCATTCGCACCGCGCGCCGTCCACGCACGATAGGCTTTTTCCCGCAGGTCACGGCGGGGAGAGAATTGCAGGAACGGTACGATCAACGACCGCGACAGGGTCACAACGGGCCCAGCTGCGCCCTTTTCCTGACCCGCCGCACGGGCGGCATCCACCACAAATTCGGGCAGCCCTTGCAGATCGCTTTCGGTCAGTTCCATGAACCAGTCCCGCTCATCTGCCAACAGGTTCTGGGTAAAGGATGTCCCCAGCGAGGCCAGTCTCGCCTTGATCTCCTGCATCCGCACGTCCGCATCACCCTGCAAGGCCGCACCGGCCCGCACGAATCCGCGATGCGTTAGCATCAATACGCGCGCCTGTTCGTCGGTCAGGTCCAGTTCGTCACGCCGATCCCATAGATCAGCGACGCGCTGAAACAGATCCTTGTTGGACGAAATAGCTGAGTAATGCGCCGCCAACCTGGGAGAAAAGTCGCGCTGCAACTCTTCCCGTTTGGGGTTGCTGTCCGCACCGGCGACGGTGAAGAAGACCGACAGGACCTTGTCCATCTGTTCGCCTGCCGCTTCCAGCGCCTCGATCGTGTTGGCGAACGTGGGGGAGTCCGAGGCCGTGGCGATCGCATCTATCTGCGCAGTATGGGCCTGCATCGCCTGTTCCAGAGCGGGGGCAAAATCTTCGTCGCTGATATCGGCAAAGGGTGCGATTTCGAACCGGGTGGTCCAATCGGACAGGATGGGATTGGTCATTCAGGTCTCCTTTGACCGTATAGCTAAGATCGCCGGGACCGAGGGTCCAGAGGCCGCTTATTCAGAAGTGCCGCAAATCGGGCAATCGGGCCGCTTTGTCAGCGAGATCTTGCGGCTTTCCCCATAGAGTGCATCGTAGATCAGCATCTCGCCACGCAGCGCCTGCCCTGCGCCTGTGATCACCTTGATCGCCTCGACCGCCATCATCGATCCCACCACACCGGGTAATGGGCCAATCACGCCGGCCTCGGCACAAGAGGGGGCCAGCCCTTCCGCCGGAGCTTCGGGAAAGATGCACTGGTAACAGGGGCCTGACGTGGCCGGGTCAAAGACGCTCAGCTGCCCTTCCCATTGCGATAGCGCGCCTGAGATGAGCGGTTTGCCCAGCGCAACGGCGGTTCGGTTGGCCAGATAGCGGGTGTCGAAATTGTCGGTTCCATCAAGGATCAGATCGAAATCATTGAACAGGTCGGATGCGATCTCTTCGTTCAGGCGGCGGTGATATGGCAGGACAGCTACATTCGGGTTTTGCGCCAGCATCGCCTGCTGCGCTGAAAACACCTTGGGCATGCCGATATCGGAGTCACGATGGATCACTTGCCGTTGCAGGTTGGCGTTCTCGACGACATCATCATCGATTACGCCGATTGTGCCGACGCCCGCAGCCGCAAGATATTGCAATGCAGGAGCCCCCAACCCACCGGCGCCGATCACCAGCACCCGCGCCTTCTTCAACCGTTTTTGACCCGGCCCGCCCAGTTCTCGCAACACGATGTGGCGCGCGTAGCGTTCGAGCTCGGTCTCGCTGAACTTGTCAGAAGGCGTTGCTGGCGTTTCGGGCGACGCGGGCACCGCACGGGCGCGCAACGCTTTCAACGCCCGCCCATAGACCAGAACCAATGCCGCAAAGCCAGCCAGGGTCAGCCACATCGCCGCCGACCCGCCGGTCGCCTGACGCAACGGGTGCCCATCGGGCAAAACCAGATGCGCCAGGATCACGCCCACCAGCAGAACCGAAACCGACGTGACACGTGCGGTTCTGGACACGCCCGTAAGGTATCCAACGCCCCAGAGACCCGCTGCAAGAAAAAGAACCAGCAGCATCAGCCGCGCCCGGTCGAGCCAAAGCCGCCCGCACCGCGTTCCGTGTTACCAAGTGCTTCAACGGCCTCGAACGCAGCCTGAACCACCGGGGCAACGACAAGTTGCGCGATGCGCTCGCCATGCGTGACCTCGAACGCCTCATGCCCTGCATTCAACACGATCACCCCCAATGGCCCGCGATAATCGCTGTCGATCGTACCGGGCGTGTTTGGCAGGGTGATCCCGTGTTTCAGTGCAAGACCCGAGCGCGGGCGGACCTGCACCTCGTATCCCGGCGGGATCTCGATCCGCAACCCGGTGGGCACCAGAGCACGCGCGCCCGGTTGCAAAACGATCGATTTACCATCAGGCAGATTGGCCCGCACATCCGCACCCGCAGCGCCCGCTGTTTCATAGGCAGGCAACGCGACCGAGTGATCCGCCCAATCCTCGCGAATGACACGAATTGCGACCATATTTGAACCTTTCATTTTTCGTCGACCAATCGGATCAGTCCGCCAACGCCTCGGCTATTTTCTGCGCCAATCGGCTTGCGACCATGTCCTTGCCCATGCGGGGCCATTCCTCGGCGCCCTCGGTCGAGATCAGAACAACTGCGTTCTCGGACCCGCCCATAATCCCCGTTGACGGGCTGACATCGTTGGCGACGATCCAGTCGCAGCCCTTGCGCGCCCGCTTGGCCGTCGCATGATCGATAACGTTGTCGGTTTCGGCGGCAAATCCAATCACCAGACCCGGTCGTCCGCTGGACAAATTGGACACGCGTTTCAGAATGTCGGGGTTTTCCGCAAATTCCAGCGCTGGCATACCATCACGGCTTTTCTTCAATTTACGGTCTGATGCACTGGCAACCCGCCAGTCCGCCACAGCCGCCGCAAAAACACCAGCATCGACAGGCAGGGCCGCATCGACCGCGTCCGACATCTGCTGCGCGGTTTCCACGCGCACCACCTGAACCCCGTCAGGCGGAGGAATATCGGCAGGTCCGGTTACAAACACAACATCGGCCCCCAACGCGGACAAGGCGCGGGCAATGGCCGCGCCCTGCGCGCCCGAGGATCGGTTGGCGATGTAGCGCACCGGATCAATCGGTTCATGGGTCGGGCCGGATGTGACGAGGATACGTTTGCCCGACAACGGTCCATCGGCAAGCTGCGCCTCGATTGCGGCCACGATCTCCAGCGGTTCTGACATCCGGCCCGGCCCATATTCTCCGCAAGCCATGTCGCCCTCGTTCGGGCCGACAAAGGTGATGCCATCGGCCTTGAGCTGCGCCAGATTGCGCTGCATCGCCGGGTGATCCCACATCCGTACGTTCATTGCGGGCGCGCACAGAACGGGCGTATCCGTGGCCATCAACAGGGTCGAGGCCAGATCACCTGCCAACCCTGCGGTCATCTTGCCCAACAGATCCGCCGTGGCCGGAGCCACCACGATCAGATCCGCCGAGCGCGACAATTGGATATGCCCCATCTCGGCCTCATCTGTCAGATCGAACAGATCGCGATAGGCCTTTTCGCCCGCCAGCGCGGACACTGACAAAGGTGTGACGAACTCTTCCGCAGCGCGTGTCAGTACGGGTGTCACAGAGGCGCCGCGTTCTTTCAACCGGCGAATGAGGTCCAGAGATTTATAGGCCGCAATACCACCGCCGATGATCAGCAGAATACGTTTTGATGCCAGCATGTTCACCGCCTCCGGTCCCGGTCGGCCCTGACATTAGGCAACGCCCGGCCCGAGTTCCAGCGGTTAATTCTGGGTCTCAAACGCCTTGCAGGGGTCTTCACGCTCAACCGCCGGGCTGTCGATGACCGCATCAAAGGTGCCTTCAAGCTGGCCCTCTTCGGATTGGCCCAGAACAAACACCTTCAAACCCGGACGAAGGCGCGACAGAAAGGTGGGGATGCCACGGTCCTTGCGGGCGTGCCCGTTGCCGGTAATGACGGTCACCGGCCCGCTGGTTTCATCAGCTGCCGTCAGTATGGCCCGTGTCAGAACCGCGTCGCGAAGACGCTGAATGGCAACCATCTGCGGCAACGACTCCTTGGGGATCGCGTCGCAATGGGCGGCAAACTGATCAGCCTCACGCGCGGCCTGATCTTCGGGGGCCAGAGGCACCGTCAACCCGTAGCGCGCCGCATCTGCGCCCAAGGCGGTGGCTGCCCCGCGCTCCATCGCGGCCCGAGCCGCTGCACGCGGCACCATGGCGCCGTAGATCGGCGCATTCGATGCCTGAAATACCGGATAGTACATACTTAGCGGAGGCCAGCCGGTTTCCGCCCAGCGCAGAATCTTCGACAATTCCTCGGGGCTTGTCGCCGCCTTCTGCGCAAGGCGTTGCGCACCTTCTTCCGTCACCATTTCCCAGACAACGGCCGAGGGCGAGATCACCTCGATCGCTTCGGTCTGGACCAGATGATGATCCGGGTTGTCATGAATTTCGCCCAGAATGACGACGTCCGCCGCGGTCATTTCGGCCAGAATGTCGTCAGGTATCAGATCGCCCGCATGGCCCGGGCTGACCGTAACCACAAGTGCACAAAGCAGAATCGCAAGATGTCTCATGCGAAGAAGTGTTGCACCTCACGCGACTGCGCTTCAAGGCTCTTGCGCATCTTGATGAAGGCTGCCGCCTCAAGCTGGCGCACGCGTTCCTTCGACAGCCCCAGTTCCTGACCAAGGCTTTCAAGCGTCCGGGCCGGTTCACGCAGTTTGCGTTCGCGGACGATGAAACGTTCACGCTCGTTCAACGCCTGCATCGCCGACACCAGCCAGTCGCGCAATTGCTGCGTATCGTGGGCGTTTTCAACGGTCTCGGCGGCCTGCTCGCGCTCATCCTCAAGCGCGTCAATCCATTCGCGCCCGTCTTCGTCCGCTGACTGCACCGCATTCAGGGAAAAATCGGAACCCGACAACCTGCCTTCCATCATCTCGACATCGCGCAACGGAACGCCGATTTCAGCGGCGATCAACTGATGCAACTGGTGCCGGTCCAACCGTTGTCCATCTGTTGCGGCTTCGCGCTCCAATCGGGCCTGAACCCGGCGCATGTTGAAAAACAGCGATTTCTGAGAGGAGGTCGAGCCGGTACGCACCATCGACCAGTTGCGCATGACATAGTCCTGGATGCTGGCTTTGATCCACCACACCGCGTAGGTCGAAAAGCGCACCCCGCGATCGGGGTCAAACTTGTCAGCGGCTTTCATCAGACCCAGACCAGCCTCTTGAATCAGGTCGTTCATCGGCGCGCCGTAGCGTTTGAATTTGGCGGCCATCGAAATGGCCAATCGCATATAGGCCGTGATCAGTCGGTGCAGGGCTTGCTCGTCCCTGTCATCGCGCCAGGCATAGGCGAGGCGCAGCTCGGTCTCGGCATCCAGCAATTCGGCCTTCATCGCCTGTTGGGACATCGAAAAATCACGCGCATTGTCCAGTGCCATGCAACTCTCCCATTTTTGCTCGGCGCTGGCCGGGCTTGCCTTGCCGATCTGTGGTCGATACGCAGGACGGTACCGGGTGGATCACCAGAAAGGTAAGAATAGTGCGTCCCAATTTAACCTTTGTTCTTGGCGGCGCAGCATCGGGAAAGTCGGCTTTTGCCGAGCAACTCGTTGTTACATCTGGAAAAAATCGCCTGTATCTCGCAACATCACAAGTGTTTGATGATGAGATGCGCCTAAAAATTAAGCAACATATTGCACAACGGGGCGCCGGTTGGGCGACAATAGAGGCTCCGTTTGACCTGACACCAGCCCTGAGGGCTATGACACACGATCAAATTGGCCTGATCGATTGCGCTACAATGTGGCTGACCAACCACCTGCTGGCCGAACATGACCTGGAACAGGAACAAGCGTCATTTCTGAACGCCCTGCGCAGCTGTTCTGCGGATCTGGTCGTCGTCTCGAACGAGGTCGGCCAGGGCATTGTGCCCGACAATGCTCTGTCGCGCAGATTTCGCGAGGCACAGGGGCGGCTAAATATCGCACTTGCCGCACAGGCCGATCTGGTCGTTCAGGTCATTTCTGGATTGCCGCAGGTTCTGAAAGGGCAATTGCCATGACCCGGTTGCATCTGGTCCGACATGGGCCGACCCACGCAAAGACCATGGTAGGGTGGTCCGACCTGCCCGCGGACCTGAGCGATCAGGCCGCGATTGACCGGTTGCAAGCCCATCTGCCGCTGGGCGGGATTGTGGTATCCTCAGATCTTTCGCGCGCCGCCGACACAGCCACGGCCATTCAAGGCGACCGCCGCCGACTGCCGCATCATACCGATCTGCGCGAGATCAATTTCGGCGCGTGGGAGCTGCGCCCCTTCGCCGAGATTGAGGCCGAGGATCCAGACCTCGCCTTCGCCTATTGGGACAATCCCGGGGATGTGCGCCCGCCCGACGGCGAAAGCTGGAACCAGGTGAGGGCGCGTGTCGATGCTACGCTGGGCAGGTTGATCGCGGAATTTCCCGGTCATGACCTGATCGTGGTCGTGCATTTCGGGGTGATACTGACGCAGGTACAACGGGCGCTGAACGTGGATGCACAACAGGCGTTTTCGCACCGCATCGACAATTTGTCGGTCACTGAAATCACCCGTCATCCAGAGGGCTGGTCGGTCGGGCGGATCAATCATTGTCCGTGATCGACGGGCGCACAAATCTCTGATTTACGGCAATGCTTTGGTCGGTCATCGTTTGGTCATGACCTATGATCTCTTTATCGGCGACCGCCTGTTTTCCAGTTGGTCCTTGCGCGGTTGGCTGATGCTGGAAAAGTTCGGCCTGCCGTATCGCTCGCATTTGGTGGGGCTTTACTCGGGAACGATGGCGCAGGATATGGCACCTCTTGCGCCCGCCCGGCTTGTGCCAGCGCTTCGCCTTGCGGATGGAACCGTGGTCGGCGAAAGCCTGGCCATGGCCGAAACCCTGGCCGAGCGGCACCCGGATGCCGGGCTTTGGCCCAGCGACCCTGCAGCCCGAGCCACCGCCCGCTGGCTGTGCGCGGAAATGGTGGCGGGGTTTTTGTCGCTGCGTGGCGAATGTGCGATGCAATTGATGCATCGCTGGGAGGGCTTTACCCCATCCGCCGATACCATCGCCGATCTGGCCCGGATCGAGGCTTTGTGGGAACACGCCCGCACCATTTCCGGGGCGAAGTCTGGCCCTCTGTTTGGATCCTACTCTCTGGCTGACGTGTTCTACACGCCAGTAGCCGCGCGGATCATCGGATACGGCCTGCCAGTATCGGACGCAAACCGCGCCTATTGCCTCGAGCTACTGTCGGATACAGCTGTCCGCCAATGGCGCGCGATGGGTTTGACGATAGAGTATGACCCGTTCCCATACCCACAGGACTTGCCGTCGTCGCCCTGGCCCATTGGCGGCAACTCAGGGGCCACCGCGACAGTGGCCGGGCCTGCGATCAACGCCAATTGCCCCTATTCCGGCGACGCTGTGACGCATAATCTGGAACTCGACGGGCGGATCTGGGGGTTTTGCAACGCCTTCTGCCGCGACAAGACCGTTGCCGATCCGGGGGCCTGGTCGAAATTCCAAACAATGACGCGCGCCGTTAACGAATCCTAAACTGCATTCATGGCAGCAACGTCCTGTTAACCAAGAACAGGCCAAGAGCAGGAAAGCCATGGTTGCCCGCGCCCATACCGTCGCGTTTCAGGGGGTCGATGCCCGCCCGGTCGAGGTGCAATGCGCCGTCTCGCCTGGCCTCCCTGCGTTTTCGATCGTCGGTCTGCCCGACAAGGCGGTGTCTGAGGCGCGCGACCGCGTGCGCAGCGCGCTCAGTTCGATGGCTATCGCCTTGCCGTCGAAACGGATCACCATCAATCTGTCCCCCGCCGACCTGCCGAAAGAGGGCAGTCATTTCGACCTGCCAATCGCCATGGCCTTGTTGTCGGCCCTCGACATCATCCCCGCCGATGCCGCCGAGGGCGCGGTCGCGCTGGGCGAGTTGTCGCTGGACGGCTCACTGGTGCCTGTGGTCGGAGCCTTGCCAGCCGCGATGACCGCTGCGACCGGAGATCGCAGCCTGCTGTGCCCCCGCGCCTCGAGTGCCGAGGCCGCCTGGGTCGATGCAGCGCAGGTTATCGGCGCGGATTCCCTGGGCGATGTGGTACGCCATTTTTCCGGCCAAGCTCCTTTGGACGCGGCTATGCCAGGCGAGGTCCTGCTCCCACCAACCGAGCGGGACCTTCGCGACGTCAAAGGCCAGGAACGGGCCAAGCGTGCGCTCGAGATCGCCGCTGCCGGACGGCATCATCTGATCATGATCGGAACGCCCGGATCGGGCAAATCCATGCTCGCCGCGCGTTTGCCGGGTATCTTACCCCCTTTGACCCCCGCCGAGGCATTGGAAACCTCGATGATCCAGTCCCTGTGCGGCTTGCTGGACGAAGGTGGTATCAGCCGCGCGCGCCCGTTTCGCGAACCGCACCACACGGCCTCGATGGCAGCTATTGTCGGCGGCGGAAAAGGGGCCAAACCCGGAGAGATTTCGCTGGCGCATAACGGCGTTTTGTTCATGGATGAGTTTCCCGAATTCCCGCGTACGGTTCTGGAAACCCTGCGCCAACCGATCGAAACAGGCGAAGTCATGGTCGCGCGCGCCAACGCCCACGTGAAATATCCTTGCCGGTTTATGCTGGTGGCGGCGGCAAACCCTTGTAAATGCGGATATCTGACTGATCCGGCGCGGGCCTGTTCGCGCGCGCCGGTCTGTGGCGAGGACTATCTCGGACGTATCTCAGGTCCATTGATGGACCGGTTCGATCTGCGCATTGAGGTGCCTCCGGTCGGATTCACCGATCTGGACCTGCCACCATCTGGCGATAGCTCTGCCACGGTCGCGGAACGGGTCGAGAATGCCCGCCGCATTCAGGCAGAACGGTTTCGGGACACACCTGCAACCCGCCAGAACGCCGATGTCGAGGGAAAACTGCTGGAAGAAATCGCCGCACCAGATGCCGAAGGCAAGGACCTGCTGCTGAAGGCTGCGGACCGGTTCGGCCTGTCCGCGCGCGCGTTTCACCGCATCCTTCGTGTCGCCCGGACGATCGCAGATCTGGAGGGTGCCGCAAACATCCGCCGCCCGCATGTGGCCGAGGCGCTGAGCTTTCGCATCAGCGCCAAAGCTGCGTCCTAGATTTTGCTTTCGATCGCGTCCCAGATCTTTGCGGCGATGTTGACGCCGTCGAACCGCTCCAGTTCCTGAATGCCCGTGGGCGAGGTTACGTTGATCTCGGTCAGGTAATCGCCGATCACATCGATACCGACAAAAATCTGTCCCTTCTCTTTCAGAAGCGGGCCGATACTGGCACAGATTTCGAGGTCGCGGTCAGTCAGGCCAATCTTTTCGGGACGACCACCGACATGCATGTTTGATCGGGTTTCCCCCTTCGCCGGGACGCGGTTGATGGCACCAACCGGCTCTCCGTCGACCAGAATCACCCGTTTGTCGCCATTGCTGACATCCGGCAGGAATTTCTGAACGATCAAGGGCTCACGCGAGAAACCGGTGAATAGCTCATGCAGCGACGTCAGGTTGCGGTCGTTCGCATCCAAACGAAACACGCCCGCACCGCCATTGCCATAAAGCGGCTTCAGGATCACGTCGCCATGCTTTTCCTTGAACGCCTTGATGGTTTGCAAATCCCGCGCGATCGTTGTGGGTGGCGTGAGGTCGGGGAAATCCAGAACCAACAGCTTTTCCGGGTAGTTGCGCACCCAGAACGGATCGTTGACCACCAGAACCTGACCCTTCAGCCGGTCGAGCAGATGGGTCGAGGTGATGTAATGCATGTCGAACGGAGGGTCCTGACGCAGCCAGATCACATCGAACTCAGCCAGATCAACTTCGCGTTCGGGACCCAGAATCGCCGGGTCACTGGAGATACGCTGAACCGTCATGTCCTGACCGCGCGCCGTAATGCGCCCTTCCTGATAGGCCAGCTGGTCCGGGCTGTAGAAAAACAACGTGTGGCCGCGCGCCTGCGCTTCTTCGGCCAGCCGGAACGAGCTGTCGGCATTGATGTCCACGGCCCCGATCGGGTCCATCTGAAAGGCGATTTTCATGGCGTGTCCTTCGTTCTCACGCCAGTTACATGGCCCAGCCCAGCCTTGTGTTCAATGGGGATCACACATGCCCAAACGCGTTCTCTATGATTTGAACGGCACCCAAGCCATCCACAAGCGCCGCATCAAAGCGCACATTTGTAAGTTGGCCGTCCGGTTCGGTCTCCAGATACTGGGCTGCCGAGGCACAGATGCGGTCGATCTGTCGGCGGCTGATCCGGGCGGCGGCCCGGTCAAAGCTGGAGCTTTGCTTGACCTCAATGAAAACAAGCCCGTTATCGTCGCGGGCGATCAGGTCAATCTCACCCCCAGCCCCGCGCCAACGGCGCTGATCGATGCTATAGCCCCGCCGTTCATAATCGGCGGCCACGCTCAGTTCGGCAGATTGACCGGCATGATAGGAAACACTGCTACGAGCCGATCGTGCGGACATGTCATTCCTTTCCCAGTTTCAATGCCCTTTGGTAAATCGGGCGGCGTGGCAACTTGAACATTTGCGACACCAGATCGGCCGCATCGCGCACCGAATGTGTCTCAAGCGCCTGTATCAATGCCTCTTCTATGTCGGAATCGTTAACAGTTTCGGAATGCCCCCGATCCACCAACAGAACGATCTCGCCTTTGACGGTCTCGTCTTTCAGCGCGGCAGCCAGCTGCGCCAAAGACCCGCGCCGGATCTCTTCGAATTTCTTGGTCAACTCGCGGCACATTGCAGCCTGCCGGTTTTCGCCGAGGACTTCAGCCAAGTCAGACAGACAGGCTGCGACGCGCTTGGGGGACTCGTAAATGACCAAAGTGCCAGGAATATCGCGCAGCGCTTCGATCCGAGCCCGCCTTGCACCTGTGGCATTGGGCAAGAACCCGGCAAAAAAGAACGCATCCGTCGGCAATCCCGCCAAGGTCAAAGCCATCAAAGCTGCCGATGGACCCGGCGCGCAGGTGACCACATGACCGGCCTCAGCCGCCTGTTTGCCCAGATCATAGCCCGGGTCGGCGATCAGCGGCATTCCCGCCTCTGACGCATAGGCAACTGATTTTCCCTCATCCAGCGCATCCAGTATTTTCCCGCGCGCGCCTGCGCCGGAATGGTCGTGATAGGCCAGGATGCGCCGCCCCTCCAGCGGTACGCCATGGATCTCCATCAATCGGCGCAGACTGCGCGTGTCTTCGGCGGCGATCACTTCGGCCGAAGCCAAGATGTCCAGCGCCCTGAGCGTGATGTCACGGGCCGCGCCGATCGGAGTGGCAACAAAGTACAGACCTGCGCCCAATCTGGTCTTTTGAAAATTCAAAGCTGGACCCTCACAGCATGACGTTTATTATCGCGGCGCATAGAACAGCAGCGTCCTAGGCCGCCGGATCAGGGAGTTTTCATTTAGATGTTTAGCGTTTGCAAGCCCGCCCGCAAACTAACCAGATTGGCCTTTGCGCTGACAGCCGCCGCGTTCGTTGCGGCCTGCGAGCCCGGGCTGAACTCCGGCGGACCATCGATCAACACTTCGGAACCGGTCCCGGTTGCCCTGCTGGTGCCGCGCGGATCAGGTCAATCCGGTGATGCTGCACTGGCTCAGAGCCTTGAAAATGCTGCCCGTTTGGCGATGTCCGATCTGCCGAATGTCAATATCGACTTGCGGGTCTACGACACGGCTGGCAGCGCGACAGCAGCATCGACGGCGGCGCAGCAAGCGGTCTCGGACGGGGCAAAGATCATTCTTGGTCCGGTCTATGCCCAAGCAGCAAATGCCGCCGGATTGGCGGTTCTGGACAAGGGCGTGAACGTTCTGTCCTTTTCGAACAACACCACCATTGCAGGCGGCAACGTCTATGTGCTGGGCCCAACTTTCGACAACACGGCGAACCGCCTGGTCAACTATGCGGGCCGACAGGGCAAGTCCGGGATGGTAATCGTACACAGCAACGATGCCTCGGGCCAGCTTGGTCAATCCGCCATCGCCGGAGCGTTGAGCAACAGCCGAGTGAACAACGCCGGATCGGTCGGGTTCGAGCGGTCGCAACAGGGCGTCATAAGCTCGGTTCCGACCATCAAATCCGCCATCGATTCGTCGGGTGCGGATTCGATCTTTCTGACCGCAACCACAGCTGGTGCATTGCCTCTGTTCAGCCAGTTGCTGCCCGAGGCAGGTGTGTCGCCATCGACAACGCAGTTTGTCGGCCTGACCCGATGGGATATTCCACCGCAGACGCTTGAGCTGCCGGGAGTACAGGGCGGCTGGTTTGCGCTGCCTGATCCGGCCAAGGCGGCGGGTTACCGGCAGAGATACAACGCCACCTATGGAGAGGCACCGCATCCGATCAGCGGGTTGGCTTATGACGGCATCGCCGCCATCGGCGCGTTGGTGAGCCAGGGTAAGTCAAACGCCCTGACCGGCGCGGCACTGACGCAGAATGCCGGGTTCCAGGGCGTTGGCGGTATCTTCAGATTGCGCCCGAACGGCACCAACGAACGCGGTCTGGCGGTTGCCACGATCCAGAACAAACAGGTGGTTGTGATTGACCCTGCCCCACAAAGTTTCTCGGGTGCCGGATTCTGATCGGCCCGGGACAGGTGTGACGCCCGGCGGCACCCTGATCTGCCCGGATCATTTGATTTTCGACAGCGCCGGGGTGCGTGCCCAGCTTTTGAACGCCTTTGCGGACTGCTCGGACAACTCGCAGATGCGCGCGGCCACCGTGCGTGTTTTGCGTGATGCGCAGAAGGCGGGCCGCAGCGCGATTGCCGATGCCTTTGCTGCCCGCCCCTTTGATGCGCGACCCCTGACCCGGTCGTACACCTATCTGACCGACCAACTGGTCTTCACCGCCCTGCAGGTCGCAAGCGAACATCTGCATCCGCTGGCAACGCCCACGCAGGGCGAAAAGATTGCGGTTCTTGCGGTTGGTGGCTATGGCCGGGGAGAAATGGCACCGGCCTCGGATGTCGATCTTCTGTTTCTGACACCCTACAAGATCACCGCCTGGGCCGAGAGCGTGATTGAATCCATGCTCTACATCCTGTGGGATTTGCGGTTGAAGGTTGGCCATTCCTCGCGCACGACCCGGGATTGTCTGCGATTGGGGGCCGAGGATTTCACCATCCGCACAGCCATGCTCGAACAGCGTTATCTGGCCGGTGACAAAGCGCTGGCGGACGAGCTTGAACAGCGCCTGAAGGACGAATTGTTCAAAGGCAGCGAACGCGAATTTATCGAGGCCAAACTGGCCGAGCGCGACACCCGCCACCAAAAGCAGGGTGAGCGTTATATGGTCGAGCCCAACGTCAAAGAGGGCAAGGGCGGTCTGCGCGACCTGCAATCGCTGTATTGGATCGCCAAGTACATCTATGGCGTTCATGACGTGGCCGAGCTTGTGCCGCTTGGTCTGTTCACCCCTGAAGAATTTCAAACATTCCGCGAAGCCGAGGATTTCCTGTGGGCGGTCCGCTCGCATCTGCATCTGGTCACCGGGCGCGCCACCGAGCAGTTGACCTTTGACCTTCAGGTCGAGGTGGCCGACCGCATGGGCTATCAGGACCATGCCGGACGGCGCGCGGTCGAGGTCTTCATGCAGCGCTATTTCCGCGAGGCGACGAAGGTCGGCGAGCTGACGCGCATTTTCCTGACCAAGCTGGAAGCGGCGCATGTGAAGGGCGCAGCGCTGCTTGAACGTATCTTCCGCAGAAGGCCGCGGGTCAAACCCGGATTTGCGGTGGTACATGGCCGCCTGGATGTAAGCGATCCCAAGACTTTTCTGTCCGACAAGCTGAACCTGCTGCGACTGTTCGAGGAAGGCCTGCGCACCGGTATGTTGATCCATCCGGATGCCATGCGTCTGGTGACCGCCAACCTGAGCCTCATTGACGATGACATGCGCAATGACAAAGAAGCGCGGCGCATCTTTCTGGACCTGATGCTGAAACACGGCAATCCCGAACGCGCCTTGCGCCGGATGAACGAATTGGGCGTCTTGTCGACGTTCTTGCCCGAGTTCGAACCCATCGTCGCGATGATGCAGTTCAACATGTATCACAGCTACACGGTGGACGAGCATACGATCCAATGCATCGTCAATCTTGCTCAGATCGAACGGGGCGAGTTGATCGAGGAATTGCCTTTGGCCTCGTCGATTCTGAAACGCGGTGTCAATCGCAAGGTCCTGTATGTGGCATTGTTGCTGCACGATATCGGCAAAGGCCGGCCCGAGGATCACTCGATCTTGGGCGCGCAGATCGCGCGCAAGGTTGCCCCTCGCCTGGGCTTGAACAAATCCGATGCCGAGACCGTCGAATGGCTGGTGCGCTATCACCTGCTGATGTCGGACATGGCGCAGAAGCGCGACATCTCGGACCCGCGTACGGTGCGCGATTTTGCCAAAGCGGTCGAAACGGTGAAACGGCTGGACCTGCTGACCGTTTTGACGGTCTGTGACATTCGGGGGGTTGGCCCAAACACCTGGAACAACTGGAAGGCAACCTTGTTGCGGGCGCTGCATGCGGAAACAAAGCGGGCGCTCGAAACAGGTATGGAAGACCTGAACCGCGCCAATCGCGGGGCCGGGGCGAAAAAGGCCCTGCGCGCGGCTTTGGCGGATTGGTCCAAGGGTGACCTCAAAACGGAAACCGGCCGTCACTATGAGCCGTATTGGCAGGGTCTGAACTTGGCGACTCATGTCGAGTTCGCCGAAATGCTGCGCGCATTGGAGAAAAGCGGCAATCCGGGCGACATGGAGATCCGCCTGCATCCCGACGTAGACCGCGACGCCACCCGCGCCTGTTTCGCGATGGCGGACCACCCGGGCATCTTTGCCCGGATCGCCGGTGCGCTGGCGCTGGTTGGTGCCAATGTGGTTGATGCCCGAAGCTATACCACCAAGGACGGATATGTGACGGATGCGTTCTGGATTCAGGACGCCGAAGGCCACCCGTTCGAGGCCAGCCGCCTGCCGCGCCTGACCCAAATGATCCACAAAACCCTCAAAGGTGAAGTTGTAGCCGGCGACGCGCTGAAATCGCGCGACAAGATTAAAAAGCGCGAGCGCGCCTTCAACGTTCCGACGCATATCACCTTCGACAACGACGGCTCCGAGATTTACACCATCATCGAAGTCGACACCCGCGATCGTCCCGGCCTGCTGTTCGATCTGACCCGAACGTTGGCAAGCGGCAATGTCTATATCGCAAATGCGGTCATCGCGACCTACGGCGAGCAGGTGGTCGATACCTTCTATGTCAAGGACATGTTCGGTCTGAAATATCACTCGGAAAGCAAACAGCGCGGGCTTGAAGCCAAACTGCGTAAAGCCATCACCGAAGGTGCCGAGCGGGCGGCCTCATGAAGCAGATTCGTCTGTTCTCGGGCCTGTTCACCGTGGGTTTCTGGACTCTGGCCAGCCGAATACTGGGGTTTCTGCGGGAAATCCTGTTGACCGCCTATATCGGCCCCGGGCCGGTCATGGACGCGTTTGTCGCCGCCTTTCGTTTGCCAAACATGTTTCGCCGGTTCTTTGCCGAAGGCGCGTTCAACGCCGCCTTCGTACCGATGTTTTCCAAACGGCTTGAAGCGGATGAAAACGCGCAGGGTTTTGCGCAGGATGCGTTCAACCTGCTGGCCATTGCCGTACTGGCACTGGTCGGGCTGGCGATGGTGTTCATGCCCGCGCTGGTCTGGATCACCGCCGAGGGGTTCTACGGCGACGAACGGTTCGATCTGGCGGTCGACTACGGATACGTGGTCTTTCCGTATATCCTGTTCATGGCGCTTGCAGCGCTGTTCTCGGGCGTTCTGAACGCAACCGGGCGTTTCGCCGCTGCTGCCGCCGCACCGGTTCTGCTGAACATCTTTGCCTGCTCAGCCCTGATTTTTGGCGCAATGTCCGGTGGAGAGGTGATCCGCTGGCTGATCGCCGTCATCCCACTTGCAGGTATCGCACAACTGGCGCTGGTCTGGGTGGCAACGGAACGGGCGGGTATTCGGATCCGTCCCGGCGTGCCGCGCCTCAGCCCCGAGATGCGCAGAATGGTCCGTATCGCGGTTCCTGCAGCGCTGGCCATGGGGGTGACGCAGGTCAATCTAGTGGTCGGGCAGCTTGTGGCATCGAAGACCGAAAAGGCGGTCAGCTGGCTTTTTGCGGCGGACCGTCTGTATCAACTGCCGCTGGGCGTCGTCGGCATTGCGGTGGGCATCGTCCTGCTGCCCGACCTGTCGCGCCGCCTGCGCGCCGGTGACAAAGACGGTGCGCGCCACGCCTTTTCCCGCGCTGGTGAGTTTACGCTGCTTCTGACCATCCCTTCGACCGTGGCCTTTGTGATCATCCCGAACCCAATGGTTTCGGTTCTGTTCGAACGCGGGCACTTTACGGCCGAAGACACAGCTGCGACCGCTCTGGCCGTGACGATCTACGGATTGGGTTTGCCTGCCTTCATGCTGCAAAAACTGCTGCAGCCGCTGTATTTCGCGCGGGAAAATACCCGTGCGCCTTTCCACTATGCTGTGGTCGCAATGATCGTGAACGCAGCCCTTGCCTTTGGTCTTTTTCCGCTGGTCGGCTGGATCGCGCCTGCAATCGCGGCCTCGGTCGCCGGGTGGGCGATGGTTCTGTTGCTGGCCCTGGGCGCGCGCCAGATGGGCGACGAAGCCCGGTTCGACGAACGTTTCCGGCACAAGGCTTGGCGGATCGTGGCGGCGTCGCTGGGTATGGGGGCGGTTCTGTTCGCAGCCATTCATCTGTTCGGATGGGCGTTCAACATGTCCGGATGGCGGTATCTGGCGCTGATCCTGCTGATCAAAATTGCTGCGGCCACATATTTCTTCCTGGGCCACCTGCTCGGCGCGTTTGAACTGTCCGAGTTCCGCAAGGCCCTGCGCCGGTCCTGATCAGTCGCGACGAATGCGACCGACGATCCGCGCCCAACCCCCCGGGGCCAGAAAGAATGACAACACGAACCCTGTTGCGAACCCGCCCAGATCGGCGACCCAATCCAAGGTTCCGCCAAACAAAAGCCCGAACAAAAGCTGGATGCCCATCAGAACGGCGATTAGCTGAAAGGCGCGACTTTGGTTTTCGCCCACCAATGACAGTTTGCGCCACAGCAACCATGTGAACGCGCCGATCAATCCGTAGACTGGTGGAAACCCTCCGATCAGGGGGTATTGCGGGTTCAAAAGCAACGCATAGACCAGCGCGCCGCCAACACCCGACAGCACAAAGATGATCAGCATCGGGAACCCACCGAACACCTCGCCAACCATTTTCCCCATGGCCAGAACGAAGACGCTGACAAAGACCGCCTGCGTGAAGCTGACCGAGACAAACGGGTAGGTGACAAACCGCATCACATGCTCAAACGGCCAGCGGCCATTCTGGATCATCCAGTCGAAGATATCGGGCGAAAAGGAATAATGCTGGATTGCGTCCAGCCGCCACCCAACCGCAGTCGGCCCGCCGACCAGCCCGCGAGAGCCAAACGTGAACGCCAGTTCAATCCCCATGATGAACAAAACCAGCGCCACGACAACGGGCGGCAGGGGGTTCACGGCATGTGTATTGTGCTCACTGCTCATTGGGCTGCCTTTCGCGGCTGTTGACGTCCCTTGGCCTCATGGGTAAGCGACGGGGGCTGATTTTTCCAGACGGGAGTTCCCTTTGATGACCGAAACCAAATTCACGCCCCGCGTGTTTTCCGGCATCCAGCCTTCGGGAAACCTGCATCTTGGTAACTACCTGGGTGCGCTCAAACGCTTTGTCGACATGCAAGGACCCGAGATGGAGACGGTCTATTGCATGGTCGATCTGCATGCGATCACCGTCTGGCAAGACCCCAAGGAACTGATGCATTCGACCCGCGAGCTGTGCGCCGGTTTCATCGCTGCGGGCATCGACCCGGAACGGTCGATCCTGTTCAACCAAAGCCAGGTGCCCGAACACGCGCAGCTGGCCTGGATTTTCAATTGCGTCGCCCGCATGGGCTGGATGCAGCGGATGACGCAATGGAAGGACAAGGCGGGCAAGAACCAGCAGAACGCCTCGTTGGGACTGTTCGCGTACCCGTCGTTGATGGCTGCGGACATTCTGGTCTATCACGCGACACATGTTCCGGTTGGCGATGACCAGAAACAGCACCTTGAACTGACCCGCGACATCGCGATCAAGTTCAACAACGATTTCGGCGTCGATTTCTTCCCCATCACCGAGCCGGTGATCGAAGGGGCCGCAACCCGTATCATGAGCTTGCGGGACGGGGCCAAGAAGATGTCGAAATCCGACCCGTCCGACATGAGCCGGCTCAACATGACCGACGATGCCGAAACGATTGCCAAGAAGATCCGCAAGGCCAAGACCGACCCGGATGCGCTTCCCTCGGATGTCGACGGGCTGGAAGGCCGCCCCGAGGCGCGCAATCTGGTGAATATCTACGCCGCGCTCAGCGATCAGACACCTCAGCAGGTGCTGGCCGAGGTTGGTGGCAGGCAATTTGGTGAATTCAAGCCGATGCTTGCGGATCTGGCGGTGGCAAAGCTGTCACCGATCACGTCTGAAATGGCGCGTCTGATGGGCGATCAGTCCGAGATCGACCGCATTCTGGCGCGTGGCGCGGAACGGGCGCGCGAGATAACCTCTCCGATCCTGCGTCAGACATATGAAATTGTGGGGATGGTCGGTTCCGGTCAGGGCTAATCGACCTTACAATCTTCTGGACCTGTGCCGGATGCCCTCCTAGGTTTGCCCAAAGCTTGGGAGGGCTTCATGGCAGTCGGCAAAAATATTCGCACCTATTTCGAGGGCCAGTGGCATAACGGCGACACCCCGATCATGCGCGCGGCCGACCACGGTGCCTGGTTGGGCTCGTCGGTCTTTGACGGCGCACGCTTTTTCGATGGTATGTCCCCGGATCTTGAGGCGCATTGCGCCCGTGTGAACCGCTCGGCCGAGGCGCTGATGCTGACGCCAACCGTGACGCCCGAGCAAATGGTCGACATCGTGCGCGAGGGGCTGACGAGCTACGCAGAGGACGCGGCCGTCTATATCCGCCCCATGTACTGGGGTATCGACGGCGACCGAACCGCGATCGTTCCGCAGGAAAACAGCACCGGCTTTGCCATCTGTCTGGAAGAGATCCCGATGGCGCCCGAGACCGCCTCGATTACATTGACGACCACACGCTTTCGCCGCCCGGTTCTGGAATCCGCCGTGGTCAATGCCAAGGCCGGGTGCCTTTACCCCAACAACGCCCGCATGCTGCAGGAAGCGCGTGCAAAGGGCTTTTCCAACGCGCTTGTGGCGGATGCGATGGGACATGTGGCGGAAACGGCGACTGCCAATATCTTCATGGTTCGCGATGGTGAGGTGTTCACCCCGATCCCCAACGGAACCTTTCTGGCTGGCATCACCCGCGCGCGCCACATCAGGAACCTGCGCGCCGATGGTGTCACGGTCCATGAAACCGTTCTGAGCTTTGACGAATTCCACAGCGCGGACGAGGTGTTCATGACCGGCAATATGAACAAACTGACACCAGTTACCGCCCTGGATGACACGCACTACCAGATCGGGCCGGTTGCCCGACGCGCACGCGAGATGTATTGGGACTGGGCCGCAGGCGAAGGTTAGGTTGAACCTGTGCAGTTTGGTTGCCAGCGCGCTGGCAGTCGGGCATGATCCCCGAAAATCATAGAGGAAAATCATGCGCAAATTCCTTGTCGTTCTGGATGACAGCCGCGAATGCCTGAACGCGATGCGGTTTGCCGCTATGCGCGCAGCCCATACTGGTGGTGGTGTGACAATCTTGTCGGTGATCCCGCCGGATGAGTTCAACCACTGGATCGGTGTTGCCGAAGTCATGCGCGAAGAAGCACGTGAACGTATCCATGCCCATTATGAAGTGTTCGCGAAGTGGATGCGGGACAAGCAGAACATCGACCCTGACCTGGCGATTCGCGAAGGCGACCCGGTGCCTCAGATCATTGAGCATGTGCAGCAGGATCCGGAGATTGGGGTTCTGGTTCTGGGCGCGGGTACGGACAAGAAAGGTCCGGGTCCTCTGGTCACGCAATTGACCAAGAACTCGGGCAGCCTGCCCATACCGATCACCATCGTGCCGGGTGATCTGAGCAAGGAAAAGCTGGAAGAAATCACCTGACGGTATTCACATGGGCGCGCAAATCCAGTTCTGGTTCGATTTTGCATCGACCTACTCGTATCTCAGCGCGATGCGCATTGAACAAGCGGCCCAAGAGCAAGGGGTTTCCGTGCTGTGGGAACCCTTCTTGCTGGGGCCGATTTTCGCGGAACAGGGCTGGAACAACTCGCCGTTCGATATCTACCCCGCCAAAGGCCGTTACATGTGGCGCGATATGGAACGGCTCTGTGCAGCGCGTGATCTTCCCTTGCATCGTCCGGACGTCTTTCCGGCCAACAGCCTGACGGCCGCGCGGTTGGCCTTGGCCCTGTCCGATGATGGCGAGCGCGCAAGATTTGCGCGCGCGGTGTTTTCGTCGCAATTCGGGGCTGGGCGAGACATATCCGACACTTCGGTTCTGACCGAATGCCTGACTGCGTCCGATGTGTCTTCGGACATGCTGGCCCGTGCGGGCGATTCGGACATCAAACAGGCACTGTTCGCGCAGGTGGCGCGCGCCAAATCTCTGGACATTTTCGGAGCGCCCAGTTTTGTCGTAGGTGACGAGCTGTTTTGGGGAGATGATCGTTTGGATGCCGCGATATCTCAGGCGGCGACAATTTAGAATCGTTCCAATTCTTGACTTCCGCCGTGTCCGGGCGCATATCTGTGGCACCCAAATCGGAGACGCGCCATGTTCATCCAGACTGAATCCACACCGAATCCGGCCACATTGAAATTCCTGCCCGGCCAGACCGTGTTGGATGCGGGTACCGCAGATTTTCCGTCCGCCGAGGCGGCCGAGAAATCACCGCTGGCAAGCCGCATTTTTGCAGTCAATGGCGTCACCGGCGTGTTCTTCGGGAACGATTTCGTCACCGTGACCAAGTCCGACGATGTTGAATGGGACCACATCAAACCCGCTATTCTGGGCGCGGTGATGGAGCATTTCCAATCCGGCCAGCCGGTGATGGGCGCCGACGCAGCCGCGGCTGCCGGCCATGCCGAGCACACCGGAGAGGACGCTGAAATCGTTCACCAAATCAAAGACTTGTTGGATAGCCGCGTCCGCCCGGCAGTGGCACAGGATGGTGGCGACATCACGTTCCATGGCTTTGACCGCGGTATTGTCTATCTGCATATGCAGGGCGCCTGCGCGGGTTGCCCCTCGTCAACGATCACGCTGAAAATGGGGATCGAAAATCTGCTGCGCCACTATATTCCCGAAGTGGTCGAGGTGCGCCCGGTTGTCGCCTGACCCGACCATACTGGCATTTGATACATCGGCCGCGCATTGCGCGGCCGCTTTGTTGCGCGGCACTGAAATCGTGACCACGCGCGTCGAAACGATGCGACGCGGGCAGGCGGAACGGTTGATGCCGTTGCTGGAAGAGGTTTTGGCCGAAGCACAATGCACGTGGCAGAATCTGGATGCCATTGGCGTTGGCGTCGGGCCAGGTAATTTCACGGGCATCCGAATCTCTGTCTCGGCAGCGCGTGGCCTTGCACTTGGGCTGTCGGTCCCTGCCGTCGGGGTCACCGGATTTGAGGCCCTTGCGTTCCTTGAGCCCGCGCGCATCCCGGCCATACCGGCCCCCCGCGATCAGGTCTATGTTCAAGCCGCAGGCGACGAGCCGCGCCTGATCAGTCGCAACGAAGCCGACGCGCTTGGGCCTTTGTACTTGTGCGACGACCCGGCGTCGCAAGTGCAGGCCATCGCGCGCGTCGCCGCGAATCGCCGGTCCGAGGTCCTGCCAGCACCTGCCCCCTGCTACGTTCGCCCTGCTGACGCCGCGCCTTCCAGCGATGTACCGCCGGTACTTTTGGACGGATGACACCGCAGGACATGGCATCGACCCACGCTGCGGCCTTTACCCAGTCCCGTCCGTGGACGGCGGATGAATTTACCGACCTTTTGTCAAATCGATTCACCCATGTTGTTGGGAACAAAGCCTCTTTCGCCGTTTACCAGGTGATTGCAGACGCGGGCGAATTGCTGACAATCGCCACGCACCCGGATCATCAGAATCAAGGCCTGGCCCGCAAGATCATGCAAACCTGGCACAACGAGGCACTCCGGCTGGGGGCGACGCGCTCGGTCTTGGACGTCGCCGCGGACAATATCCCGGCCCTCGCGCTGTATCGAAGCTGCGGCTATGTGCAGTGCGGGTCCAGACATGCGTATTATCTGCGCGAGAACGCTCCGAACATGGACGCGATCGTGATGGAACGCCTGTTATCCACGGGTCAAACGTAATTTTTGGACCATATGGTCAAATTTCAGTTGACCCCCGGTGTTGCAAACGCTCTTAATTCCCGCCATCACAACGGTTATGCTCGCTCTGAGTGGGTAAACGGGGCTATCTTGGCCTTGGACCGACAAAAAACCAACGGGAGTAACAAATGACCCTGATGAAATCCTTGATGGGCGCGGCCACTGCGGTTGCACTGACAGCCGGCGCCGCCTTGGCAGAACCGGCCCTGATCTTTGACCTGGGTGGCAAGTTCGACAAATCCTTCAACGAAGCAGCGCATAACGGCGCGCAGCGTTGGGCCAACGAGACCGGTGGCAAATACCGCGAGATCGAACTGCAATCGGAAGCCCAGCGCGAACAGGCGCTGCGCCGCTTTGCCGAAGCAGGAGCCAACCCGATCATCACCATGGGCTTTGCCATGGCAGATCCGCTCAGCACGGTTGCACCGGATTACCCTGACACGAAATTTGTCGTTGTCGACGTGACCTGGCTGGACGTACCCAACCTGCGTCAGGTTGGCTTTGCCGAGCATGAAGGATCGTACCTTGTTGGCATGATGGCGGCGATGGCATCGAAGTCAGGCACCGTTGGCTTTATCGGTGGCATGGACGTGCCCCTGATCCGCCACTTTGGATGCGGCTACGCTCAGGGTGCCAAGGCGGTGAACCCGGACGTCAACGTGATCGCCAACATGACCGGCACCACCCCTGCGGCGTGGAACGACCCGGTCAAAGGCTCGGAACTGACCAAAGCCCAGATCAGTCAGGGTGCTGACGTGATCTATGCCGCCGCCGGCGGTACCGGCGTAGGCGTTCTGCAAACTGCTGCAGACGAAGGCATCCTGTCGATCGGCGTGGACAGCAACCAGAACCACCTGCATCCGGGCAAGGTATTGACCTCGATGCTCAAGCGCGTCGACGTTGCCGTCTACGAAGCCATGAAGGCCGGTGAAGACGTAGAAACCGGTGTATTCACCATGGGCCTGGCCGAAGATGGTGTTGGCGTCGCAATGGACGAAAACAACGAAGCACTTGTTTCGCCCCAGATGAGCGACGCGGTAAGCGACGCCCGCAGCGACATCATCGATGGTGATATAACGGTCGTCAGCTACTACGAGAACGACAGCTGCCCTGCACTTCAGTTCTGATATCGCGTGGGGCGGGGGTCTCCCCGCCCTGCTTCCACTCTGCCGCCCTGCATTTGCGCGGCCCTTTTCGGCAATTGAGGACAAGACATGACCGTCCCCGCCATTGAGCTCAAAGGGATTTCCAAAGCCTTTGGGCCGGTTCAGGCCAACAAGGACATCTCGATCAGCGTCGCCCCCGGTACGATCCACGGGATCATCGGTGAAAACGGCGCGGGCAAGTCCACGCTGATGAGCATTCTCTACGGTTTCTACAAGGCCGACAAAGGTGAGATCTGGATCAACGGCACCAAGACCGACATCCCTGACAGCCAGGCGGCCATCGCCTCGGGCATCGGGATGGTATTCCAACATTTCAAACTGGTCGAGAATTTCACCGTTCTGGAAAACATCGTTCTGGGCGCCGAGGATGGCGGGCTGCTTGCCCCGTCATTGGCCAAAGCCCGCAAAGAACTGAAAGAGCTTGAAGAAGAATACGAGCTGTTCGTCGACCCCGACAAACGCATCGACGAGATTGGCGTCGGCATGCAACAGAGGGTCGAGATCCTCAAAGCTCTGTACCGCAAGGCCGAGATTCTGATTCTGGACGAACCTACCGGCGTGCTGACCCCGGCCGAGGCCGATCAGCTGTTCCGCATCCTTGACCGGCTGCGGGCCGAGGGCAAAACGATCATCGTGATCACGCATAAGCTGCGAGAGATCATGGAGAATACTGACACGGTGTCGGTGATGCGTCGTGGTCAAATGACCGCCACAGTGAAAACGGCCGAGACGAACCCGGAAGAGCTGGCCGAACTGATGGTTGGCCGCAAAGTGCTGTTGCAGGTCGACAAGGTTCCGGCCCAACCCGGCAAACCGATTCTGGAAATCGAAAACCTGCAGGTCTTTGACTCGTCGGGTGTCGAGCGGGTCAAGGGTATCGACCTGACCGTTCGTGCGGGCGAAATTGTCGGCATCGCTGGTGTTGCCGGTAACGGCCAATCCGAACTGCTTGAAGTTCTGGGAGGGATGCGTCCCGGACAGGGTTTGATCAAACTGAATGGAGAGTCCCTGCCGCTCAGCGGTCATGGCTCTGACGGTCAGGCCCGGCGGGCGCAGCATATCGCGCACGTGCCCGAAGATCGGCAGCGCGAAGGTCTAATCATGGACTTTCATGCTTGGGAAAACGTGGCCTTCGGCTATCACCGCGATCCGGCCTACAAACGTGGGCTATTCATGGACAACGCGGCACTGCGCGCCGATACCGAAGCCAAGATCGAGAAATTCGATGTCCGCCCGCCCAACGCCTGGCTGACGGCCAAAAGCTTTTCGGGCGGCAACCAGCAAAAGATTGTCGTCGCGCGCGAGATTGAGCGAAATCCGGATCTGCTGCTGGTGGGCCAGCCCACGCGCGGCGTGGATATCGGTGCGATTGAGTTCATTCACAAGCAGATCGTCGCCCTGCGTGACCAGGGCAAGGCAATCCTGCTGGTCTCGGTCGAACTGGAAGAAATATTCTCGCTGTCCGACCGGATCGCAGTGATGTTCGACGGTCATATCATGGGCGAACGCCTGCCGCACGAAACAGATGAAAAAGAACTGGGCCTGTTGATGGCCGGTGTTGCCGGGGAGGCCGCGTAACATGGAAAAGATGCCCAAATGGGCCGACGTGGTTCTGATCCCTTTGATCAGCCTTCTGTTGGCCGCAATCCTATCGGCGATCGTGATCCTTGCCATCGGCGAAAACCCGATTGAAGCGGTAAACCTGATGGTCACCGGCGCGCTGGGGTCGACCTATGGCTGGGGCTACACGCTCTACTATGCGACCAATTTCATGTTCACCGGTCTTGCGGTCGCCGTTGCCTTTCACGCACGGCTGTTCAATATCGGCGGGGAGGGTCAGGCCATGCTGGGCGGGCTGGGTGTTGCCATCATCTGCCTTTCAGTGCCGTGGCCACACTGGAGCATCGCTCTGCTTGCCGCCTGCGCCGCCTCGGCCCTGTTCGGCGCGGCCTGGGCCGCAATTCCGGCCTATCTGCAAGCCAAGCGCGGCAGTCATATCGTGATCACCACGATCATGTTCAACTTTATCGCTGCGGCCTTCCTGAACTACATGCTGGTCAATGTGATGAAACCGGCCGGTTCGCAGGACCCTGCGACCGCGCGCTTCCCCGAAGCGACGCACTTGCCGAGTTTCCAGTCAATGTTCTCGACTGCGGAAAATGTCGTATTCCGGGGCGCACCCGCAAATATCTCATTCTTCGTCGCAATTCTGGCCTGCGTTTTGGTCTGGGCTCTGATCTGGCGGACCCGGCTGGGATATGAAATCCGGGCCTATGGTTTTTCCGAAACCGGCGCGGTCTATGCCGGTATCTCGCCGGTGCGGATCACGATCATCGCAATGCTGATTTCCGGCGGGCTGGCCGGGATGATGGCCATCAACAACGTCATGGGCGAGGCCGAGCGTCTGGTGCTGAACCCGACCGAAGGTGCTGGCTTTATCGGTATCGCCGTTGCGCTGATGGGCCGGTCGCACCCGTTCGGGGTGTTTCTTGCAGCGCTGCTGTTCGGGTTCCTCTATCAAGGCGGCGCGGAACTGGCGTTGTGGACCCAGATCCCGCGCGAGCTGATCGTCGTCATTCAGGCATTGGTCATTCTGTTTACCGGAGCATTGGACAACATGGTGCGCATACCGCTTGAAAAGCTGTTCCTGACCTTCCGGGCGAGGGCGGACTGATGGAGGTATTTGTCACACTCATTCAGGTCCTAGACTCGACCATTCGTCTGGCCACACCTCTGCTGCTGGCTTGTCTGGCCGGGCTATATTCGGAACGCGCCGGTATTTTCGACATCGGTCTCGAGGGCAAGATGCTGATGTCGGCATTCTTCTCGGCGGCGGTGGCAGCTGTGACCGGGTCGGTCTGGCTGGGCCTGCTGGCCGGGGTTACCGCGTCGCTGATCCTGTCGGGTCTGCACGGGGTCGCGTCGATCACATTCCGCGGCAATCAGCTGATTTCGGGCGTCGCCATCAACTTCCTGGCGTCAGGGATGACAGTTCTGGTGGCGCAAAGCTGGTTTCAGCAGGGCGGGCGAACACCGTCATTGTTCGGCGGCGGGCGCTTTGAATCCGCCGAGTTCCCGCTGGCCATCGGCCCGCAGGATGCCGAAGAAACCGGGCGCTCGGTATCTGAGCTCATGTCCGAGGCAAACATCCTTCATCTGATCTATTCCGAGCTGCTCTCGGGCCATTCCATTCTGGTCTATGTCGCTTTCTTGATGGTTCCGGCAACGTGGTGGATCTTGTATCGCACCCGATTTGGCCTCCGCTTGCGGGCGGTTGGCGAAAACCCTGCTGCCGTTGACACGGCCGGGGTGTCCGTCGTTGGTCTGCGGTTCGCTGCGGTCGCAATCTGCGGCATCTTGTGTGGGGTCGCTGGTGCGTATCTGGCCACGGCGCTGCAAGCGGGCTTCGTCAAAGAGATGACCGCAGGACGAGGATTCATCGCGTTGGCGGCGCTGATCTTCGCCAAATGGAGACCCTGGCATGCGATGTGGGCCTGTTTGCTGTTCGGATTGCTGCAAGCCATCGCGCTGCGGTTCCAGAATATCGATCTGGGCGGGATCGTGATCCCCGTACAGATGATGGACGCCCTGCCCTATATCCTGACTGTGGTCATTCTGGCCGGGTTTGTTGGCAAGGCTGTACCGCCTCGTGCAGGTGGCGAACCCTATGTGAAAGAGCGTTGATAGGTCCAGATTGCAACGGCATCTCGGTCCTGATTGCTGCAAAGCGGCATGAACGGTTGATTTTCGGATCGCAACCGTTCTAAAGGAAGAGGGAATCGTCCGACTTAGTTCTGATATGAACGGGTTCTTCTAAGGGAGAGGACCCAGATCGGGGCGAGCAGGTTCGTACCAGCGGCGCCCCACGTTCTGTCAGTCAAAGCGCAAACCCATCCAGTCATGCTGCGCCGTCCGGCGCGGCAAACCCCGTTCAGAAGAAGCCATGCAGATTTACCTACCGATCGCCGAAGTTTCTGTGAATGCATTTTTGCTGTTCGGCCTCGGGGGGATGGTCGGCATCCTGTCCGGCATGTTTGGCGTCGGTGGCGGGTTCCTGATGACACCTTTGCTGTTCTTCATCGGCATCCCGCCCGCAGTTGCCGTTGCGACCGAGGCTAACCAGATCGTGGCCTCGTCTTTCTCGGGCGTGTTAGCGCATTTCAGGCGGCGAACAGTCGATCTGAAGATGGGGACAGTTTTGCTGATCGGGGGTCTGACCGGTGCGGCGCTTGGTGTTGTTGTCTTCAACTACCTGAAAAGTCTTGGGCAGGTCGATCTGCTGGTCAAGCTCTGCTATGTCGTGTTTCTGGGCATCATCGGCAGCCTGATGTTTGTCGAAAGCCTTAACGCCATACGTAAGTCCCGCAAAGGCACGGCGACGGCTAAACGACGCCAGCGCGGCTGGGTGCATGCGATGCCGTTCAAGATGCGGTTTCGCACCTCGGGCCTTTACATCTCGGTCATTCCCCCGCTGATCGTGGGCGTATTCGTCGGCATCCTGTCCGCCATCATGGGTGTGGGAGGCGGGTTCATCATGGTGCCCGCAATGATCTATCTGCTGGGTATGCCGACCAAGGTTGTGGTTGGAACTTCTCTGTTCCAAATCATCTTCGTGACCGCCTTTACCACGATGCTGCACGCCACCACGAACTATACGGTAGATGTAGTTCTGGCGGTTCTGCTGCTTGTCGGCGGTGTGGTCGGCGCCCAGATCGGCACCGTGATCGGTGCACGTATGCCTGCCGAGCAGTTGCGCGTCCTTCTGGCAGCGCTTGTCTTGGTGGTCTGCGGCAAGCTTGCACTGGATCTTCTGCTACAACCGACCGAGCTGTATTCGCTTGGCGCTGCAGGAGGGCACTGATCATGATCCGCATGATCTTCGCTCTCTGCCTGTTGTGTCTGCCAGCGCATGCGGCGCAGGAACAGGTCGTGCTTGGTCTCAGCCAGGACCGGGTTTCGATCACCGCCAATTTCGACGGATCCGAGATCCTGATCTTCGGCGCGGTGAAACGCGAAGCCCCCATTCCCGATGGCCCGCCGCTTGAGGTGATCGTTTCGGTCGTCGGCCCGTCCGAGCCCGTCACCGTGCGACGCAAGGAACGAAAGTTCGGCATCTGGGTGAACACCGACAGTATCGAGGTCGATCTGGCCCCCAGCTTTTATGCAGTGGCCACAAGTGCGCCGTTTCGCGAAGTTCTGTCGAGCACCGAAGACCTGCGACACCGCGTCTCGATCGAACGCGCCATTCGGTCAGTTGGTGCAGATATGGACGTCGAAGGCGCACAGGAGTTCGCCGCCGCCGTCATCCGCATTCGCGAGCACGAGGGCCTGTATTCCGTTCGCGAGAACACCGTTGCTGTCGACGAACAGACCCTATTCCGTACCTCGATCGACATGCCTGCCGATCTGACCGAAGGCGACTATCAGGCGCGCATCTTCCTGACGCGGGGCGGGCGCGTTGTTTCTCAGTTCGAGACGGCAATTGACGTCCGCAAGGTCGGGCTGGAACGGTTCCTGTACAACATGTCGCGCCAGCAACCGATCTGGTACGGGCTGATGTCGCTGGTCATCGCGATTGCCGCCGGTTGGGGTGCCTCGACAGCCTTCCGCCTGCTGCGCGAGAAGTAGACCTAACCCCTGCCGATATACTGCATCGTGGTGGCCATCACGGTCATGAACTGAACATTCGCCTCGGGCGGAAGATTTGCCATATGCAGCACCGACCGGGCAGCGTCTTCGACTGGCATCGTCGGATCGGGGGTGCGCCCTTCGGCTTTGGCGTTATTCACAAGCTCCTGAACCATTGGCGTATTGGCGTTGCCGATATCAATCTGGCCACAAGCGATTCCAAGATCGCGCCCGTCCAGCGACAGGCTGCGCGTCAGCCCGGTGATGGCGTGTTTCGTCGCTGTATAGTGCACCGAATTCGGGCGCGGCACATAGGCCGCGATCGAGCCATTGTTGATAATGCGCCCACCTTGCGGAGATTGGTTTCGCATGATCCGGAACGCCTCGCGCGCGCACAGGAACATGCCATTGAGATTGACATTTACGGTTTGAAACCAGGACTCCAGCGCGATCTCATCAATCGTGCCACCCGGCGCGAAAATGCCCGCGTTGTTGAACAGAACGTCCAGCCGGTCGACCTCGTTCAGAAACGACCGAAAGGCCCGCGCAACCGCGATTGGATCGGTGACGTCCGCAACCAAGGGGATTGCGTTCCCGTTCTGCGCTGCCATGTCCTTGAGCGTATCGGCGCTGCGGGCCAGAATGCCGACAGTCCACCCTTCGTCCAGAAACAATTCGGCCGTTGCGCGGCCAATGCCCGAGCTTGCGCCAGTTACGATGATTGTTTTCATGGCTCTTCTGCCTCCAATGTCAGGGATGCGGCCGGAACCGCCCGCAGGTCATCCACACGCAACGGGTGGGTCGGCTTGGACAGACGGTTCCGAACCACCCAGATCAACCGCTCTTGTGCGCGCGTGATGGCCACATAGGCCAACCGTTTCCACAACGGTTGCCCGGCCTCGGTTCGGCCCATGCAGGCTGCGGCATAGATATCCGGTGCAAACACCTGCACCGTATCCCATTGCGAGCCCTGTGCCTTGTGAATGGTCACCGCCGCACCGTGCAGAAACGTTGCCCCCATCCGGGCGGCGTAGGGGATGAAAGGCTCTTCTTCGTCAGGCTTTTCGATCTGCACGATCGAGGCGGCGCTGACTTGCGGGTCCTCTGCCCCCATCACGTGAAGACGCGAAAACCCGGGCTTGCGGCCAGGGCCGAGATAGATCACCTGAGCCCCCTTGATCAGGCCGCGCGCCTCTAGGTCCAGCCGCTTCTTGCGGTGTTTCAACGGCAGTTCGATGCCGTCGCAGATCAGCGGCTCGCCTTCCAGTAACTCGGTCTCAGGCGCGCCATGCACATTCCGAAACGCCTGAATCAGGCGAATACGTGTTGCGTTGCGCCAGACCAGCACGGGACTGCGTGCCATCAAATCGACTTCGACCCGCTGCCCCCAGACCACTCGATCATCCCGGCGGGCGGTGTCTTCGACCAAACGTTCGAAATCCTCGAACCCCAAGGCCGGATCAGCCAGTGCATGTGCGAGGTCGAGGATCGGATTGTCTGCCGTTTGCCGGTGTACCCTGTGCAATTCCAGCTTGCGTGGCTCGGGCAGACCGTCGAACACCATCGAGCCGGACTGGTTCACCGGTGCCAACTGCGCGGGGTCGCCAAACAAAAGCAGGGTCGGAAAGATCTCTTGCAAATCTTCGAACTGCCGGTCGTCCAGCATCGACGACTCATCGACAAAGCCGATATCCAGCGGCTCATCCCGTCGTTTCCAGCCAGTGATAAAGTCCGATCCCCGAAGCCCCGCCGCCGCCAACGCCCCCGGGATGGACTTGTTGTTGGCATAGAATGCCGCAGCGCGGTCCAGCGCTTCGTCCGTGAGGCCTTCGATCTCGGGGCGTTCGTCATTTCCGGCCAACCATTCGGCGATGCGCTCATATTCCGGGTCATAGACCGGAGTATAAAGAATGCGGTGAATAGTGGTTGCGGGTACGCCGCGCAGGCGCAAAACACTGGCGGCCTTGTTGGTCGGGGCCAGTATCGCGAGGCTGCGCTTGTCGCGCGACTTGCGGCTTTCAAAGTCGCCGGACACAAGATTGACGCCTGTTTCCGCCAGAGCCTTGTAAAGCTCTGCCAGTAAAAGGGTTTTTCCTGATCCCGCTTTGCCGATAACGGCCATGACACCTGATTTTCCGTTTCCCGGAAGCTTCAGTAAAGCGTCGTCTTCAAGGTCTACGCCAGCCGAGCGCAGCATTTCCGCAATGCTGTCGAATGCGGCGGCCTGATCTTCGGAAAAGGTGACTTGGGGCAAGGACATGGCGCGACCCTACAGGGCCACGCCACCCCCGACCAGATGCGGAATTCGTTTTTCGATATGCTAGGCCGACAACGCGAACCGATGCCGTGCCACATGGCCGAAAGCGACCTTGAACCACAGGCGCGACAGCTCGCGCGGGATACCGGCCCGCTCGGCGACACGGTTGCAGTCATCGGCAGAATAGGGCCACAATCCCACCGAGATCTGATCGCGTCCCTTGCCTTGTGATCCCAGCACAATTGGCGAGGATCCAATCAGACGATAGATCCGGATCATCCGCGCATCGAACACACCGGCGATATGGGTCAGGCCAAACCCCTCCATCATTTCGCCGCCGCTCAGCATGATCGCTCCGGCCGTGTGCGGGCTGGCCGTGCGCGACAGACAAAAGCGCGTCACCTCCCAGATCAGCGGGCTGTGGATCGGCGCGCCACCGTTCAGATGTCCGAACACTTCGTTCACCATCACCGGCCCTGTTGTCGGCATGACCCGCATGGATCCACCGTGGCTGCCGTCTTCCTCTTCCCAGATGACATAGAGCGGGTTCATGGCGTCATACTGATCCCGCTCTTCACCGTTTTCATCCACCGTCACGTCCCAACCCAGCCGGATTTTGAACTGATTGGCGCGATCCCGAAACATGCCTTCGGCCAGCGCCGGGAATTTATGCAACTCGTCGGCATACAGATAACGCAACATGACTTGTTCCCCTTGTCGTCCATGCTTGGAACAAAGGGAGTACGGACACGTGGTTAATTATGCGTATGAGCAACGCGCGGTCGTTAAACGACTATTAAACCTCTGCTGAGTGCGGTTGCGATGGCATGAGTTGTGTTCTGCGCGCCCAGCTTGGCCCGGGCGCTTTCGATATAGGCGCGTAACGTATGTTCCGAGATCGACAGGGAATGCGCCACCTGCGCCCGGCTGTATCCCAGCGCCAGCAGGGTCATGGCGTCAATTTCACGCGGCGACAGGGCACGTTGATGTTCAGGCTGGCGGTCACGTGCAAATTCCAGAGCCTTACGATTCAGGTAATGTGCGATCAGGATCAGATCGCGGCCATAGGTCGAAATGAAAAATTGCCATTGGTCGTCGTCACAGGTGTGGTTGACGGTTAGCAGGGCGAACTGACCACCAGGACCGCGCAGCGGGATCGAATAGCCCTGATTTCCGACACCATGGTCGCGGGCATCTTGCAAAAAGGCGCGAACGGATTTCGAGGTCCAGTCAAGCTGTTTCCAATCCACCGGGTGAAACCGCTGGAAGCAGCCTAGGATAACCGGGTCGATCCGGTGATAGTTTCTGTCTCGGTACTGATCGTTCCAGGCGTCAGAATAGGTCGTAAAGCCGTACTGATCACCTGCCCCATCGACCCAATGATATGTGATGTGGTCCAGTTCCAGATTGTCGCGCATCCGGACCGCGACATCTGTCAGCTCGTCAAGCGTGCTGGTGTTTTCCAAATCCTCCGGGACCTGGCTCAAATCGAATTTTGTTCCCATTCGCTGGCGACCGTGCCTCATCCTGCTTGGACGCAATCTCGGCCGCTGCGATCAGCCGGGTGTCATCCAACTGCTCGGCCAGCGCGCTCATCCCGTTCGCCACCGCAAAGGCGTTGAGATCCGACAAAACGTCCAATATCCACTCATTTTTCGCCATCAAAGGTGTCCCCGAAATAGTTAACGAAGGGTTAACACAACCATAACATGTATGCGCCAGTGTGGCCTATTCACCGCTTTCTACTCCCCAGAAATAGCGGAGGGCGAACGCGCAAACCTTTGAATTTGCGCACTTCGGTATTTTGAACGCAAAAGCACCCGCAAAAGCGCTGTAACGCCCTGCGGGTGCTTCGGTTCAATTTGAACGGTATCAGTCGCGCGCAGCCAGAACTTCTTCCAGCGTTCGCATACCCGTACGGGGTGCCTGAACGAGAACCGACATGTTGCCGGGCTTGTGCTCGTTACGCATCATCTTCATATGCGCCTCGGGCAGATCATCCCACGAGAACACTTCGGACATGCAAGGGTCCAGGCGGCGTTCGACCATCAACTGGTTCGCGGCGGACGCCTGTTTCAGATGCGCAAAGTGCGAGCCCTGCAGACGCTTCTGGTGCATCCACATGTAACGCACGTCGAAGGTCAGGTTATAACCGGTGGTACCGGCGCAGATCACGACCATGCCACCCTTCTTCACCACGAAGGTCGAAACCGGGAACGTGCTTTCGCCGGGGTGTTCGAACACCATGTCGACGTTCACACCCTTGCCGGTGATGTCCCAGATGGCTTTGCCGAACTTGCGGGCTTCTTTGAACCAATCGGCATATTCCGGCGTGTTGACGGTAGGCAGTTGCCCCCAGCAATTGAAGTCCTTGCGGTTGATCACACCCTTCGCGCCAAGGCCCATGACGAAATCACGTTTGCTTTCGTCCGAGATCACACCAATCGCATTGGCACCGGCAGTATTGATTAGCTGGATCGCATAGGACCCCAGACCACCTGAAGCACCCCAAACCAGAACGTTCTGACCCGGTTTCAGGTCATGCGGTTCATGGCCGAACAGCATGCGATATGCGGTGGCCAGCGTCAGCGTATAGCAGGCGCTTTCTTCCCAGGTCAGGTGCTTGGGGCGCGGCATCAACTGCTGAGCCTGCACGTTGGTGAACTGTGCAAACGAACCGTCCGGCGTCTCATAGCCCCAGATGCGCTGGCTGTCCGAATACATCGGGTCACCGCCGTTACACGCTTCGTCGTCGCCATCATCCTGGTTGCAGTGGATCACGACCTCGTCGCCCACTTTCCAACGCTTGACCTTGTCGCCAACGGCCCAGACGATGCCCGAGGCATCCGAACCAGCGATGTGGAAAGGCTGACCGTGACCGTCAAACGGGCTGATCGGTTTGCCCAGCGAGGCCCAGACACCGTTATAGTTGACGCCTGCAGCCATCACCAGAACCAGCACTTCGTGGCTGTCCAGCTTCGGAACATCGACGACTTCCAGCTGCATTGCGGTGTTCGGTTCGCCATGACGCTCCTTGCGGATCGCCCAGGCGTACATCTGTTTCGGCACATATCCCATCGGAGGGATCTCGCCCATCTCGTAGAGGTCCTTTTCCGGCGCCTCGTATGACGCGATACCGCTGTCGGTGTCCAAAGCCATGCTGGCCTCCTTATGCTGACTGTCTTGCCGCGATGCAGAATCGCGGTTTCTGAAAGATGGAATATTGACGGCTGAGAAATAATGCAACCGTTTTTGGTGTCGTTTTTGTAATTTTATGACCCAGCAGGTGCAGAAATGCCTTTCGCACTCGCAGCATCCACCACAGATCCCTGCGACGACGAGGCAGCGTAGTATGTCAACAAGTCGGATCTATCCCCGGTCGGCACCAGCACTCCGTCTTTGCGGGCCAGCAAGCGGCGATCAACAAGTTGATCAATGGCGTCCGAAATGACCTGCTCGGCGTCGTCCGCCATTTCGGGCTTGGCGCGCTCTAACAGCCGGGCTTTCAATTCCCCTTCCGCTAGCGGACCATCATGCAACAGGATGCGACACGCTTCGGGCAACGGAGCATAGGGAATCGCACCGCCGATGCGCCGCATAAGCTCTCGTGCAAGATCGGTTGTCAGATCGCGCTCATGCTTCTGTCGGAACGCGTTCAGCGAAATCGGCTTGGCATATCGGACCGAAGCCAGACCAAAACGCTTGTACCGACCAATCAACCGCCGCCAGATCTGTTTGAGCGTCCATCGCGTGACCACACCAATCCGGGCCCTGAAACGCCTTTCGCTGTCCTGAGCAGCGGCGGTCAGAATGGTGTCTTCAAGGACCCGGTCGTAGTTCAATGCCACGGGGACGAACACCACATCCCGATCACTGGCCCCTGCCCCATCGATAATGTATTTCAGCAGACCCAGCTTCGGGC
Organism: Ruegeria sp. AM4; assembly: GCF_056540665.1. Classification (NCBI taxonomy): domain Bacteria; kingdom Pseudomonadati; phylum Pseudomonadota; class Alphaproteobacteria; order Rhodobacterales; family Roseobacteraceae; genus Ruegeria; species Ruegeria sp. AM4. Next base: position 198,103 of record NZ_JBQFXD010000005.1, on the reverse strand, counting down.
GACCCAGATGACCGGTCACGCTCAACCCGCCCTCGGGAAACATCGCTTGCGTTACCCCGGCCTCGGTCGCGTGGCGCACATAGCTGGCCAGAACCTGTCGGTACAGATCGTTGCCCGACCTGCGCCGGATAAAATACGCGCCCATCGCACGGATCAGACGGCTGAGGGGCCAGACCCGGGCCCATTCGCCAACCGCGTATGACAAGGCTGACCGACTGGCCGCAAGGTAGGTCACCAGAACGTAGTCCATGTTGCTGCGGTGGTTCATGACAAAGACCACCGTTGCATCGGGGTCGATCTCGTTGATCGCTGCCTCATCCTCATAGCCGAGCCTTACCGTATAGAGCGAATTGCTCAGCAACCGGGCCAGACGGATGGCCAAACCGAAATAGGCGAATGCGGAAAAGGATGGCACGATTTCGCGCGCGTAGCGCCGCACCTGCTCTGAGGCGACGGCCTCGGGCACGCCGGTGTCTCGCGCGTATTCCTGCGCCGCCTTGCTGACCTGAGGGTCATAGATCAGTCGTTGGATCATGTCGTGGCGTCCGGCCAACTTGAATGGCTGAATCGGACGTTGCAGGCGCTGGTTCAGCCGCGCCACTGCGCGTTCCAGTCGCCGACGAAAGAACCAGCGCACCGATGGGAACAGGAAATGCGAGGCAAAGGTGACCGTGGCAAACACCACGATCAGCACAAACAGCCATAACGGAATTTCCACGCTCTGCGTCATGGGCGCACAGTGCCACTAATCTGCATCGCCCACAATCTGAAGAAACCGGTGAATGCCGCAATGCAGCGAATTGACATATCCCAAAAATTGCGCTTTAGAACCTGAGTACGTAATTTTGTTACTCTTGGACTCACTAGGATTGCACCATGACGCAGACGCAGAAAGATCGCCCCTGGCTTATCCGCACCTATGCCGGTCACTCGACCGCTCGGGCGTCAAACGCGCTCTATCGGAACAATCTGGCAAAGGGTCAAACCGGACTTTCTGTGGCGTTCGACCTGCCGACCCAGACCGGGTACGACAGCGATCATACCCTGGCGCGGGGCGAGGTCGGCAAGGTTGGTGTTCCGGTCTGCCATCTGGGTGACATGCGCGTGCTGTTCGATCAGATACCGCTGGAACAGATGAACACCTCGATGACAATCAACGCCACAGCGCCTTGGCTGCTGGCGTTGTATATTGCCGTGGCCGAAGAACAAGGCGCGGATATCTCGAAACTGCAAGGCACAGTTCAGAACGATCTGATCAAAGAGTATCTGAGCCGTGGCACCTATGTCTGTCCGCCGAAACCATCGCTGAAGATGATCGCGGATGTGGCCGAGTATTGCTATACCAACGTGCCGAAATGGAACCCGATGAATGTGTGTTCCTATCACCTGCAAGAGGCTGGCGCGACACCCGAGCAGGAGTTGGCCTATGCGTTGGCCACTGCCATCGCGGTGTTGGACGAACTGCGCCCGCGCGTTCCGGCTGAGGATTTCCCAGCGCTGTGCGGACGGATTTCCTTCTTTGTGAATGCTGGCATCCGCTTTGTCACCGAAATGTGCAAGATGCGGGCATTTGTCGATCTTTGGGATGAAATTCTGCAAGATCGCTATGGTGTCGAAGACCCCAAGTTCCGCCGTTTCCGCTATGGCGTTCAGGTGAACTCGCTGGGCCTGACCGAACAACAGCCCGAAAACAACGTCTATCGCATTCTGATCGAGATGCTGGCCGTGACTCTGTCGAAAAAGGCCCGCGCCCGTGCGGTGCAATTGCCCGCCTGGAATGAAGCGCTTGGCCTGCCGCGCCCATGGGATCAGCAATGGTCGATGCGGATGCAGCAGATCCTGGCCTATGAGACCGACCTGCTGGAATTCGGAGACCTGTTTGACGGCAACCCGACGGTGGATACCAAGGTCGAGGAGCTCAAGACCGGGGCCCGCGCGGAACTGGCCAATCTGGACTCGATGGGCGGCGCTGTCGCCTCGATCGAATACATGAAGTCGCGGCTGGTGGACTCCAACGCCGAGCGTCTCAACCGGATCGAACGCAATGAAACGGTTGTTGTCGGCGTGAACAAGTGGACGCAAGGCGAGCCCTCGCCCCTGCAAACCGAAGATGGCGGCATCATGGTGGTCGACCCGGCGGTCGAACAGGAACAGATCTCGCGTCTGAGCGAATGGCGCGCCGAACGGGACGAAGCTGCTGTGAACCGGGCGCTGGCGGACCTGCGCAACGCGGCGCAAACCGGTGCTAATGTCATGGAGCCGTCCATTGCGGCAGCAAAGGCTGGCGTGACAACCGGGGAATGGGCCGAGGAAATGCGCAAGGCTTATGGCACCTATCGCGGCCCGACGGGCGTGTCCGGGTCGGTATCGAACAAGACCGAAGGGCTGGAGGACCTGCGCGCCTCAGTCGACGCAGTCAGCGACAAGCTGGGCCGCCGGTTGAAGTTCTTGGTCGGCAAACCCGGATTGGACGGCCATTCCAATGGCGCCGAACAGATCGCATTCCGCGCGCGCGACTGCGGCATGGACATCAGCTATGAGGGCATCCGCCTTACCCCCGAGGAAATCGTTGAGGCAGCGGCGGCAGACGACGCACATGTAATCGGCCTGTCGATCCTGTCCGGCAGTCATCTGCCTTTGGTCAAGGATGTCATGACACGTCTGGCGCAAGAGGGGCTGGACCATATCCCAGTGGTCGTCGGAGGCATCATCCCGGACGAGGATGCCGAGCAGTTGAAATCCATGGGCGTCGCAAAAGTGTACACGCCCAAGAATTTCGAATTGAACGCAATTATGGGCGATATCGTTACACTGGTTGATCCGCAAACTCTTGCCGCTGAATAGGCGGAAAATCCGCGCTGATCTTTTTCGATTCTAATTCCCCCTTGAAAGGGATAGACAACTTGGGCGAATGCGGTTTTGCCCAAGCGGTTTTGCATTGGGCAACCCTGACACACGGAGGGAATGATGGGGATCAATCTGGAAAACATGTCGCGCAAAGAACTGCTGGAATTAGGCGCGCAAGTTGAAAAAGCAATAAAAAACGCTGAAGTCCGCGAACGGAAAGCGGCCTTGAAAGCGGCTGAAAAGGCTGCCGCCGAATTTGGGTTTTCCCTGTCAGAGCTTTCGCCCGATTCGCAATTCTCTGCAAAAGGCACCAAGGCGAAAGCGAAGTACCGCAATCCGGAAAATCCAGTGCAAACCTGGACCGGCCGTGGCCGGAAACCGCAATGGATTCATGACGCTCTGCAATCCGGCGCCGATATCTCTGATCTTGAAATCTGACGGGCGGATTTGAAATGACAATTCATATTGGCGCTGAAAAAGGCGAAATCGCAGAAACAGTTTTGCTGCCGGGCGACCCATATCGCGCGAAATGGGCGGCAGAAACGTTTCTTGACGATGTTCGGCAAATTAACAACGTGCGGGGCATGCTTGGCTTTACCGGCAGCTGGAAGGGAAACCCTGTCACTATTCAGGGCAGCGGAATGGGAATGCCCTCGCTGTCGATTTATACCAACGAATTGATTCGCGATTATGGCGCCAAAACGCTGATCCGTATCGGGTCCTGCGGCGGAATGCAGGAAAACGTCAAAGTGCGGGACGTGATTGTGGCGATGACCTCAACCACGCTCAGCACCCCGTCGCGCGGGATCATGAAAGAGCTGAATTTCGCACCCTGTGCCGATTTCGATTTGCTTGAGGCGGCCGTCGCCGCCGCACGCGCCAAAGGTACGCCGACCCATGTTGGCGGGATTTATTCGTCGGACGTGTTCTACGATGAACGGCCCGACCTGAACGAACAGATGGTGCGCCACGGCATCCTTGGGGTCGAAATGGAAGCCGCCGAGCTTTACATCCTTGCCGCGCGCCACAACTGCCGTGCACTGGCGGTTCTGACCGTATCCGACCACCTGCTGACCGGCGAAGCCCTGCCCGCGTCCGAGCGTGAGCGTAGCTTTGGCGACATGGTTGAGATTGCTCTACAGGCGGCCTTTCCCAACGCCTAGACCAAGGACAGGGCGAAACGCCGCCCTTTCACTTTGACGTGCCGCGCAGACAGGCAGTTGGGGCATCCGACCCGGCCTGCTGCGCCCCGCAATAGGCGCAGGTCCAGACACCCTCCTGCCGGTGTTGCCGCCAGCGGCAATCGCGGGTCAGGGATGTCGTTCTGGATCGCCAGACGAAATAGGCAAATACACCAGCGGCCAGTATCAGCAACAGAATGGGCATGCTTATGCTTTGCCCATTCGTCGACCAAGTTCAAGTGTCAGGCTGCGTTGGCGTATTCGAACAGGTCGGGGGTACGTTCGTTTTTCGCTGGCGCCGGTTCTGGCATATAATAAGCCCAAGCCTGTTCCAGCGCCTCAAGCGCCTCGGATTTGCTGTCTTTCTTTTCCATCGAAGAGTTCCTGTTCTAAACCAGTCACCCCTCCCTGATTGAATGGTAAGCCGGAAATCCGCCGAGTTCACCGCATCTTTTTGCAGTCTTGTTATGATCAGAACGCAAGAGGCTGGCATTTGTTTGCGCCAGCCCCGTTTGTTGCCGCGCTTATGCCACCATGCAGGCGTTTGCCTTGGCCGCTTGTGCTTCGGTTACGCCATTACCGGGCACAAATACTTCGGTTTGTTTGCCGTCCCGCAATTCGTACTGCGTGGTAAATGAGCCGTTGATCCCCGCCTGCGCGGCGCAGTCCACTTGTTTGAATACAAGATCTGCCCGATTGCTGCTCGTTCCACCACAAGCCGCAAGAAAAGTGATTGCGATGGCGCAAAGGACGAAGATTGATTTTTGAGTCATTGAAGGTCTCCGATTATTCAATGCTCGCAGAACACGAAAAAACCCGAGGCGTTTCCACCCCGGGTTTAGAATTTTCTGGCACTGTGATCAAACTGCGCGGTCGACCATCATCTTTTTGATTTCGGCGATCGCCTTGGCCGGGTTCAGACCTTTGGGGCAGGTCTTGGCGCAGTTCATGATGGTGTGGCAACGATACAGCTTAAAGGGGTCCTCAAGCTCGTCCAAACGCTCGCCTGTGGCTTCATCCCGGCTGTCGATGATCCAGCGATAGGCATGCAACAACGCGGCGGGGCCGAGATAGCGGTCGCCGTTCCACCAATAGCTCGGGCACGAGGTTGAGCAGCTGGCACACATCACACATTCATACAGACCATCCAGCTTTTTGCGGTCTTCGATGGACTGCTTCCACTCTTTCGCAGGGCGGTTGGTCTTGGTTTCCAGCCACGGCATGATCGAGGCGTGCTGGGCATAGAAATGCGTCAGGTCCGGTATCAGGTCCTTGACCACCGGCATATGCGGCAAAGGATAGATTTTCACGTCGCCCTTGATCTCATCCATGCCGTAGATACAGGCCAGCGTGTTGATCCCGTCGATATTCATCGCGCAGGAGCCGCAGATGCCTTCGCGGCACGACCGGCGGAAGGTCAAGGTCGGATCGATCTCGTTCTTGATCTTGATCAGCGCGTCCAGAACCATCGGGCCGCAAGCATCCATGTCGACAAAATATGTATCGACACGGGGGTTCTGGCCATCATCGGGGTTCCAGCGATAGATCTGGAACTTGCGCACATTGGTCGCGCCTTCTGGCTTGGGCCATGTCTTGCCGGTCGTGATCCGGGAATTTTTGGGGAGGGTCAGTTGTACCATAAGTTCCTCTCCTTAGAACGTCCGCGCCTTGGGCGCGATCTTCTTGAGGCTGATGCCACCTTCGTCTTCGGTGGTCAGCGGATCAACGATCACAGGGCGATAGCTGAGGGCTACCTTGTTGCCTTCAACACGGCTGACGGTGTGGACCCGCCAGTTTTCATCGTCACGCTCGGTGAAGTCCTCATGCGCGTGCGCGCCGCGCGATTCCTTGCGCGCCTCGGCCCCGACGATGGTGGCCAGCGCGCTTGGCATCAAGTTGGTCAGTTCCAGCGACTCCATCAGATCGCTGTTCCAGACTAGACTGCGGTCCGAGACTTTCAGATCGTCCATCTTGGCGGCGATCGCAGTCATCTTCTCGACACCTTCCGCCATGGTCTTGGCGGTCCGGAACACGGCTGCGTCTTCCTGCATGGTGCGCTGCATCTCAAGCCGCAGATCGGCAGTTGGAATCGCGCCGCTGGCGTTGCGTACCACGTCAAAGCGATCGAACGCTTTATCGACCGATGCCTGGTTCAGCACCGGGTTCGGTGCATCCGCATCTACAACCTTGCCCGCCTTGATCGCTGCCGCACGGCCAAAGACCACAAGGTCGATCAACGAGTTCGATCCCAAACGGTTCGCACCATGGACCGAGGCGCATCCGGCCTCACCCACGGCCATCAGGCCGGGCACAACGGCAGTTGGATTGTCGGCGGTGGGGTTCAGAACCTCACCCCAATAGTTGGTCGGGATACCGCCCATGTTGTAGTGAACCGTTGGCAGAACCGGGATCGGTTCCTTGGTGACATCCACCCCGGCAAACACGCGCGCGGATTCCGAGATGCCCGGCAGACGCTCAGCCAGTGCTTCTGCGGGCAGGTGGCTGAGGTTCAGGTGGATATGGTCCCCATTGTCACCGTGACCGCGGCCTTCGCGGATTTCCATGGTCATCGAACGTGAGACATAGTCGCGCGGCGCGAGGTCCTTGTACTGGGGCGCGTAGCGCTCCATGAACCGCTCGCCTTCCGAGTTGGTCAGATATCCGCCCTCGCCCCGTGCGCCTTCAGTGATCAGACAGCCTGAACCGTAGATGCCGGTGGGGTGGAACTGCACGAACTCCATATCCTGCAGGGCGAGCCCCGCGCGGGCGACCATGCCGCCACCATCACCGGTACAGGTATGGGCCGAGGTTGCGCTGAAATAGGCGCGGCCATAGCCGCCGGTCGCAAGCACCACCATCTTGGCGTTGAAAACGTGCATCGTGCCGTCGTCCAGCTTCCAGCAGACGACGCCCTGACATTGCCCGTCATCGGACATGATCAGGTCGATGGCGAAGTATTCGATATAAAACTCGGCGTTGTTCTTGAGGCTTTGACCATAGAGCGTGTGCAGGATCGCGTGGCCGGTCCGGTCAGCGGCCGCACAGGTACGCTGCACCGCAGGGCCTTCGCCGAACTCGGTGGTGTGTCCGCCGAACGGGCGCTGATAGATCTTGCCCTCTTCGGTGCGGCTGAACGGAACGCCGTAATGCTCCAGCTCGTACACCGCCTTGGGGGCTTCACGCGCCAGGTATTCCATCGCGTCAGTATCACCCAGCCAGTCCGAGCCTTTGACCGTATCGTACATGTGCCACTGCCAGTGGTCCGGCCCCATGTTCGATAGTGACGCAGCGATACCGCCTTGGGCAGCAACAGTGTGCGAGCGGGTCGGGAAAACCTTGGTTACACAGGCCGTGCGCAGCCCCTGCTCGGCCATACCCAGCGTTGCGCGAAGGCCAGCTCCGCCTGCCCCAACAACCACCACGTCATATTCGTGGGTTTCATATTCATATGCAGTCATCGTTTGAATTCCTTACCGCGCAAATCACAGGGCGAGCTTGACAAGGGCGAACAGCCCGGCAGCGATCAGAGTGTATCCGAAAGCAGCAACAGCCATCAGGCTCAGCTTTTCTGCGACGCCGTGAACGTAGTCTTCGATGGCGGCCTGTGCCTCGCGCACTAGGTGCAGAATGACGACAACCAGCGTCAGCGCCGTGATGATCGCCGGGAATGGACGGCTGTAATAGGCCAGAACCTCTTCGTAGGTTCCGCCCAGACCGGCAGCGAAGGTGAAGACAAACAGGGGCACCAAAAACACCAGCGCGGTCGAGCTTGCCATCATCTGCCAGTGATGATGCGTACCCTGCCCACCGGCACCCATGCCCTGTGCGCGTTTACGGTCTGTCAGATAGTTCTGCATGGTCCGTCTCCTTAAACCGCAATCGCCGTGATGAACGCCAGAATGGTAGCGAGGACGAACATGCCGATGCCCATCTTCTCGGATACGGCGACCTCGACGCAGTAGCCAAGATCCCAGATCACGTGACGCAACCGGCCCAGCATGTGATAGAAAATCGCCCAGGCCGCGAGGAACATCACCAGATCACCCAACCAGCTTCGCATCAGCCCGTCGATGACGTTGAACGCACTCTCAGAGGTTGCAGCCGCCAAAAGCCACCAGACAACAAAAAAGGAAACCGCCAACGCGGCAAGACCCGTAATCCGCACCATGATCGAGGATATCGACGTCATCTGCGGACGATAAATGGTGAGGTGTGGTGAAAGAGGGCGATTGCCCCGATTTACATCGGCCATGTTGGCTCCTTTTCGGTTGGCTACCGAAGGTTTTACCGTTTTTTGCGACTCTGTCACGTGCTGCGGGTGCAAAAAACATCGAATCTTGCATTAAATCCCAGATAAATCGGGTATGTGATCACGCAAAATTATCTTGTGATCACAAATTGCATTCACCTCGCGCAATGTTAGCGTTTTCAAGGGGAAGCTATTGTGATCACGAATCTGCTGCGGCGTCATTCCAGACCCGCCGTTTGTTGAGTCACTTCGCGCAGCAGCTTCTTCCTTATGCGTTCGGGGTAGTCCGCAAACCCGGCGGCCGAAACCACGAAAGCACCCTCGCCAACAATGACGTTTTCAAAGAAATAGGCGGTCAGGTCCGGCTCGCTTTCCTCAATGGCGATGGCGTTTACGGTGATGCCCCGGGCGTTCAGCAGACCGCGCATTTCGGATGGCTCAACGCCTTCGTTCGAGACCCCGTCCCCGGACAGGTCAATCAAATGCCGCCCGCAATCGGCGACAGCGTCAAAGCTCGCCACCGTCATCTCAAGCGCTTCGCCAATCGCGGTCGAGAAGTTTCGCCACACACGAGGATCAACGGCGACCTGATCTGCAAAGGCGTCCAGCGCAGCAAAGCTGTCGATGCGTGTCCAGGGAATGGTGGTGCGCTGGCGTGAACTACCCGTCCATTGGACCAGCATCAGACGGGCTTGCCCCTGAACCAATGCTTCGGACACTACGGGGTCGCGCAGCCCTGCGGCCAGACCATCCATCTGAATTCGAAACTCGCTGGAATCGACCGACCCGGATACATCGACGGCCAGCGCCAATGCCAGATCACAGGCGACGGCAGGTGTCGCAAGCAAACAAGCCAGAGGAGCTGCGCGCAGGATTTGCATAGGGCGAGCCTAACACAAATGCGCAGTTTGACTCTCAATTTCGCGTCAGGGCGCAATCTCGCGCAGCCAGTTCTCGAATTCCGTACAGATCACGATGTCTTTGTCCTCGAGGTTGTAAAATGCGTTTGCCTCACCGCATTGTTCGACCCGAACATCCAAGCGGAGCGGCAGGTTGAAAACCTCGTTCAAGGCCGCGACTTCGTCAGCCATTATCACCCCGGCAAACGTCGACGCGTCGCCCTGGTATCGGATCGAACGTCCGCTGCCGGCGATTTCATCAAAGACCGGCCCCCAACTGTCATTGGCAAGCTGGAACTCGTCTTCGCAGGTTTCCTGACGTTCCTCGGGCAGGCCCAAGTCATCCGCCATCGCTGCGCGGCTGTCCATGTCTGCCCCCGCGAACAGGCACACAAGATTGTAGTAACGCTGAAGATCGGGGCCGTGCACCCCCCAATACAGGATGTCATCACCAGCGGCATTCGCCTCGCCCAGAAAGCCGAAAGCGGCGTCATAAGCGATACTGGTCGCGGTTGTCTCGTCGAACAGCGCGTCGATGAGAAGTACCGAGGCCACATCGGCCGTGTCCTCTTCCTGGCCAAAAACGGGCAGCTGCAGGATATCGATGATCGCGTGTCCAAGCTCGTGATAGAAGATGGACAGCAGGTTTGCCTCGACGAACTCGTCGGTGCTTGCGGCGGCCGGGGAAGCCGCAGCAAAGGCACAAACTGCGAGTTGCTTTAACATCGCGACCCCTTTCACGGCGGCTACGTGGGCATCAGCGCCCAGACGTCCAGATCCAGCAATACGTCGGGCAAATACCGCCCGTCATCACCTTTCAACGCAAAGGGTTCACCGTCATTTGTGGCCACCAGTCGCAGACGGATGGCGCCCACGCCGGGCGCATCCGTGTCCGCCCTGTCCAGCACTTCAGACCAGGCCTTGATCGTCTGGCCCGCAAAACAAGGGTTGGCATGAGCCCCACCATTGAGGCCAACAATCATCTGCGCGTTGGCCAGACCGTTGAATGACAGGGCCCGTGCCATCGAGATTACATGACCGCCATAGATCAACCGCCCTTCGGGACGGAAAGTCAGGTCGAAATGCACCTTGGCCGTGTTCTGCCACAGGCGGGTAGCCAGCATATGCTCGGCCTCTTCCACGGTGACGCCATCGACGTGATCGATTGTCTCACCCACCTCATAATCGCCCCAGCGATGGGCCTCGCCCGCCTGCGCGTCGTCATAGGACGAAAAATCCAGCCCTTCGGGCACTACCAAATCCTGCGGGTTCAGCACCTTTTTCAGCTCGGGTATCAGCGTCTCGGGCGCGGGCGCATCCAGATTCGATTTGCGTACCATCACCCAACGAACATATTCGAGGACGGCCTCGTCGCGCTGGTTGAGGCCACGAGTGCGCACATAAACGACGCCGGTCTTGCCGTTCGAATTCTGCTTGAGTCCAATCACCTCGGATTCTGACCGCAGCGTGTCACCGGGATAGACCGGCTTTAACCAGCGTCCTTCGGCATAGCCCAGATTGGCCACCGCGTTCAGCGATATATCGGGAACGGTTTTGCCAAAAACCACATGGAAGGCGGCGAGGTCATCAATCGGGCTTTGTGGCAGGCCGCTTTTTCGGGCGAATTCATCCGAGGAGTAGAGCGCGTGCCGCGCCGGGTAAAGCGCGTGGTAAAGCGCCCGTTCGCCATCGGTCACGGTGCGGGGAACCGCGTGATGCAACACTTGCCCTATTGAATAATCTTCGAAGAAATTGCCCGGATTGGTCTTTGCCATCATTGCTGTCCAAGTTTCATGTCGGGGGAATAATCAGCCGCAACCTCTTTGGTCACCGCCTGCGCGCAGCGCATCACATTGTTTGCGGCGTCAAAGGCGTAAGAGGGATCGCCATACAGGTCCCACCCTTTTGCCAGCGCGTCCGAGACCTTGTGGCAAAAGGCCGAGGTGTCTTCCTCGGTCAGCAACCGATAGAGTTTTGCCATGATGTCTGCTCCTTACGATCCGAACGGGGACGGGCCGACCAGCCCGTGAATATAGCCGACAACGCCAAGCAGCACGATCGAAGCCACAAAGAACATCGCATCCTTGCCATAGGTGCCGGGCTCGCCGGGGGTCCAATCGGGTTCGGACTTGTTGATCACGATCACCTCTACCACGGCCCAAGCCAGCAACCCGCCAAACAGGACGATCGACGCCAGATCGCCATTCACCAGAAGATGCGCGAATGCCCATAGCTTGAAGCCGCCCAGCATCGGGTGACGTATTTTGTTCAACAGGCGGCCTTTGGTTCCGGCCGGGCTCGCCATGTAGAAGGCAATCAGCACCAACAAGTTGTTGACGTGGATCAGGAAGGTTGGCGGAGCCCAGACATGGATGAAGTCCGTCATGCGATAGCCGAAGATCATCAAAAGAATCGCCACAACCAACAACAGCGCAACCGCACCTTTGCCTGCATCGCCCATAGCCGCGCGGTGCGCCGGCATCACGCGTTTGAACAGATGTGCCGCCCACCAAAGCGCGACACCAAGGATCAGAAGAACAAAGCCCATGCTGGCTTACCCCGCTTGCAAAGCTACTATCGCCTCCGCTTTTGCCAGAGTTTCGCGGGCAGTTACAACGTGTAGGTTTTCAACAATCTTACCGTCGACAACAGCAACGCCTTGCCCCTGCGACTCAGTCTCCTCAAATGCGGCGATCTGGCGGCGGGCCAAATCGATCTCGGCGTCCGACGGGGCAAAGGCTGTATTGGCAATCTCAACCTGCGCCGGGTGGATCAGTGTTTTGCCGTCAAAACCCATATCTCGGCCTTGTTCACATTCGGCGGCCAGACCCTCGCCGTCTTTGAAGGCGTTATAAACGCCATCGACGATGATCAGCCCCTCGGCCTTCGCCGCCAGCAGGCACAACCCAAGCGAGGTCATCATTGGCAACCGATCCGGTCTAAAGCGGGTCTGCAATTCCTTGGCAAGATCGTTGGTCCCCATGACGAACCCGGCCATCAGCGGGTGGGCGGCAATTTCCGCTGCATTCAGCATCCCGCGCGGCGTTTCCATCATCGCCCAAATCGGCATGTCGCCCGTGATCGCGGCCAACGCGTCCACATCGGCAGCTGAACTGACCTTGGGCAAAAGAACATAGTCAGCATCCATCTGGCGCACAGCTTCGGCATCGGCACGGCCCCATTCCGTATCCAGGCCGTTGATGCGAACGATCTTGACCCGCGAACCATACCCTCCGGCTTTCAAAGCGGCCCTTAGCGTTTCGCGCGCATTGTCCTTTTCATCTGCCGAGACCGCATCCTCGAGGTCGAAAATGATCGCGTCCACCGGCAAGGTGCGCGCTTTCTCCAAGGCCCGATCGCGGGACCCGGGGATGTAGAGAACGGAACGATAGGGGCGCTGACGGAGGTCCATTGGCCTCTCCCTTTGAAAGAATGTTGCGCGGAATGGGGCATTTTTTGCCGGAAAGTTCAAGGAGAAAATTGCCGCAACGCAGCATTCGCAATGCAACGTGCGGCGATTTAACCAAATTTCTGTGCGTTACCTGCAGCCTGACGACAGATGGAAACATATGGGGTGACGCATGAAAAAGACGCTTATCAAGATGACAATGGGCCTTGGGATCATGGTTCTGGCCGCGCAGCAATTGCAGGCGCGCACCTGCGCGCCACGCGATGACGTGGTTAAGCGGCTGGCCGAATCCTATGGCGAAACGCGCCGCAGCATCGGTATCGCCCGGCAAGGCGCGGTGATGGAGGTCTATGCTTCTGAGAAGACCGGCAGTTGGACCGTTACGGTTACGCTACCAGACGGGATGACCTGCCTGATCGCATCTGGCCAGGCTTACGAGGACATGGCCGAGGCCTTGCCACCGAACGTCTAGGTCAGCGCGTCCCAGATTAATTTGCTGCCGGTGAGGGTCAACAGCACATAGGCTATGGCAAAAAACAGGCGCTCGGACAGCATGAAATGCGCCCGGACGCCCAGCCAGGCCCCGAGAATTGCGAAGGGCGTCAACAGAAGATCTGCCAGTGCCGTGTGCCAGGTGAACAGACCCAAAAAAGCGTAGGGGATGAATTTGGCGGCATTGATGACCCAGAAGACCAGCACTGTGCTGGCTTGAAACTCGGTTTTCGTCAGCCTTTGCGATAACAGATAGACCGCCGCTGGCGGGCCGCCCGCGTGGCTGACAAAGCTGGTAAACCCGGCAACAAGCCCTGCGATCATCCCGGCGGGCGGTGGCAACCGATTGGCAAAGCCCCGGATCAGACCTCGGCTTTGGGCGATGTGCCAGATCACGAAACCGACTGATATTCCGCCGATAAGCAAGCGCAACAAGTCGTCATTTGTGGCGCGGTACAACCATGCGCCCAGCGCGACGCCTGGAACCGCGCCCAGAATCAGCAGGCGCGAATCCGGCCAGTTCCAGCGTTTCCAATAGGGTCCCAGCGTGGCCACATCGATCACCATCAGGATCGGCAGCATCAGCGCCAGCGCCTGACCGGGCGTCAGGATCAAAGCCAGAATCGACGATGAGGCAAAGGCCACGCCGGACCCGAATCCACCTTTCGAGATACCGGCAAAGACCACCGCAGGGATCGCCACAGCAAAAAACATCAGGTTCAAATCGAACATGTGGCGATCCGTGAATTGACTTATCTAACAGGTCGTTTAGCGCAACCACCGGGTCGTCTGCAATCGGTATGCGGTTGCATGCCGCGCCCCATAACCCTTGCGCAAATGCCATTTACCGACTAGCACAACCGCGATTTTAATCCGACCGGAGATATTCCAAATGGCCAGACCCAAGATCGCGCTGATCGGCGCAGGTCAGATCGGCGGCACGCTCGCCCACCTCGCAGCAATGAAGGAACTTGGCGACGTCGTCCTGTTCGACATCGCCGAAGGCACCCCGGAAGGCAAGGCGCTGGACATTGCCGAATCCGGCCCCTCGGAAGGCTTTGACGCCAAGTTGAAGGGCACCCAGTCTTATGAGGATATCGCAGGCGCGGATGTCTGCATCGTCACCGCTGGTGTCCCGCGCAAACCGGGCATGAGCCGCGACGACCTGCTGGGCATCAACCTGAAGGTCATGAAGTCGGTTGGTGAAGGCATCGCCGCCAACGCACCCGACGCGTTCGTCATCTGCATCACCAACCCGCTGGACGCGATGGTCTGGGCCCTGCGTGAATTCTCGGGCCTGCCGCACAACAAGGTTTGCGGCATGGCAGGCGTTCTGGACTCGGGCCGTTTCGCGCATTTCCTGTCGGAAGAGTTCAACGTCTCCATGCGCGACGTGACAGCCTTTGTTCTGGGCGGCCATGGCGACACCATGGTGCCGTCGGTGCGCTATTCAACCGTTGCCGGCATCCCGTTGCCCGATCTGGTCGAGATGGGCTGGACCACGCAGGACAAGCTGGACGCCATCGTCCAACGCACCCGTGACGGCGGCGCTGAAATCGTTGGCCTGCTGAAAACCGGCTCGGCCTTCTACGCACCTGCAACCTCGGCAATCGAAATGGCCGAAGCCTATCTGAAGGACCAGAAACGCGTTCTGCCATGTGCGGCCTATTGCGACGGCGAACTGGGCGTCAAAGGCATGTATGTCGGTGTCCCCACCGTGATCGGCGCAGGTGGCATCGAACGTGTCGTCAACATCAAGCTCAACGAAGAAGAGCAGGCCGGTTTTGACAACTCGGTCAACGCTGTGAAGGGCCTGATTGAAGCCTGCAAGGGTATCGACAGCTCGCTGGCGTAAGCACCCTTCGGTCTTGCATTCAAACCGGCCCCGAAAGCGGGCCGGTTTTCTATTTGGACCGCCACGCAGCTTGCAACGTGAACCGTCGCAAATGTTGGCGCAAACGACGCAAGCACCCTTTTTGAATGTGTTTTCCCGACGCGCAAAAGATATTTCGAATCAAATTTGCGGCGCGCCCAACTTTGTGATCACACCCCAAAAACCTGTGATCACAAAAAGAGAAAATCTTCGGTAAAAACCCACCTGACATCAAAAAACCCTTTAAACATATCCCCTAGACACGCCTATAACGGTTCAATCGTAGTCAAACGGGACAGTTTCGATGAACATTCACGAATATCAGGCCAAAGCTCTTTTGCGCAGCTATGGCGCGCCGGTTTCTGACGGTCGCGCAGTTCTGCGCTCCGAGGAAGCCAAAACCGCAGCGGGCGAACTGGATGGTCCTCTGTGGGTCGTCAAGGCTCAGATCCACGCAGGTGGCCGCGGCAAGGGGTCTTTCAAAGAAGCTGACGCCGGGGAAAAGGGCGGCGTCCGTCTGACCAAATCCGTCGAAGAGGCTGCCGAGGAAGCCAAGAAGATGCTAGGTCGCACGCTGGTCACACACCAGACCGGCCCGGCGGGCAAGCAGGTGAACCGCATCTATATCGAGGCTGGTTCCGGCATCGAGACCGAGATGTATCTGGCCCTGTTGGTGGATCGTCAGACCAGCCGCATTTCCTTTGTCTGCTCGACCGAGGGCGGTATGGACATCGAAGAGGTGGCCGCAGCCACGCCCGAGAAAATCCTGTCCTTCTCGGTCGATCCTGCCACTGGATATCAGCCCTATCATGGTCGTCGCATCGCGTTTTCGCTGGGTCTGCAAGGCGCGCAGGTCAAGCAATGCGTCAAGCTGATGAGCCAGCTTTATTCCGCCTTCGTCGAGAAGGACATGGAGATGCTGGAGATCAACCCGCTGATCGTCTCCGACAGCGGCGACCTCAAGGTGCTGGACGCCAAGGTTGGCTTTGACGGCAACGCGGTTTATCGCCACCCGGACATTGCCGAGCTGCGCGACACAACCGAGGAAGACCCCAAGGAACTGGAAGCCAGCAAATACGACCTGAACTACATCGCTCTGGATGGTGAGATTGGCTGCATGGTCAACGGCGCCGGTCTGGCGATGGCCACCATGGATATCATCAAGCTGTATGGGGCCGAGCCTGCCAACTTCCTAGACGTTGGCGGCGGTGCCACCAAAGAGAAAGTGACCGAAGCGTTCAAGATCATCACCTCGGACCCGCAGGTCAAAGGCATCCTGGTCAACATCTTCGGCGGCATCATGCGCTGTGACGTCATCGCCGAGGGCGTTGTCGCCGCGGTGAAAGAGGTCGGCCTGCAGGTTCCGCTGGTCGTGCGTCTGGAAGGCACGAACGTCGAGAAAGGCAAGGAGATCATCAACACCTCTGGCCTGGACGTGATCGCGGCAGACAACCTGAAAGACGGTGCCGAGAAGATCGTGAAGGCGGTTAAGGGTTAATCTCTTGCTGCTCGGCTTCGTAACATTTCTGCTTATTGCAACATTGGCTCCAGTAATTGGCGTTTACCTTCTGCTTCTGGTCGCAAGAAAAGCGTTTGGCCTCGTGGGCGTTTATGTCTGTGGCGCAGGCCTGCTTTCACTGGCCGCGGTCGGAATCGCATGGGAGTTAATTGGTTGCAAAGGCTGCGAGCCCGCGAAGATTCCGGGGGCTGAACATTTGGCCCTTCTTGTATGGCCGCTTTGGCTCGGAGCCATCGCATTATTTTCTTATCGTGCGGTACGGAACGCACGCATAGCTCAATAGGAGACTCCTCAGAATGGCAGTCCTCATCGACGAAAATACCAAAGTGATCTGTCAGGGCTTTACCGGCTCGCAGGGCACATTCCACAGCGAACAGGCTATCGCCTACGGCACCAAGATGGTCGGCGGCGTGACCCCCGGCAAAGGCGGGATGACCCATCTCGACTTGCCCGTGTTCAACTCGGTCCACGAGGCCAAGCATGTGACTGAAGCCAATGCCAGCGTGATCTATGTTCCGCCGCCTTTCGCGGCGGACTCGATCCTTGAGGCGATTGATGCCGAGATGGAAGTGATCGTCTGCATCACCGAAGGCATCCCGGTTCTGGACATGATGAAGGTCAAGCGCGCGCTGGAAGGTTCAAGCTCGCGCCTGATCGGGCCGAACTGCCCCGGTGTCATCACGCCTGATGCTTGCAAGATCGGCATCATGCCCGGCCACATCCACAAGCGCGGCTCGGTCGGCGTTGTGTCCCGTTCGGGCACCCTGACGTATGAGGCCGTCAAGCAGACCACCGATGTGGGTCTGGGCCAGTCCACTTGTGTGGGCATCGGCGGCGACCCGATCAAAGGGACTGAGCATATCGACGTGCTTGAATGGTTCCTGGCCGATGACGAGACCGAGTCGATCATCATGATCGGTGAGATTGGTGGTTCGGCCGAAGAAGAAGCCGCTCAGTTCTTGGCGGATGAGGCCAAGAAGGGCCGCAAGAAGCCGACCGCCGGTTTCATCGCAGGCCGCACGGCGCCTCCGGGCCGCCGCATGGGCCACGCGGGCGCGATTGTCGCCGGCGGCAAAGGTGGTGCCGAGGACAAGATCGAAGCCATGCGCAGTGCCGGTATCGTCGTGGCCGAAAGCCCGGCGCAGCTGGGTGAGGCTGTGCTGGAAGCGATTGGGTAACAATGGTGCGGTACCAAGAAAACTATGGGTTCCGGCGGGGGGAGAGGTCCTCTCGCATGGGGCATTTCTTGGTGTTCGCCATGTGCGCCTCAATTTCGCTGGTTCCAGGCATTGCCAAAGCTGATCTCGATTTATCAAAACCAACTCGAGATGTTCTTGATCTATGCACTTGGGCAACAAGTGATAGAGCATCAGTTGCACGGCAGTTCTATGAGCGCGGATGGACAAAGTTTCGCGCGCCCTACCCCAAATTGACGCCAAAGCTTGTTGCGGATGGGTATCTTTTCCATGCGCTGGTTGACGAAGGCTATAACTCACTCGGCTTGGACACAAATGCTGGCGTCATACCTCCCATGCAAGAGCATATGGAAACCATTTCCCAAGTGTCAGAACGCGGCGTTTATGACGCATTGCTATGGAAACGAGAGCCTTTGGCGTTCTTGATGCTCTACGACCAACCGGGGGCCACATCTCCCAAGAAGACATTGGGATGCAGGTATTTTGGCGCCTCGCATGGCGACGCGACTCAATTAAAGGATGCTATCTGGGACTTCGATGAGGAAACTTACGAATCTGAGTACGGCCCTGCCCGTGTTGTGACCGAATACACTTCAGGTCATCCGCCCCACCGCCCACTTGCAGGGGCAGCCGGATTACTCGTGAAATTCGGTATTTTGGAAGATCGGCCCGTATTGGAACCACAGCTTGGTGCAGGTCGTGCTTCCATCCAGTTTTTTCGATTTGATGAATCGCAGTTCGTGGATGGCTTTGGGCGAGAGCCCAATACCGCGTTTGCGTTGGAAATCCATCGAGGATTGGAGTTGAGTGAACCATGACCTTCTCTGACGCCATCCGCACTTGTTTCTCCAAATTCTTCACGTTCTCAGGGCGTGCCTCGCGGCCCGAATACTGGTTCTTTTTCCTGTTCATCGTGATCTGGAATATCATCGCCGGGATCATCGACTGGCAATTCTTCACACAGGTCACCACAACCGAGGCGGACGGGGTCTCGACCACAACCGCGACTTCCTCGGCGCCGGTGCAGAGCATCGTCGGCCTGATCGTTTTTATCCCGCACCTCGCGGTCGCGTGGCGACGGATGCATGATACCGGGCGCAGCGGGCTTTACGCTCTGTTGCCGATCCTGCTGATCGTCGGGGCCTTTGCGGTGCTGATCTTTGGCATCGGCCTTGCGTCCAGCTTCCAGCACGGTGGCAATCTGGACATCCTGTTCACCCGCGCCACTTTGCTGATCGTCATTCCGACACTCATCGTCCTGTTTGTGTCGCCCCTTCTGGTGCTCTGGTGGCTGACCCGCCCTAGTGAACCAGGCACCAACAAATACGGTCCCAACCCAACAGAGGTAACTCAATGACCGAACATACGCCCAACACTGCCTTTCATGCCTCAAGCTTTATGCAGGGGCATAATGCCGAATATCTGGAGCAGTTATACGCCCAGTACACCAGGGATCCTGGCGCGGTGGATGCCGCCTGGGTCGAATTCTTCCGGCAGATGGGTGACGCCACTCCGGATGTACAACGTGAGGCCGAGGGGCCGTCCTGGGCGCGGACCGACTGGCCGCCGATGCCGACGGACGATCTGACGGGTGCCCTTACCGGCGAATGGGCCGAGATCGACGCCAAGGCGGCGGGCAAGAAGATCAAGGACAAGGCCGCCGACAAAGGCGTCGTTGTCAGCGAAGACCAGATCAAGCGCGCGGTGCTGGACAGTCTGCGAGCGCTGATGCTGATCCGGGCCTATCGCATCCGGGGTCACCTGGCCGCCAATCTGGACCCGCTGGGCATGCGCGCGGCCAGCACGCACCCGGAACTGGATCCCAAGACCTATGGCTTTACCGATGCCGACATGGATCGCCCGATCTTTATCGACAACGTGCTGGGACTGCAGATGGCCAGCATGCGTCAGATCGTCGAGATCGTGAAGCGGACCTATTGCGGCACCTTCGCGCTGCAATACATGCATATCTCGAACCCCGAAGAAGCCGCTTGGCTGAAGGAGCGGATCGAGGGGTACGGCAAGGAAATCCAGTTCACCAAGGAAGGCCGCAAAGCCATCCTGAACAAGATGGTCGAGGCCGAAGGCTTTGAGAAATTCCTGCATGTCAAATACATGGGCACCAAGCGGTTTGGTCTGGATGGTGGCGAAAGCCTGATCCCTGCGATGGAACAGATCATCAAACGCGGTGGCGCGCTGGGTGTGCGCGACATCGTTATCGGGATGCCGCACCGGGGTCGCCTGAACATCCTCGCCAACGTGATGCGCAAGCCCTATCGCGCCATCTTCAACGAATTCCAGGGCGGCAGTTTCAAGCCCGAAGATGTGGATGGCTCGGGTGACGTGAAATACCACCTCGGCGCTTCTAGCGACCGCGAGTTTGATGGTAACAGCGTGCACCTGTCGCTGACGGCCAACCCCTCGCACCTTGAGGCGGTAAACCCGGTGGTTCTGGGCAAGGTCCGGGCCAAGCAGGATCAGTTGAAGGATGATCACCGCACCGCGGTAATGGGCATTCTGCTTCATGGTGATGCAGCCTTTGCCGGTCAGGGTGTGGTGGCCGAAGGGTTCGGCCTGTCCGGTCTGCGCGGCCACAAGACGGGTGGCACCATGCATATCGTGGTGAACAACCAGATCGGATTTACCACTGCGCCACACTTCAGCCGCTCCAGCCCCTATCCGACAGATATCGCGCTGATGGTCGAAGCGCCGATCTTCCACGTGAATGGCGACGACCCCGAGGCGGTGGTGCATGCGGCCAAGGTAGCCACAGAATTCCGCCAGAAGTTCCACAAGGACGTGGTCATCGATATCTTCTGCTATCGCCGGTTCGGTCATAACGAGGGCGACGAGCCCATGTTCACCAACCCGATCATGTACAAGAAGATCAAGACGCATAAGACCACGCTGTCTCTGTACACTGAACGTCTGGTCAAGGACGGCCTGATCCCCGAAGGCGAGATCGAAGATATGAAGGCCGCCTTCCAGGCTCATCTGAATGATGAGTTCGAGGCCGGCAAGGACTATAAGCCCAACAAAGCCGACTGGCTGGACGGGCGCTGGTCGCATCTGGACAAGAACAAAGAAGAATATGTGCGCGGCGACACCGCCATCACCCCGGACACGCTGGCCGAGATCGGCAAGTCCCTGACCCATGCGCCGACGGATATCGCAGTACACAAGACAGTTGCCCGACTTCTTGAGCACAAGAAACAGATGTTCGGATCCGGCACCGGCTTCGACTGGGCCACGGGTGAAGCACTGGCCTTTGGCTCGTTGCTGACCGAAGGGTACCCGGTACGGCTGTCCGGTCAGGACGCAACGCGCGGTACGTTCAGTCAGCGCCATTCCGGCTTTGTGCATCAGGAGAACGAGGAACGATACTATCCGCTCAACAATATTCGGCCCGGGCAGTCGCATTACGAAGTGATCGACTCGATGCTGTCGGAATATGCGGTGCTTGGGTTCGAATACGGCTACTCGCTGGCCGAACCCAATGCGCTGACCCTGTGGGAGGCGCAGTTCGGCGACTTCGCCAACGGCGCGCAGATCATGTTCGACCAGTTCATCAGCTCGGGCGAAAGCAAATGGCTGCGCATGTCCGGTCTGGTCTGCCTGCTGCCGCACGGATTCGAAGGGCAGGGCCCAGAACACTCGTCCGCGCGTCTGGAGCGGTTCCTGCAAATGTGCGGTCAGGACAACTGGATCGTGGCAAACTGCACGACGCCTGCGAACTATTTCCACATCCTGCGCCGTCAGTTGCACCGCACCTTCCGCAAGCCGCTGATCCTGGTCACGCCAAAATCGCTGCTGCGCCACAAACTGGCTGTCAGCAGGGCCGAAGAGTTCACCACGGGTTCCAGCTTCCACCGGGTGCTGTGGGACGATGCGCAGCACGGAAACTCGGACACCAAGCTGGTCAAGGATGACAAGATCAAGCGCGTGGTGATGTGTTCCGGGAAGGTCTATTACGACCTGCTCGAAGAGCGTGACGCGCGCGGGATCGACGATGTCTATCTGATGCGGATCGAGCAGTTCTATCCCTTCCCCGCACATTCGCTGATCAACGAGCTTGAGCGCTTTAAGGGCGCCGAGATGATCTGGTGTCAGGAAGAGCCAAAGAACCAGGGGGCCTGGACCTTTATCGAACCCAATATCGAATGGGTGCTGACCCGCATCAAGGCCACACATACGCGGCCGCGTTATGTCGGCCGCGCCACATCGGCTTCGCCCGCAACGGGCCTGGCCAGCCAACACAAAGCCCAACAAGAAGCGCTGGTGAACGAAGCGCTGAGCATTGAAGGAAAGTAAACGATGTCAATTGAAGTTCGTGTTCCCACGCTTGGCGAATCGGTAACCGAAGCCACGGTTGCGACATGGTTCAAGAAACCCGGCGACGCGGTCGCCGTGGATGAAATGCTCTGTGAGCTTGAAACCGACAAGGTCACGGTCGAAGTCCCTGCCCCAGCTGCGGGTGTGATGGGCGAGGTTGTAGCCGCCGAAGGTGAAACAGTCGGTGTCGATGCCTTGCTCGCGACCATCACAGCCGGTGAAGGTGCCGGTGCAGCCCCTGCGGCTGCGGCAGCCCCGGCACCCGCAGCGGCCCCGGCGGCGTCAGCAGGCAGCGTTGATGTGATGGTGCCGACGCTGGGTGAATCCGTGACCGAAGCGACGGTATCCACATGGTTCAAACAGGTTGGCGACAGTGTCGCGCAAGATGAAATGCTGTGTGAATTGGAAACCGATAAAGTCTCGGTCGAGGTTCCGTCCCCAGCGGCCGGCGTGCTGGCCGAAATCGTCGCTCCGGAAGGTGCAACGGTGGATGCAAGTGCGAAACTGGCGGTGATCTCGGGCGCCGCAGCTGGTGCAGCAGCAGCCCCCGCAGCAGCGGCGGCAGCCCCGGCAGCAGCGGCAAGCACCGGCAAAGATGTGGCAAACGCGCCGTCGGCCGAGAAAGCGATGGCCGAGGCTGGCCTGTCCGCCGATCAGGTAACCGGCACGGGTCGCGATGGTCGGATCATGAAGGAAGACGTGGCCAAAGCGGTTGTAACCGCCTCGGCCCCGGCGTCCGCTCCGTCTGCGCCCGCCCCGGCAGCTCAGGCGCCACGCGCGCCCGTCGCAGCGCAGGATGCATCGCGCGAGGAACGTGTCCGCATGACGCGCCTGCGCCAAACCATTGCCAAACGTCTGAAAGATGCGCAGAACACCGCCGCGATCCTGACCACCTACAACGAGGTGGACATGACCGAGGTGATGGCCCTGCGCAATCAGTACAAGGACCAGTTCGAAAAGAAGCATGGTGTCCGGCTTGGCTTTATGTCCTTCTTCACCAAGGCCTGCTGTCACGCGCTGAAAGAAGTGCCCGAGGTCAATGCCGAGATCGATGGCACCGACATCGTCTACAAGAACTTCGTACATATGGGTGTAGCGGCCGGTACGCCGCAGGGCTTGGTCGTTCCTGTGATCAGGGACGCTGACAGCATGTCCTTTGCCGCGATCGAAAAGGCGATTGCCGAAAAAGGCCGCCGCGCCCGTGACGGCAAGCTGAGCATGGCGGAAATGCAGGGCGGCACTTTCACCATCTCAAACGGCGGTGTCTACGGCTCGCTGATGTCTTCGCCGATCCTGAACCCGCCGCAATCCGGCATTCTGGGCATGCACAAGATCCAGGACCGTCCGATGGTCATCAATGGTGAGATCAAGATTCGCCCGATGATGTATCTTGCCCTGTCTTACGATCACCGGATTGTCGACGGCAAAGGTGCTGTGACCTTCCTTGTTCGCGTGAAAGAGGCGCTGGAAGACCCACGCCGCCTGTTGATGGATCTGTAATCATGGCAGCACATGTACTCTGGCAGGCCGATGTGGCCGATTTCGATGCCTGGCTGAAGGTTTTTCGGGAAGACAAACCCATGCGAGAGGCCGCGGGTATCCACGACCTCCATGTCTGGAAAGACCCCGATCAGGCCGACCACGCGGTCGCAATGTTCGAGGTGGCCGACCTGACGCGCGCGCGCGAGTTCTTTGACTCCGAAGAGTTGGCCATGCACCACGAACGGGGTGGCGTGGCGCATATCCAGGTCAAAGTGCTGGAACCGGTTTGAACTCAGAAATTTCGCCCTGCCACCGGCAGGGCATTGCTTTCACTAGTAAACTCTACGGGGTTTAGGAGAACAAAATGTCAAATTATGACGTCATCGTAATCGGAGCGGGTCCTGGCGGCTATGTCTGCGCCATCCGCTGTGCTCAACTGGGTCTGAAAACCGCCGTGGTCGAAGGGCGCGACACGCTGGGCGGCACCTGCCTGAACGTGGGCTGCATCCCGTCCAAGGCGCTGTTGCATGCCAGCCATCAACTGCACGAGGCCGAGCACAACTTTGCCAAGATGGGTCTGAAGGGCAAATCGCCTTCGGTCGATTGGAAGCAAATGCAGGCCTACAAGGATGAGGTCATCGACGGTAATACCAAGGGCATCGAATTCCTGTTCAAGAAGAACAAGATCGACTGGCTGAAAGGTTGGGGCTCGATCCCCGCCGCCGGTCAGGTCAAGGTGGGGGACGAAGTTCACGAGGCCAAGAACATCATCATCGCGTCCGGATCCGAGCCTTCGTCCCTGCCCGGCGTCGAGGTCGATGAAAAGGTTGTCGTCACCTCAACCGGTGCGCTGGCGCTGGGTAAGATCCCCAAGAAGATGGTGGTGATCGGCGCAGGTGTGATCGGACTAGAACTCGGCTCGGTCTACAGTCGTCTGGGGGCTGAGGTGACGGTGATCGAATTCCTCAAGGAAATCACGCCCGGTATGGACCCCGAGGTACAGAAAACCTTCCAGCGCATCCTCAAGAAGCAGAGCCTGAAATTTGTCATGGGCGCGGCGGTGCAAAAGACCGAAGCGACCAAGACCAAGGCCAAGGTCACCTACAAGCTGCTCAAGGATGGCAGCGAACATGTGATCGACGCGGACACGGTGCTGGTTGCCACAGGGCGCAAGCCGTATTCCGACGGGCTGGGGCTGGACGCGCTGGGTGTCGAGATGACGCCGCGTGGCCAGATCAAGGTCGGGGCGGACTGGCAGACCAATGTGCCTGGCATCTATGCGATCGGCGATGTCACCGAAGGCCCGATGCTGGCGCACAAGGCCGAGGACGAAGGCATGGCCGCCGCCGAACAGGTCGCAGGCAAGCACGGCCACGTGAATTACGGCGTCATTCCCGGTGTAATCTATACCTGGCCCGAGGTCGCCAATGTCGGCGAAACCGAAGCGACGCTCAAGGAACAAGGCCGCGCCTACAAGGTTGGCAAGTTCATGTTCATGGGCAACGGTCGCGCCAAGGCCAATTTTGCCGCCGACGGGTTTGTAAAAATCCTCGCCGACAAGGAAACCGACCGCATTCTGGGCGCGCATATCATCGGCCCTGCCGCAGGTGATCTGATCCATGAGGTCTGCGTAGCCATGGAATTCGGCGCTTCGGCCGAGGATCTGGCCCTGACCTGCCATGCCCACCCGACCTATTCCGAAGCCGTGCGCGAGGCCGCGCTGGCCTGCGGCGACGGACCGATCCATAGCTAATTGAAAGACCCCGGCGATTACCTCGTCGGGGTCAACCACGCCTTGAGATAGGCGTTCAGCCTGTCATCGAAACTGGTCGAGGCGTGCAAGGCACAAAATCTAAGCGACATGGACTGAATGGCGAACGCCTGCACCCCTTCCGCCAACAGCTCAGAGGGGACGTCTTTGCGCATGTCGGCGTCTTCGAGCCACATCATGACGACCCTGAAATACCGTTCGAAGAAATAGGCAATCGGTCCGATTTCGGCGATCGCTGTTGCGCCCGAATACCTGATGAGCAGGTCGAAAACATAGCGTTCAACCGTCATGAAACTGTGAACCGGGCCAAGCGCCGCGATGATCTCGGGCACGGATTTTGGCGGCGATCCCGCCTCGGCCAGATCTAGACAGGCATTCAATTTCTCCGCCAACAGGATTTCCATTAGCGCATCTTTGTCCCGGAAATGCGCGAAGAACGTTCCCTTGGCCACGCCGGCAGCCTGAACCACTTCTTCGACCCGCAAGGCTTCGTACCCACCGTTTTGAATCTCGTTCTCGGCGGCAGAGATCAGGCGCGCGCGCGTTTTGAGAGTTCGTTTTTGAATCGGCTTTGGCATAGCGCTTGGTGGCACAATTTTTGACCGTGGTCAAATTTTTAATTGACCGTGGTCAATTTATTGCTTTAGAAAGTGACCGTGGTCAATTTATGGAGAATCATAATGCCTGCTAAAAAGATATTCGTTCTGGATGGACATCCCGCCAGAACCAGCCTGTCGCGCACTTTTGCGCAAACCTATGCGGACGCTGCACTTGCCGAGGGTCACGAGGTTCGAATGGCTCATCTGAGCGATCTGCAATTCGATCACGACTATGGTCAGAGCAGTTACGAGGATTACAAACCACTTGAACCCGTGCTCGAACAGGTTTTGCAGAATCTCGAGTGGAGCGATCACCTGGTTCTGACGACCCCAATGTGGTGGGGAGGTCTGCCCGCCAAATTGAAGGGCCTGATCGACCGGACATTCCTTCCGGGCCGAACCTTTGATACGCGCACAACCACGAAGATCGGATTTCCGGCACCGATGCTGACAGGACGTACCGCGCGGGTGATCATGACATCAGATACGCCAGGTTGGTTCATGCGTCTGGTCTATCGGCAAGCGCTTTTGCGCCAACTACGCGACCAGATTCTGGGCTTTGTTGGATTCAAACCCACGCGCTTTACCTATTTTTCCGCAGCGAGCCACCCAAAGCCCGGAAGCGTCGAACGCTGGATCGACAATGTCGCCAAAATGGGTGCGGCCGCGCATTGAAGCCAGCGTCGACAGGTCACTACCACATCGTCTTAGCGGCGCGCGGGGCCCATTCCTCGTCATACTGCGCGCCGCCTTCTTCGCCCGCGCTCACCTCGGCCAAAATCTGGCCGACGCTTGGCAGATCGGCGCTTTCGTCGCCGCTCGTCCATGTCTTCGCCCGGATCAGCGCGCGGGCGCATTGGGTGTAAATCTCTGAGATTTCGATCACGGCAACAGTTGCCGGTCGTTTGCCGTGTTTTTCGAACCGGCTGCTCAAGTCCGCATCGTCGGTCAGGCGCGCCCGTCCATTGACCCGGATGACGTTGTTGGACCCCGGCACCATGAACATCAGCGAGACACGCGGATCACGCACGATGTTGCGCAGCGAATCCAAGCGGTTGTTGCCTCGCCAGTCGGGTAACGCCAGGGTCTTTGGGTCCAGCTCCAGCACAACCGGGCCGTCATCGCCGCGCGGGCTGCCATCGACACCTTCGGGTCCAACGGTGCTGAGGACACAGAGGCGCGAGGCCATGATCCATTTCCGATAGAGCGGCGTCAGCTGATGCGCGACCTTTCGGATCGACGGCGCGCCAGGTGTTCCATAGAGCGCCTCAAGCGCCTCGATGTCGTCAATGAACCGCATCCGGATCAAACCCCACTTCTCGCATCAATTCATTTGAGCGCGTCTCGATCACGTCTTCCAGTCGCCCCAAAAACGCGTTTCGCGCTACACCCGGTTCAATCGGGTCTAGAAAGTCGACGATCGCCAGACCGGGTTTGCGCAAAATCCCGGTCCGTGGCCAGAACACACCCGCATTTGTGGCCACCGGCACACAGGGAAAACCCAGACCCTCATACAGAACGGCCGTACCGACCTTGTAGGGTTTTTGCACCCCAGGAGCGACGCGCGTGCCTTGCGGATAGATCACCAACTGACCGGGTTCGCTGAACTCCTTTGCCACGTCTTTGACCATCTTGGCCACAGCCGCTCCCTTTCTTCCGCGATTAACTGGAATGCAACCCAAACGCCGGGCGTACATTCCGATAACCGGCGTCCACAGCAACTCGCGCTTCATGATGAACTTGCCGTGCGGGACGGCGTCGAAAATCATTATGATGTCGAGAAAGGATTGGTGTTTGGCGCCGACCACGACCTCGCCCGTCGGCACCGATCCACGCACTTCGCACCTGATGCCGACCATCCAGCCAGCCAACCATTTGGTTGTTCGGGCATAGGTCTTGCACGCTTGCAGGGCTCCGCGTTTCGAAAACAGCGCATAAGGCGCAAAGACGACGCCAAGAATCAGCATCCAGGCATAGATCGTGATCATGAAGATCAAGGACCGCACCCATTGGATCGCTTTGGACATCACGAAAGCTCCTTCAACTTACGCCGCGCGGCAGACCATGTGGCGACAAACGCAACACAGGCCCCCAAAACGGGGATCAGAGCCGGTAGCAGCCATCCGACGCCCTGAAAGCCCAGACCGGTCAGAAAACCGCCCTCTGCCGACGCTTCGGGCAACAGTAATACGCCGCTCATGCCGAGCAGGGTTCCAACCGCCGCGCCGAACAAGGCGCGAAAGGTGAAACGTCGGACAAAGGCTCCGGCGATAAAACGGTCCTTGGCCCCAACCTGACGCAATACCTCGATGATCTGCGCATTGGCAGCAAGCGAGGCGTTGGCCGCGAGGGTTATCATTGCCGCCGTGGCCCCGCCGATCAACAGGATCGAGATCACGCCCAGCCGCCGCAACGAATTGGCTGCCGTAACCAGCGGCTCACGCCAGCGCGAATGATCGTCCAGCACCGCACCGGGCACCTCGGCCCCCAGCCGCAGGCGCAGCCCTGCCGCATCCAGACCGGGTTCTCCTTCGGTAATCTCGATCAGTTGCGGGACCGGCAGCGTGTCCAGCGGCAGGTCCGGCCCGAACCAGGGGGCCAGCAGGGCCGCCTGCTCCTCGGTCGTCAAAGCCCGGGCCGAGGCCACGCCCGGCGTTTGATTCAAAACGGTCAACGCCGCCTCGGTCTGCGCTGCAAGCTGATCCGCTGGCGCGTTGATGCGCAACGTTGCCGCCCCAGCCAGTTCCGAAGCCCAACGCTCGGCCAATCGGCCCGACGCAAGCGACAGCGCCAGCGCAAAGACGGCCAGAAACGCCATCGCCCCGGATACAAATAGTGTCAGTTGCGCGGTGAACCCAGTGGGCGGCACAACGCGATCCGCGCGACGGTCGCGGCGCAGCAGATTGCGGAAATCGTCGCCGCTCATAGATCTGCTCCTGCCAATTGCAGCTTGCGTTGTGAAATGCGCAGCACCCGCGCCTGGACCTGGCTTTTGGCGGCGCGGATCAAGCTCAGGTCATGCGTTGCGATCAGCACGGTCTTGCCCATTCGGTTCAGTTCGATCAGCAGGCGCAGCAGACGCTGTGACATCTCCCAATCGACATTGCCGGTGGGTTCATCTGCCAGAACGATATCCGGTGACAAGATCACCGCCCGTGCCAATGCCGCCCGTTGCCGCTCGCCGCCCGATAATTCGGGCGGATGCGCCCCAAGCCGCGCGCCCAGACCAACCCAATTCAACAGCTCGGTCAGATTGTCTTGTTCCGCTTCGGCAGCGCGGCCAGACACCATCAGCGGCAAAGCCACGTTTTCCGCCAGCGTCATGTGATCCAGAAAGCGGCAATCCTGATGGACCATGCCGATCCGGCGACGCAGAACCGCCATCTGGTCCCGATCCAAGCCTGCGACATCCTCGCCAAAGGCGCTCAGCCGTCCCGAGGTCGGCAGCAACGCGCCATAGCAGAGTTTCAGAAAGGTGGTTTTGCCCGCCCCTGATGGGCCAGTCAGAAAATGGAACGAACCCGACTGCAATTGCAGCGACACATCGCTCAGCAGTTCGCCGCCGCCATAGCTGTAGCTGACACTTTCGAGCTCGATCACGCCTGTCCCCTTTGTTATACAGCCTCTCTTGCCCGAGCGCGGCCTCAGTTTCAATGCCTGCAAAGGGACCAATTGGCGACACTTGGCCCGTGAGGCCGAAAACACGCTTTGCTGTTGGGGCTTAACGGAATATCATCGCAAGAAAACTATCAGGCCGGCAGTCAGGCCAGGAGGCAGTATGCGACTCACATGTCCGAATTGCAGCGCTCAGTACGAAGTGCCGGACGACGTCATCCCCGAAAGCGGACGGGATGTCCAATGTTCGAATTGCGAACAGACCTGGTTTCAGCCCAAACACCCCGAAGCCAAGGACGATCAGGCGGAACCAAAACCGCCGCAAGCCAAGGATGAGGAAAAACCCGCCGAGGCACCACCCGCTGCGCCAGAACCCGCGCCGGAGGCCGAAAAAGCCCCAGCCGACTCGGGCAATGTTGACCCGGCCGTTGCCAGCATCCTCAAGGAAGAGGCCGCGCGCGAGGCTGAATTGCGCGCTAAGGAAGGCACAACCAGCCTGGAAAGCCAACCGGATCTGGCGCTGGATCAGCCCGCTGAGGCAAAGGTCAAACCCAAGCGGCCAGCGGCGAGCGCGACCGCCGCTGATGCCGGACAAAAGGACGAATTGCCCGATGTCGAGACCATCAACACTGGTCTGAAAAGCGACGACAGCGCAAAGGGCGACGAAGCAACAGCAGCCCCGCGCAAATCGGGCGGCTTCCTGCGCGGGTTTGCGTTGATCGTCATCATCGGGGTCATTTTGCTGCTGGTCTACAGCAACGCCACCCAGATCAGCGAAACCGTTCCGCAGGCCGATCCGGTGCTGAAATCGTATGTCTCATTTGTCGATCAGGCGCGCCTGTGGCTTGAAGCACAGACCGGGGGCGCGGCCGAGAACTAAGGCCGCGTTACGCGTCAGAACCGCTCCAACAACCGTTTGAGGTAGTCCAGTTCAATTTGCGGCCGGTCGGATTCTCCGGTCCGGCGGCGAATTTCATCCAGCAACTCGCGCGCACGGCGATAGACATCTTCGCCTTGCAGAAGGTCCTCTTCGGTTGAGATCGACCCGGCAGACCCCGGATTGCGGCCCAGCGGGTCACGGCTGTTGGCCTGCATGTCGCCGTCCTGCGTGCCCTGCCCCGGTTGGTTCTGTTGGTTCTGCGCCAAGGCCTCGCCCAGAGAGCGCATGCCTTCGCGCAGGGCCTCCATCGCCTCGGACTGGCGGTCGATTGCTTCGGCCAGATCGTCACCGCGCAAGGCGTCCTCGGCTTCGTCCATGGCGCGGCCCGCGCGGCCCAGCGCCTCGCGCGCAGCATCGCCTTCGGGCGTTCCGGCACCCGGCAGGCCTTGTTGCTGACGGTTGAGTTCGTCACGCAGGGCTTGTTGTCGGTCTGCCAGCGATCCCTGGCCCTGCTGCCCTTCGCCAGCCTGATCCTGACCCTGGCCTTGACCACCTTGGCCTTCGTGGCTCTGCCCGCGGCCCTGACCGCCGGACTGACCCTCGTTGCCCTGACTCTCGCCTGCTTGCGCGCCGGGGTTGAACTGTTCCTGCAGGTCGCGGAATGCCTGATCGCTGAGGCCCTGCTGTTCACGCAGCGTTTCGGCCAATCCTTCCATGGCCTGCTGTCCTTCGGACTGGCCACCCTGACCCTGTCCCTGCGTGACGCGCATGTTCTCCATCATCTGTTGGAACTCTTCCAACGCCTGCTGCGCCTCGGCCATGCGGCCTTGTTCCATCAGTTCCTGAATGCGGTCCATCATGCGTTGCAGATCGTCTTGTGTCATCTGCATGGTTTCGCCGTTCGGTCCTTGCTGACCGTCCTGCGTTTCACCGTTTTCCTGCGCCAGACGCTGCAATTGGCGCATATAGTCCTGCGTGGCTTCGCGCAGCTCCTGCATCAGTTCAGCGATCTCTTCGTCGCTGGCCCCGTTCTGCATCGCCTCGGTCAGACGTTCTTGCGCCCGGCGCATCCGCTCCAGAGCGTCGGCAAGGGTGCCATCCTCGATCAGCACCGCGAGATCCCACAGCGCTCGCGCAATTTCTTCCTGCTGCTTTGGCTTCAGATCGTATCGCGTAAATGTTTCCAAGCGGCGCAACAGCACGCGTAGGCGCAGATAGGCCGTATCCGAGCGAAACAGGCCTTCGGGCCGGTGCGAGACCGCCCGCAGCAATTGCGCCACCCGAGCGGCATTTGTCTTGGACCACAGCAGGTCGCGGCGCTGTTCGATGACTGCCGCTGCCAGCGGATCAAAGAAACGTCGCGCGGGCAAAGCCGTCTTGTAAGGCTCCGACGACGCGGTCTGATCGGCATCGTCCACCACCTGCAGCGTGATCGTGACCGGCAGGTGCGCCCAGGGGTGCTGCGAGAAATCTTCGATCAGGTCTTCGGTGAAATCTGACCGGTCTCCGGTGATGGGCATCGGCAACTGAACCTCAATCACCTCACGCGGTTCGGGGTCGACTTTCAGCCCAAAACGCCTTTCGACCGCATCCAGATCCAGCGTGATCTCTGCGGAACCTGACACGACGCCATAGTCGTCGTTGGCCGCAAACGGCAGCTTCATTTGCCCGCCCGCCTCGGCCTCGGCCATACCCGCCACGGCGATCTGGGGGGCTTCGTCTTCCACGACGCTCAAGACCCAGTCGCGCCCTGCCGGGCCTTCGATGCGCATCTGGCCTGAGCGCTCGGCGATGAATTCCTGCTCGGGCTCGGCAGCCGCCTCGGCGCCGGTGGTCGAAGCTGTCTCGGTCAACGTATGCGCCCCAACCTCGCCATAGAATCGCAAGGTGATACGGCTGCCCTGTGGCACAGACAGTGTCGGGTCGTCCTGATCTGCTAGATACAATGTCGGCAGGCCGGTATAGCGCGGCGGTTCAACCCAGCCTTCCCAAGTGGGCCCCTGACCGGCAACTGCAGCACCGGGGGTCATGTCTGCGACCGACCCGATCCGCCAGAATGACCCGAAGAGCGTCGCAACCACCAGCGCCAGCATCGCCGCATAGCGCAACGCATATGGGTCGCGGGACGCCAGCCGCAGATCAGGCCGGACCGGCCCGGCCTGCGCTGCCCGGGTTGCCATACGCGCCTGATGCGCCCGCCACAGCGCCACCGAATCCGCGTCCATCGCGCCAATGGCCTGATCGTCCATCAGGGCCTGAATCGGGCGCCCGGGAAGGGTTTCATCCAGCCGTACAAGGGCGTCGGCCCGGGAGGGCAGACGGAATCGACGCACACCAAAACCCAAAGCGCCCAGCGCTGACGACACAGCAAGCGCGCCCGTAACCCAGACGGTTTCGACGCCAACCGCGTCTTGCAGTCCCAGCATCAGCGCCGCCAGAACTACCATCAGAATCGAAAAGAAGGGCCAGAACGCGCGCAAAACCTGTTCGGCCAACATTCCCGCATGGGTAAGCCACACGGAAAGTCGCGGAATGGGCAGGTTCGGTTTGTCGGTCAAGGCAAGCCTCCGGGTCGGGCCCGCGCGCCTATCGCGTCAGAGCCACGAGGGTATGGTATCGCGGTTTATGATTTCGTCAAAGCTTGGCCGTTCACGAATAACTGCAAATTGATCCCCATGCACCAGCACCTCTGGGATCAGCGGTCGGGTGTTGTATTCGCTGGACATCACCGCGCCATAAGCACCGGCACTGCGAAACGCCACCAGATCGCCCGGTGTCAACGGGGGCATATTGCGTTGCTTGGCAAAGGTGTCGCCCGACTCGCAAACTGGACCGACGATGTCATAGGGCTGTTGTTCGACACCCGGTTCGGGTTCCTTGACGGCAACAATGTCGTGGTGTGCCTCGTACATTGCAGGGCGGATCAGGTCGTTCATCGCCCCGTCCAGAATCAGGAAATCGCGGCCTTCGCCTGATTTCACATAGATCACCTTGCTGACCATCAGACCCGCATTGCCCGCGATCAGGCGGCCTGGTTCGATTTCGATCTCGCAATCCAGATGGCCCAGGGTCTTCTTGATCAGGGCACCATATTCCACCGGCAGCGGCGGCGCATCGTTCGCGCGGGTATAGGGGATGCCCAAGCCACCGCCCAGATCCAGACGGCGAATATTGTGCCCTTCGGCACGCAGTTGCTCGGTCAGTTCAGCGACCTTGGAGTAGGCCAGTTCAAACGGCTCCAACTCGGTCAGTTGCGAACCGATATGAACGTCGATCCCGATCACTTCCAACCCCGGCAGGCGGGCGGCAAGCGCATAGACTTCTGAGGCGCGCGATATCGGGATACCAAACTTGTTTTCGGATTTGCCGGTGGCAATCTTGGCATGTGTCTTTGCGTCCACATCCGGGTTCACCCGCACGGTGATCGGCGCGACCTTTCCCAATTCCAAAGCGACCGCATTGATCACTTCCATCTCTGGTTCGGATTCGACGTTGAACTGACGGATGCCGCCGGTCAGCGCGGCACGGATTTCGTCCGCTGTCTTGCCGACGCCCGAAAACACGATCTTGTCGCCCGGAACACCCGCAGCCTTGGCACGCAAATATTCCCCGCCCGAGACAACATCCATCCCTGCACCGGCCTGCGCCAGCGTCTTCAGGATTGCCTGATTGCTGGCCGCTTTCATCGCATAGCAGACGAGATGATCGGTACCTTCCAAAGCGTCATCAAAAAGCTGAAAATGCCGCAGCAGAGTGGCCGTCGAATAGACATAGAACGGGGTTCCGACCGCAGCGGCGATTTCGGAGATTGGGACATCTTCGGCGTAAAGCGCGCCGTCGCGGTAGAGAAAGTGATCCATAGCAGCGCGCTTAGACCAAAAGAGGCATACGGATCAAATGATTCCGCGCCTCACCCGCCAGTAGACACGCCAACCCGGCCATAGCCCGAGATCGAAACGCCTGAGCCGCTGGATCTGGCCTCGGGTTCCGGGCGCGGATTGCCGGCCGGTTCACAGGCTGCGAGCAGAGCAAGCACCAAGGCTGCGCCGATGAGCTTCATTCTGCGTTCACAAACCCAAATAGACGCCCAGCCCGCCACGGCTCAGCCCAAGGCCAACACCGCCGTAAGAGCCGCTTGTGCCAATCCCAACATTGGCGCTCATCGTCGGTTGAATGGGTTCGCCATCTGCGCCGCATCCGGCCAGCGCCGCCGCAGCGGCAATCAACAGTACCACGCGTCGTATCTGCATTACACCAGCGCCTTCCACCGCTTGACTTGGGCCCGCACTTGATCGGGTGCCGTACCACCATAGGACTGGCGCGAGTTTACCGAATTTTGCACGGTTAGGACAGAAAAGACGTCGTCGGTGATATCTGCATGGACCGTTTGCATATCCTCAAGCGCCAGATCAGGCAGGTCGCAGCCCTTGAATTCGGCCATCGCAACCAGCGATCCGGTGACATGATGTGCATCGCGGAACGGCAGGCCCAGCACCCGCACCAGCCAGTCGGCCAGATCGGTCGCGGTCGAGAAGCCGGAACCGGCAGCGGCGGCAAGGCTGTCGCGGTTGGCTGTCATGTCCTTGACCATGCCCTCCATCGCGGCCAGCGCCAACATCCAATTGTCGGCGGCGTCAAAGACCTGTTCCTTGTCTTCCTGCATGTCCTTCGAATAGGCCAGAGGCAGGCCTTTCATCACCATCATCAGGGCAGTATTCGCCCCATAAATGCGCCCGACCTTGGCCCGGATCAGCTCGGCCGCGTCGGGGTTCTTCTTCTGCGGCATGATCGACGAGCCTGTCGAGAAGCGATCTGACAGCGTCACAAAGCGGAACTGGGCCGAGGACCAGATCACCAGTTCCTCGGCAAAGCGTGACAGGTGCACGGCGCAGATCGATGCGGTGGACAGGAATTCAAGCGCGAAGTCGCGGTCGCTAACCGCATCCAGCGAGTTCGCGGCGGGTCGGTCAAAGCCCAGCGCCTCGGCTGTCATCTGACGGTCGATGGGGAAAGAGGTACCCGCCAGCGCAGCAGCGCCCAAGGGGGATTCGTTCATCCGGGCACGCGCGTCGCGCACGCGAGACAGATCGCGACCAAACATCTCGACATAGGCCATCATGTGGTGGCCCCATGTCACCGGCTGCGCAGTCTGCAAATGGGTAAAACCGGGCATGACCCAATCGGCCCCGGCCTCGGCCTGCGCCAAAAGCGCGCGGATCAGCGCCAGCAGACCGGTTTCCGCCGCATCGAACTGATCACGGACCCACAGTTTGAAGTCGGTCGCAACCTGATCATTTCGGCTGCGGCCCGTGTGCAGACGGCCCGCGGGCTCACCAATGACCTCTTTCAGGCGCGCTTCGACATTCATGTGAATATCTTCCAGCGCGGTCGAGAACTGAAACGCGCCGTTCTGTATTTCTGACAAGACTGTGAGCAGCCCTTCCCGAATGGCCTGCGCATCACTATCAGTAATAACGCCTGTGGCAGCCAGCATGGCGGCATGGGCGCGCGAGCCTGCAATGTCCTGGGCTGCCATCCGCTGATCGAACCCGATCGAGGCGTTGATCGCCTCCATGATCGCGTCTGGACCGGCGGCAAAGCGGCCGCCCCACATCTGGTTCGAGGATTGATCGGTCATGTTGCAAAAACCCGGAGTTGATATGCGCCTATTTCGTCTGATCCCCCTTTATATGGCCCTTGCGCTGGGTGCAAACGCGGCTTTGGCCACCGACGCGGAAACACTTGGACCGCTGCGTGACGGCAGCCTGAAACGGTTGATCCTGCACAAAGAGCCAAAGCCCGTCGAACCGGTTGCCTTCGAATTGGAGGATGATGGCGGCACCGCAACGTTGGCGGACTATAAGGGTAAATACGTCCTGCTGAACTTCTGGGCCACGTGGTGTGCGCCGTGCCGCAAGGAAATGCCGCAGATTTCCGAATTGCAGGAAGAATTCGGCGGCGACAAGTTCGAGGTTCTGACATTGGCCACCGGACGCAATTCACCCGCCGGGATCAAGAAGTTCTTCGACGAAAACGGCATCACCAACCTGCCGCGGCATCAGGACCCTAAACAGGCGGTCGCGCGGGAAATGGGTGTCATCGGCCTGCCGATTACTGTCATCATCGACCCCGATGGCAACGAAATCGCGCGTCTGATCGGTGACGCCGAATGGAACTCGGACAGCGCCAAGGCGATTGTGTCGACCCTGGTCAACGCCAACAGCTGACGCCCCAAGCGGTCAGGACAAAAATGTGCTATGCTGAGACCGGCCCCGATTGGGCCGGTTTTTTCTTTGCGACATCAGAAGGGAAGACGGCCATGAAACCGGTTGTTCTGCTGATTGGAAAACTGCCCAACGTGATCGGCGACGTCGCGCAACAGCTTGACCATATGCCGATCCAATGGCTGGGAGCGCATGATCCCGATGAGGTCCGGCGTCAACTGGACGCCGAACCGCGCATCGCCTGCGCCATAATGGGTGCTGGTCTTGATGACTCGGTCCGGGGCGAGATGGTGGGTATCATAGCTGCCCGTCGGCCGGACATCTGCATCCATCTTAAGGATCGCGCCTCGGGACCCGCGGGCCTTGGCCCGTTCGTGCAAAGGGTGGTGCAACACGAGATTGTCGAACGGGTCGAAGGCACCTGACGCCACGCCACCTTTGACAGTCCCCCGCCCGCTTTGCACTCTGCGCGTGGGGAGGTCGCGATGCCGCTTGAGATACTCTTAGTTCTGGTGGTCGGCGGCATAGCCGGCGTCACGGCGCTATTGCATCTGACCGGACGGTCGCGGATACGCGCTCTGACGCCCGAAGAGGCCCGGACCGAATGGGTGCGGCATTTCCCAGATGATGATGTGATCGACCTGACCATCTCGCATGACGGTCATACAGCTCTGGTCCGCACCAACACCGGTGCCGGGCTTTTGTGGGCCTTGGGGGCAGACACTGTAGCCCGCCACCTGCTGGATTTCGACTGGATCGAACATCCCGACGGTTTCGAGGTTCAGTTTCACGAGTTCGGAACACCCCGGGCCATTATCCGCCTTGATGAGACCGAGCGCCGTCATTGGCGCCACCTATTGGAGCCCGCATGACCGACGCCGTAAATTTCCCCGACGCCGTGCAATGGGCCGTCCCCTTCTTCATCGCCGCGATTCTGGCCGAGTTCCTGTGGATCG
Source organism: Ruegeria sp. AM4 (assembly GCF_056540665.1). NCBI lineage: Bacteria > Pseudomonadati > Pseudomonadota > Alphaproteobacteria > Rhodobacterales > Roseobacteraceae > Ruegeria > Ruegeria sp. AM4. The sequence goes on along the minus strand of NZ_JBQFXD010000005.1, from coordinate 160,579 downwards.
CACTCAAGGGCAAAGGCGGTCGGTATGAGACCCGCGACGCCGTGACCTCACTGATCATGGGAGCCGGGAATATCGCGTCAGGCTTTCTGCTGGGCTTCATCGCTTGGGCATTCTTCATGTGGCTGTGGCAGATCACGCCGTTGAACCTCGGCACCTCGATCCCGGTCATTATCCTGTGCTTTGTGTTGGACGACCTGCGCTATTACTGGGTGCACCGCTTTGGCCATCGCATTCGTTGGGTCTGGGCCAGCCATGTGAACCACCACAGCTCGCAGCACTACAACCTGACAACAGCGTTGCGGCAGACCTGGACCTATACGTTCACCTTCATGATGGTGGTTCGAGCGCCTCTGATCCTGCTGGGCTTTCATCCGGCGATGGTGCTGTTTGTCGGTGGCCTGAACCTGATCTATCAATTCTGGATTCACACAGAGGCCATCGGCAAGATGCCTCGCTGGTTCGAAGCGGTGATGAACACGCCCAGCCATCACCGTGCCCATCATGGGCGCAACGCGCGCTATCTGGATTGCAATTTTGCTGGTGTGTTCATCATCTGGGACAAGCTGTTCGGAACCTTCGTGCCCGAACAGGAAGATGACCGCGTCGATTATGGTCTGGTGCACAATATCGGCACCTTCAACCCGCTGCGCGTCGCCTTTCACGAGTGGGTTGGCATCTGGCGTGATGCTACGCAACCGGGCCTCAGCCTGCGGCAGCGGCTGGCCTATTGCTTTGCGCCGCCGGGGTATAGTCATGACGGCAGCCGCGATAATTCGGCCCAGATCAAGGCCAAGCACCTCGCCCGAAATCCACAGGATCGCGGAACGCCCGGATTTGAGCAATTTGACGCCACCGCGCCTTCTTCACGGGCGAAACAGGTCTAAATAACGCCCAAATTTTCTGACAAGTGTTGAAATTACTGCCCGATGCGCCATATCGGGCGAATGTTCCTATTTCTGAGTATCGCATTGAGATGACACGCTTAACGACATTTTCGACCGCAACAGGCCTATCTGGTCTGATCCTTGCCATGCTGACTGCGCTGAACCCCGAGGCCCCTGCGGCCCTTCTGGCCCTTGGTTTTGGTCTTATGGTGCTCGGGCTGGTGGGTGCGCTGTTCGGAGCCGCATCCGCGCTAGGGCGCGCGTGGCAATCGACACGCTGATCCCAAACGGCGTTGCCGCGCTTTTTTCGCAATTTTTTAACCGCAGATTCACCTGTTTGACCTGACACTGAGGCGGAATTGGCTCAACAAACGGTGCGTCCATGCGGGACAAGAACATCCAAGATCTGCCCGAAGGATCAGACAGCCCTTTGAACGCGGCGGTCACGGCCCGGGATCGCTCGGCGGTGCTTATGGCGACCGACGCGGTCAAACACAAACAATGCAAGCTGGCGTTTCAGCCCGTGATGCAGGCGCGCGCGCCGCACAACGTCGCCTTCTACGAAGCTTTCATTCGCGTTTTGGACGAAACCGGACGGGTGATCCCCGCGCGCGAGTTCATGCCGCAGGTCGAGAACTCTCCGATCGGGCGGGATCTGGACTGCGTCGCATTGGAAAAAGGCCTGCGAACCTTGCGGCACAATCCCGATATCCGGCTGTCGATCAACATGTCCGCCCGCTCTATCGGATATGCCCGGTGGTCGCGCGTGCTGGACCGATTTTTTAGGAAGGACAACACGCTGGGCGAACGGTTGATTCTGGAGATCTCGGAAAGTTCGGCCATGCAGGTCCCGGAGCTGGTCACAGATTTCATGGACCGGCAGCAGGCGCGCGGCATCGCCTTTGCGCTGGATGATTTCGGCGCCAGCAATTTCAGTTTCCGCCACTTCCGCGAGTTTCTTTTCGATGCCGCCAAGATCGATGGGCAATTCGTGCGCGGAGTCAGCGAGAACCCTGACAATCAGGCACTGGTCCGCGCCCTGATCGCGGTTGCACGGGAATTCGAAATTCTTGTCACCGCCGAATCGGTCGAAACAAAAGAAGATGCCGAATTTCTTGTCGCCAACGGCGTTGACTGTCTGCAGGGTTACCTGTTCGGCGCGCCTTCGGTCACACGGCCTTGGGTCCAGGAAAACAACGCCAAAACCGCCAGTTAGCACACTGTTTGCCAACGCGACACTTTGCCACTTGGGGCTGTGAGACAAGCTGTCCATTGCTGCACGTGCAGCGTTGAGGTATTCCAGAACGCACACAAGCGGGGATCACGGGGCGCTTATGTTGCATCAGGGATGTTCTCTCATGCACGCCGCTGGGTCTTCGGCTGGACCATGACGGTAAAGGATTGACTATATGACCAACGTAGTAATCGCATCCGCTGCACGCACGGGTGTCGGCAGTTTTGGCGGTTCTTTTGCGAACACCCCCGCACATGATCTGGGCACCGCCGTTCTCGAAGCGGTTGTGGACCGCGCCGGGGTCGAAAAGGCCGAGGTAAGCGAAACCATCATGGGTCAGGTCCTGACTGCCGCCCAGGGTCAGAACCCCGCGCGCCAGGCGCATATCAATGCCGGTCTGCCGCAGGAAAGCGCAGCCTGGGGCATCAACCAGGTCTGCGGCTCGGGCCTGCGCGCCGTTGCGCTGGGCGCACAGCACATCCAGTTGGGCGATGCTGAAATCGTTGCCGCCGGTGGTCAGGAAAACATGACCCTTTCGCCCCATGCCGCCGCATTGCGCGCCGGTCAGAAAATGGGCGACATGAAATACATCGACACAATGATCCGTGACGGTCTGTGGGACGCTTTCAATGGCTATCACATGGGCCAGACTGCGGAAAACGTCGCGGAAAAGTGGCAGATCAGCCGCGACATGCAGGACGAATTCGCCGTCGCTTCGCAAAACAAGGCCGAGGCCGCGCAAAAGGCCGGCAAATTCGCGGATGAGATCACGCCATTCACCATCAAGACCCGCAAGGGCGATATCGTGATGGACAGCGACGAATACATCCGTCACGGCGCGACCATGGAGGCCATGGCCAAGCTGCGCCCCGCCTTCACCAAGGATGGCTCGGTCACGGCGGCCAACGCATCCGGTCTGAACGACGGTGCTGCCGCGACCCTGCTGATGTCGGCCGAGAACGCCGAAAAGCGCGGGATCGAACCTTTGGCCCGTATCGCATCTTACGCAACCGCTGGTCTGGACCCGTCGATCATGGGCGTTGGCCCGATCTATGCTTCGCGCAAGGCGCTGGAGAAAGCGGGCTGGTCGGTTGACGATCTGGATCTGGTCGAAGCCAACGAAGCCTTCGCGGCACAGGCCTGCGCTGTGAACAAAGACATGGGCTGGGATCCGTCGATCGTGAACGTCAACGGCGGTGCGATCGCCATCGGTCACCCGATCGGTGCCTCGGGCTGCCGGGTTCTGAACACGCTGCTGTTCGAAATGAAACGCCGCGACGCAAAGAAAGGTCTGGCGACCTTGTGCATCGGCGGCGGCATGGGCGTTGCCCTTTGCGTGGAGCGCGACTAAGTGCTTTGATAATTCAATAGAAAAGGGCGCCCGACTGGCGCCCTTTTTTGTTACAATTCGACCCTAATACTGTGATGCGACGATATTGATGACTGGAAATGCCAATTTGACCGCGAAACAATATTGCGCATCGCTTTCTCTCAGAGTAACAGCATTACCAAGCCGACTAAATTTGGAGGATTCCTAAATGGCACGTACAGCACTCGTCACCGGCGGCTCTCGCGGCATCGGCGCAGCAATTTCCAAGGCGCTCAAGGCCGAAGGTTACAATGTTGCGGCCACGTATGCGGGAAATGATGAAGCGGCGGCTAAGTTCACCGAAGAAACCGGCATCGCCACTTACAAGTGGAACGTCGGCGACTATGACGAATCCAAAGCGGGCATCGAAAAGGTCGAGGCCGAAGTTGGCCCGATTGACATCGTGGTTGCAAACGCAGGCATTACCCGCGACGCACCCTTCCACAAGATGACGCCGGAACAATGGCATCAGGTGATCGACACCAACCTGACCGGTGTTTTCAACACCGTTCACCCTGTCTGGCCTGGCATGCGCGAGCGCAAGTTTGGCCGCGTCATCGTCATCAGCTCGATCAACGGACAGAAGGGCCAGTTCGCTCAGGTGAACTATGCCGCGACCAAGGCGGGCGATCTGGGTATCGTCAAGTCGCTGGCGCAGGAAGGCGCGCGTGCGGGTATCACTGCCAATGCGATCTGCCCCGGCTATATCGCAACCGAGATGGTCATGGCGGTGCCAGAAAAGGTGCGCGAATCCATCATCGGCCAGATCCCGGCCGGTCGTCTGGGTGAACCGGAAGAAATCGCGCGCTGCGTGGCGTTCCTTGCGTCGGACGATTCGCAGTTCATCAATGGCTCGACCATCTCGGCCAACGGTGCGCAGTTCTTCGTCTGAGCCAGAGCAACTAGAATAGTCGAAAGGCCGGTCCCTTGGGATCGGCCTTTTTTTGCGGCATCCAGCCAATTCCAAAACCCTGCCTCAAACCGGGGAATTCGAGGCGCGATTGCGGACCGCGATTGAAACCGCCCCGCAAATCTCGGATGAATTCAGGGCTACTCTCACCAATGAGGATTGATTCCCAATGACAAGGATGGGCGCAACTGCCGTTGGATTCGTCGCGGTCTTGCTGTGGTCGCTGCTGGCCCTGTTCACGGTCGGGTCCGTGCCGACACCGCCCTTGTTGCTGAACGCGATCTGTTTTTCGATCGGAGGTTCGTTGGGGTTGATTTGGGTTGTCGCAACTGGCGGGCTCACGCAGCTTCGTCAGGTTTCATGGGTAACCTATCTGTTCGGCGCGATTGGTTTGTTTGGTTACCACGCGTTGTATTTCTCTGCTCTGCGCATGGCCCCAGCGGCCGAAGCCGGGCTGATCGCTTATCTCTGGCCTTTGTTGATCGTGCTGTTTTCGGGCCTGTTGCCGGGTGAGACTCTGCGCGTTGGGCATCTTTTGGGTGCATGCCTGGGCTTTGCCGGGGCCGCCGTGATCATCGGCGGCGGCGGCAGCGCAGGATTCCAGGCCCAGCACTTGCCTGGCTACGGGCTAGCCCTGCTATGTGCGTTGACGTGGTCAGGTTATTCGGTTCTGTCGCGACGCTTGGGGGATGTACCGACCAGCTCGGTCGCTGTGTTTTGCGTGGTTACGGCCATCGCATCATGGGGGTTACACTTTGCGGTCGAGGAAACCGTTTTGCCCAGCAGCGCGCTTGGCTGGGCGTCGGTGCTGGCCCTGGGGCTTGGGCCCGTCGGATTGGCCTTCTATGTCTGGGATATCGGGGTGAAACGCGGCGACATTCAGATTTTGGGCACGGCATCCTATGCGGCCCCATTGCTGTCTACACTGGCGTTGGTACTGGCCGGGTTCGCCGCCCCGACCTGGGGTCTTGCGATCGCGGCCCTGTTGGTGACCGGCGGGGCGGCGATTGCCGCACGCGCCAGTCTGAAGTCCTAGTTTGAAAGGCGCTCAATTTCTTCCTTGAGCTTCAGCTTCTGTTTTTTCAGCTGGGCGATATGGAGATCGTCGATGCCTGGCGAGCGTTGGGCTTCTTCCACTTGGAGACCGAGATTTTCATGCTTCTTCTTCAGTTCCGTCAGATGTGCGCTCACGCTCATGGCGATCCTCCTTTTCTGGTTGCATGTATTACGTAAGAAGTTGATCACATCGTTTCCAGCCTGTCACGCCTCTGACGCACAGAATCTGTTACAAATCCGACAAATTGGGCCAGTCTTTGCCTAATCTTCGGAAAACCCGGCCAACGGCGCAGCCTGGCGCAACACGGTCGAGACCACGGGAGTATAGCTTTCCCCGTCGCGCTCATGCCGCGCGCCATCATGCAAGATGACCGGTGCCAACAGGCGAAACGCTGCGCGCCCACCTTTGCGCGCCCGAACGATCACCAGTTCGGCGGCGCGATGGGCTCGCGGTGCAAGCGGCAAAACCTCGATCGAGCCCAACCGCCCTGAACAGGCCACCAACAAATCGGGCAAGCGGTCGGCCTTTTGGATCATGTGTACATAACCACGGGGCGCCAACCGTCTGGCAGCCACATCCACCCAGTCGGTCAGGCGGGTTTCCTCACCCAAGGCGATCCGTCGCCCCGAATCCACTGCGGGGCTGTGAGCCCCGGGCCGATAGTAAGGCGGGTTTGCCAAAACATGGTCGAACTGTTGCTGTTTCAATTCGGACGGCAACGCGGTCAAATCCGCTTCGACGACGGTCAGTGCTGCGCGGTTTTCGGCGGCATTTCGGCGCGCCAGATCCGCATATTCTGCCTGCAATTCCACGCCCATTGCCTGCAACCGCGGCACGCGCGCCATCAGGCACAGGATCGCAGCCCCCGCGCCGCATCCCAATTCCAGCACTGTTTGATCAGCGTAGGCCTGGACCGAAGCAGCCAGCAGAACCGGATCCACGCCAGCGCGATAGCCAGACCGGGGTTGCCATAGACGCACCTGACCGCCCAGAAAATCATTGCAGGTCAATTCGCTGTCGGCAAAACGCGTCATCGCCCCAACGGGATCTCATTGTCGCGCATGACCCGTTCAGCGCGGATCAGGTCATCGGCACGCACCATCAGGCGCCGAGGGAAGATTCCGATACCGCCTTCGAGGATGCTCATATTTACGTCCATCTGAAAGCAGTCTATATCCTCGCCCTTAAGAAGGGCGGATGCAAAGGCCAGGATCGTCGGATCGGTGCTGCGCAGAAGTTCTTTCATGGGGATGGATGTAAGGGCAAGGTGAGCCGGAAGTCGAGCCTTGTATCAGGAGTGTGATGACAGTCAGCGCAATTTCAAAGCCTCACGAGCGGCTGGCCGAAATACTTGCACCTGAAATGGCGGCGGTAAACACGCTGATCCAGACGCGTATGGCCTCTGAGCACGCGCCGCGTATTCCCGAGGTCACCGCGCATCTGGTCGAGGCTGGCGGCAAGCGCCTGCGTCCCATGCTGACGCTGGCAGCGGCGCGTCTGTTTGGCTATTCCGGCGACCACCACGTGCGGCTGGCTGCGACAGTGGAGTTTATCCATACCGCCACGCTGTTGCATGATGACGTGGTTGATGAAAGCGCCCAGCGGCGCGGGCGGCCTACGGCGAACCTGCTGTGGGACAACAAATCCAGCGTTCTGGTTGGTGATTACCTGTTCTCGCGCAGCTTTCAGTTGATGGTTGAAACCGGATCTCTGCGGGTTCTGGATATCCTCGCCAATGCCTCGGCGACGATTGCTGAAGGTGAGGTCCTGCAAATGACCGCAGCGACCGATTTGGGTACGGATGAAAGCGTCTACCTTCAGGTCGTACGCGGCAAAACCGCGGCGCTGTTTTCTGCTGCGACCGAGGTTGGTGGCGTCATCGCCGGAGCGCCGGAACCGCAGGTCCGGGCTTTGTTTGAATATGGAGATGCGCTGGGCATCGCGTTTCAGATTGCGGATGATCTGCTGGATTATCAGGGGGACAGCAAGGCAACCGGCAAGAATGTCGGCGACGATTTCCGCGAACGCAAACTGACGCTTCCGGTGATTAAAGCCGTGGCGCAAGCCACCCCCGAGGAATATGCCTTCTGGGAGCGTACGATCAGCAAGGGCCGCCAGGAAGAGGGCGATCTGGATCATGCTCTGACCCTGATGAACAAGTATGGAACCTTAGAGGCGACGCGCGTGGACGCGCGTGGCTGGGCATCCAAGGCCAAGGCGGCATTGACCGCACTGCCGGATCATGAGCTTCGCACCCTGTTGCGCGATCTGGCCGACTACGTGGTGTCCCGCCTCAATTAAGCTTCGTTGCACAGCACCACCAATCGGGATGGGCCGCGCCGATTTCGTAGGCCGCGAAATGTGCGTCCTTCATCGTGGGATAGAGCGCAAAACAGGTCGAGCCCGAGCCAGACATGCGGGCAAACAGGGTGTGCCGGGATGCTTCAAGCGCGTCCAGAACCCCCTCGATCGCCGGGGCCACATCCATTGCCGGGATTTCCAGATCGTTCCGCTGCCCGCGCAACCAGTCGGCGCAGCCCTCGGGCGTCGAATAATCGGGGATCACCTCGGGCATCGGGGGCTTGTCCCGCGATGCAAGCGCCTTGAACACTGCCCCGGTGGGCACGGAAATACCAGGGTTGACCAGAACAGCCGGAAGCTGCGGCAAGGATATGGGCGATAAGTTCTCGCCGATGCCCTGCATTCGAGTGGCCTGACCCGTCAGGCACACTGGAACATCCGCCCCCAGGGACAAGGGCACATTGGTCGGAACATTGATCCCCTGCCCTGACAGCGCCGAAAGCACGGCGGCAGCGTCTGACGAACCACCTCCGACGCCACCACCATGAGGCAGAACTTTGTGCAAGTCGATATGTCCGATCCAGCCCACAGCCTCTGCCGCTTTCCAGGCCAGATTGCGTTGATCGGCAGGCACACCTTCGGCATGTTCACCACTGATCGTCATTGACAGTTCGGGCCCCGGCAACAGCGTCAGATCGTCCCCGATATCTGCAAAAACCACCAGCGAATCCAGAAGGTGATAGCCATCTGCGCGCTGGCCGATCACATGCAGGGTCAGGTTGATTTTGGCGGGCGCAAAAGCCTTAGCCGTCATTGGCGACCTTCAAAGGGTCAGCGCCTTCCTCGTCCAACACCACGTCCAGACCGACCTCGATCTTGCGGCGGATACGGTCGGGGTCGGCCTCACCATCGGTATCTTCGGGATCGACAAAGGACAGCGCGCGCTTCCACTGAAACTGCGCCTCACGCGCGCGGCCCACGGCCCAGTACACATCCCCGAGGTGGTCATTGACCACCGGATCGACCGGCATCAGCTCGACCGCACGTTCCATGTGATCGACCGCTTCGTCGTAACGGCCAAGACGGAAGAGGACCCAGCCCAGGCTGTCGACGATATAGCCGCTGTCGGGGCGCGCCGCGACAGCGCGCTCGATCATGTCCAGTGCCTCGTCCAGCTTTTCGCGCCGTTCCACCAGCGAATAACCCAGATAGTTCAGCACCTGCGGCTGATCGGGGTTCAATTCCAATGCCTTGCGGAAGTCCGCCTCGGCCTTTTCCCAGTTCTTGAGCCGCTCATGCGATATGCCGCGGGCGTAATGCAGGAACCAGTTGGCTCCGGCTCCGGCTTCGGTCAGATTGATGGCGGTGTCATAAGAGGCGACGGCAGCCGCGTAATCCTCTTGCTGGCGCAGCAGGTCTGCCAGAGCGACGTGCACGCCTGGCAAATCAGGCTGTTGCACCGCCAGGTTCTGCAACACTTCGATGGCCGCGTCGGTCTTGCCGGATTGGCGTAGCACTTCGGCCCGGCCCAGTTCCGCCGCGTGATAGTCGAAACTGTCCGGCGGCACGGCGCGATAGGCGTCGACCGCAAGGTCGTATTGCCGCAACTCTTCCAGAAGCTCCGCCGTCAGCAGGATCGCATCGATGTGGTCAGCGCGCAAAAAGTTGGCAATGCGCGTGTACAGCAGCACATAGTCATCCGCCGCATCCGAATTCAACGCCGATCCGACCGAGAAGAACACCTCGGCCATGCCATCACGCGCGGTACGCACATGGGTAAACGGCAGCGTTTCGCCCGCCGCCAGACGTGCGGTGTAGTTCTCGATGAAGGGATCGTTCCCGGCGGCAAACACATCTTCGAGAAACTGCAACGCGTCATCGTTGCGATCCAGTTGAGACAGGATCTCGGCCCGGGCCAGCGCCGCCCGGCGCGAGATACGTGAGACCGCGCCATTGTCGGCGACCAGGACCTCTTCGGCGCCTTCGAAATCGCCAATGGACGCCAGCGCCATTGCCTTGTGGTACAGCGCAAACTCGCGCAGCCCTTCCTGCATCGCGACGGTGTCAAACTGCTCCATCGCCTGGGTCACGGCACCCTGACCGATATGGGTCCAGGCGATCACCAGTCCGTCGACCAGCGGACCAACGCCCTGCGTTTCCGGGTCGCGCGCCAGCAGCTCGTCCAGCTTGTCCTGTGCGATCAGGTTGGCGTAGATCACCATGCGCCCGGCCTGATTTGGACCGTCGCCTGAATCGGTGGCTTCGGCGACCGGCAATGCGCCTTCGATATCGCCCAGCGCGATGCGCGCCAGCAGCACGCTTTCCAACAGCTTTGCGTTTTTCGGATCAAAGTTCAGCGCCCGGCTGTAATACCGCTCGGCAGCGACGTAATCGCTTTGATAGATCGCCTGACGTCCCGCCAGATAAGAGCCCGAACCCGTATCCGCAAAAACCGGCCATGCAACCGATGAGCTGAGAAACGCGGCAATCACCGCGCGACGAACCTGGGAAAACACCAAAAAACTGCCTTGTTGTCGTTGTCTGGCAACAAGCTAGGGCTTTGCCCCCAAAGAGGCAATGGCAGAGCCTTCACGACGCCGCCATTGCCCGGTTTTTTGCTTACATGTTGGGGTAGTTTGGCCCGTCCCCACCTTGCGGCGTGGTCCAGGTGATATTCTGGCTGGGATCCTTGATATCGCAGGTTTTGCAATGGACGCAGTTCTGGAAATTGATGACGAATCGCGGCCCGTCGTCGTCCTGTACCATTTCGTAAACACCCGCCGGGCAATAACGCTGCGCCGGTTCGTCAAACTTGGGCAGATTGACCTTTACCGGGATATCCGGATCAGTCAGATGCAGGTGGCAGGGCTGGCTTTCCTCGTGATTGGTCATCGCAAACGAGACGTTGGTCAGGCGGTCGAAAGACAACGTGCCATCAGGTTTCGGATAGTCGATCGGCTTGTGCTTGCTGGCGTCTTCGGTCGACTCCGCATCGTTCTTGCCGTGGCCAAGTGTGCCGAAGAACGAAAAGCCCAGCGTGTTGGTCCACATGTCCAGACCGCCCAGCGCCAGCGAAGGCACAAGGCCCCATTTCGACCACATCGGCTTGACGTTACGGACCTTTTTCAGGTCAGCGCCAATCGCACCGTCGCGCACGTCGGTTTCATACGCGGTCAACTCATCACCCGAACGCTCGGCCTTGATGGCATCATAAGCGGCCTCGGCGGCCGCCTTGCCCGACAGCATTGCATTGTGGTTGCCCTTGATGCGCGGCACGTTGACCATACCGGCCGAGCAGCCCAGCAGCGCCACACCCGGAGCCACCAGTTTCGGCATCGACTGATAGCCGCCCTCGGTGATCGCACGCGCACCATAAGCCACGCGCTTGCCGCCCTTCAGCAGTTCGGCAACCATCGGGTGGTGCTTGAAGCGCTGGAACTCCATATAGGGGTACAGATGCGGGTTCTTGTAGTTCAGGTGCACCACAAAACCGACATAGACCTGATTGTTTTCAAGGTGATAGATGAAAGACCCGCCACCTGCGTTGCTGCCCAGCGGCCAGCCCATAGTGTGCGTAACGGTGCCTTCCTTGTGCTTCGCCGGATCGACCTCCCAGATCTCTTTCATGCCGACGCCGTATTTCTGCACCTCTTTGCCAGCTTGCAGGTCATACTTGGCGATGACTTCCTTGGACAGCGAGCCGCGGACACCTTCCGATAAGAAGACGTATTTGCCGTGCAGTTCCATGCCAGGCTCGGTACCCGGACCATAGGATCCATCGGGCTCCAGCCCAAAGACACCGGCAACAACGCCTTTAACCTCGCCATTGTCGCCGTAGACCAGCTCGGAACAAGCCATGCCGGGGAAGATTTCGACACCCAGTTCTTCGGCCTGTTCCGCCATCCAGCGACAGACATTGCCCATCGACACGATGTAGTTGCCGTGGTTGTTCATCAGCGGCGGCATCGGCGCGTTGGGAATGCGGATCTTGCCCGCCTCACCCAACATATAAAAGTTGTCTTCTTGCACCGGCACATTCAGCGGCGCGCCTTTTTCCTTCCAGTCGGGGATCAGAGCGTCCAGACCGCACGGATCCAGAACAGCGCCCGACAGGATATGCGCGCCCACTTCCGAGCCCTTTTCAAGAACGACAACGTTCAGATCGGCATCCAGCTGTTTCAGACGGATGGCCGCCGACAGGCCCGCGGGACCTGCACCCACGATCACCACATCGTATTCCATCGCTTCGCGTTCAATCTCGGCCATCGCGGGCTCCTTAGCTAACTTTCCGAATTGGCGCTTTCACTGCGTGGTCTGCGCAATATTGTTTCACGGCTGATTACATGCTCAGAAAGACCTTGGTCAATCAAAACACGGCGTAACATTGCTGCAATGCGGCAGTTATGCGTCCGGAGCGTCCCCCATCAGGTACCTGGGACCGCTACCATGCGATTTTGCGCGGTCGTCGGGGTTATAAAGCGCGCATTTCGGCAGGCTCAGGCATCCGCAACCGATGCAGCCGTCCAGATTGTCGCGCAGCCGCACCAAAGTATCGATTCGCTGATCCAGGCGCGCGCGCAGGGACCGGCTGATCTTTTTCCAATCCTGCGGGGTTGGCGTGCGATTTCCGGGCAGGCCCGACAGAACCTCGCGAATCTCGGGCAGGGTCAAACCGAACTGCTGAGCGATCATCACGAAACTCAGGCGCCGGATATCAGCCCTCTGATAGCGACGCTGCCCGCCCGCATTGCGCCAGGGGGCGATAAGCCCCTGAGCCTCGTAATACCGGATGGCCGAAACCGCCAATCCGGTACGCTGTGCCAAAGCACCAATTGCCAACCCTTCGGATGCTCCCATCTTATCCTCGAGAAATCTCTTGACCTAAAGTTAGGTTTAGAAATTACAGTGAGTCGTGACAAGCCTGAATTCGCAAAGGAGATCCCATGATGGCGACGCTTGAACACACCAATTTCACAGTCCGCGATCCAAAGGCCTCGGCCGCGTGGATGGAGAAAGTCTTTGACTGGAAAACCCGCTGGGAAGGTCCGGCCATCGCTGGTGGCTATACGGTGCATGTGGGCAGCCAGCATACCTATCTGGCGCTCTATGCGCCCGAGGACCCAAAACCCCTGAACAACAGCAGCTACGATGTCGTAGGCGGGCTGAATCATGTGGGGGTGTTGGTCGAAGACCTGAACGCAACAGAAGCAAAGGTCAAAAAGGCCGGGTTTGAACCGCATAACCACGCTGATTACGAGCCTGGACGACGGTTCTATTTCCGCGATGAAAACGGCATCGAATTCGAGGTCGTGCAGTATGATTGAGCTGTTATGGCTAGGATCCGAAGCGCATCGCTGGCGCCGGGGTGATCTGTTGGGGCGGGCAAACAAACACGCCCTGCCACATCCTGACGGCGCGAGTTCGCGAATAAAACGCCGGAACCGCTGACCCCTCTTGCATTTCACGCGGCATTTGGGTCAGGTATTCAGCGACCCATCACTCGCCCCGGCGCTGTTTTCATGCGACGGGGCGTGACAATTTATGCGTGGACCAAGACAAAATGGAAAAAATCCCCATGACGCCCGCGGGCAATGCCGCGCTTGAAGCGGAGCTGAAAAACCTGAAATCCGTCGAACGTCCGGCGATCATCGAGGCTATTGCCTCGGCTCGGGAATTGGGCGACCTGAAGGAAAATGCCGAATACCACTCGGCGCGCGAAAAGCAGGGATTCATCGAAGGCCGCATCAAAGAGCTTGAGGGCATCCTGTCGCTGGCCGATGTGATCGACCCCGCCAAACTGGCCGGGGCGGTCAAATTCGGTGCCAAGGTCACGCTGGTGGACGAAGATACCGACGAGGAGAAGACCTGGCAGATTGTTGGCGAATACGAAGCCAATATCGAAAACGGTCTGTTGAACATCAAATCCCCCATCGCGCGCGCGCTGATCGGCAAGGACGAGGGTGACAGTGTCGAAGTGCGCACCCCCGGTGGCGTGCGGTCCTATGAAATTCTGAGTATCCAATACGCCTGACCGGAGCCGGTGCCATGTCGGGGCAGAATTCAGAGCAAGAGAGCGAGCGGCCAACTTCGCTGGGCGTCTATGACCGTCCAGCGCGGCCAGCCGTGACCGGGATCGAGATCGCAGCGCTTGCGCTCAGCGTCATCTGGTTGGTGGTTTCAGTGGTGTTTTTGGTGCTGCCGGGCGCAGAACAGGGCGGCGGGTTTATCGTCACGCTGCTGGCCGTTTTTCTTCCGGTCGCAATGATCTGGGTTGCGGCCACCGCGATGCGGGCCAGCCGGGTCATGCGCGAAGAAAGCGAGCGTTTGCAGACTGCGATCGACGCCATCCGGCACGCCTATGTTACACAGCAACAGCGCGCCGCCAGCACTTATGAACCTGCGTCAGCCAAAAAGCTGGACGAAATCGCCCAGACCCCCAAACAGGCGGCACCTGCCTCCGCAACCTTTTCGTCGGCCCGAAACGAGCCCACACGTGGCAGTTCCGAACCCGAGGATCAGACCAGTTTGGCCCTCGGCACGCAGGCCGAAGACATTGCCCCGCCGTTGACGACGGATATCTTCATCCGCGCGCTGAATTTCCCCGAAACGCAAAGCGACAAGCAAGGCTTCGAGGCGTTGCGACTGGCGCTGAAAGATCGGAAGGCATCGAAACTGGTGCAGGCGTCGCAGGATGTTCTGACCCTTCTCAGTCAAGAAGGGATCTATATGGACGACCTGCGCCCCGATATGGCCCGGCCCGAAGTCTGGCGTCAATTTGCCCAGGGCGCGCGTGGTCGGTCGGTGGCGACGCTTGGCGGTATTCGGGATCGCTCGTCACTGGCACTGACAGCGGCACGGATGAAGCAGGATCCGATTTTCCGCGACGCCGCGCATCATTTTTTACGCCGCTTCGACCACATGATCGCGGATTTTGAACCCGATGCCAGCGATGCGGACCTGACCGCATTGGGCGAAACACGCACCGCTCGCGCCTTTATGCTGGTGGGCCGTGTGGCCGGGACGTTCGACTAGCTAGATGCCAAAACTGCCATAGGGGATGAACCGAACCGGGTCACCGGGTTGAATATGGCACTCGGCATCGCCGATCTCGACCAGCCCTTCGGCCCAGCTGAGACCGCTGATCCGGCCTGACCCCTCCGAGCGAAAAACCTCGACCCGCCCATCCCGCACGCGGGCACGCAGATACTCGCGACGACCGGGCTTTTTGCGTTTCTCAAAAGCGGCAGGCAAATCGAACCTCTGCGGCAATTGCCAACCCGCCCCCGCCATCAGTCCAAGCGCCGGGCGGGCAAAGATCAAGGTGCAGACCATCGCCGCGACCGGGTTGCCCGGCAAGCCAAAAACCGGCGTGCCCTGCCATATGCCCAAAGCCAACGGCCTTCCAGGCTTGAGCGCAATCCGCCATTCCTGCATCGCCCCTTCCTTGCGCAACAGGGCCGAGACGTGATCCTCATCCCCTGCCGAGGCACCGCCGCTGGTCAGAATCACATCCGCCTGGTCCGCTGCCTGAGTCAGTCGTGCATGCAAATCATCAGGGTCATCCGCGACGCGACCCATGTCGACCGCGTCAAATCCCATCCGGTCGACCAGGGACAGCAGCATGGGCCGGTTCGCGTCAAAAATCTGACCCGGCCCGACAGGTTGACCGGGCTCGACCAGTTCATCTCCGGTCGAAAGAACCGCGACCCGCAAGCGGTCATATACCGGAACCTCGGACACGCCGACCGCTGACAAAAGCGCCAGATCCGCCGGGGTAAGATGACGGCCAGCAGGCAAAGCAAGCTCCCCCGCGGCCACATCTTCGCCCGCCCGTCGCGTGTTGGCCCCACGTTTCAGCGGGCCGCGAAACGCAATGTGGCCTTCGCGGGCTGTCACGTCCTCTTCCAGAATGACCGTGTCCACGCCCTCGGGGATCGCGGCCCCGGTCAGCACCCGCAAGGCGTGACCAGCGGGCAGAATACCGTCAAAGGGGACACCCGCCGCCGCGCGGCCGTCGGCCAGTGGCATCACATGCTCTCCCTCGGGTATCGCGCCTGCAAAGCCGTAACCATCCACCGCACTATTGGCGAGCGGCGGGTTGGACCGCAGCGCTTGCACGTCCTGTGCCAGAATCCGACCCGATGCCTGCGCAAGCTCGGCCGAGCTGTTCGACACCACAGGACGCAACCGCGCACGCAACAGGTCCAGCGCGCTGTCCACCGGCGTCCAGTTCACACCTGCGGGCAAGGCAAAACAGTCGTTCCGCAGCGGCGGAGGCGCAATATCCGGTTTGGGCTCAGATGTCGTCAATTCCACAATCCTTCAGCTTCGCGCCGGGTCCAGCCCGACCTGTTGCAGAATGAAATTTGCAATAGCGGATGTATCGTCCAGATCAAACACAGGCCGGTCCAGTGAAAGGGGCGTGTCACTGGCGACGGCGCGGATCGAGTCATTTTCCTCGGCCATCAGTGGATTTCCCGCCACTGCCCGGAACGCTTCGATCTTTGGATGCGGTTCGCGTTTGTAGCCTTCAATCAACACCAGATCGACCTCGGACAAGCGGGCCAGAAGGCTGCTCAGGGACGGCTCCGACGCGCCGCGCAACTCCTGCATCAGCGCGACGCGGTGGGCCGATGCCAGCAAAACCTCGGACGCACCGGCGGTTCGATGCCGGTAGCTGTCCGTGCCCGGCTGATCCACGTCAACTGCGTGATGCGCGTGTTTGATCGTCGAAACCGAGTAACCTCGTCCGGTGATCTCGGTGACCAAACGCTCCATCAACCCGGTTTTTCCGGCGTTTTTCCATCCGGTGACGCCAAAGAGTCTCATGGCTGCTCCCGCATGTCCTGCGCCTTCGCAAGATCGTCGGGCGTGTTGACGTTGAAAAAGGGATCAAACGGCTCGGCAGAAAACAATGCCTCGCGCCCGTGATGTCTGTCGGTCCACAGCACAACCTTGCGCAAGCCGTCACCCAGTGCCTCGCGCAGGTCGTCGCGCAACGCCACGGGCCAGAGGCCAAATGTCGGATGCCGATTGACTCGCTTGCCGCCGCCGGACTTTAACGCTTCATCCCCGGATCGCGGGGTCGTGGCCAGTACCAGAGGATGCGCTTGCCCCTCGGCGGCCTGCATCAGACGGTCCACCAGATCGCGCGGGAAAAATGGCGTGTCGGCTGCGGCTGTCACGATGGCCTCTGCGCCCTGTTCCGCCGCCCAGTCCAGACCCGCCAGAACGCCTGCAAGCGGACCGGCAAACCCATCGACCGAATCCGCAACGATGGGCAGGCCAAGATCCGAGAACCGGCTCGGGTCCCCATTGGCGTTCAGCACCAGCCCCGCAACCTGCGGGGTCAGGCGATTGATCACATGGGACAACAGGCTTTGCCCTCCAAGCTGCAACCGGCCTTTGTCGCCACCACCCATGCGAGTGGCCAGACCCCCGGCCAGAATGACACCAATTGGGCGATTCATCCCCGTCCTCTCGTGTTCGAAATGCACGCGGCACATTCCCAGCATTTACGCCAAGGATCAATTCAATTGAAACGCCGTTGGGTAGATATGATGCAGGACGAATAGCCACACGATCAGCGTCGCGATCGACAGGAATGAGGTCGCCGAAACCGTATGTGCGGCAAGCTTGGGCTCTTGATCATAATGTTTGGCCAGCAAAAAGATGTTCTTCGCTGTCGGCACCGCCGAGGAGACCACCGCAGCGATCGTCCATAACGGGTCCAGCCCGATCAGGTGCGCAGCCAACAGAACGAGGCCAGGTGCAACGATCAGCTTGGTCACGGACAGGAACAGAATCAGCGGCCCCGTCTGCACGATGGTTCGCACACTTGTGGTAAATCCGATCGCAAACAGCGCCACAGCTGCAAGCGCCTGGCTGAGCAGTTCCAGATAGTCCGACACGGCGCTTGCAAACCCGATCCCGGTAAAGGAATAGGCCACCCCCAACAGGGTCGCGGCGATGATCGGGTTCTTCAGGACGTTCAGAATGATTTTCAGGATCGGAGTCTTTTTGTCAGCGCTATGCCCCGCGCTGCTTTCCAGGATCGACGTCAGGATCAAAAACAAAATGGCAACCACGAGGTTTGCCAGAACAGCAGGCAACGCACCGCTGGACCCGAAAATCGCATGCAGGATCGGCAGCGCCACCAGCGCGGTGTTCGAGGCGACCGCTGCAAACGCCGCAACTGTGGCGGACCCGACCTGCAGGTTCAGAATAACCCTGAGCCCGACAAACAAAGCGGCAAACAAAAGCAGCAGCGTGCCGCCATAGGCGAGGTAGAAGCCAATATTCAGCAGGTTCGCAAATTCTTCCTGCCCGATCAGATAGAACATGATCGCCGGAATCAGCACATAGACGGCGAACTGGACCAGCGCCTCCGAGGTGTCTTTGCCCAGAAGGTTTGTCCATGAAAATACGTAGCCGGTGAGGATGACCGCAAAAACAGGTGCGATGAGGTTCACGAGTTCCATATGCCACCTTACGACATATCACCCGGATTTTGCAGAGTTTTTCGCGACTTTCGCAGCCAACGGAAAAGAGTTGTCAGGACCCGGCGCTCTTGCGGCGGTGCTTTTTCTCTTCCTGCGGCACACTGGACGGGTCGACATCACGGAGCACACGATCCTCGCCCGCCAAGCAAACAAACCGTTGCCCGCGCATGCGTCCGATCAGGGTCAATCCAACTTCGCGCGCGATCTCGACCCCCCAGGCTGTGAACCCCGATCGCGAGGCCAGAACCGGGATACCCATCATCGCCGACTTGATCACCATCTCAGAGGTCAAGCGGCCCGTAGTGTACAGGATCTTGTCAGCGGCCTCTTCGCCTTCGGACAACATCCAGCCCGCAATCTTGTCGACGGCATTGTGGCGACCGACATCCTCCATATAGACCAGCGGGCGGTTCTCGCGGCACAGGACCGTGCCATGAATGGCCCCTGCCTCAAGATACAGCGAGGGTGTGCGGTTGATCTTGGACGCCAGTTCGTACAGCCACGACGTGCGGACAGGGGTCTGCGGCAGGCGCACATCCTCAAGCCCCTCCATCATGTCTCCGAAAACCGTGCCGACAGCGCAGCCGCTGGTGCGGGTCTTCTTCTTCAGCTTGTCCTCATAAAACGTTTCACGCTCGGTGCGAACGACAACGGTTTCCAGATCATTGTCGTAATCGACTCGTGTGATCGTGTCGTCGGGGCGCAACATGCCCTGATTGCGCAGGAAGCCCAGCGCCAGATACTCGGGATAATCGCCGATGGTCATTGCGGTCACGATTTCCTGCGCGTTCAGGAAAATTGTCAGCGGTCTTTCCTCGACCACCGAGATCCGGCTGACCTCTCCGTTCTGGTCCACGCCTTCAACCGCGCGCGTCAGGCGCGCGGCCCCGGGTTCCGGGGCGATGAGATAGTCTGACAGATCGATTTCCGTGGCCAATTGCAACCCTTTCCCAAGACCGCTACTGCTGCTGCGATCACCATAGGATTTAGCCATGGCAAGCTCCACATCCAAGTCATACTTCTGGAAAGGCGTTCGGGACGGTACCCCGTTTATATTCGTCGCCGGTCCATTCGGCCTGTTGTTCGGAGTTTTTGCTGCCGAGGCCGGGCTGGACATCGTCCAGACCATGGCTTTCTCGGCCACCGTCTTTGCCGGGGCGGCACAGTTTACCGCCTTGCAATTGATGCAGGAAAACACACCGACCCTGATTATTCTGATCTCGGCTCTGGCGGTAAATCTGCGTGTCGCGATGTACTCGGCTTCACTGACGCCGTATTTGGGAGCCGCGCCGTTGTGGCAACGGGCCTGTGCGGCCTTTCTGATTGTCGATAACACCTACGCCAGCGGCATCGCGCGGTTCGAGAAAGAGCCCCAGATGACTGTACCCCAACGGATGGTTTACTTCTTCGGGTCGGCAACTCCGGTCACGCCTCTGTGGATGCTTACCACCTTTCTGGGGGCTGTTCTGGGTTCACAGATTCCGGACAGCTGGGCGCTGGATTTTGCGCTGCCGATTGCATTTCTGGCGATGATCGGCCCGATGATGCGGACATTGGCCCATGTGGTCGCTGCGCTTGTCGCCATCATCGTCGCGTTGTTGACCGTTGCGGTGCCGTTCAACCTTGGCCTTCTGATCGCGGGTTCGGTCGGCATGATCGCCGGTTCCCAGGCCGAACTGATGCTGGAGCGCAGAAAGACATGACACAAACAGACCCGATCACCATATGGATCATCATCGTCGGTCTGGCCCTGGGCAGCTACGCGTTGCGGTTCACATTCATCGGTCTGGTGGGCGACCGTCCGATGCCGCCGTGGCTGCTGCGCCATCTCCGCTATACCGCGGTCGCGATAATCCCTGCTCTGATCGCGCCTTTGGTCGCCTGGCCCACCGCCACTGACGGACAGCCGGATCTGCCGCGCATGGCAGCCGCCTCTGTCACACTCGCAGTCGGGCTTCTGACCAAAAACGTGCTCTACGCGATTTTCAGCGGCGCAGCCTCGCTTTACGGTCTGCTCTACCTAGTTGGTTGAGGTCGCATCCAACTGATTGAGGCGCGCGTTGTTCTGCGCCAGCCCCTTTTGCAAGTCGGCATCGTCATTCTCGCGATATTCCGAGGTGACGACCCCCGGAATCTGCCCGAATTGCTCGGACAGTTTGACCGGAAAGAAGGTCACATCAATCTGCTCGAATCCCGGAACCTGTTGCAGCAGCCGCGCAGTTGAGTTGGCACAATAGGCCCCGGCCACAGGCCCCGACTGCTTGGCCAGTTGCAGCGCGATCTCGGCCTGCTGCGGGCTGACTTCGATGGTTTGAATGCGGGCATAATGCGTCTCGCGCGCGTGGGCGCTGCGATAGGCGCGTTCAACCGCAGGCGTAATGCCGTACAGAACGTCATCTCTGATCGGAACGACGTCGGCACGGAACGATCCCGCAGGGTCAAAAATCACGCGTTCGCTGCCGCCGATCATCAGGGACGTATGCGCCCCGGACCCGGTGCGGGTGCTGATCATCGTGTAAAGCGTTAGGGTCGAGGGGCCGGGATCCCGAAAGGATCGGGCTACAATCTCGGCCTGATCGGCCTGCGGCCGCTGCGATCCGACACATCCTGCCACGGTTGCTGCCAACAGGCACGCAATCAAAATCCTGAACACGGATCGCCCCCGGGGTGAATTACGACGCAAAAACCGCCAGGAACAGGCACAGGAACGCGATGGCCACAACGCACCATGTGGTGAACTTGATGAAACCATCAAAGGTTTTGGTTTGTACGGTGATGTCCATTTCGCCGTGCTTGTGTTCAGCCATGTCTACTAGATTCCCAATTCGCGTGTTTCAGGCGTGGATACTGGAATTTTCCCGGCCTGTCACGATGTCATTCGCGCGCAGGTGACGTAAAGATCGTACATCCCGGGTAACCGAAGCCCCACCGCCACGGCAAGCCGCTGCATGGCCCTCCGCCAAAGCGGACCGCCATGTACATTGCCTCACCCGTTATCGAATGAACCGAGCGAATCTGGTCCGGGGTCATGTCGTATCTGGCCGCATATTCATTGGCGTGGCCTTCGCCGTGGTCCTTCACGCAAGTGCGCAGCGCGTCATCTGCGGTTAGACGCGCCTCGAAACCGTCTTCGGCATTTTCGGCACCGCCCGCGTTGTGATAGGCGCGATCATGGGTGACGCAGCAATATTCCCAGGGCGGGTGCGCCTCATAAAGCGCGCTGAATTTCGGGAAGGCGTCCGCCACCAGCCGCCAGCTTGATGACAACCCGCCCGAACATCCGTCGGTTTCGAACTCTGACAGGTCACCGGCGTCGCGGACCACCATCAGCGCGCGATGGGCGGGCATCTCGACCCCGCGCATCAGATCCTGTGCTGCAAGCGGCGAAGCCAGGCACAAAAGGATAGCGGACAGCTTACGGGCTGGCATCGCGCATCTCGTCGGTATCGATCGACAATCCGAACGTGGTCGCCAGCCAGAGCAACAAGCGCTCACCCGGGCCCATCTCGGCCCGCACACGCAGCACCTCGTTCGCCATCGCCGGGCGGTCGGTGATCAGGCCATCGACCCCCATCGAAGCCATCGCTGACATTTGCAGCGGGTCATTTACTGTCCAGACATAGATGTCCTTGCCCGCATCGTGGATCTGACGGATCAGCCCGGGTGAGACGGTCGCTGCGTTTACGGCCACGAATTCACCCTCGAGCCCCGACAGATCGCCCACAGCCGTCGCCGCCAGAACGCCTGCGCGCCAATCGGGACGAATGGCTTTCATCTTCTGGACCGCGGGGTATTTCAGCGACATGGTCGCGATCTCGTCCTGCATCTCCAGCTCTTCGACGATGGCTGCAACCCGGTTTTCCAGATCGACGTCGTGGCCATAATACTTCAATTCGATGATGACCTTGGACTTGCCTTTGGCCGCGCTCAGCACGTCATGCAAGGTCGGCGCGCGTTCCGAGGCATATTGGGGATCAAACCAACTGCCGATGTCGATTTCTGCCACGTCCTCCATCGTGGCGTCCCAGACCTTGAGCGGAACGCCCGCCAATTTCATGAAATCGCTGTCATGGGCGATGATGACCACACCATCCGCAGTTTCCTGAACATCGATCTCAACCCAATCTGCGCCATCCTCGATCGCTTTGAGCACCGCTGCCATGGTATTTTCCGGCCTTAGCGCAGCGGCCCCGCGATGGCCGATAACATCGGCATGATCGGGTGCCTGCACCTGTTCCAACAGTTCCTGCCCGGTCCATAGACCTATCAGCACGGCCAGCGCTGCAACAGCGACAGTAACCAGGGTCGGCGCGCGCAAATTACCCGGTTCGGGGTGCGGCAGGGTACCCGCCTTGGGCTCGAAGAACTCGTCCAGCACAACAGATAGCGCGCCCAGTGCAGTGGCCGCCAGCACCAGCCCCGCCAGCGACCAAAGGGCCGCGACGATCAGGCTGAGCATCAGAGCAACCCGCAGATTGGTCCCCTCTTGCAATGGAACCAACGCGAACAACATTCCCGCCACTGCGGCGATGGCTGCGGCGATTGCGATGCGGATAACAATCCAGATGACCAGTTCGATCTTCAGCCGCCCCTGCTTGCCCTGCATTCGCAGGGCACTTTCGGCAAAGGCCGCTTTGGGCCCTACTTTCTCGAACAGAACCAGATGTAGGCCCAGCGCCCAGGCCGACAACCGGCGGATCAGTACCCAGGCCAAAGCAGCCACGACCAACCCGATCAGAACCACCGCCACCCAGAACGCCGGCGGGTGGAATGTCAGGTAATAGTTGATGTCGTATTCAGTCAGCGTC
Organism: Ruegeria sp. AM4; assembly: GCF_056540665.1. Classification (NCBI taxonomy): domain Bacteria; kingdom Pseudomonadati; phylum Pseudomonadota; class Alphaproteobacteria; order Rhodobacterales; family Roseobacteraceae; genus Ruegeria; species Ruegeria sp. AM4. Next base: position 137,514 of record NZ_JBQFXD010000005.1, on the reverse strand, counting down.
CACCAGGCAATCAACCCGGCGACGGCTACAAATGGTAACGCCAGGACCAGAACCCGCAGGATCAGACGCACGGCAAATCCGAACAGCGCGGGCAGGCGCGTCAGGATCAACCTGATCGCAGAACCGCCCGCACGCCACGGGTCGCTTTCGCCCATCCGCAGAGATCCGGCCATCACCGCAAAGACAAGCACCTCAGCCAGCAGAAACAAACTGAGCACGACGATTGCAGCCAAGAACCCTGCTGGCGACAGCAGGAACATGGCGATGTCCTGATCCGTCAGCGCCGTTTGGTCGGACAGCGAAACGGCAAAATTGACGGCCATGGCCACGCCCGGCGCAATCAATGCGATCAGCAGCAACCGAACCGCGACATAAATCGGAACGAATACGCGCCGCCGCGCCCATGCGCTTGTGTAGGCATTTGTAACGGCTGAGAAATTGGTCACGCGGCGCCCTCCTGAACGATGCACTCATTCAAGGCTGCGCAGACGTGAATTGCAAGCTGGACCGTCAGCTTTCTTCCAGATCGGCCGCCAGGCGAAACCCTATTCGGTTGGCCGGCTTGTCTTCGATCGTCTTTGGCAGGGCCCGCAGCATCACGTTCAGTTGGCTGACATGCTGAACCAGTTGGGTTTTTGCCCCGCCCCCGTCCGAGCCATAAAAAGTGATCACGTCCGGATCGAAATAGCCCATGCCTTCGATCCGCATCACCCCGGCGTCGCCGCCGGTAAAGCCCATAGCCACCTCATGATCGCCATCCAGTGTTTTTTCAAAGTTCTGGATATACAGAATCAACCGTTCATATGCCCATTGGGCCGGGCTTTTGGTCTCGACCGGTTGTTGCAGCGGCTTCGGCAGTTCCTTTGAACCGGAGTCGCTAGCGGAATTGGCATGCACCTCATAGCACCTGGGCAAAGCTGCGGCTTCTGCAGCCTCGGCCGAGGTTTCGATTTCATCCTGCATCTGATCTACCCTTTGCGCTGATACTCCCATGCCCCATCCGCGCGCCGCGTCCGGGTGACAGCATCAATGTGGTAGAGATGATTGAGGTGCGCAACCGCTTCGACCAAAGCAAGCCCGTACTCGCCTTCACCGATCTGACGCTTGAACAGGGGTGCAAAGCACTCGGACGCGGTTTTTGGGGCATCCAGTTCGGCCGCCAGACGATCAAGCGCGCCGTGGTGGTTCTCGACCAGTTGGCGCATGCGGACCGGCAGCCCGGTGAAGGGCAGCTTGTGCCCGCCAAGAACCAGCTGTTCGGGCCGCGCCAGCTGAGCCAGTCGCTCGCAGGATTCCATCCAGTCGGCCACGGGGTCGGCCATGGGTTCGGTGGCGTAGACGCCCAGATTGGAACTGATGGAACTGAGGATCTGGTCTCCGCTCAGAACCAGATTGTCATCGCGGCTCCAGAATGTGGCGTGTTCCGGGGCATGGCCATTGCCGATCTGCACGTCCCAGTCGCGCCCACCCATGCGGATCACATCACCCTGCTTGATCCGGGTAAAGCCCAGCGGCATCGGATAGACCGCATCCGCGAAGTTGAAAGGCCGTTCCGCCATGCGCTTGGCCAGGATCTCGGGCGCCATTCCAGCGCTGCGGTAATAGTCCAGGGTCTGCTGCGGCCAGGTTTCCTGCACGTCCAGCGTCAGCATGCGCGAGAACAGCCAGGCCGTCCGCGTGGTGACCAGTTCCGCACCATGTTCGGTCTGAAACCAACCCGCATTGCCCACATGATCCGGGTGGTGATGGGTCACCACAACCCGGTTGACGGGTTTGCCGGCCAATGAACCTGCCATGAGTTTTTCCCAGATCGCGCGAGACTTGTTCGTTGACACGCCCGTATCGAGCACCGTCCATCCGTCGCCATCGTCCAACGCATAAACGTTCACGTGATCCAGCACCATCGGCAACGGCAGCCGAATCCAGATAACGCCCTCGGCGATTTCCATGCACTCTCCGGGGGCCGGTGGTTCAGCCCAAGGATAGTGAATCGACAACGGGGTATCTCCGTCCATCAGAGTGCCAGCTCCTCGGCGCTGAGGGCGTACAGATCGTCAGCACCGGTCTGCGCCTGCGCCAGAAGCCCCGCATGTTCCGGCAGCAACGCGTTGATGTAAAAGCGCGCCAGTTTGGCCCGGGGTCCGTCCGGGTCGGCCAGCGCTGCGGATAGGTGGAAATGCCCGCCCAACACGCGTGCAAAGGCGTGAAGATAGGGCACCGCGCCGCCAAAGCGGCTGTTCATGTCACCCTGAGCAACCATCCATTCGGTTGCCTCACGCAAGGTTTCCGTCGCCTCCCAAACCGGCCCGGCCAGTTCGGGAAGGGTCGCCCGGGCGCGTTCGGCCTGATCCTCGATCTCGTCAAGCAGGCTCATAGCGGCCTCACCCCCGTCCATCATCTTGCGACCGACAAGGTCCATGGCCTGAATGCCGTTGGTGCCTTCGTAGATCGCGGTGACGCGGACGTCGCGGTAGTACTGCGCGGCACCGGTTTCTTCGATGAACCCCATACCGCCATGCACCTGTACGCCAGTCTCAGCCACGCGCATGCCCGCCTGAGTACCGAATGCCTTGCAAATCGGTGTTAAGAAGGCGGCGCGCGCCGACCATTCCGGATCACCTGTAGCCTGCGACATGTCGATCGCAGCGGCGTTGGCCAACAGGATCGCGCGCGACGCAAAAACATCGGCCCGCATTTCCATCAGCATACGACGGACATCCGCATGGTCGATAATGGTGCCCGAAGCTGTTTTGCCCTGCTTGCGCTCAAGCGCATAAGCCAACGCATGCTGATAGGCGCCTTCCGCAGCGCCGACACCCTGACCGCCAACACCCAGACGCGCGTTGTTCATCATGGTGAACATCGCAGCCATGCCACCATGTTCCTTGCCCACAAGCCAGCCTTTGGCTCCATCATATTGCATGACGCAGGTGGGCGAGCCGTGCAGACCCATCTTATGTTCCAGCGAGACGACCTTCAGATCGTTGGCAACGCCCGGATTGCCATTTTCGTCAGGGATGTATTTGGGCACCAGAAACAACGAAATGCCCTTGGTTCCCGGGACACCGTCCGGCAGACGGGCCAGAACCAGATGACAGATGTTTTCGCAGAAATCATTGTCGCCCCAAGAAATAAAGATCTTTTGCCCGCTCACGGCATAGGTTCCGTCGCCATTGGGTTCGGCGCGCGAGGTCAAAGCACCGACATCCGACCCGGCCTGTGCCTCGGTCAGGTTCATAGTGCCGGACCACTCACCCGCCATCATCTTGGGCAGGTACAACGCCTTGAGCGCGTCGCTGGCGTGATGTTCAAGCGCCTCGATCTGGCCCTGGGTCATAAGCGGGGCAAGTTGCAGAGACAGGCAAGCTGCTGACATCATCTCGTTGACAGCGGTCGTGACGGTCATCGGCAGACCCATTCCGCCATAGTCCGGATCGCCGCTCATACCGATCCAACCACCTTCGCTGATCGCATTCCAGCCGTCCGCATATCCGGGTGAAGTGCGAAGCACTCCGTTTTCCAGCCGGGCAGGCTCCAGATCGCCGGGACGTTGCAGCGGGGCCAGAACTTCTTCGCACATCTTGCCGGCTTCTGACAGGATGGCGCTGACCACATCGGCGCTGGCCTCCGAAAATTTCTCGGTAGCGGCGATCTGATCGAATCCGACGACGTTGTCCAAAAGGAATTGATAGTCAGAGGTCGGTGCGCGGTATGGCATGGCTGTTCTCGGGCTTGTCTGTCGGGTTGTAAGAGCGGGCTTGGATTCTTCAAGCCCCCCCGGTATTCATCTGGGTTGGCACGATTACCTACCTGTCCCTATGTTGCAATCAACCAAAACGCGGCGTCACGACCCATGATCCCTTATCGCACCGAAGTCTTGTCCGCCGATCCCGCTGGGCTGACACAGGCCGCCGACTTGCTGCGACAGGGATTGCTGGTCGCCTTCCCGACCGAGACGGTCTACGGGCTTGGCGGCGACGCCCGCAACGGTCAGGCAGTGGCGGCAATCTACGCCGCCAAGGGGCGCCCCAGTTTCAACCCGCTGATCGCCCATGTCGCCTCGGTCGCAGACGCGCAGCGATACGTGGAATGGTCCGATCAGGCGGAACAGTTGGCAAATGCGTTCTGGCCCGGTCCCCTGACTTTGGTGCTGCCCCTGCGCGATGGGCATGGCGTGTCGTCGCTGGTCACTGCCGGGTTGGAAACACTGGCGGTTCGGGTTCCGGCGCATCCGACAGCGCGCGCGTTGCTGAAAGCCGTCGATGCACCGGTTGCGGCCCCATCGGCGAACCCATCGGGCCGGATAAGCCCGACCACCGCCGCACACGTTCTCGCCGGGCTGGACGGGCGCATTGCAGCGGTGCTGGATGACGGCCCCTGCGGTGTGGGCCTTGAATCCACGATTGTCGGATTGGCAGGCGAGCCCGCCCTTCTGCGGCCCGGAGGCGTTGCGTTGGAAGATATCGAGGCCGTTTTGAACACCCGATTGCATATCCACCAGTCGGGCGATCTGCTGACCGCCCCCGGGCAATTGCAGTCGCATTATGCGCCCGAGTCGTCCGTGCGCCTGAACGCGCAGTCACGGCAAGGTGACGAAGTGCTTCTTGGGTTCGGCACTGGCGAGTGCGATGTGAACCTGTCCGCAAGCGGAAACTTGAACGAAGCCGCGGCCAACCTGTTTGCGGCCCTGCACGCGTTGGACAAATCCGGCCGCCCGATCGCCGTCGCCCCGATTCCCGACACGGGCTTGGGCGCTGCGATCAACGACCGGCTCAGACGCGCTGCGGCGCCCCGCGACTAGGCGCGGCCCGCGCTGGCCGACAGGGTCAGCGGGTCAACACCCAGGGTTGCCAATGCAGCCTCCCATTTTTCGTCATCGGGAAGATCGAATACCAGCTTGGGGCTTGCGTCAGTAGTCAGCCAGCCGTTCATGGCAATCTCATCCTCAAGCTGATCCGGTCCCCAGCCGGAATAGCCCAGCGCCACCATCGCGTTCAGCGGTCCTGTGCCCGAAGCAAGGTCTTCCAGCACGTCCAGCGTTGCCGTCATACTGAAATCGGTGCTGATCTCCATCGAATGCAGGTTCGCCTCGTAATCCGAGGAATGCAGGACAAAGCCGCGCGACATCTCGACCGGACCGCCGAAATGTACCAGGCGTTCGCCGACCACCGGGATGCGGCACGGGATATTGAGCTGTTCCAACAGAGCCTTGATCCGCAGATCCGACGGCTTGTTCACGATAAGCCCCATCGCGCCATCCTCAGCATGGCTGCAAATGTAGACGACCGAGTGTTCGAAACGCGGGTCGCCCATACCAGGCATCGCAATCAGCAGTTTTCCGGTCAGGTCCATGTGAAGGAGTCTCTTGTCTCGGCTTCCTCTGCAACAATGGCCCCGGAAGGCGGGGAATGGCAAGGCGTCAGCCGGGATTCCGGCAGATTTCATCGAAGTGACCGGAACGTGACTTGGCAATCGGGTTCGCAGGGCGCATTTATGGGTCATGACGAATTTCCGGATGTCGACAGCCGCGGCCCTGATCGCCAGCTTATGCCTGACCTCGCCTGCCATCGCGCAGGGCGTGGATCAGCTTGTGCAACTGGATATTCTGGACGGTGGGCGCACAGCCAAGGGCACCTATCAGGGTGCTTTGCGGCTGACATTGAAAGACGGCTGGAAGACCTATTGGCGCGCTCCGGGCGATGCCGGTATTCCGCCGCAGTTCGACTGGGGCGGTTCGGGCAATGTAGGCGACGTGAAAATCACCTGGCCCGCGCCCAGCGTGTTTGACCAGAATGGGCTGCAATCCGTCGGATATGAGGGGCAGCTGGTGTTGCCGGTCGAAATCACCCCGAAGAACCCGACAAAGCCCGTGCGCCTGCGCGGCGAGATGGATCTGGGCGTGTGCAAAGATGTCTGCGTCCCGGGACGTTTGGATTTCGATCACGTGCTGGATGCCGAAGCCGGGCGCAATCCGACCATTGCCGCAGCGCTGGCTCAACGCCCGTTCTCTGCGCGCGAAGCAGGCGTGGCGGGGGCGGCCTGTCATCTTAAGCCCACAAAGGACGGAATGCAGATCGAAGCGCACATCACCATGCCCTCGGCGGGTGGCGAAGAATTCGCGGTGATCGAGCCCGGCAACCCGACGCTTTGGGCCTCGCAGGCGGAAACCAGGCGGCAGGGAAACACGTTGATTGCCCGGTCCGAGGTGATCAGTGCTTCGGGCGGACCATTGGCGCTGGATCGGTCCGAGGTTCGGATCACCGTGCTTGGGGTCAATCACGCCGTGGACATCCTTGGGTGCAGCGCGGGCTGACCGGATGACCCCTTCCCCAAAGATCGGCGCATTGGCCGTGGTGATGCATCAGGATCAGGTTCTGCTGGTTCAGCGTAGCAAACAACCCGACAAGGGGCTTTGGGGCTTTCCCGGCGGTCACGTGGAATGGGGCGAAACCGTCTCTCAGGCCGCAGTCCGGGAGCTGCTGGAAGAAACCGGCGTGACGGCGCATCCCGACGGCTATATCGACAATTTGGATCTGGTGCGGCGCGACGAGGACGGGCATGTGCTATCGCACTACCTGCTGGTCGGTGTCATGTGCCGTTACCAGTCCGGGACACCCGTGGCCGCGGATGATGCGCTGGATGCGCGATGGTTTCCGATGGAACAAATCCTCGACGGCGATTTGCCCATGAGCGCGCGCGTGCCCGACCTTCTGGCCCGCGCCCTGCGCGTTGATCAGGCCCCTGCGCGTCTGGACAGCCGTCCATAAAGCAGGCCTGAAGCCAGCACGCCCAGCACCAGAATGGCCATAGCACCACCAGCAAACAGGCCAAAGCCCATCCGCAGAATGCTCAAACCATCCTCCGCAGGATAAAGCCCGGCCAGCAGGCCGATCGGGGCACCGGTCAGGGCGGGCCAGACCATGGACACGCCCAGCCAGACTGCGAGCGCCGCGCTTGTTGCAACAACCGCGCCTTTCACAACCCTATCCGGTGCTTTCAGCGCACGTCGCAATGCGGTCATCGGGCGCGAAACGTCATTGAGAATGGCCAAGAGAGCAGGCACCAGAAGCAGGACCAACAACATGCCAAAGCCCAACCCGTAGACCAACGTTATCACTGTAGGTTTCAGGAATTGCGCCTGCTGGGACCCTTCATAGAGCAATGGCGTCAGACCCAGTACCGTCGTCAGCGTCGTCAGCATCACTGGTCGCAAACGGTCGGCGGTGCCTTCGACAATCGAAGGCACAAGCCCGCGCTCTTGCTGATATCCGTCAATCGTGGTCACCAGTACAATCGAGTCGTTGATGATGATCCCCGTCATCCCCAGCAACCCGACCACGGTGAACATACTCAGAGGCACCTCCCAGATGTAGTGGCCCCAGATTGCGCCGACCAGGCCAAACGGTATGATCGCCATCACCACCAAAGGTCGGGTCCAGCTGGCAAAGACCCAAGCCAGCACCAGATAGATGCCGGTCAGGCACAGAATCAGGCCGGTTCTGGCCTCGGACAAAAACTCGTCTTCTTGCTCGCTCAGGCCCGCCATACGCCATTCCACCTGTTTCGTGGCCGCGATATTGGGCAGGATTTCTTCGCGCATGGCGCGTTCGATTTCGGCGGCACGGGTCGGATCATCCTCGGAGATGTCGCCATTCACCGAGATCACCCGCAGACCATTCTCGCGCCTGACGGTCGAGAAACCCGACTTGCGCTCGACCGAGACGATATCGGCCAGCGGCACATAGACCCCGTCCGGTGTGCGCATCAAAGTACGTTCAAGAAAGTCTGCGGTCAGTTCGCCCTCGGGCAGTTCGACCCTGATCTCGGCGCTGCGCGGCCCGTCAGGGAAGGTCGCGGCCTCGATGCCGTTCAGACGATCCCTGAGCACACGCCCCAGTGTTTCGATACGAAAGCCCAACGCCTGACCCTGCGCGGTCAGGTCCAGAATGAACTCCTCCTTGTCATACGCCAGATTGTCCTCGAGCGCCGAGACTTCCGGGTATTTCGACAACTCCGTCTGCAACTCTTCGGACGCGGATTTGAGCGTGTTCACGTCCGCACCATAGAATTGCACGTCAATCGCATCGCCCCCAGGGCCAGAGCGCCAACCCCGGAAGGACAGCAATTCGACCTTTGGATGACGCGGAACGAAATCCTGCAACTCACCGACGAATTCAAAGCTGGAATAGGGGCGCAGGTCAGCGTCGATCAGCTCAATCGAGATACCCCCTAACAGATCGGCATCCTTGCCATCTGCAGCCGCAAGCCCCCACCCGGCAGAGCCGCCAACCTCGGCCAGAACATAATCGATCGGGTTGCGACCGTGACGCTCGGCATAGATCTCACCCAGTTCTTCCGTCGCGCGCTGAACCATACGCATCATTTCCAAGGTGTCGGCGCGTGTCGCGCCCTCGACCATGATAAAGTTGCCGGTGACCGAGCCCCGCTCGGGCGCGTTGAAGAACCGCCAGTTCACATCGCCCCGGATGAACAGCGCGATCTGGCTGGCCAGGATCACGACCATCACGGCCACGACTACGTAGCGCGCCCATACCACCCACGCGACCAGAGGCCGGAACAGGTTGTCGCGCACCCAGCGGAACCCCCGGTTCACCACGCGGTTGGGCAGATCGTACCAGTGTTCCTTGCTGGAATGGGCAATGGCGTGGGCCATGTGGTTCGGCAGGATCAGGAAGCATTCGATCAGCGACGCAGCCAGAACTGCAATCACGGTAAAGGGAATATCGCGGATCAGCTCTCCAAACCGTCCACCGACCAGTGTGAGGCCGAAAAAGGCGATGACGGTGGTGATCGTCGCGGCAAAGACCGGCATAGCCATACGACGCGCGGCGCGTTCGGCAGCCACCATCGGGGCCTCTCCCAACCGGCGCGCGCGGAAATCGGCATGTTCGCCAACGACAATAGCGTCATCCACCACGATCCCCAATGTGATGATCAGGCCAAACAAAGAAACCATGTTGATCGACAACCCGCCCAAGTACATCAGCGCAATCGCGGCAGACATGGCCACAGGAATGCCCGCCGCGACCCAAAACGCGATGCGGGCGTTGAGGAACAGAAACAGCAGGCAGACCACCAGTCCAAGCCCGACCAGGCCGTTGTCGACCAGGATGTCCAGGCGATCCGTGATGGCTTGCGCACGGGTGCGGATCAGCTCGATCGTGATACCCTCGGGAACGCTGGCCTGCATGTCCAGAACGACATCTTCAACGGTGCGTTGAATTTCGATCGCATCGCCCAGATTCGACCGATCCACCCGCACCGACATGGCCGGGTTGTCGCCCACATAGTAGCTGCGATTGCGGGTGACGCCTTCGACGCGGATTTCGGCCACATCGCCCACGATCAGCTTCGATCCGTCCTCGAAGGTGCGCAGGGCAATACCCTCGATCTCTTCGGGGCTGCGCTTTTCGGCGCCGGTACGGATGCGGGCGTTGGCACCTGTGACATCCCCTGCCGGGCTGGCAGTGACTTCTGCCGCGATGGCCGAGGCAATGTCGGACATGGTGATGTCATTGGCGATCAGTTGAACCGTCGGAACCTCGACCACAACGCGCGGCGCGGCCAGACCGCGAATTGTCGTTCGCGTCACGCCAACGGCAAACAGGCGGCTGATCAATTCGTCGGTAAACTTGGCCAGCTGTTCTGCCTCGATCGGTCCGGTGATGACCACATCCGTTACCCGATCCCGCCACGCGCCGCGTTGGATCGTGGGCTCATCGGAATCTTCGGGCAGGTTGTTGACGCTGTCGACGGCGGTTCTGACCTCTTCGACTGCGCGGGACATGTCCCAGTTGGGCTCGAACTCCAACCGGATGCGGGCCGATCCCTCGCGCGAGGTGGATTCGGTGCTGGCCACGCCCTCGACCGCCAGCAACGCAGGTTCGAGCAGTTGTACGATGCCGTTGTCGACATCCTCGGGCCCGGCCCCGTCCCAATCGACGTTCACATCGACACGTTCGAGGATCACATCCGGGAAAAACTGCGCCCGCATATTCGGGATGGCCGCGGCCCCCAGTACCAGCATCACCAGAAGCAGCAGGTTCGCCACGGTCCGGTGCCGGGTGAAGTAACTGAGGATGCCGCCCGCTGCGCCGGGGATGTCGCGCATCATTGCCCCTAGCCTCCGGCCCGGCTTTCAAGGCGCTGGACCAGCGCCGCGGGAACGCTGGCTTCGCTCAGCTGTCCCAGCACCCGATCCTTGACGGCCTGCGGCATCCGGTCACTGGCTTCGACCTGCGCGACAAGCCGCGCGCGCTGTTCGTCGGTCAATTCAACCATATCCGGGCTGGTGTCGGCGTTGGCCTCGATACGTAACGGGCGCACGCGCACACCAGAGCCCAACAGAGGCGTCCGGCCAATGACAACCTCGCGGCCTGCCAGCCCGTCACCGCGCAAAAGCACCTCGTCCCCCTGACGGCGCACCAACTGCACCGGCAGCGGCTCTAACCGGTCATCGGCCCCCAAAACCAGCACGTTGCCCGTCGCATCGAGCACCGAGGACGGCAGCCGCACAACATTGTCCAGTGGCTGCTCTTCAACATTCACGGTGACGAAATCACCGGGCTTGAACCCCGATGCATCATCCAGTCGGGCATAGACCAGGCGTCCGGTCTGGCCCTCGCCCGCAGAGCCGCTGTCGCGGCTGATGCGCCCCTTGGCGGTCAGGTCGGTGCCTGTCACTTCCAGCGATACGGTAACCGGCGCAGAGATCAACTCACCATCGTCATCCAGCAATCGAACATACTGGGCGGTGGACACCCGGAACGCCACTTCCAGTGCATTCGGGTCGACGAGTTCGGCCAGTTTCTCGTTGGCCGACACAAGACGGCCCTCGACCAGTGTCACTCCGGTCAGAGTACCCGCAAACCTTGCGTGGATCGTCATGTCGTCCAGATCGCGTTCGGCGCCGTCCAACGCGATCCGGGCGCGCGACAGCAGGGTTGTGGCCTGATCCACCCGCGACTCGGCCTGCGCCAGGCCGATCCGGCTGGACAGCACCGCCTGTTGCGCCGAAGTGGCAGCCAGTTCGGCCTCTTCCACACTGGCGGCGGCCCCGACACCCCTGGACTGCAAGTCTTTCTGACGTTGCAGGGCGCGCGCGCGCAGCTCTGCCTGCGCCTCGGCCGATTTCAATTCATCCTGCGCCAGCAACAGCGATCGTTCGGCATCACGCTCTTCGAATTGGGCATCCAACAGGTCGGATTTCGCGCGATCCAATGCCGATTGTGCATCAGCCGGATCAAGCTCGACCAGCAGTTCACCGGCTGTAACCGTGCCGCCATCCTCGAAATCTTCGGATAGTGAGACGACACGCCCGCCAAGTGCCGCACGCAACTCCAAGCGTCGGCGGCTTTGGACCTGCCCGAATGCCTCCAGATACGGCGTCACCGTTTCTGGCTCGGCCGTGCGAACGCTGACGGCGAACACCCGTTCGCGCGCGGCAGGCGGCTTGGAGTCGCGGTCCAGCACGTCCTGCACTGCGCCCGAAATCATTTGTGCGGCCACAAGCAACAGGCCCAACGTCAGAAACGTCAGGAAAACCCCCACAAGGCTTTGCCTCAGAAATCGCATTTATCACTCAACTCCGGTCGCAAATGCTGCCTGACACGAATGGTAGCCGGGCGACAAAAATTGCCAAGCCACAAAGCGTTTACGAAGTGTTTAACGTAGCAGTAGTCTACTTCCGTCGCAGGTGTTCGTCCAATCTGGGCATTATTTCCACAAAATTGCAGGGGCGGTGGCGATAATCGAACTGCTTTTCAAGGATTGCGTCCCACGCATCCTTGCAGGCCCCGGGGCTGCCGGGCAGCGCAAACAGGTAGGTCCCGCCCGCAACCCCACCGGTGGCACGGGACTGCACCGCCGAGGTCCCTATCTTTTGCATCGAAACGATGGTGAACACGGTGCCAAAGGCGTCGATTTCCTTCTCATACACGTCCCGATGCGCCTCGACCGTAACGTCCCGCCCCGTCAGCCCGGTGCCGCCGGTCGAGATCACCACGTCGATCGCCGGATCCGCCACCCACAGGCGCAACTGCGCCGCGATTTCACCGCGCTCGTCCCGAATGATCTGGCGATCTGCCAGAACGTGCCCGGCCTTTTCGATGCGGTCCACCAACGTCTGACCCGAGCGGTCATCATCGACCGTCCGCGTATCCGAGACGGTCAGGACAGCGATGCGGACCGGGATGAACTCCAAGGTTTCGTCAATGCGTGACATGAGGCGTCAGGCCCTTTCCAGAATGGCGAGCCGAACCGCGAGCGCGGTGTAGATACCGCCTGTGATCCAGCCCAGAATGCGCGAGCTGCGGGGATTGTCGACAAGAACCCTGCCTGCCCCGCCAGCAAAGATCCCGACCCCCGCGTTGATGAAAAACCCACCAAGGGCAATGATCGCGCCAAAGATCAGAAATTGCAGCAGCACCGATCCCTGCGCCGGATCAACAAATTGCGGAATAAACGCCAGAACAAACAGGATGACCTTGGGGTTCGTTAGGTTCACCAGCAACCCGTCACGAAAGGCCCGGTGCCTTGGGCGACTCGGCGCGTCGTCAGTAACCGCTCCGTTACGGATCGCACCCCACGCCAGAGACAACAGATACCCCACCCCGACCCAGCGGATGACATCGAACAACCAGGGCACAGCAGCGACGGCAGCACCCAGCCCCAATCCAGCCAGCAGAACATGCACCATCGACCCGGCCGATATGCCCGCACTTGCGGCAATCGCCGGCCTCGCGCCCGATTTAAGCCCCTGTCCAAAACAGAACATCATGTCGGCCCCAGGCGTCATGTTCAGAGCAATGGCCGCCGGGACAAAGGTCAGCAGAGTCAAAGTCTCGATCATGACGCCACTTCGAACCAATTGGTTTTGGGGCCCAGGTTAGCAACCTGGGTTCGCCCGATCGCACCGCGATAGCCCCAACTGTCGTGGATATGGCCGCAAAGGGCGAACGATGGTTGCAGCCGTTCCACTGCATCCCGAACAGCCGTCGATCCGACCGACTGCCCCATCGAGGTCGCATCACCATGGCCCTTGGGCGGCGAATGGGTGATCAGGATATCGGCGGCCTCGCACCGATCCAGCAACTCGGTCGCTTCGGCTTCGGACAGGTCGCAGGACCAGTCGCCAAATGGCGTCACCGGGACGCCGTAACCCAACCCGAACAGGTGCAGCCCGCCCAGAGTCATTCCCGTTCCGTGCAACACATGTACCCCGTCTGGCACCGCGTCCGCCAATTCCTCGGCGCTTTCGGCATTGCCGGGCACCAGCACCAGCGGCGCCGATATACCGGAAAGCATCGCCATCGCGTCATCCAGCCCCTGCCGCCCGTTGCAATAGTCCCCGGCTCCGATCACCAGATCGGCTTCGGCGCTGGCGGCAACGATCTCAGCGGCCCGGTTTCGCGCCAGATGCAGGTCCGAAAATGCCAGAACCTTCATGACCTCGCCTCCAACCGCGCCTTAAGCTCCAACAGATCCGCCCAGGCTTGTCGTTTCATCTGCGGCTGACGCAGCAGGTAGGCAGGGTGGAACATCGGAATCACAGGCAGATTCAGCGCCTGATCCCATTTCCCGCGCAGCCGCGTGATCCCGCGTTTGCCCAGCACGGCCTGACAGCTGATATTGCCCATCACTACCAGAACGTCGGGCTTTGCGAGCGCCACGTGACGTTCCAGAAACGGCTTCATCATGCCGATCTCTTCGGGTTTCGGATCGCGGTTCTGCGGCGGCCGCCAAGGCAGCACATTGGTGATGTAGACGTTTTTCGTCCGATCCAGATCAATTGCCGTCAGCATCCGGTCCAGCAATTGCCCGGCGCGCCCAACAAAGGGCTTGCCCTCTCGATCTTCATCCCGCCCCGGGGCTTCGCCAATGATCATCACGCGCGCGCCGGGGGTACCATCTGCAAACACCAGTTGACGGGCACCACGCTTCAGATCGCACAGGCCGAATGCGTCCATCGCAGCGCGCAGTTCATCCAACGAGTTGGCGGCATTTGCGGCGTGCCGCGCAACCTCTGCCGGATCGACTTTCTGAGGTGCCTCTGGCGGGGTTTTCGCGGACTCGGGTTTCTTAGGCTTTGGCGTCGTGTCGGGCAGCGCGTATCGGTCCACCGGCGCGTCGCCGATCGCCTCAGTCGCACCAAGTTCGATCTGCCATTCCAGCAGAGCCCGCGCCGTATGAAAGTCCAGACCCGATTCCATAAGCTCAATTTAACCGCCTGAGGGCTGAGGGAAAGCGAATAGACCTTGCCAGAACCGGCGCGCGCATCGACCATGGTGCCATTCATGTTGTTGATCCTGCGATTCCTTCTGATCGGTTTGATGCTGACGGTGGTCAGCGGCCCAGCTTTTGCGCAGTTGTTTGACCGGCCCGGCCAGTGCCGAGGCGGGCAGTTTGCTTGCGGCAGCCGCTGTTGTTCCGTTGGCCAAAGATGCAGCTTTGATGGCCACTGCATCCAATCCGGCGGCAATTATTGCGGCGGTGGCCGGTCCTGCGGCCCGTTCGAGCGCTGTGTCGCAGGCGGCACCCGCTGCGCGCCGATCGGAGCTAACAAATGCGCCTCGCGACTGGATTGCCCCAGCGACAGTTTTTGCAACGCGCGCGGCGAATGCCAGAAAACCGCGCCCGAGTTCGATCCCTCTCCGCCAGTTACCTGCGACGACGGGTTGACCTGCGCGCGCGGATCGTCCTGTCTGCCGGGTGGCGGATGCTCGCGCCCCGGCTGGGTTTTGTGCGAGGAAACCGGATCGCAATGCCGACCCGGATTCAAATGCTCGGCCCATCAGGGATGTGTGCCGATCAAGGCCGTCGACTGCGGCTATGGCAAATGGTGCAAACCGGGCGAGCAGTGTCTGCCCGAAGGTGGGTGCGAGAAACTGCCCGAAGGAACCGATCCTTAGGTTGCCTCGCCGCGCGTGGCTTTCTATAAGCGGCCCGATTGTCAGACAGGAGCCCGCCAATGCGTTTCGCCCATCGTCACCTTCTTGGCATCGAACATCTGTCGCAATCCGATATCACCGCCATTCTCGATCTGGCCGAGAAATACGTCAATCTGAACCGACAGTCAGCCAAGCGTTCCGACGTGCTGACAGGCCTGACGCAGATCAACATGTTCTTCGAGAACTCGACCCGTACGCAGGCCAGTTTCGAGATTGCTGGCAAACGTCTTGGCGCTGATGTGATGAACATGGCGATGCAGGCCAGTTCGATCAAAAAGGGTGAAACGCTGATCGACACGGCGATGACGCTGAATGCGATGCACCCCGATCTGCTGGTGGTGCGACACCCGCATTCCGGTGCGGTCGACCTGCTGGCGCAGAAAGTGAACTGCGCGGTGCTGAACGCCGGGGACGGGCGGCACGAACATCCGACTCAGGCCCTGCTGGACGCACTGACCATTCGCCGCGCCAAGGGCCGTCTGCACCGGCTGAACATTGCGATCTGCGGCGACGTCGCCCATTCGCGCGTGGCCCGGTCGAACCTGATCCTGTTGGGCAAGATGGAAAACCGCATTCGGCTGATCGGCCCACCGACTTTGGTGCCCGGCCAGTTCGCCGAATTTGGGGCCGAAATCTATGACGACATGAACGAAGGTCTCAAGGACGTCGATGTCGTCATGATGCTGCGCCTTCAGAAAGAGCGGATGGATGGCGGTTTCATCCCTTCCGAACGCGAATATTACCACCGCTACGGGCTGGATGCCGCCAAGCTGGCGCAGGCCAAGCCGGATGCCATCGTCATGCATCCCGGCCCAATGAACCGCGGCGTGGAAATCGACGGCACGTTGGCTGATGACATCAACCGCTCGGTCATTCAGGAGCAGGTCGAAATGGGCGTCGCCGTCCGCATGGCGGCGATGGAGCTGCTGGCCCGCAACCTGAAAGGCGCCGCATGAGCGATCTGTCCGTCGCCCCGAATGAACACGGAGTGATCCGCCTGTTCGCGCTGGACATGCGCCCGCAAGAGGCAAAATTCCTGCGCGAACCGGGCGCGGTGGATCAGGTTCTGGGGGTCGTGGGGCTGGATGCGGGTCAGATCGATATCTTCCCTGTCTCCGACCTCGAAGACCTCGGGCTTTACGGCTATCTCAACGAGGGGTGCGGCGTCACCGTCGATCAACTGGATCGCGCGATGCTTGAGAAGGTTGAAGGTTGGGTCATGGCTGTTCGCAGCGCTGCCTTCGGCGGCAAAGCCGTTACTTTGCAGCCGGATCCTCGGCTGCACCTGATCGGGCTTTACACGGAAGAGGCAACAAACTGGACCGGCGGTGCGATTGAGACTGAAAGCGCCAAACCGTTTTCAGCGCCGCAGCCATCTCCCGATGATGACAAGCCCCGTCGCGTCGGCTCGGCCGTTCTGGCGCTGGTTCTTCTGCTGATCATCGGAGGTGCCCTTTGGCTGATCCTGTGACATTCCCGCCTGACAAGGGCGCATACGTCCGGACGAATGTCTGGCTGGCCGCCTTTGCGATGGCGGGCGCAATGGCGGTGTTGTGGCTGATCGGCAACCCCTATGTCTGGGCCGGTGCACCAGCGGCACTGGCTGCCATCGGCTTTCGCGCATGGTACCTGGCCTCGGAAGAGCTGTCGAACAACTGGGACATGAGCGATACGACGCTGTCTGGCCCAGGACCTCGCAGAGTGCCGCTGAACCAGATCGAAGCCGTCAACATCATGGGCAGCTTTGTCCAGGTCGTCACCAAGGGTGGCGACAAGCATCTGATCAAATACCAGGCGAACCCCGCCGCCACCAAAGCCGCAATCGAAAGGGCCATGGCATGAGCAACCTGATCTTCACTAACGCCCGCCTGATCGACCCGGAAACCGGTACGGACAGCATTGGCTGGTTACAAGTAGTCGAAGGCAGGATCGCAGCGCGCGGCGAAGACAGCGCGCCTGACGCGGATGCGCAGGTCATCGACTGCGGCGGCCATTGTCTGGCACCCGGCATCGTAGATATCGGCGTCAAGGTTTGCGAACCGGGCGAGCGCCACAAGGAGAGCTATAAGTCAGCCGGTCTTGCCGCCGCCGCCGGTGGGGTGACCACGATCATCACGCGGCCCGACACCAGCCCCGCCATCGACACGCCGGAAACGCTGGAATTCGTCACCCGCCGCGCGCAGGCTGATGCGCCTGTGAACGTTCTGCCAATGGCTGCGCTTACCAAAGGGCGCGAAGGCCGCGAGATGACCGAGATCGGTTTCCTGCAGGACGCGGGCGCTGTCGCATTCACCGATTGCGACAATGTCGTCGCCAACACCAAGGTATTCTCCCGAGCGCTCACCTATGCCAAATCCTGCGGCGCGCTGGTGATCGCACACCCGCAAGAGCCCGGTCTAAGTCATGGGGCCGCTGCCACCAGCGGCAAGTTTGCCGCCCTGCGCGGCCTGCCCGCTGTTTCACCAATGGCCGAGCGGATGGGGTTGGATCGCGATATTGCGCTGTTGGAAATGACCGGTGCGGCCTATCATGCCGACCAGATCACCACGAGTCGCGCCCTGCCAGCGTTGGAACGGGCCAAGCGCAACGGGCTGGACATCACTGCCGGTACCTCGATCCACCACCTGACACTGAACGAGTTGGACGTGGCCGACTATCGCACCTTCTTCAAGGTCAAGCCGCCGCTGCGATCGGAAGACGATCGCCAATCGGTGATCGAGGCGGTACGAACCGGCCTGATCGACACAATCAGTTCCATGCACACCCCGCAGGACGAAGAAAGCAAGCGCCTACCATTTGAAGAGGCCGCCTCGGGCTCTGTGGCGCTGGAAACGCTGCTGCCAGCGGCGTTGCGACTCTATCATTCGGGGCAACTGGACCTGCCAACCCTGTTCCGCGCCATGGCCCTGAACCCTGCAAAACGCCTGGGGCTGGATAGCGGCCGCCTGTCCGAAAACGCCCCCGCTGATCTGGTGCTGTTCGATCCGGATGCGCCGTTCGTGCTGGACCGGTTTACGTTGAAATCCAAATCTCAGAACACACCGTTTGACGGCCAGCGCATGCAGGGTAAGGTCAGCGCAACCTACGTCGCAGGCCAAGAAGTCTACCGGAGAACCTGATGCCACCCTTTGACAGTTCGATCACGCAACTCATCCTCTGGGCTGCGCTGGGGTACCTGATGGGTTCGATCCCCTTTGGCATGATCATCGCCAAGGTCATGGGGCTGGGGAATTTGCGTCAGATCGGCTCGGGCAATATCGGCGCAACCAATGTGCTGCGCACCGGCAACAAGGCTGCGGCGGCCCTGACATTGCTGTTTGACGCCGGCAAAGGCGCTGTGGCGGTTCTGCTGGCCCGTGCCATGGTCGGCGAGGACGCCGCGCAGATCGCCGCATTGATGGCGTTTCTGGGCCATTGTTTTCCGGTTTGGCTTGGGTTCAAGGGTGGCAAAGGTGTTGCCACGTTTCTGGGCATCTGGCTGGCGCTGGACTGGCGCGTTGGGGTTGCCTGCTGCCTGACCTGGCTTGTGGCAGCTGCAATCTGGCGCATCTCATCCGTCGGCGCGCTGGCCGCAGCCGCGCTTTCGACCACATGGGTCATGGTCCTGACCAACGGAGCCGGCTTTGGCTTGGGCATCGCACTGACTTTGCTGGTTTATTGGCGGCACGCTGCAAACATCGCGCGCATCAAGGCCGGAACAGAACCCCGAATCGGCGCGAAAAACTGACGCGGCGCGAAGATGCTGAAAGGGCTTGATCGAATCGTACATTCCTGTAATTTCTGTCATTACAGAAAATTGGAAACCAACAATGCACCTTACACAGTCCATGCAGGATTTCATTCTTCACTGGGGTGACATGGGCTCGAAATGGGGTGTGAACCGATCAGTGGCCCAGATTCATGCGCTTTTGCACATTTCACCTGACCCCCTGACTGCTGATGAGATTTGCGACACGCTTGGACTGGCGCGGTCCAACGTCTCGAACGGTTTGAAAGAACTTCAAAGCTGGAAGATCGTCAAATCCAGCCGGAAGCTGGGCGACCGGCGCGACCATTTCCATTCGATCCGAGACATGTTCGATCTGGCAAAGGCCGTTGCCGAAGGTCGCCGCGAACGCGAATTCGCCCCGACCCTGGCGGCGATGCGCGCTGCATCCGAGGAAGCCCGCGCAGACGGCACACCCGCGCAGATCCGCGCACGGCTGGAAGAGACGTTGGACACAATGCAGATGTTCGACGACTGGTATGTCGACGTAAACCGCCTGCCCCGTCGCGTGCAGCTTGCCATAGTCAAACTCGGCGGTCGGATCGCTCGGCTGCTACCCAAAGGAACAGGAGACAAGCCAGAGTAAAAATTTTTGGTCATTGATTTCTGTCATTACAGAAATGCCTGCTATTTCAGATGCCGAAAGGAACAAGACATGCCCGATCCAATCCCGCCACGCCAACCCGAACGCGCGCCGATGAATGTTGCCTGGACCGATCTGGTATCGCTCAGCCATTGGGATCGGGTCAGAGAGCTGCTGTTGCCTTTGCCCTGGCTGGTGGTGTCGCTTGCACTTTACAGCACCTATCTTTGGCCGCTGGGCAGTCTTGGCAGTTTCATGTTCTTTCTGTGTGGGCTGCGCCTGAACCATGAGGCAATCCACAGCAATCTGGGCCTGTCCCGACGCTGGGACAACGCGGTCATGCATGTGCTGAGCGCTTTGATGCTGGGGTCCAATCATGCGTTTTGCCACTGCCATCTGCTGCATCACAAACACGCCATGGGTCCGGGCGATTGCGAAGGGCGGTGCGGGCACATGACTTTGCCTCAGGTCCTGATTTACGGGCCGCGCTTTCCGGTCGATATCAACCGAGCGGCCTGGCGTGGCGCCAACTCCAAAGTCCGCAGACGCATTCTGATCGACTGGGGGCTGGTGGCCTCTGTTGTCGCGGTCGCCGTGCTCAGCGGATCGCAGGCGCTTGGTCTGCACGTGCTGGCAATGATTGTCGCCCAGTCCCTTGCAGCCCTGTTCGCGGTCTGGATCACCCATCAAGGCACCCATGACAGCGGCGTCGCAGCGCGCAGCCAACGCGGCCTGCTTGCCCGGCTGGCTTACCTGATGTTCTATCACCGCGAGCACCATCTGTTTCCCAAGGTCCCGGTCAGCCGCCTGCCCGTGCTTGCGGACCGGTTGGACCGGTCCGATACCGGATACGCCGCCAGCCGCAAACCCGTTATCGGCTGGCTGGAACCGCGCCGGTACCGCATTTGAAACCGGCCACCTGTTCAGGCGCGGACCTGCGCGTCTGCACAGGCATCGTTCGTCTAAGCACAATCACAATTGATTGCTTTGAACGTGATCACGACGTTCCCCAACTCGGGTTCTGTGACGGCCAATTACCGGCGTCACGGACAAAAAATCCGGGTTGTGAGAGCCATATTCCGGGCTCGAAATCGGCTCTGTTCACGAAAGGTGAAGACCAATGAACAAGATCAAATCCATCATCGGCGGCGTTGCACTGTCGGTCGCCATTGCAAGCTCGGCCCTGGCCGCCGGCGTAGAACTCAACACCACGACCACCGGTCTGGCGCTGCAAGGGTATGACCCGGTTGCTTATTTCACTGAAGGCGAACCCACCAAAGGCGACTGGCAGATCACCGCTTTGCACAACGACGCGATGTACCGTTTTGCGAACGAGGAAAACAAAGCTGCCTTTGAAGCAAACCCAGAGGCCTACCTGCCCGCATATGGTGGCTACTGCGCCTTTGGCGCGGCCATGGGCTTTAAGTTCGATGGCGATCCGAACTATTGGAAGATCGTCGACAACAAGCTGTATCTGAACCTGTCCGAAGGCATTCAGAAGCGTTGGGAAGGCGACATCCCCGGCTTTATCGAACAGGCCAGCACCAATTGGGAAACTATCGCAGAAAAAACCCCCGCGGAACTGCAAGAGCAATAATCCGCTGATCTCAGCGAAACAGTCGGCGGCAGGCTCACCCCTGCCGCCGATTTTATTTGAAAGCTGCATTCGCGATCCTAAATCCTGTCTCATAGCACGCGTCCAACGGTAATGGGCCATTCGCCGACAGCTCGAGCAGGCGGCGACACGTTCGGTACGGAACACTTAATCCATCGGAATTCCGGCCACCTTGGCCGGGGAAATATTTGCATCGCGCGTCCTGGGTTCAGGACGGGACTATCGCAATTCGTTTGAAAGGAACAAAAGATGACAGGAAAACTGGCTCTCGTCACCACTGTCGCTACGTTGGCGGCAGGCTCGGCAATGGCACAGTCCTCGGGCGATTGGACCGGGTTCTACGCCGGTGGTCAGATCGGTTATGCCGATGTGGACACCAACGTATCCGGCATTGACGGCGATGGCGCAATCGGCGGTCTGATCCTTGGTTATGACTATGACCTGGGCGACTGGGTCGTCGGTGGTGGCTTCGACTATGACTGGGCTGACATCGACCTGTCTGGCGCAGCCACGCTTGAAGACGTCTGGCGCATCAAGGCGCGGGCCGGATACAAGGTAAATCCGCAAGGGCTGCTTTACGGGACCGGTGGCTATGCTGACGCCGGAACAGACAATCTTGGCAGCGACAATGGCTGGTTCATTGGTGCTGGGTACGAGCAGATCGTCGCCCCCAATATCAGCGTGGCGGGCGAGATCCTCTATCACGAATTCGACAATTTCAATTCCAGCGGCGTGGATGTCGATGCGACCACGTTCCAGATCCGCGCGGCTTATCGGTTCTGACAAGGCTCAAGGCTCCGGCGCTTTGCGCCGGGGCCAAGGGATCAGATCTCGAGGATTGTGCTGCCGGTGGTTTGCCGTGCCTCAAGTGCGCGATGCGCGTCGGCCACCTCTTCCAGCGGGAATTGCTGGTCGACATGAACCTTGACCTCTTTCCCATCGACCTTGCCGAACAACCGCCGCGCCATCGCCTGGCAAACGCCCGGGTCCGAAATATGCGTGAACAGCGTTGGTCGTGTCAGCTTTAGGGACCCCTTCTGCGCCAAAACGCTTAGGTCCACGGGCGGAACCGGCCCCGAGGCGTTGCCGAATGAGATCATCATGCCCAACGGCTTGAGACAGTCCAATGAGCCCTGAAACGTGTCTGCGCCGACGGAATCCATCACGGCATCGACACCCTTGCCGCCGGTGATTTCGGCAACACGCTCGGCAAAATTCTCGGTCCGGTAATTGATGCAATGGGCGGCCCCGTTGAACTGGGCAAGGCTGCATTTTTCATCCGTCCCGGCGGTTCCAATCAGAGTGATGCCTTCGGATTTGGCCCATTGGCAGGCGATCAGGCCCACACCTCCGGCTGCGGCGTGGAACAAGACCGTGTCCCCCCGCCTGAGCGGCGTTGTCCGATGGAACAGATATTCAACCGTCAGGCCCTTCAACATCATCGCCGCCGCAGTTCGGAACGAAATGCTCTCGGGCAGTGGGCAAACCTGCGCCGCTGGCATAACACGCGCCTGCGCATACGCGCCCGGAGGCGCCGCAGCATAAGCCGCGCGCTGGCCGGGGCTGAGATGCGTGACACCTTCGCCGACGGCCTCGACGATACCGGCCGCCTCCATGCCCAGAGCATGCGGCAGGTCCAGCGGATACAAGCCGCTGCGCTGGTAAACGTCGATGAAATTCAGCCCGCAGGCTTGATGTCGTATGCGGATTTCGCCCGGCCCGGGATCACCGACCGGGCGGTCTTCGATCCGAAGAACCTCGGGGCCACCGGTTTCATGAATCACAACGGTGCGTGCGGTCTGCTGCATGGTGCTCTCCCTGAAGGCTTTTGGCCAAGCTAACATGCCTGCCACACAGGGCAATCCATTCGATCTGGCACAGCCAGGCGGACTTGCTCCCAAATCTGTGCTATACTGCAACCAGGCGTTGCCGGATCATCCGGGCGCGGACAAACCGATCACCGGATGCACCCCGTGGCGCAGTCAAGCCAGGGAGGGGACGAACATGGACAAAACGATCGGTAATCCCATCAGCTGGGCCGCCCGGAACCTTGGGGCAACCAGCGAACACATCGCAGAAAGCGTATCCACCGTCGGCAGCTCGGACACGAACGAGATGCCTTTGGTGCAGACCCTGACACTGTCGGATCTGCGCGCCTGTTTGCAGGCGGGCTATCACGACTTTCTGGAAACCCGCGCCGATGCGGTCTTTATCGTTCTGATCTACCCGATCGCAGGGCTTTTGATGTTCGGGATCGGGATGAACATGGACATGGTACCGCTGCTGGCCCCGCTGGTCGCCGGGTTCGCTCTGATCGGACCTGTCGCCGCCGTTGGGCTTTATGAAATCAGCCGCAAGCGGGAACAGGGCGACGGGGTTCACTGGCTGGACGCCTTTGGCGTGTTTCGATCACCGTCCTTCGGCGCCATTCTGGCGCTTGGGTTCTATATGGTGATGCTGCTGTTGATCTGGCTGATGGTCGCGCAGAGCCTTTACGCACAGACACTGGGGCCCGAACCACCTGCGTCGTTCGGTAGCTTCATGACCGACGTTTTCACCACCGGAGCAGGCTGGGCCATGATCCTGATCGGAACGACGATCGGGTTTCTTTTTGCGGTAATCGCACTGGCCATCAGCGTCGTCAGCTTTCCGCTGCTGCTGGATCGAAAGGTCGGGCTACCGGTCGCCGTGGTGACCTCGGTTCGTGTGCTGCGGCATAACCCCGGTGTCGTTCTGACCTGGGGCTTTATCGTCGCCGCCATGCTGGTTCTGGGGGCGATACCGATGCTGTTGGGCCTGATCGTGGTCATGCCTATTCTGGGCCACGCCACCTGGCACCTGTATCGCCGCGCTGTCGCCTGAAGCCAGGCTCAGTCAGCCACCTTCAGGACGATCTTGCCGATGTGACCCGAGCTTTCCATCCGCGCATGGGCAGCCGCCGCTTCGGCCAGATCAAACTCGCTGTCCATGACGGGCGCGATTTTCCCAGCTTCAAGCAGCGGCCACGCAGCCTCCAGCAAATCCTGCGCAATGCGGGCCTTGGCCAGGTCGCTTTGCGGGCGCAGCGTGCTGCCGGTCAGTGTCAGGCGTTTCACCATCATCAGCGCGAAATTGACTTCGACCACCGGCCCTTGCAGGAACGCGATCTGGACCAGCCGCCCATCCTCGGCCAGAGCCTTGATATTGCGCGGAATATAGTCGCCACCGACCATGTCGAGGATCAAGTTTGCCCCACCTTCTGCACGCAGCGCCGCGACAAAATCCTCTTGCTTGTAGTTGATGGCCTTTTCGGCCCCCAGCTCAACGCAGGCCGCACATTTGTCATCCGACCCAGCGGTTGCAAAGACGCGCGCGCCAAAGGCGTGCGCCAGTTGAATGGCTGTCGTCCCGATCCCACTCGAGCCGCCATGCACCAGAAACCGCTCGCCCGCTTTCAGACCGCCGCGTGTGAACACATTGGACCAGACGGTAAAGAAAGTTTCAGGCAGGCAGGCCGCCTGTTTAAGATCCATGCCCGAGGGCACCGGCAGACAGTGCGCAGCAGGTGTGGCGACGTATTCCGCATAACCTCCCCCGGGCAGCAGCGCACAGACCTGATCCCCCTCGGCCAGCCCTTCAACACCGGGGCCAATGGCCACGACCTCGCCAGATGCTTCAAGCCCCGGCAGATCACTTGCCCCCGGAGGCGGGTCATAGGCGCCGGCGCGCTGCAACGCATCCGGGCGATTGACCCCGGCATAGGCAACCTTGATCACAACCTGACCGTGGCCTGGTTCAGGGATCGGACGCTCGGTCAGTTGCAAAACGTTCGGGCCACCCGGGGTCGAAATCTCAACGGCGCGCATCATCTGGGTCATCGGCAAGTCTCCTTTGCCCATGACCTAGCAGGCGACAGTCAAAAGGCCCAGATGCAACTGCGCTTACTTGCGGGGGTTCAGCAGCCCGGGAAGGTCGGCACGCATTCGCGTCGGAGCTTTGATCTGACCGGCCACCCAGTTGGGCAGCGTCAGGAACGGCTTGAACAGCGGATTATCGTTGACCTGCGCCTTGAGCTTTTCGAACTGCATCACACCCTCGATGCGGCGGTCCAGAAACTCCCAAGTCTTCTGATGATCGGGGCTGTCGTCACCCAGCCAATAAAGAAGCGTCGAGGAATACACACCCGAAAGCGTTGCGCGCTTGGTGTACCAGTTCACATCGTCCGAGGTATCGCCCAACGCATCCCAGATCAGGTCGCAGGTCCCCCAGATCGCCTTGGCACCGTCGGCGGCATGGGTCGGCAGGGCAAACAGGGTCATGCCCCGGCGCACGACCTCTTTGTCCGGAACCGCCTGCAACCGAAACCGAATCGCGGCAGCCACTTTTTCGCGGAACTTAAGGCCGCTCAGGTCTGCGGATTTGAGTTGGTCCAGCATCTCGGCGTCGCCACGCGCGTGAAACGCCAACGCCAGATCGACCGCGCCGCGCGGACAAATGGCGCGGGCCAACCCGTCATCGACACCGCATTCTTCAATCGCCGCGCGAAAGCTGGTCCCGGACCATCCGTCAAACGGGACATGATCCAGCATGGCGTTCAAAAGTTGCTCTTTTGTATCTTCGTAAGTCGCGGTCATGGCGGTTCTCCGATGCTCGGCCCCAGTACTAGACAAGTTAGACCGGCTTTGCTATACGGCCAATTCCTGCAATTTCCTTGCAACTCTATCTAGAAAGGTGGTGACAACCACATGCAGGTTAGTGTTCGCGACAATAACGTCGATCAGGCGCTTCGTGCCCTGAAGAAAAAGCTGCAGCGCGAAGGCGTGTTCCGTGAAATGAAGCTGAAGCAACATTTCGAGAAACCGTCCGAGAAAAAAGCGCGCGAGAAAGCTGAAGCGATCCGCCGTGCCCGTAAACTGGCACGCAAGAAAGCACAGCGCGAAGGTTTGCTCTAAAACCTCGCTCGTCCAGCTTTGGATGACACTATTTGACGACCCCCGAGGCCCTGCCCGGGGGTTTGTCGTTTTTG
Source organism: Ruegeria sp. AM4 (assembly GCF_056540665.1). Taxonomy (NCBI): domain Bacteria; kingdom Pseudomonadati; phylum Pseudomonadota; class Alphaproteobacteria; order Rhodobacterales; family Roseobacteraceae; genus Ruegeria; species Ruegeria sp. AM4. The sequence goes on along the minus strand of NZ_JBQFXD010000005.1, from coordinate 111,576 downwards.
GGTCCTGATGGTTTCTGCCGAAAGTACCTGTCCTTCTATGCGGTAATCTGCCGAACCCCGCCCGACCCGTTTGGACCGGCATTTTGCAGCGCAGCGAATCACACGCGACAGCACTCGCCCGCCAATACCCGCCCTGATTGAACACCGCCTCTTTTCGCCCTTGGCATCGCCCCTGTAACTGACCGCTGTCTGAAACAGACGACAACCAAACGGAGGCAAACATGTCGACAGCAAGCACAGTCGAACGGGAAATGCTGGCCCTGATCAATCAGGAACGCACATCTCGCGGACTGGACCCCCTACAACTGGAGACACAACTGAACGACTCGTCGGAAGACCACAGCGCCTGGATGCTGGACACAGATCGGTTCAGCCATACCGGCGCAGGTGGATCATCGGCGACGCAACGGATGCAAGCGGCCGGATTTGATCTGGAGGGCAGCTGGCGCACAGGCGAAAATATCGCCTGGCAGTCCGAACGCGGCGCGCCCGACATCAGCGATGATGTAGCGCAATTGCACGAAAACCTGATGAACAGCCCGGGTCACCGCGCAAACATCCTGAACCCTGATTTCAAGTATATCGGGATCGGGATCGAAGAGGGCGACATGCAAGGTTATGACGCTGTCATGGTCACGCAGAACTTTGCTGCAACCAGCGCCGAAGTGATGCTGGATACGGGCGAAGAGGTGACGCCACCGGTCGACGAAGACGTGGCCGAGCCAGTCGAGGACGTGGATGAACCCATCGAAGAAGACGTCGTCGAACCAGTCGAAGACACCGATGAGCCTGTCGATGAAGACTTAGCCGAACCGGTCGAGGATACCGAAGACCCCGTCGAAGAAGACGTTGCTGAACCGGTCGAAGACACTGAAGACCCCGTCGAAGAAGACGTCGCTGAACCGGTCGAAGACACTGAAGACCCCGTCGAGGAAGACGTAGCTGAACCGGTCGAAGACACTGACGAGCCTGTCGACGAAGACGTCGCCGAACCGGTTGAAGACACCGATGTGCCTGTCGACGAAGACGTCGCCGAACCGGTCGAAGACACCGAAGACCCCGTCGAGGAAGACGTCGCCGAACCAGTCGAAGACACCGATGAACCCGACAGCCCCGAAATTGCGGAGTTTGACGTACAAGGCTTCCTCGCCGAGATCGAGGCCTTTGTCACGGCCCTGCAAGCGCGGTTCGACCAATTCGACTGGAACGTGCCACAACAGAGTGACCCTGCGACCGACACCAACACGTTCGAGTTCACCTTCAGCTTCGATTTTTCGGGCGACGAAGACGAGGTCGAAACAGGTGTGGACGTGGCCGACGATATGACCGACGATTTCTGCTGTGTCCCGTTCTTCGACACGACTTGTGGTTTCGATTTCGGCTAACAATACCAACAGATGCGGGGCCTCGGGCCCCGTATCGCTCTGCTGGTCAGATCAATAAACCTTGGGTACGTATAGCTCGTCGGGCAGAATGCGGCGCTCGTATTCCGGGTTGTATCGGCGATCGGGCAGGTTGACCTTTTCTTGCGGCACATCCTCGTAGGGGATGCGGGTCAGCAAGTGCTCGATACAGTTCAGGCGCTCGCGTTTTTTGTCGTTGCCTTCGACGATATACCACGGCGCTTCGGGAATGTTGGTGCGGAACAACATGTCTTCCTTGGCCTTGGTGTAGGATTCCCAGCGGATGCGGGATTCCAGGTCCATCGGCGACAGTTTCCATTGCTTCATCGGGTCGTGAATCCGCATCAGGAATCGCAACTGTTGTTCTTCGTCCGTGATCGAGAACCAGTATTTCAGCAGGATGATCCCTGACCGGACCAGCATACGTTCAAATTCGGGAACGTCCTGAAAGAACTGCTCCACCTGATCCTCGGACGCGAATCCCATCACCCGTTCGACACCGGCACGGTTGTACCAGGACCTGTCAAACAGCACGATTTCCCCGGCCGCAGGCAAATGCGGGACGTAGCGTTGAAAATACCACTGGCTCTGTTCCCGGCGGCTGGGCGCTGGCAGCGCCACGACCCGGGCAACCCGCGGATTGAGGCGCTGGGTGATCCGCTTGATCACGCCCCCTTTGCCGGCGCTGTCGCGACCTTCAAACAGAATGCAGACCTTGGCTCCGGTATGCTGCACCCAATCCTGAACCTTAATGAGTTCGGCCTGAAGGCGCAGCAGGTTGCGAAAATACACTTTGCGGTCCAGCATATCGGGGTGCTGCGCCTTGTAGACCTTGCGGATCTCCATCGAGAGCATCGGCTCGTTGAATTCGATCTCGAAATCTTCGTCCAGCGTATCTTCCAGTTCCGCTTCCAACCACTCCTGTGCAGCGTCGTTAATGTCGTGTGCCAAGGTCGGCTCCTTATTATTCTTCGGGTTCGAACCGTATCCGCGATGTGTAAAAGCCTGATGTCACCGAGGCACCAGCCAGTCCAGCGGACTCGGCCCTTTCAAATCAAACACATGCGCCAAAGCCATAATGTGACCCTTGGCGCGCTGGGATACAAGCCTCAGAATTGCCGCAGCGCGCGCTGATTCAAAGCTGTGAATTCAGCGCAATTGTGTCAGACGGGCAGCGCGGTGGTCTTGAACACGGTGCGCAACGCGAATGAGCTTTGCATCTGCGCGACGCCCGGCAGTCGCGACAGGTATTGCCGGTGAATGCGGGCGAAATCCTCGGTGTTCTCAGCGACAACCTTCAGAATGTAATCCGCAGTACCGGCCATCAGATGACATTCCAGCACATCCGGAATTCGGGCGACGGCTTTCTCGAAGGCTTCCAGAACCTCTTCGGCCTGGCCCTGCAAAGTGATCTCGACAAACACGGTTGTCGGGACCCGCATTTTTCGCGCGTCCAGCAAAGCGACGTAATCCTTGATGTACCCTTCGGCCTCGAGCCGCTGCACCCGGCGGTGGCAGGCCGAGGGTGACAGGTTTGCCTGATCGGACAGTTCGGAATTCGACATCCGGCCTTTGCGCTGAAGCGCCGCCAGAATCTTGCGATCTGTTGTATCTAAACTCAATTGCGCACATCCAATGCGTGAAACTTCGGTTTGTTCGAATAATCTTCCAGAGAACCTGCCCTTTGCAAGCGGGGTTTCACAAAAATTGCGCTGGATTCTGCACATAATTTAGGCAGTTTGTGAACGGAGACTCCCAATGAAAATCGGTTGCCCAAAGGAAATCAAACCTCAGGAATTCCGCGTCGGTATGACTCCGAACGCCGCTGGTGAAGCGGTGGCGCGCGGTCATGAGGTGATCATCGAAACCAATGCCGGCATGGGGTCCGGCTTTGATAATGACGCCTACATCGCTGCCGGTGCGCGCATCGTCGACACAGCGGAAGAGGTCTTTGCCACCGCCGACATGATCGTCAAGGTCAAGGAACCGCAGGTTGTCGAGCGCAAAATGCTGCGTGAAGGCCAATTGCTGTTCACCTATCTGCATCTGGCACCGGATCCTGATCAGACCCACGACCTGCTGGCCTCGGGCTGCACCGCCATCGCCTATGAGACAGTAACCGACGCAAATGGCGGCCTACCTCTGCTGGCGCCCATGTCCGAAGTTGCCGGTCGTCTGGCCCCGCAGGTCGGGTCGTGGACCTTGCAGAAAGCCAATGGCGGACGTGGTGTCCTGATGGGTGGCGTGCCCGGTGTTGGCCCAGCCAAGGTCGTCGTGATCGGCGGCGGCGTTGTCGGCACACATGCCGCACAGGTCGCGGCAGGAATGGGCGCGGACGTAACCGTGCTTGACCGGTCGCTGCCGCGCCTGCGCTATCTCGATGATGTCTTTGGCGGTCGCTTCAAGAACCAGTACTCGACCGCAGGTGCTACGGCCGAGCTGGTGCAAGAGGCCGATATGGTCATCGGTGCAGTTCTGATCCCGGGCGCCGCGGCCCCCAAGCTGGTCACGCGCGCGCAGCTTTCCACAATGAAACCTGGCGCGGTGCTGGTCGACGTCGCCATCGATCAGGGCGGGTGCTTTGAGACGTCCAAGGCAACGACCCATGCCGACCCGATCTATGAGGTCGACGGGATCATGCACTATTGCGTGGCTAACATGCCAGGCGCGGTTGCCCGCACCTCGACAATCGCACTGGGCAACGCGACATTGCCGTTCCTGCTGTCGCTTGCGGACAAAGGCTGGAAACAGGCCTGTCAGGACGATCCGCATTTGCTGGCAGGTCTGAACGTCCACGCCGGACAGCTGACCTACTATGCGGTCGGCAAAGCGCTTGGCATTGACGTTGTTTCGCCAAACGTGGCGGTCAAGTCATAGGGCCCTCCCGCCCCTGAAGCCGTCCTTTTTCAAAGGACGGCGTACAGCGTTGGGCGTAGCGCCGCGCTTTGCGCGGCGCGGTCTCGCCAGACCTTCAACCTGATGCAAAACGACAGGCGCCGCGCAAAGCGCGGCGCCGGGCCCAACCGGAGGAGGGCATTTCCAATGCCCGCATGACGGGCGGGAGTACTCACCCCTCCTTGTGGATTTCCACCGAATGCGGGTAGGGAATCGAGATCCCCTTGGCGTCGAAGGCTTCTTTGACTGCTTTGGTCAGGTCGAATTTCGCATCCCAGTAGTCCGCCGCAGCACACCACAAACGCGCCGTCAGATCGACCGAGCTGTCACCCAGATTGGTCACCCGCACCCAGGGCTCAGGATCACCGAGAATGCGGTCGTCTGCCTTCGCCACATCCAGAATAATCTTCATCGCGTCATCCGCGCTGTCGCCGTAGTCGATGCCAAACACCAGATCGACGCGGCGCGTGTCATGCGCCGAGTAGTTGGTGATCACCGATCCCCAGGCCTGACCATTCGGTACGATGATCTGCACATTGTCGGGCGTCACCAGCTCGGTGGTGAACAGGTTCAGGTCCATAACCGTCCCGGCCGTGCCACCGATATCCACGTATTGGCCCAGCTTGTAGGGACGGAACACCACCAGCATCACGCCCGCCGCCAGATCGCTGAGGGTTCCTTGCAGCGCAAGACCGATGGCCAGTGATGCCGCACCCAGAATCGCAACGATACTTGTGGCCTCGATGCCGAAGATGCCCAGAACGGCGACAAAAACGATCGCCAACAGCACCCATTTGACAAGGCTGGCTACGAAATTCCCCAGCGTCGGGTCAATATGCGGTGTTGAGTTGATGCGGCGGCGAACAAGGCCGCTGATCGACCCGGCAACGATCCAGCCCAGAACCAGTACGATCAGTGCTTTGACCGCGCTCATGATCAGCGGACCGAAAGCGCCCACCTGTGTTACGACATCTTCCACGCGTATCTCCTTTACAGCACAAGAAAACCCGCGCAGACCGCGCCGGTGTCGGGCGAAAGTCTGGGCCAAATCGCCTTTCGGGTCTAGGGGGCGTATGTGACGGATTTTCCCCCATCTGTTCCTGAGCAAACAGCGGATGACCGGTGACGCACAGACCGGGACCTGACAAGGCAGTCGGAAATTGCCAGACTACACTGGACCCGCCCGCATGACAGGAGCTTCAGATGCTGGACACGACCCACTTTCCGATTATGGCCAAATGGCCCCCGCGACACCCCGACCGGCTTCAGCTGTATTCCTTTCCGACCCCTAATGGCGTCAAGATATCGATCATGCTGGAAGAAACCGGCCTTCCCTATGAGGCGCACCGGGTCACGCTGGCCGATGTCGATGTCAAAAGCCCCGAGTTTCTGTCGCTCAACCCCAACAACAAGATCCCCGCAATCATCGACCCGAACGGGCCGGACGGGCAACCCTTGGCGCTATTCGAAAGTGGCGCGATCCTGCTGTATCTGGCTGAAAAAACCGGCAAGCTGATCGGCCAGTCAGACGCCGACAAGCACCGCGTGACCCAATGGCTGATGTTCCAGATGGGTGGCCTGGGACCAATGCTGGGACAGCTTGGCTACTTTCACAAATTTGCTGGCAGCGAGATCGAGGACCCGCGACCACGTGAGCGCTATGTCACCGAGGCCAAACGGCTGCTGAACGTCCTCAACCAACAGCTTGAAGGCCAGGATTGGATCGCCGGAGAATACTCCGTCGCCGATATCGCCATCGCCCCCTGGCTGCGCGGACTGGATTTCTATGGCGCGCATGAGGTCGTCGGGTGGCATGACCACGCGAACCTTGTGGCCTATCTCGACCGCTTTCTGGAACGGCCTGCGGTCCAAAAGGGTCTGGTCACGCCGCCAAGAGAGTGAAGCTCCGTTTGACCTCGGCCCCGGAACTGGGGCAGAGGTCAGCCGGGTAGTCGCCCCGTTAGCACATAGCGCAGGATCTCGACGACCTGCGCAGGCTCTTCTGCGACGGCCAGTGCCGCGGCGTCCACCTCTTTCAACGCATGTTGATGATCGGGACCGTGCAGGACGATGATCGATTTGCCCAGCGCCGCCGCATAGCCAGCGTCAAAGGCTGCATTCCACTGCTTGTACTTGTCACCAAAGCGCACGACGACCACATCCGCGTCCGAAATACCCTTGCGCGTCCGGATTGCGTTGACCATGGCACCCTTGTGGTCATGCCAGTACTTATTCGATTCAGCGCCCAGAATGGCGACTCCGCAGTCATCGCTGGCGTCATGATCGGTGACCGGGCTGCTGAAAGACACATCCAGACCCTCAGCGCCATCAATGATCTGCTCACGCCAATCCGTATGGATTTCTCCGGACAGGTAAACCTTCAGCATTTCTTTCTCCTCCGCAGACAAAGAAAGGGCGCAACCGCCCCTTCATCTTTTCAAAAATACTCCCGCCGGAGGCGATCCGACCTCAGCCGCGCAGAGTGCCGCCGGTCGCCTTGGCGACCTTCTCGACAATCTTTGCGCTGACGGCCTCGATGTCCTTCTCCTTCAGCGTGGCCTCGGACGGCTGCATGCGCACAGTGATGGCAAGGGATTTTTTGCCGTCGCCGAGACTGCCGCCGATAAACTCGTCGAACACGCGCACCTCTTCGATCAGCGCCTTGTCCGCGCCCGCCGCTGCGTTGACCAGCGTCAGAGCCTCGACATCCGCGTCGACGACAAAGGCAAAATCGCGCTCGACCGCCTGCAAATCGCGCAATTCCAACGCCGAGCGTGTCGCACCCGACTTGCGTGGCAACGGAACCTGATCCGGCCAGATGGTAAAGGCCACGGCGGCGCCCTTGATGTCCATCGCCTGCAACACACGCGGGTGCAATTCGCCAAACACGCCCAGCACTTTTTTCGGACCCAGACAGATCTTGCCATGACGGCCCGGATGCCACCAGGCATCACCACCGCGCAGAATTTGAACCTTAGCAGGTGCGCCGATGGCCGCCAGCACAGCCTCGGCATCCGCCTTGGCGTCGAACACATCGACCGCACGCGCGGCACCATGTACGTCTTTGGGGCCACTGGCCCCAACCAGCAATCCCGCAATCTGCGTCTGCTGCTCACCCGGCTCGCCATCGTGGAACACTGGCCCAACCTCGAACAACGCGAGGTCCACATATCCGCGTGCCTGATTGCGGGCAGCGGCTTGCAGCAGGCCCGGCAACAGGTCCGGTCGCATATGGCTCATCTCGGAAGAGATTGGGTTTTCCAGCTGCGTGACCTCATCACCACCGCCAAACAGCGCCGCCGATGCTTGATCGATAAAGGTGTAGGACACACATTCATTGTATCCCAACGCCGCACAGGTCCGCCGAGCCATCGACTGGCGGCGCTGCGCAGGTGTCATGACCGGCTTGGGAATGCCCTCAGTCACGCGCGGCAGCGGTTTGCCCTGCAATTTGGTCAGCGAGGCAATCCGGGCAACCTCTTCTACCAGATCAGCTTCGCCCATGACATCAGGGCGCCAGCTTGGCACATAGGCCATCTCACCATCCAGACGGAACCCAAGACGGGTCAGCGTCTGGCGCTGCTCGCTTTCGGGAATATCCATCCCGACCAGCGATTGCACCCGCGCCGCATCCAGCCGGTAAGCACGCGAGTGATCCGGGGCCTTGCCTGCCTCAACAACATTCGATGCCTCGCCACCGCAAATGTCGAGGATCATCTGTGTCGCCTGTTCCAGCCCTTCCCGTGTATATTCCGGATCGACGCCACGTTCGAACCGATACCGCGCGTCCGAGTTGATCTTGAGCGCCCGCCCCGTCAGGGCGATCTGCACATGATCCCAGAACGCACTTTCCAGAAACACGTTCACGGTGTCCTCGGTACAACCGGTTTCTTCACCGCCCATGATCCCGGCAATGGATTCCGCGCCTTTGTCGTCGGAAATCACCATCATGCTAGGCTGAAGGGTGTATTCCTTCTCGTCCAACGCCACCAGTTTCTCACCGCCCTTGGCACGGTGCACCCGCAGGTTGCCGCGCACCTTATCGGCGTCGAACACGTGCAGCGGGCGGTTCTGGTCGAAGGTCATGTAGTTGGTGATATCAACCAGCGCCGAAATCGGGCGCAGACCGATTGCCTTCAGTTGATCCTGCAACCATTGCGGGCTGGGACCGTTCTTGACGCCCTTGATCAGACGCCCGGTGAAATGCGGTGCGCCGTCCAGAGTATCTTCGTCAATCGTCACCTTGATCGGGCTCTCGAAATCCCCCGGAACCGGCACATAGTCGCGCTCTTTCAGCTTGCCCAACCCACGGGCTGCCAAATCACGCGCGATCCCGGCCACGCCCAGCGCATCCGGACGGTTCGGGGTGATCGCGATCTCGATCATCGGGTCGACCTTGGACGGCTCGTTCTCGGCCAGCCAGTCGACGAACCGGTCCCCGACCTGCCCCGAGGGCAATTCGATGATGCCGTCATGCTCATCCGACAGCTCCAACTCGCGCTCGGACGCCATCATGCCAAAGCTTTCAACACCCCGGATTTTGCCGACGCTAATGGTCAGGTTGAGACCGGGAATGTACATGCCCGGTTTGCAAACGACGACGGTGATCCCCTCGCGCGCGTTTGGTGCGCCACAGATGATTTGCAGATCACCCTCGTCGGTTTCAACCGTACAAACGCGCAGCTTGTCGGCATCGGGGTGCTTCTCGGCATGTTTCACATGGCCCAGCGTAAAGCCCGACAGCCGGTCGGCCGGGTTGACGATCTCTTCGACCTCAAGCCCAAGATCGGTCAGCGCCTCAGCGATCTCATCAACCGAAGCATCCGTGTCGAGGTGGTCTTTCAGCCAGGACAGAGTGAATTTCATTGCTACGAGCCTTTTTGGGCAAACATCCGTTCGGCACAGGCAATGGCAAAGATTGCGCCAAGGTGCAAGCGCTGCGCGTCAGGGATAGGTGGGGGTGCGGCCCAAAAGCTCGTCCAACTGCCGCCCGATCCAGCCATGGGGGATGAAATGCCCACCGGGATGGATGTCCAACACCACTTGTCCTGTCGTGCAATCGGTCCATTCCACGCGGGTGAGCGTCAGGAACGGCTCGACGCTCCAGTCGCCGCGCGGGGTGGCACCGTTGCAGTCATATTTGGCCCGCCACAAGGCCACCGGATAGGTCGTGTCGCCACCGGGACCAAAGGGGAAATCCATCACCTTGTCGTCGGTCCCGTGCACATGGCGCGCCTCGCGCGGAGCCTGCGGGCAATCCTCGGTCTGGCGAATGCTACCCGCCACCGCTAAAAGCGCGGCAATATCATTGCCCGACTGACAGACATAGCGCCACGCCATCGCGCCACCAAAGGAATAGCCCGAGACGTAAATGCGCTCGCGGTCAATTGGATAGCGTCTGGCGACATCCTCCAGAACCCGGTCCGCAAAGGGCACGTCACGGGTATCCGCCGACCAGAAGTCCCAGCTTTTTCCCAACCCGTTCGGAGCCACCAGCAAAACGCCGCGCAGCTTGGTCGCGCCCGCGATCCGTTGATGATTGACCACAACATCCCCCTGCCGTGCCCAACCGTGAAAGTGCAGCAGCACAGGCAGCGGCGTTTCGCCGTCCCACCCGTCCGGTTCCAGCACATGGTATGAGCGCTCGCCGAGGTTACAGGCGGTCTCGCCATGGCAAGTATCCACGGCGAGGGCTTGTGTTGCGACCAGCAGGAAAAGGCAAATCAGTCGATAGATCATGCGCCCGACCCTAACGGGACTTTCCGCACTGTCACATAACATATCGGTGTAGGCCGGACGTAGGCCGGGCTTCAGCCCGGCACCCACCCGGTATCCAACCAAAACACCAAGCCGCGCCATCGCCAGACCGCGGGATGGCGACCCTCGGCTTGTATTGGGCAATTTATGCTGGCCAATTCCGTGTGTGATTCAAACGTTGCGCTGGTGGAGAATTCAATCAGTCGTGCGATTGGCTAATTCAGTGCTACCGTCTGGTCTAAATTGGCGAGCGCTTCGCTTGGGTGCAAAGACAGACCAAGTCATCACGTCTACCCTCATTGCCCAGACCATTCGATTGTACGCCGTCAGCACTTTCAAATAGGTCGGGTGGCCCGGTGTCTGAACTTCGGATAACTCTAGCTGAGAATCTGCAAATACTTGGAAGTACTCTCCCGCAAACTTTAACGCGTCGTGAGAGGCATATAGCGTCAGAATTCCCGTTTCGCGTTGCATCTCCACCGGCAAATCGGCGTCCAATAAATGCGCTTCATTTGGGCTTGGACAGGATTTCAGGAAATCTCGATAAGCCTCTCGCTTACGATCCAAGATTTTTTCGGATTGCGAGAATACTCTCCCGAACAAAAAACTGACCGCACTCAGAATAACACCACCTAGGCCAATGAGTGCAGTCTCCCAACTCACCGCGACAAACCACCATGCAGGTTCGGCATATCCAGCGCTGCAAACCCGTAGTGACGCAGCCAGCGCAGATCGGAATCAAAGAACGCCCGCAAATCCGGGATGCCATATTTCAGCATCGCCAGACGGTCGATACCAATCCCAAACGCAAAGCCCTGATAAACCTCGGAGTCGATTCCTCCGGCGGCGATCACCTTGGGGTGGACCATGCCCGAGCCCAGAATCTCCATCCAATCGTCGCCCTCACCGATCTTCAGCTGACCGTTATCCCAGGAACAGCGGATATCGACCTCGGCCGATGGTTCGGTGAAGGGGAAGTGCGAGGCGCGGAAGCGCAACTCAACATCGTCGACCTCGAAGAACGCCTTCACGAACTCTTCCAGAACCCATTTCAGGTTCGCCATCGAAATGTCCTTGTCGATGGCCAGCCCCTCAACCTGATGGAACATCGGTGTGTGGGTCTGGTCATAGTCGGCGCGGTACACGCCGCCCGGACAGATCACTCGGATCGGTGCGCCCTGTTTCTCCATCGAGCGGATCTGCACCGGCGAGGTATGGGTGCGCAGCACATGCGGCGGGCGGTTATCGCCCTCGGCGCGGTGCATGTAGAACGTGTCCATCTCGGCCCGCGCGGGGTGATGGCCGGGGATGTTCAGGGCGTCGAAATTGTACCAATCGTCCTCAATGCGCGGCCCTTCGGCCACCGAAAAACCCAGTTCGGCAAAGATCGCCGTCAGCTCCTCGGTCGCCTGGCTGACCGGATGGATCGAGCCCTGACGGCGCGGGCGGGTCGGCAGGGTCACATCCAGCCACTCGGTGCGCAGACGCTCATCCAGTGCGGCATCGGCCAGGGCGGACTTTTTGGCGGACAGGGCCGAATTGATCTCATCCTTCAGGGCGTTCAGCGCGGGGCCTGCGACCTGACGTTCCTCGGGGGTCATCTTGCCCAGCTCGCGCATCTTCAGCGCGACCTCGCCTTTTTTGCCAACAGCCGCGACGCGGATCGCCTCAAGCGCGTTTTCGTCGCCCGCTTCGGAGATTTGGCCCAGATATTTTGCCTTAAGATCGTCCATGACGCCCTCTGAATTTGGTCGCCAACCTGCTATCGGCCCCGCCCTGCGAATGCAAGCGGGACCGGGTGGATCAATAGCTGTATTCGGGGAAAATCCGGGTCAGGTCGCCGTTCCAGTCGCCATTGTAGTGTTCCAGCAACTCATCTGCCGGGACCTTGCCGGATTCGATACTGTCTTTGAGCGCGTTCAGGAAATGCGTCTCATCCGGGACCAGACCACCGGCACCGGGACGGGCTCGGGATTTCAGACCGGCCTCAGAGATTGCAACAACCTCGCGCGCCAGATCATGCATGTTGATATTGCCCACCTGGGCCTGCAACCCTTCGGCGGCGGCACCAACGCGCAGAGCCTCGCGGGTTTCGGCGTCCCAGCCCTTGACCAGATCCCAGGCCGCGTCCAACGCGCCCTGATCATAGGTCAGACCCACCCAGAACGCAGGCAGAGCGCACAGACGCCGCCACGGTCCGCCATCGGCCCCGCGCATTTCCATGAATTTCTTGATCCGCGCTTCGGGGAAAGCAGTGGTCAGGTGGTCGGCCCAGTCAGACAGGGTAGGCGTTTCTCCAGGTAGGGCAGGCAGCTTGCCCTTCAGGAAGTCGCGGAAGGACATGCCAAGCGCGTTGATATACTGGCCGTCGCGATAAACAAAATACATCGGAACATCGAGCGCGTACTGAACGTAACGCTCGAACCCGAACCCTTCCTCGAACACGAAGGGGAGCATGCCGGTACGCGCATCGTCCAGATGTCGCCAGATATAGCTGCGCCAGCTTTTCTGGCCGTTCACCTTGCCCTCAAAGAAGGGCGAGTTCGCAAACAACGCCGTTGCCACCGGCTGCAAGGCCAGCGCCACGCGCAGTTTCTGCACCATGTCGGCCTCGGACCCAAAGTCGATATTGACCTGAACCGTGCAGGTGCGCCGCATCATGGCACGACCCATGGTGCCGACTTTTTCCATATAGTCGTTCATCAGCCGATAGCGGCCCTTGGGCATCAACGGCATTTCATCATGGGTCCAGATCGGGGCCGCGCCCAGACCGATGAAACCCACACCGATCTCGTCGGCGATGTCCTTGACCTCACGCAGATGGGTGTTCACCTCGTCGCAGGTCTCGTGGATGGTTTCCAGCGGTGCCCCCGACAGCTCGAGCGCGCCACCGGGTTCCAGACTGACATTGGCCCCGTCCTTTTCCAGACCGATCAGATGGCCGGCCTCGCGCACCTCGGTCCAGCCGTGGCGGTCGCGCAAACCTTCGAGAACCGCCACGATCGAGCGTTTGCCCTCAAAGGGCAGTGGTTTCAGCGTATCCTTGCAATAGCCGAACTTCTCATGCTCGGTGCCAATGCGCCAATCTTCCTTGGGCTTGCAGCCCGATTCCAGATATTCGGCAAGTTGCTCGTGGCGTTCGATCGGTCCGCCGCCGGACTGGGGGATGGACATGTGACCCGTGCTCCGATCCTGATGTGTCTATCTTGGCGGTCAGTCCTGAGCGGAAACCGCGCAAGTGTCAATGCAGCCTGAGATGTGCTGGCCGCGAAGGCGTGCGTTCCCAGATCACCACCGGATGCGCGGCAGAGCCTTTCAATTCCGACAACATCTGCTCGGTTTTCAGGCCGGGGAGGCTGGAGAATACGTCGAATAATGCCTCGGCCCCTTCTGCGTTCACCGGAATGTGAAGCAATGGCTGACCGGGCTGTTCCAACACCCAATGCGCGGGGCTTGAGGTCGGGTCGAGCGCCAGACGCTCAATCTCGCGCGCCGCGACGATACCGCCGTCCAGTGGGCCCAGATAGGTGATCTGACCTTCGTCAACGGTCACAACACCGGGGCCGCCCGCGCCGGTGCGGAACCGTGCCCGCTGAACGCCAACGACCGCCAGTGCAAACGCCACCGCCACCAGCACCAGACCCAACCAGCCCAGCAAACCGCCAGGGCCGCTGTACCAACTGAGGCCAACAAGCAGAATAACTGCGGCCACCAGAACCTCGCGCCAGCGCCACAGGGTCAGTTTGGCTTCGGGTCGGATAAAGCTCATGCCGGGTCCTTCGGGTTTCTGAACAGGATCAGCGAATACTGCCCTGCGGGTTCGAATCCTATTGCCATATAAGCACGCGCGGCGGAATCGGAAGCCGCAAACAGAACTGCGCGGCTTGCGCCAGCATCGCGCGCCTCGACCAGATGCAGTGCGACCGCAAGCCTTGCATAGCCGCGCCCCCGCAATTCCGGAGGTGTATAGACGCCGCCAATCTGGACGGTTTCGGGCAGACGGGCGTTGAATCCGGTCATTGCCACCGGCTGACCATCTATCAGCAGGGCACGATGCGAATTCCGTTCGATGTAAGCGGCGATGTCAATGGCAGCCTGATGCGTGGCGCGCTGCACGTCGAAATCCATCGCCTCGATCAGATAGCTTTGTCGCCAACCCTGCGTCACCTCCAGATCAACGTCGCCCATTGGCACCAATTTGGCCCCTTTGGTATTCGGAACCGAAAGCGCGCTCAAATTCAGGTGAAATCCCGGCTCGTCACTGTTCAGGGTCGCTGGTCGCTCTTCCCACCCTGCAAGGCGCATGATGCGCCGGGCCTGACCGGCCTCGGCGGCGATGCCAAACAGACTGCGCCCCCGGATCAGGGCAATGGCCGCCTCCAATTCATCGTCCGAACAGTCGGGGCATTGCGGCAGAACCATCCCCTCGTTGGTGATTGCAAAGATCGCGCGGGGACCATCGCCCAGCAGCCAGACATTTACCGAACGCGGGTCTGCGCCACGCAGCCCAAAGTCGCGCAGGTTGGCAAGAGGAAACATCGACGTCTGGATGTGGCGAGACAGGAACGCGTCAATCGCAGGCAGGTCGGCCTCTTGCGCCAGCCGCCATGTCACGACCAGTCTCCCAATGCCTGTTGCCACATCGTCAGCGCCGCCACTGCCGCCGTATCCGCGCGCAGGATGCGTGGGCCTAGGCTGACCACATGGGCATAGGGCAAGCTGGTCAAGCGCGCACGTTCACGGTCGGAAAAACCGCCCTCGGGTCCGATCAGAATCGCCCAGGGCTGACCTTGTTCATTGGCAGCCAATCGCAGGGCCGAGCCGACCTCGGCCTCGTTGCAGAACATCAACTGACGCTTTTCGGGCCAGGTGTCGAGGACCCGGTCCAGGCGTTGAAGATCAGCAACTTCGGGAACAAAAGTGCCGCCACATTGTTCAGCGGCCTCGACGGCATGCGCCTGCAAGCGGTTCTGACGGATGCGTTCGGAATTGGTGAACTCGGTCTGCACAGGCAGGATACGCGCCGCGCCCATTTCCGCCGCCTTTTCAACGATGAAATCCGTGCGCGCCTTTTTGATCGGCGCGAACAGGAACCACAGATCGGGCGGCAGTTGCAGCGGCTTTGTCTGCTCGATGCAGGTCAGAACTCCACCGCGTTTGCCTGCCTCGGCGACCTCGGCCAGCCATTCGCCTTCCTTGCCATTGAACAGCGCCACCTGCCCGCCAACAGCCAGACGCATGACACCGAACAGGTAATGGGCCTGTTCGCGCGTCAATTCTACCGATTGCCCCGGACCCAGAGCGTGCTCTACATACAGTCTGATCTTTGCACTCATGAGACCTTACATATGCAAGGCAATGCCCCAACACCAGACGGTCAGGTTGCTGACGCCGTATCCGGCAACTGGGTCGATACGTATGCGCCCGCATTTGCCCGCCCCTACTTGCGCCTGAGCCGCGCTGACCGACCGATCGGAACATGGCTGCTGCTGATCCCCTGCTGGTGGGGGCTGGCATTGGCAATTCTCAGCGATGGCAATCCGCGGTGGGAGGATTTGTGGATCGCCATCGGCTGTGCCATCGGGGCCTTCCTGATGCGCGGGGCGGGATGTACCTGGAACGACATTACCGACCGCGACATTGACGGGCAGGTTGAACGGACACGCTCGCGCCCGATCCCTTCGGGTCAGGTCAGTGTACGGCAGGCAGTTATCTGGATGGGGTTGCAGTCTCTGCTGGCACTGGTGATTCTGCTGACCTTCAACCGCGCCGCCATCGCCATGGGGGTGCTGGCGCTGTTACCGGTCACGATCTATCCCTTTGCCAAGCGGTTCACGTGGTGGCCGCAAGCCTTCTTGGGATTGGCCTTCAATTGGGGCGCCTTGCTGGCTTGGACAGCGCACAGCGGGACCCTCGGCTGGCCAGCCATTACACTATACCTGTCCGGGATGGCATGGACTCTGTTTTACGACACGATTTACGCCCATCAGGATGCCGAAGATGACGAACTGATCGGGGTCAAATCCACCGCCCGTCTGTTCGGTTCGGATACGGCGACATGGCTCAAGTACTTTCTGGTGCTGACAGTCGGGCTGATGGGGTTGGCCATTATCGACGCCGCCTTGCCACAGGCTTCGATTCTTGCGCTTGCCGTGGCTCTGGCCGGGCCCTGGGCGATGGGGTGGCATATGGCATGGCAATTGCGCGGGCTGGATACCGAAGACAATGCCAAGCTGCTGCAATTGTTCCGTTCGAACCGCGACACCGGCCTTATTCCGCTTATCTTCCTCTGCGTCGCACTTTTGCTCTGATTGCACCTCGCGCCCGGGCTCGGTATGAGTCCGGGACCAGACGACCCGAGGAGTCTCGATCCACCCAATGCGCCTGCCCTATGCAATCGCCGTCGCCCTGATATTTGCCGTGTCCGCAGTGCTTTGCCTTGTCGGCGCAGGGCTGGCTGTTACCCGGATCGAGGACGCTTCGGAACTGGCCGTGCGCCGCGCGCTGGACCTTCAGGGGCATGACTGGGCCGAGGTCGAATCGGATGGCCTGCGTGTTGTTCTAACCGGAACCGCCCCAAGCGAGGCGATACGGTTCAATGCCCTGACCGCAGCGGGAACCGAAGTGGACACCTCGCGCGTGATTGACGAAATGCAAGTGGCGCCAACCGCCAATCTTGCCCCGCCCAAATTCTCGGCTGAAATTCTGCGCAATGACAGCGGCATTTCTCTCATCGGCCTGATCCCGTCCAGCGAAGACCGCGCCGCCTTGATGGCGCGTCTCGAACGCCTGGAATCGGGCGGATCGGTTTCGGACCTGCTAGAGACAGCAAACCATCCCGCTCCGCAGGGTTGGGATGTTGCGCTGGACTACGCGATCAAAGCGCTGTCCGATCTGCCGCGCGCCAAGATATCCGCAAGCCCCGGTTTGGTTCGGATCACGGCAATCGCCGACAGCCAGCAGGAAAAGGAACGGCTGGAACAGAACCTGACCCGCGCTGCGCCGCCCAGCCTGCGCATCGGCCTGTCGATCTCGGCCCCACGTCCGGTGATCACGCCGTTCACGTTGCGGTACCTGATCAACGAAGAAGGCGGACAGTTCGACGCCTGTTCGGCTCAGGACGAAGACGCCCGAGACCAGATTATCGAAGCGGCGCAAAAGGCCAGTCTGTCCGGTCCCTATTCCTGCACCATCGGTCTTGGGGTTCCGTCGCCGAGATGGGCCAATGCCGCTCAACTGAGTATCCGGGCACTTTCCGAGCTTGGGCAGGGATCGGTGACCCTGTCTGATGCGGACATCACGCTGGTTGCAGCGCAAGGGGTCAGTCCGGCCCTTTTTGACCGCGTCGTCGGTGAACTGGAAACGGCCCTGCCCGAAGTATTTGTACTGCACGCGGTACTGCCCGAACCCGAAATAGAAGACCAAAGCGGCCCGGTTGAGTTTACCGCGACCCGTAGCCCGGAAGGTCTGGTTCAACTGCGCGGTCGCCTTGGCGACGAAACGCTTCGGGACATGGTCGACAGTTTCGCCCAGGCCGCTTTTGGTTCTGAACAGGTCTATATGGCCACGCGTGTTGTCACCGACCTGCCCGCTGATTGGTCCGTACGCGTTCTGGCCGGGCTGGATGCGCTGTCGCAACTGCATAATGGAGCCCTGACAGTCACCCCCGATCTGGTTGAGCTTGCCGGTATCAGCCATGACCCGGACGCAAAGGCACGCATAGCGGGTCAACTGTCTGAGCAATTGGGCGACGCGCAGGATTTCAACCTGGCGATCACCTATGTGACCCCTCCGGAACCCCAAGATGCGCCACCTGATCCTGAACAATGCGAAGCCCAGATCGCCGAGATCCAGACCGGCAGTAAAATCGCGTTCGAGCCGGGCTCAGCCACGATTGCCGCTGACTCTCGCGAGACTGTGAACCGAATTGCCGATATCCTGCGCGAATGCGGCCCGATCCGGCTGGAGATTCAAGGCCACACCGACAGCCAAGGCCGCGAAGAGATGAACCAGCAGCTTAGCCAGGCCCGGGCGCAGTCCATCCTGAATGAATTGCGCGGGCGACGGATACCGACCTCTAGCTATTCCGCCGTGGGCTATGGGGAAACGCAGCCTATCGCCGACAACGATTCCGAGGAAGGCCGCGAGGAAAACCGGCGGATCGAGTTTGTACTGATCCGCCCTGAACCGACCGAACAAACGGAAACCGGGCTTGAAGCGCTGGAATCTGGATCAGAAGAAACAGAAGCCGAAACATCGGACGCGGACGCAGCCGAAACGGATGCAGGGGAACAGTAAGTTGAACAGAATCGAGTTTGTCATCGCCACCGCCGTCATCCTGTTCGCAGCCTTCTGCATGGGCTGGTTCGCCAACTGGCTTGCCCACCGCCTGTCGCGCGTCCGCCAAAGCGACGTGGCCGATCTGGACCGCATGAGCCAGGAATTGCACGAGGCCGAGGAAACCCGCGATCAGGCGATCACCTATCTGCAACAGCGTGAGGCTGAACTGACCAACCAACTGACGCAAACCGAAGCTGAACTGTCTGCGGCAATGGACGGGCTGCGCGCCGCCCGGCAAGAGGCTGAAGAACTGCGCGGGCGCATCAACAACGCGGACTGACCCAGCTACCAGCGGGTCAGCGCGTCTTCGTCTTCGTCCTTGGCGTCCACCCATTCTGCGCCGGATCTGGTAATTTCCTTCTTCCAGAACGGTGCCCGGGATTTCAGATAATCCATCAGATACTCGGCCGCCTCAAACGCGTCCTTACGGTGCCGAGCAGCTGTGGCGACCATCATGATCCGGTCACCGGGTGCCAACCGACCATGTCGGTGGATCACCAGCACATCGCCCAGCGACCACCGCGCTTGCGCCTCTTGCGCGATCTTGGTCAGGGCGCGTTCGGTCATGCCGGGATAATGCTCGATCTCCATCACATCCAGATCGCCGCTGGCCAGATCGCGCACCACACCGGTAAAGGTCACAATTGCCCCGTTTGCGGCGCTGCCTTCGGCAAAGGCGTTGGATTCGGCCCCCAAATCGAACGGGTGTTCCTGAACCGCGATACGCATAGGTTCAGCCGCCCGTCATCGGCGGAAAGAATGCGACCTCGCGCACACCGGATAGCGGCGCATCGAAATCGGACAATTCCTGATCCAGTGCCACCCGCAGGGCCGAGATATCCGCGAACGCTGCGGCATAGCGGTCTTCGCGGGCGCTGAGTTCAGCCACAAGGTCGGACACGGTGGCCGCGCTGGTCTCGACCCGTTCCTTGGGGATGCCGATACGCTCTCGCACCCAGGCAAAATACAGCACATCCATCCGTTCAGCTCTCCTTCAGATGAGGCATGGCTTTACGTAGGTAGTCATAGCCCGTGATCAATGTCAGCGTTGCCGCGATCCACAGCAACCACAACCCGATCCGCCCCGACCAGAACATCCCTTCCAGATGCCTGCGCAACCCGTTCACATCCTCAATTTCACCATTCAGCACCTGATCCAACGTCGCAGCGTCCATCCCGAATGAACCCATGACAAAATGGTGCTCGAATATCCCCTGTGAAAACAGAACGGCAATCGCAACCATCTGCGCGGTGGTTTTCCATTTCGCCAGCTTCGTCACTTTCAGCGTTCCGGCCACGTCCCCCAGATATTCGCGCAGGCCCGAGACGAACACCTCGCGAAACAGGATCACGGTTGCGGGCAGCACCAGCCAGGGCGTCCAGTGTTCGGCGGAATATCCCACAAGGATCATCAGCGCGATGACCACCATCGCCTTGTCGGCGATCGGATCAAGCATCGCCCCGATCTTGGTTTCCTGCTTCCAGGCGCGCGCCAGATACCCGTCGAACCAGTCGGTGATCGCCGCCGACAGGAACAGGATCAAGGCGAACCAGTCTGCATAGGGTCGGGTGAAATACAGAAACATGATGGCCAGACCGGGGGCGGCCAAAAGGCGCAGGACGGTCAGGATATTCGGCAAGTTCCACTTCATGCAACGGACCCTACAGTGCTGGTCACGGACATAAAAGACAGGGCGATAAAAATCTGCTCCGTTGCCAAACGCTTGGCCAAAACGCCACAGTTCGTCGCATCAACCGGTTATCGCTTGGCTCGGCGCTGGTTTCCCGCCAGATTGCGCCGGTAACTGGCCAAGAGCGCTCTCCTTATGACAACGCATATTCAAACCGACCCCCGGTCGAACCTGATCGGCAGCGGCTGGATGATCGCCGCGATGGCGTGTTTTGCCGCTGAAGATGCGTTGCTGAAGGGTGCATCGGCGCATTTGCCGATCTGGCAGATCCTGGTTCTGTTTGGGCTGGGCGGGACGCTGATCTTCGGGTTTGTGGCCCGTGTTCGTGGCACGCCGCTGCTGCACCCGGATGTTTTATCACGACCGATGTTGATACGCGTCGTCTTCGAGATTCTGGGTCGGCTGCTCTATGTGCTGGCCATCGCGCTGACGCCTTTGTCCTCGGCCACAGTGATATTGCAGGCCACCCCGCTAGTTGTCGTCGCCGGGGCAGCGTTGTTTTTTGGCGAAACCGTCGGGTGGCGACGCTGGAGCGCGATCCTGATCGGTATGATCGGTGTGGTGATCGTAATCCAACCCACCGGTCAGAGCTTTTCTGCACTATCGCTGCTTGCGGTCCTTGGAATGTTCGGCTTTGCCGGGCGCGATCTGGCAAGCCGCGCCGCCCCAGCCACCTTGGGCACCGAGGTTCTGGGGTTCTACGGGTTTCTTTGCATCATTGTAGCGGGCCTTGCCTATTGGCCGATCGAGGGTACACCGGCACAACCGGCATCGTTTGGTACAAGCCTGTATCTGACCGGCGCAGTGGCCCTGGGTGTGGTTGCCTACAGCGCTCTGATGAAGGCGATGCGGACGGGCGAGGTTTCAGCGGTCACGCCGTTTCGCTATTCGCGCCTGCTGTTCGGGATCGGGCTGGGTGTCGCTCTGTTCGGAGAGCAGCTGACCCGGACCATGTGGGTCGGCAGCGCACTGATCGTGGCATCGGGCCTCTATATTCTGTGGCGCGGTCGGCGGGCCTAGCCCTTGTCGTGAAAGAAGTCATAGACCTTTTGCGCCAGCCCCGCTGATATCCCCTCAACCGCCTTCAGATCGGCCAGATTGGCCCGGCTGACCGCTTTTGCACTGCCAAAATGTGCCAGCAAAGCCCGTTTGCGCGCAGCACCTACGCCGGGGATTTCGTCCAGCGGGGTCGCGCCCACCGCTTTGGCCCGTTTGGCCCGATGGGTGCCAATGGCAAAGCGATGCGCCTCGTCCCGCAAGCGCTGTATGAAGTACAGAACCGGGTCATTGCGTTTCAGGGCAAAGGGGCGCTGGCCGGTGCGGTGAAACTCTTCCTTGCCGTGATCGCGGTCGACACCTTTGGCTACGCCGACCATCGGGATGTCTTCGACACCATGCTCAACCATGATCTCGTGTACCGCGCTCACCTGACCGGCGCCGCCGTCAATCAGCAGCAGGTCGGGCCACATCCCCTTGTCGCGGTCAGGATCTTCCTTTTGCAAGCGGGTAAAGCGACGGGTCAGGACCTCTTTCATCATGCCGAAATCGTCGCCGGGCGTCAGGTCGTCACCGCGGATGTTGAACTTGCGATATGCGTTTTTCATGAACCCTTCGGGCCCGGCCACAATCATCCCGCCCACCGCGTTGGTGCCCTGAATATGGCTGTTATCATAGACCTCGATCCGGGACGGCGGACCATCCAGATCAAAGGCCTCGGCCACGCCGCGCAGCAGCTTGGCCTGAGTCGCGCTTTCTGACATACGCCGGGCCAGAGACTCGCGCGCGTTGCGCAGCGCACCCGCCACCAATTCCTGTTTCTCGCCCCGCTGCGGCACCAGAATCTCGACCTTCCGACCAGCCTTTTCCGACAGCGCCTGCTGCATCAGATCAGCGTTTTCGATCCCGTTCGACAAGATCAGCTGCCGGGGCGGTTCCTTGTTGTCGTAGAACTGGCCCAGGAACGCCTCCATCACCTCGGCCGCCGACACGTCCGGGCCAACCCGAGGGTAAAAGTCCTTGTTGCCCCAGTTCTGATTTGCGCGGATGAAAAACACCTGAACGCAGGCCTGACCGCTGTCCATATAAAGGCCAATCACATCCGCCTCGGCCACACCGCGCGGGTTGATACCCTGAGAGGTCTGCACCTGCGTCAGCGCCCGGATACGGTCGCGCAGGCCGGCCGCGCGTTCGAACTCCATCGCCTCAGAGGCGGCCATCATCTGCTCGGCCAGTTCCTCTTGCACCTTTGTGGACCGCCCTGACAGAAACCGCTCGGCATCCCGTACGCTTTCGCGGTAATCGCCTTCGGAAATCAGATCAACGCATGGCCCCGAGCAGCGCTTGATCTGATAGAGCAAACAGGGACGCGTGCGGCTTTCAAACATCGAATCCGAGCAATTGCGAAGCAGGAAAGCCTTTTGCAGCTGGTTCAGCGTCCGGTTCACCGCACCGGCGCTGGCAAAGGGCCCGAAATAAGCCCCCTTTTCCTTTTTGGCCCCGCGATGTTTCTTGATCTGCGGAAAGGCGTGATCCTTGGCCACCAGAATGTTGGGAAAGCTTTTGTCGTCCCGCAGCAGAACGTTGTATTTGGGTTTTAGCTGCTTGATCAGGTTCTGTTCCAGCAACAGCGCCTCGGTTTCCGTGCGGGTTGTCAGAAACATCATCGACGAAGTCGCGGCGATCATCTGTTCGATCCGACCCGAGTGACCCGGCCGTGCATAGTTCGACACCCGCGCGCGAAGATTGCGGGCCTTGCCCACGTAGAGAACCCGGCTGTCCCCATCCAGCATCCGATAGACCCCAGGCGAGCTGTCCAGCGTCTTCACATAGCGCTGGATACAGGCATAGCCGGTCTGCTGAGTGTCCGAATCTGAATCGCCCTGTGCTGTCATAACCTTGAAATATGATTCTCTGGCGATGGCTGCAATCTTGCGCCACTCAGATCAAGAGGAAACAAATCCACGGTTTCTGTGGATAACTGTGCAGATAAGTTTTTCACACCTTGGATTTTCCCTTGAATCATTGCCCTTTCCCTGATCTGCCTAAAAAATAGGCAGATACTTAACCCATTGCTTTCCAACGATATTTTTTTCGATATGAAACAAGTGTATGAAAAACAAGACAATTTTGTAACGGACCTGTAACAGGATCGAGAGCGGTGCAAAACTTGTACGAGTTTTACCTATTCAACGCCCAGAACATCTGCAGTTTGCCAGACCAGATGCTGGCCACCATCGACGCATAATAGCTGCCCGGTGACCGCATGGGCGTCCAGAAAATACCCCAAAGCAGCAGTGATGTCCGATGGGTTCGCACCGCGTTCCAGCACCGTGTTCCGGCGTTGCGCGTCGAAGTGCCCCTGGCTCTGACGATGGCCGCGCAATGTTGGGCCTGGGCCGATTGCATTTACCCGGATCGCCGGGGTCAGCGCCTGAGCCGCAGTCCGCGTCAATGCCCACAGGCCCATCTTGGCAATCGTGTAGGTCATGAACTCGGGCGTCAGTTTTCGCACCCGCATGTCGACCATATTGACGATCAGGCCTGTGGCGACAGGCTCGCCCGCGTCGTCCGTTACCGGTTCCAGCCCCTGTTCGGACATGGCCTGCGTCAGCACAAACGGCGCCCTGAGGTTGCTGTCCATATGTCGGTCCCAGCTTTGCCGGGTTGCCGTATGGATATTGTCATACTCAAAAATCGAGGCGTTGTTGACGAGGCAGGTGATCGCCCCGCCCAAGTCATCGGCAGCGCGCGGCAACAGGGCGTTGACCTGATCTTCGTCCAGCAGATCCGCATGCAGCGCGACCGCGTTTCTGCCCAGCGCCTGGATCTCACGGACGGTTTCGTCTGCTCCCTCGCGCGACGAAACATAGTGGATCGCAACATCATATCCGCGCTGCGCCAGATACAGCGCCATGGCCCGCCCCAATCGCTGTCCGGCACCGGTTACCAAAGCTCGGGTCATTGGGGCCTCCGTCGATCAGATCACGCCAGCAAGACGGCGATATAAGCCACATAGAGCAGGGTCAAAATCACGCCCCAGATGCGTGTGATGTCGCGCTTGAAGAAAACAAACGGCACCAACAGCAGCGACGCGCCCAGCATAACCCACAGGTCAAAGCGCAAAAACTCGGGATCGACCGGAATGCGGCCGAACAGGGTGGCAATCCCGACGATGGCCAGCAGGTTGAACATGTTCGACCCGATCACATTGCCCAGCGCCACATCCGCCTGCCTGCGCAGGGCCGCCATCACCGTCGTGGCCAGTTCCGGCAGCGAGGTTCCGACGGCGACCAGGGTCAGACCGATCACCGTTTCGCTGACGCCATATTCCTGTGCAATGACCGTTGCGTTTTCGACCAGCAGATGCGCGCCCATAGGCAATCCGATCAATCCCAGGATCAGATAGACCGAAAGCTTCCAATACGGCATGTCCGGGTCGACTTCCTCAAGACCCTCCAACTCATCATCATCGGCACATGCGTCGCCGCAGGCCTTGCGATGGGCCTTTGCCTCGCGAAAGGCATTCATCAGGATCAGCGCCAACGCCGCCAGCAGAATTGCGCCGCTGAACAGGTTGAAAACACCACAGAAGGCGAGTCCAATGAACAGCACCGAAGCAATCAGCATGAAGACATAGTTTTTGCGGCTGTCACACTCGCTTGTGTGCAGCGTGGCCAACAGCGCGGGCAGGCCAAGGACCAGCAGTATGTTGGCGGTGTTCGACCCGACCACGTTGCCCAGCGCGATGCCCGGCGCGTTTTCCTTGACCGCGCTGATGGCAATCAGCAATTCGGGTGCCGAGGTACCAAAGGCGACAATCGTCAGGCTGACGATCAGCGCCGGCACGCCCAGTCGCAGGCTGAGGTTCACTGCACCTCGTACCAGCGCATCCCCTGCCAGCAGAAGGATCACCAACCCAAGGCCGGAAAGCAGCCACGCCGTCATCCGCGGCCTCCTTTTTCACAGGCACAGGGGCCCTTGCCGATCCGAAACCGCCCACAGCGCGGGCATTTGGCAGAGCTCAGCCGGGTTTGACCGGGAAAGCGCAGCTTACCGAACATGGCCAGCACCACCATACCGATCAGAAACAGAGTGACCGCTTTGATGATCACGTCACAAACCGAAACGCGCATAGGCCGCGCGCTCCTCCAGACCGGCGACGGCGTCCTGCGCCAATGCAGCCCCAAACCGCGACCAGATCGGTTTGCGCAGCCCGTAGCGGCGGAACCTTACCTTGTCGCCAAACCGCTCCTGCATCTTGGGCTTGAGATGCGCGATGCCGTCGATTAGCCCAAGCTGCTGCGCGCGGCGCGCCAACCAGACCTCGCCGTTGAACAGATCGGCGTTGTCGTCCAGCTTGCCGCTGCGGCGGGTTTTCACATGGGTGATGAAATTCTGGTGAATGTCATCCAACAAAACTTTGAGCCGCGCCACGTCCTCTTTCTTTTCCGGCACAAACGGGTCCAGCATGGATTTGGACTGCCCCGCCGTGTGGACGCGACGCTCGACCCCCTGCCGGGCCAACAGAACATGCGCGCCAAAGCCCGACGATATCACACCGATCGAGCCCAGCACCGAACTGTCATCCGCCCAGATCTCATCCGCGGCCGCCGCCAGCCAGTAGCCACCCGAGGCTGCCACGTCTTCAACAAAGGCAAAAACGGGAATATCCAGTTCTTCCGCCAGACGTCTGATCCGCGCCCCGATCAACGAGCTCTGCACCGGTGAACCGCCGGGCGAGTTGACCTCAAGCGCGACGGCGGCGGGTTTTCCCTTGCGGAATGCTTTTTCCAGAACCGGGGCCAGAGAGGTGTCGTTCAACGACGCGCGACCGGCCATGCCGATGGCACCGGACAAACGGACAATTGCCACCAGCGGCGGCTTTTTGACAAACGGCAGGCTGAGTTTCATGGGTGCCGATGTAGAGTGCGCCAAACCGTTAAACAAGGGAACCTTCCGGCCATAAACGCAACGACAACCAAAATAACACATCCTGCGGGCAAAAATGCAACGCCCTAGCTGCGGATGCGCCAGCCGGTTTTGAATATCCAGCCGATGATGGCCAGACAGCCACCGGTAAAGGCAATGATTGCCAACAGGCTGAAAACAATCGGCACATCAGCCAGACCATAGAAGGACCAGCGGAAACCCGAGATCAGGTAGACAACCGGATTGAACAGCGTGATTGTCTGCCACAGGGGCGGCAGCATCGAGATCGAATAGAAGGTCCCGCCCAGAAAGATCAGTGGCGTTACCACAAGCTGCGGCACAAGTGACATCTGTTCAAAATTGCTGGCCCAGATGCCGATGATGAAGCCCAGAAGCGAGAAGCTGAGGCAGGTCAGAATCAGAAACGCCGCCATGGCAAAAGGGTGTTCAATCCGTATTTCAACGAAGAACGTGGCCGTGATCAAAATCACGAGCCCGACAAACAACGACTTGGTCGCGGCAGCGCCGACGTAACCGATCACGATCTCGATGAAATTGACCGGGGCGGAAAGCAGTTCATAGATCGTTCCCAGAAACTTGGGGAAATAGATGCCAAACGAAGCGTTTGAAATCGCAAGCATCACGACCGACAGCATGATCAGGCCAGGTACGATGAACGCACCGTAGGACACGCCCTCGACCTCTTGGATCCGGCTGCCGATGGCAGTACCGAACACCACGAAATACAGCGACGTGGACAGAACCGGAGACAGAAAGCTCTGCGCCAGCGTGCGAAAGAACCGGGCCATTTCGAACCGGTAGATGGCAGCGATGGCGGACCAGTTCATGCCGGCTCTCCCGACACCAGATTGACGAAAATTTCCTCAAGGCTCGATTGCCGGGTCTGCACGTCCCGCAACACCAGTCCCGCCTGTGCGACATCGTTCAGCAAGGTGGTGATACCGGTGCGTTCGGCATGAATGTCATAGGTATAGATCAGCGCGTCGCCGGCGCCGTTCAGGGTCAGGCCATGTTCCGACAAAGCATCGGGAATGGCGCTGATCGGTTCTGTCAACATGACCTCGATCTGCTTTTTCCCCATTTGCGCCATCAGCGCGTCCTTGTCCTGCACCAACAACAGCTCGCCCTTGTCGATGACGCCAATGCGATCGGCTATGGCCTCGGCCTCTTCGATGTAATGCGTGGTCAGGATGATGGTCACACCGGCCTGTTTCAACTCGGCCACGATCTGCCACATGTCCTTGCGCAGTTCCACGTCCACACCCGCGGTGGGTTCGTCCAGAAACAGAACGCGGGGTTCATGCGCCAGCGCCTTGGCGATCAGCACACGCCGCTTCATCCCGCCGGACAGTTCCTTGATCGCATTGTTACGCTTGTCCCACAGGGACAGCGTACGCAGTATTTCTTCGATCCGGGCATTGTCTTGACCGTGACCAAAGAGGCCGCGTGAGAAACGGACCGTGTTCCAAACCTTTTCGAACGGCTCCAGCGCTATTTCCTGGGGCACCAGGCCAATCATTTTGCGCGCAGCCCGAAAGTCCGACTGGATATCGTATCCGCCGACCGACACCGATCCAGAGGTCGGAGTCGTGATCCCGCACACGGTCGAAATCAGCGTTGTCTTGCCGGCGCCATTAGGCCCCAACAGCGCTAGAATTTCCCCTTCCTCAATCTCCAGAGATACGCCTTTCAGCGCCTCGAACCCGCCAGCATAGGACTTGCGCAGGTCATTGATGGAAAGAATGGTCGTCATGCGGTTCCCTTGTTCTGACCGGTGCGGCGCAAGCCTTCCAAGCACATAACACTGCGCGTTTCGGGAAAACAAGCGCGCAGGACGCCCTTCCGATCCGCCCCTCATCCGGCAAAGACTATCCTGGGGCGAGGAAGACGCCACAGGCGAAGAAGGGGGCTGGCCCCTTCCCTTGCCTAGCCCTCACGAACTGTATCGATCATCAGTTGCACATTCGCCGGATCGGCATCGGGTGTGATCCCGTGCCCAAGGTTGAAGATATGCGGTCCGTTTGAAAACGCCTCGACAATGGATCGCGTTTCATCGATCAGAGCTTGTCCTCCTGTCACCATATGGGACGAAGCCAGATTGCCCTGAACGCAACCATCCACCTGCACATGCCGTGAAGCCCAATCGGGTGAAACGGAATTGTCCAGCGCCACACAATCCACGCCGGTTGCTTTGGCGAACCCGACATAGCCCTCGCCCGCCTCGCGCGGGAACCCGATCACCGGAATGCCCGGGTGACGTTCATTGATTGCCTGAGTGATAACCCGACAGGGCTCGACCGCGTATTTTTCAAAGGCCGTACCTTTCAGCGACCCGGCCCAGCTGTCGAAGATCTTGACCACTTCGGCACCTGCTTCGATCTGGGCGGACAGATATTCAATCGTCGCTGCGGTGATCCGGTCCAGCAACGCCTCGAACAGCACGGTTTCCTGCTCGCGCAGAGCATGGGCCGGCCCCTGATCGGGGGTGCCGCGCCCGGCGATCATATAAGTCGCCACCGTCCAGGGCGCGCCTGCAAATCCGATCAACGTGGTCTCGGATGGTAATGCGCGCGACAGGATGCGCACGGTTTCATAAACCGGCGAAAGGGTTTCGTGGATCGCATGCACCGGCTTCAAAGCGTCGAAATCCGATTGCTGCGTTATGGTCGACAACCGAGGTCCTTCACCAGTGACGAACCACAGATCAGCCCCCAGCGCCTGCGGCACCAGCAGGATGTCGGCAAACAGGATCGCCGCGTCAAATCCATAGCGGCGAATAGGCTGCAACGTGACCTCGGCGGCAAGTTCGGGGTTATAGCACAGCGACAGGAAATCCCCGGCTTGCGCCCGCGTCGCGCGGTATTCGGGCAGATACCGCCCTGCTTGCCGCATCATCCAGATCGGGGGCACATCCTGCGCCTCTCCTGCCAGCGCCCGCAGCAATTTCTTTTTCCCGGCCATGCCTGTCCCCAATTCTACAGCTGTGCGGCAACGGGTCGGCCCTCAGTGGCAATTTGTCAAGCTCTGCCCCCATTGTCAGGGCAATGTGACGCGACTAAAGCTTGGCGCATGAGTCTGTCACTTCCCACACCCGCATCGCCCTTGAAAATCGGAACACGCGGATCGCCGCTGGCGCTGGCGCAGGCCCATGAGACCCGCCAGCGTCTTGGCATCGCCTTTGATCTGCCGCAAGAGGCGTTCGAGATCGTGGTGATCAAGACCACCGGTGACAATCGGGCAATGATCGACGCAGACCGTCCGCTGAAAGAGATCGGCAACAAGGGTCTGTTCACCAAGGAAATAGAAGAGGCGATGCTGCGCGGCGACATTGATATCGCGGTGCATTCGACCAAAGACATGCCGGTCGAGCAGCCGGATGGATTGGTGCTGGATACATACCTGCCGCGCGAAGATGTGCGCGACGCCTTCATTTCGCCCCGACTGAAAACGCTCGAGGACCTGCCCGAGGGCGCGGTGGTTGGCACCTCGTCGCTGCGGCGGCGCGCGCAATTGCTGAACCGCCGCCCGGACCTGAACGTGGTCGAGTTTCGCGGCAATGTTCAGACCCGGCTGAAGAAGCTGGCCGATGGGGTCGCCGACTGCACCTTTCTGGCAATGGCGGGTCTTCGTCGTCTGCAAATGCAGGATGTTCCTGCCACCGCAATTTCCCCCGACGCCATGTTGCCAGCCATAGCGCAAGGCACTATCGGGATCGAAAGACGCGCTGACGACAAGCGTGCGGGTGAACTGCTGGCGGCCATTCATTGCACCACAACTGCCGACCGGCTTGCCGCCGAGCGCAGCTTGCTGGCCGGGCTCGACGGGTCTTGCGAAACGCCGATTGCCGGGTTGGCCGAGCTTGACGGCAATTCCCTGCGTCTTCGCGGTCAGGTTTTGCGCCCTGACGGGTCCGAATCCATCTCTGAATCGATTGAAGGCCCAGCCGAAGATGCCGCTGATCTGGGCCGCGAACTGGCAAATTCTCTGCTAAAACAAGCGGGTCCCGGTTTTTTTGAGTGGCGGGCCTGAAAAATTTTACCTTAATGTGAACTTCTTCACTGAACGCCCCGCTTCGATGGTACAGTATGAGGGTGTTCCGGTTCGGATGTCAGATCAGTCTCGAATATATCGAAAGTTTTAGCCGGTTTTGTTTTAGATAGTATTCGAGGGGGCGAGACCGATCCATCTGACCGAACACGACGGGCCGCAGCGTGAAAACGCCGCGGCCCGTTTCGTTATGGCACTTTAGCTGCCCGAGCGCAGTCTTTCGACCCGACCGGCAGCATCATGGTGGCTGAATTCGACCTGCCCGTCCCGACTTGCGGCCTGGAAATCCACGATCCTTCGCGGCAATGCGTTGAAGAACCGTTTCAATCCAGGCTCAAGATCGACGGCCAAAGCTGAACACGCGCGGCAAAGGCCGGACACCTCATCCCGCGGTCGATGTTCACGGATCGCGGAAATCAGAGTTTGGTGCTTGCTGCGCAACGCCTGAAAATCCCGGGACTCTGCCATTGCTCGGTCGCCGACAAGCACAAAGACCGGCTCGGGCTCGGCCTTGCCTTTTAGGTCAACGAACCCGGCCTCCAACATCGCCAGTTTCTGACCAACCGCCGCATGGATCGCGCTTGAAAGCAGAATGTCATAGTCCACATGGCGGCAGGTCTGTTCGATCCGTGCGGCGACATTCACGACATCGCCGATGACGGTATAGTTGAACCTGCGGCGCGAACCGATATTTCCAACGCAAGCAGCGCCCGTCGCACAACCGGTCGCCAGGGCAAGGGCGGGCCGTCCGCGCATGATGGGTGCTGCATTGAAATCGGCCAGCGCCCGGCGCATTTGCAACGCCGCCTGCGCCGCACGTAACGGATGATCCGCGACCGGCACGGGCGCGTTCCAGAATGCCATGACCGCATCCCCGATGAATTTGTCGATGGTTCCACGCTCGATCAGGATTTGATCCCCAATTTCCGAGAACAGAGCGTTCAGCAAAGTGACCAATTCGGTGGCTGAAACGGATTCGGACAAAGGTGTGAAGTCGCGGATATCCGAGAACATCACCGTGATCTCCTGCGAGTTGCCGCCAAGTTTCAGCTGATGACCACTGGCCTCCATCTCGTCCAGTATCTCGGGCGCGACATAGTGCGAGAATGTGCGGCGAATGACCCGTTTTTCGCGTTCGGTCGAAATAAAGAGGTAGCCCGCCAACAGCCCGAAATTGGCCATCCCGCCCGCCAGCGGAAAAGTCGCGTCAAACAGAACCGAGTGGTTTTGAAACGCCAGCCAACTGATCACGATCACAGCCGCAGCGGCCACCCCACCGGCGACAAAGGATGCCACCGCGCCGTATCTGGACATCACGAACGTCACCACCATGCCCAGAATGACAAAGGCCAGCAACTCCAGCGCCGCGGTGACGTCGGACCGGCTGAGCGTGTCCCCCAGAATGATTTGCTCGATGATCTGCGCGTGAATCGACACACCAGGGACGGATTCGCCCAGCGTCGTCTCGCGCATATCGAACAGACCCGCCGCCGAGGTCCCGACCAAAATGATCCGCCCCTCGATCTGGGCCCTCAGATCGGGGTCGTCATCGCGCTGCATGATATCATCTGCCGAAAGATAAAGGCCCGGATGATCGCGCCTGTAGCGCACCCAGATCTCGCCGTTTTCCGTGGTCGGCAGCAGGAAGTCCCCGATGCCGACCGCCAGCATGATGCCAACCTCATCCTGCGACCCTTCGGCAAAATAGACAGGCTCACCCATGGCAACGCGCAGCGCTTCGACACCCAGGCCAGGCATGACGCCGCCGGGACCGGACCACAGCACCGGCACGCGTCGGACCACCCCCAGCCCATCCAGGGGCGAAACATTGACGCCTCCGATCCCCAGCGCGTCGTCGCCCAAGGGCGGCGCAAGAGGGGTCCAGTGCGGAACACTCACAAGACCGGCGGCAGGTTGTTCACCGATTTCAACCAGCCCGGCCTTGGGCGCGACGACGGTGCCGCTGTCGGTTGATCGGGCTGCGACGCCCATAACAACAGGCCAATTGGCCACTTCCGCACCGAACATCACATCGTTGTCCAGTAGCCGAGCAGCCCGGTCCGCCCGCAGGACATCCGCCAGCGCAGGGTCCCGCAACAGCCGCGACACGCTATAGCGGTCGGGTTCGGCAAACAGCATGTCAAAGGCAATGGACGCTGCACCATAATGGCCCAGACGCTCGACCATCTGCGCCAGTTGCGTCCGCGGCCAGGGCCATTGACCCCAAGCGGCCAGGGATCGTTCGTCGATA
The DNA here is from genome assembly GCF_056540665.1 of Ruegeria sp. AM4. Classification (NCBI taxonomy): domain Bacteria; kingdom Pseudomonadati; phylum Pseudomonadota; class Alphaproteobacteria; order Rhodobacterales; family Roseobacteraceae; genus Ruegeria; species Ruegeria sp. AM4. Next base: position 79,243 of record NZ_JBQFXD010000005.1, on the reverse strand, counting down.
TCGACGACCCGCACAGGCAGATCCGGGTCATAGGCGCGTGGCGAGACCCTTTGCAAGACATCGAAGTAAATGAAGCGCGACATCTGAACCGGATAGGGGTCCAGAACGCGAATGAAGCAGCCAAACAGGATCAAACCCAGCCCGACCAAGCGAAAACCCAGCCGCCGCGCCAACGAACCTTTGGCGTTACCCGCCACGCCAAACTCCTGTGGGCAAAGGGGACGAGACAGGTTTCATCGCGGCTATCTCGTTTCGGCCTCGGCTGTAATTCCTCCGGCCGTCGCACTGGCGGACGTACCTGACCCACCCGGTCCGTCATCTGAGAGGTTCACCGACACGCTGACGCTACCGGCCGTGGAACTGGCACTCGTCGTCGAGCCAGCCCGCGCCTCGGCACGCGTGGTAGGTGGGTCGGATCGTGTCGGAGCCGAACGGCTTGCCGATCTTGTGCCAGCGGATGATCGGGCCGCTTCGGGTTGCTCTGCTTCTTCGCGCTGACGTGGTTCTTGCGTTTCCGCACGCACCCGTGGGGCCAGCGCCTCGGTCCCCGAGCATCCACCAATATTCACCCGCAACGGCGGCAGCAACCGCTGCTGTGCTTGCAGGAAAGGAAACCCGCTGGACACAGCCTTGTCATATTGCGCAGCGTTGACCGGCTGGCCGACCCCCCCGGACGGGCCGGTGGCAAACATGCTGCATTGCGAATCCCCGCGACGGCACCCGCCTCGCAGGCTGCACATTTGCACCTCGCCTTCGAGAACCAGCATCGCACTCTGGCTGCCGGACGGCACCCAGATATCGAATGTTGTTCCCCGCACCGCCATCGTGGCTGTTGGCGTTTTGATGGAATAGGCCCGCTTTTTGCTGTTGCCGGAAATAAATCGAAAGCTTCCACCCAAAGCCTGTACCGCAAAGCTTTTGGCCTTGCGATTTCCGCGCAGCATCGACACATCCAGCACCATCTTGGCGTTTGGACCGACGGCAATCTTGGTCTGGTCAACAAAGATCAACTGCACCACACCCGACCGGTTCGTGGTAATCATGTCGCCCGATGCCACATCCATTCCCTTGCGCAGGGTCATGGTCTTTCCCGCACGAACCACTTCGGCGCCAGGCTTGACGCTTAGCACTTTCCCGATTGCGGCTGATACCGACGCCGGTAGCGTCACAATGAATAATGCGAATACAAAAACTTTTACCCAGGCCAAAACCAAGTCCCTTCCCCCAAAGGTTCCCGTTGGGGCGACAAACGCCCCACGCCCGATTTTGCACCTCAGAATGCTTACTTTATTTGGTCATTTATGTTCTAAAATCTGAACAAATATGCACTGAAACAGATATGTTTGGCAAGTATTGGGCCCTTTCGGGTCGGCACCCGAGGCCTTATGGGGTCATGGATTCACGGCTGACCTGTCGAAATCGTTCCGAGGCTCGCCAGCATCAACGGTGTTTTGATGAACAATTGGTTGAAACCGACGGCTCAATCCGCACACGTAATCGCTGATTCAGCACAAGCCCTCATCACAAGTCCACCAGCCGACGCGGTTTTCTGTTCGAGATGGTCGGCGTTCACCCGGGATGCACCGCCGCGCGCAAATGCAATTCTCGGTGTTTCACCGTAATATCAACAAGTTCTGCAGATTTACCGAGATACAGCACCACATGGAAATTTCGTCTTGTATTCCCGCTGCTTGCAAGGATATACCCGTCGGCGGAGACGTGGCCGAGTGGTCGAAGGCGCTCCCCTGCTAAGGGAGTAGGCCCGGAAGGGTCTCGAGGGTTCGAATCCCTTCGTCTCCGCCACCCATCACTTTCACACAATATTCCCGAACGTAATCCGACCCACTCTGCCGGGAGTTTATTTGTTACCATCGCGTTTTGCGGTTCGGGACCCAATCCGTTGTCCGCGTTCAGAATTTTCCGTTGTCGTTTTTCCATTCGCTGCGCGGAGCGATGGTTTCGACTGTGTCCCAATGCTCGGCGATCAGATCATCGTGAACGCGGAACAGGTGATAGAAACCGGTATGAACCCCAGCCTTGCTGCCTTCGCACATGCACAGGACAAAATTGCCCTCAGCCAACACACGATGCAATTTGTGGTGCTGGATCAGGTGCGTACCGTCCTGGACCGCGTCCAATGCGGCGCGAAAGGCGTCCGCTCCGTCGCCCAGTTCGGGGCTGTGCTGGATCAGGTCTGCATGCACGAATGTCGCGAGCAAGTCGGTCTGACCACCAACCAGCACCTGTTCGGCAAACCGGCGCACCAGATCCCGGTTCTGCTCGGTCTTGTCCAAATCCGTGGTGTCCGCGCTGCCGTCCAACATGCCACGACCTGACGGGTTTGGGCCTTTGAGGGGTTGGATGTTGTCCCAATGTTCGACCGCCTTGCCATCCTCGAACCGAAAGACCTCGAACGCGGCGCGCAGGCTGGAAAAGTCGTATTCGTTATGCGCAAAAGCAAAGTCACCATCTTCGAACACCCTCATGAATGTGACCCGGGGATTCGTTTTGGCCAACCGCGCGAACAGATTGGCCAAGCCCTCGCTGCCTTCATGTGTCTGGGGATTGTGCTGAATGTATCTGGCTTCGTTGACTACGGTTGCGGCTTCGGGATCTCCGGTCTCGATGCCTTTCAACAGCTTTTTGAGCAGGTCTTTTTTCGATGCCATGTCATTTCATCCCGTTCTGGAGGCCTTTGCACGCGAGTCAGATTAGCACCAAACTATGCCTGTGTTCGAAAATAACCTGGGTATCATGCTGTCACTCACCGACTGAATTTTGGTTGACGGACGATACCCGAGTCTGGCATCTGCGGTCGCGTGTCCGGTTCCGGGTTTGCCCGGAGAAAAGGGAATGCGGTGCGGGTTTTGTCAGACAAACACCCAATGCCGCAACTGCCCCCGCAACTGTAGGCGGCGAGCAGGGCTGACATGCCACTGGGGTTTCCCGGGAAGGCCAGCCCAACGCTTTGACCCGCAAGTCAGGAGACCTGCCGGATGTGCACCCTCGGAAGGGGTGTGTCACTGACGCCGGGGTGTGCGTCGGGTCTGTTGCCCCGAATACGGGAGCAGGCTCGGACCGTCCTGGTGTCAAACAAGAATGCGTGCCGGGGTTGGCACGTCGGGACAAGGAAGAAGACCCCATGAAAAAGCTGCTCTGCACGGCTGCGGTTGCGCTGACTATTCCAGCGATCGCGCAAGCACATTTTCTGCTGGAGTACACCACGGACACCATGATTGATGCGCCGGGCGATGTGCCGGTCAAGCTGATCTTCTGGCACCCGTTTGAAAACGGCCACGTCATGGATCTGGAAAAGCCGCAGGAATTCTATGTGATCCACAATGGTGAAAAAACGGACCTGCTAGAGACGCTGGAGCCTGTGCGCTTCACCAGCCCTGAAAACGAAGGTGCGGCCTTCAAAGGGTCGGTGCCGGTCAAGCGGTCGGGCGACTATGTCATGGTCACGGTGCCTCAGCCTTATTATGAGGAATCCGAGGACATCTATATCCAGCAGATCACCAAAGCGTTCCTGAATCGCAATGAGCTGCCGACCGATTGGATGAATCCCGCAGGTCTGCCGACCGAGATCATCCCGCTGAACAAGCCCTACAACATCGTCGCGGGCTCGACCTTTACCGGTCAGGTACTGGCCGACGGTCAACCGGTCGCCGGGGCCGAGATCGAGATCGAGTACATGGCAGCAGAGCCGAAAATGGACAGCGCCGCACCCTCGGATCCGACCGTATCGCCAATGCCCGGCGGTGCCGTTGTCGCGATTTCGGACGCCAATGGCTATTTCTCCTTCGGGGTTCCAAAAGCCGGATACTGGGGATTTGCAGCACTTGGTTCGGGCCCCGCGACCGAGCATGAGGGCAAGGAACTGAGCCAGGATGCGGTGATCTGGATCCGCGCCTGGGATCTGGAGTAACCCCGGATGCACATCGTCGACGGTGCCCTGTCCAACCCGGTCGTGATCGGCGGTGCGGTCGCCGCCGCAGGTGGGATCGCCATCGGGCTGCGGTCGCTTGATCTGGACCGTATCCCCACAGCCGGGGTGCTTTCGGCCAGCTTTTTCGTGGCTTCACTGATTCACGTGCCGATCGGGCCGTCGTCAGTGCATCTGATCCTCAACGGTCTGGCCGGGCTTTTGCTCGGCTGGGCCGCATTTCCGGCCCTGTTCGTGGGCCTGTTGCTGCAGGCGGTGTTCTTTGGCTTTGGCGGGTTGACCGTATTGGGTATCAACACGCTCAACATCGCCTTGCCGGCGGTATTGGCCGGAATGTTGTTCCGGCCACTGATCGGGCGCGGCACACCTGTGGCCGGTGCAATTTGGGGTGGAGTTGGCGGCGCGTTTGCCATTGCCGCCACGACGATCATGGTTGGCATATCGCTGGCGTTGTCGGGGGATGCATTCCTGCCTGCGGCGAAACTCGTGTTCTTTGCCCATATCCCGGTGATGGTAATCGAGGCGGTGCTGACCGGATTTGCCGTCCTGCTGGCGCGCAAGGTCAAACCCGAGCTATTCGCCACAAGGACAATCGCATGATACGGTTTGCTCTGATCTTTGCCATCTGTTGTGCGCCTTTGCCCGCTTTCGCACATAAGGTGATCGCCGGGGTTTTTGCCTCGGGTGACGCCATCGAAGGAGAGATTGGCTTTTCCAACGGTGACATGGCAACCGATACCGAGGTGATCGTGACTGGTCCGGATGGGTCGGAACTGGGCCGCACGGTGACCGGTGCGGATGGGTTTTTCCTGTTCACGCCGACTACAGCCATAGCGCACACGTTCTTTGCCGATCTTGGCGCGGGCCATGTGGCCGAAGTTGTCATGTCGGCGCAGGACGTGGCCGGGATCATGGGCGTTGCAGTCGGCAAGGAAGGCCTCTCCGAGAGTAAAGCGGTTTCTGCCGAAACCACGGCTGGCAGCGGGTCGGTGGCATCGCTGACCGACGAAGAACGGCGGCTCATCGCAGAGGCCGTGCGAGACGAAATCCACCCGCTGCGGCGTGAGATCGCCGCCTATCGCGAACACAACGATTTGCAATCCATACTTGGCGGGATCGGGTACATCTTCGGCCTGTTCGGGGTTGGCTTCTATATAGCCGCCCGGCGAAAGCGGTCTTCCTGATGGCACACGTACTGGGGTCACAGGACAAGGCATTGGCCGGGGCTGTCGGCCCGGAACGGCAGGGAATGATTGCCCCTCTCGATCCTCGCATGCGCATCGTCATGGCCTGTGTGTTTGCGATTGTTGTCGTCGCGTTGTCTTCGCTGGTGGCGCTGACCTCAGCGTTGATGATCGCGCTGTCGCTGCTTGCGGTATCCCGCCTGCCATGGCGCTCGACGTTGAAGCGTATGGCGATGATGGACGGGTTCATCATATTCATGCTGGTGCTGTTGCCGTTTTCCGTGCCCGGCGATCCGATCTTTTCGCTTTGGGGCTTTACCGCCAGTTGGCAGGGCGTTTGGCAGGCCGTCGAAATTGCCCTTACCGCAAATGCGGTGATCCTGGCGCTGATGGTGCTGGTCGGCACGATGGAACCGGTCGCGTTGGGCCATGCGCTGCATCGTTTGCGCTGCCCCGAGACGCTGGTGCATCTGCTGATGTTCACGATCCGCTATATCGATGTGCTGCACGAAGAATACCAACGTCTGCGGGCCGCGATGAAAGTGCGTGGTTTTCGGCCCGGTACGAACTGGCACACTTATCGCAGCTTTGGCTATCTGGTGGGTATGATGCTTGTACGGGCCATCGAGCGGTCCGAACGCATCCTTGGCGCGATGAAGTGTCGGGGTTTTTCGGGTCAGATGCTGCTGCTTCAAGACTATTCGCTGACTCGTCGGGACATTGCCTTCGGCCTCGGGCTCGGCGCGCTGTGTCTTGCATTGATCATTGTGGATTTCGCATGACGCTCATCGCGCTGGACAGCATCTGCTTTGCCTATCCCGGACAGGACCCCGTTCTGAATGGGGCCTGCCTGACGCTAGACGCCGGGCAGCGCCTGTCGCTCACCGGTCCGAACGGGTCCGGCAAATCCACGCTGTTGCGCATTGCGCTCGGGCTACAGCGCCCGTCTTCGGGCACCGTTTCCGTGTTTGGCACCCCCCGCCGCGTAGAGGCGGATTTCCACGAGGTGCGCCGCCACGTCGGCCTTGTGTTTCAGGATCCCGACGATCAATTGTTTTGCCCCACCGTGGCCGAAGACATCGCCTTTGGGCCGCTGAACCTGGGCAAGACAAAGGACGAGGCGATCGCCATCGTGGATCAGGTTCTACGCGATCTGGATTTGACGCATCTCAGGAACCGGACAACGCACAAGCTGTCGGGTGGGGAAAAGCGCCTGATCACGCTGGCAACGGTTCTTGCGATGAACCCCCAAGCGCTGTTGTTGGATGAGCCGACCAACGCCTTGGACACCAAGAACGAGGCGCGGCTACTTGAAATCCTGCAATCCCTGCCGCAGGCGATCCTGCTGGTCAGCCATGCGCCTGCGTTCCGCCGGGCGCTGGCCCCGGACAGGTTGGACTTGCAGGATGGCAAGCTTATTTCGATGTAACTGCGCCGCCGGTAACACCCCCCGTAAGATGCCGATGTCAATCGCGGTCGCTTGTCATGGAAAACCTTATCAGGTAAGGCAACTGTAACGTTATAAGATCACAAGGTGGTTCTCATGTCCAAGAAGCTTGTATCCCTTTCAGTCTCTGCCGCGTTACTGGGTGGCACCGCATTGGCGGATGCACCAAACGTTGCGGTGGACATTGCTCCGGTTCATTCTCTGGTCGCTCGGGTGATGGGTGATGTTGGCGAACCGCATCTCATCGTGCAGCCCGGGGCGTCACCGCATGGATACACCATGCGTCCCTCAAATGCGGATGCGTTGCAAAATGCCGATGTCGTGTTTTGGGTCGGAGAAGACCTGACGCCATGGCTTGAAGGAGCAATTGATACGCTGGGAAAAAACGCATCGGTCACAGCGCTGCTTGAAGCTGATGGAACCACATTGCTCGACTTCCGGGAAAGTGCGTTGTTCGAAGCCCACGACCACGGGGACGATGACCACGACGATCATGGTGATGAGGACCATACCGATCATGATGATCATGATCACGACGACCATGGGGATGACGATCACGCGGATCATGATGACCACGGTGATGAAGATCATGCGGACCACGACGACCACGATCACGATGAACATGGCGACGAAGACCACGCGGATCATGATGATGAAAAGCATGCAGATCACGACGATCACGGACATGATGACCACGATGATCATGATGACCACGCCGGGCACGATGACCATAACCATGGCGACCATGATCCGCATGCTTGGCTTTCACCGGCGAATGCAGGCACTTGGTTGAATGTGATCGCCTCTCAGCTTTCTGCAGCGGATCCCGACAATGCAGGCGCCTACTTTGCAAACGCTGCGGCAGCGCGCGAAGAATTGGAATCTCTGTCCGGAGAGATCACGGCGACACTGGATCCGGTGCGCGGAGGGAACTTCATCGTGTTCCACGATGCATACCAGTATTTTGAGAACGACTTCGACTTTCCGGCAGCCGGAGCGATTTCCCTAAGTGATGCGACAGCCCCCAGCCCCGCGCGGATTGCCGAGATCCAGGGACGCATTCGCGAGGAAGGCATAAACTGTGTTCTGGCTGAGCCTCAGTTCAATCCAGGCCTTGTGGCAACTGTTCTCGAAGGCACCGAGGCGACCACGGGAGTGATCGATCCCCTGGGCGCCGAGCTTGAACCGGGGGCGGACCTCTATCCGCAATTGATCCGCAACATGGCGAATACGCTGGCAGAATGCCTGTAGACCAAACATTGGACACACCGGCCGCCCAACGCGAAGCGACCGGTGTGTATCGTCGCGGGCACTCGGTCGGGCATTTGTTGCGCTGATCAATTCTGACCCCGCCTGAACCGATCTGGACAGCCCAGTCAATTTACCTTACTTATGTAATGTTATTACATTATAAGACTTGCAATGTTCATGTCTCATGCCTCGAATTCCCGGCTTGACCCGTCGGAGGACCCGCGCATCCCTGTGACGCTGCTCACCGGGTTCCTGGGCGCTGGGAAGACAACGCTGCTCAATCAGGTGCTTTCCGATCCCTCGTCGGGGCCGGTCACCGTCATCGTGAACGAGTTTGGCGAGGCCGGGCTGGACCATGATCTGATCGAGTCAGTGGATGGTGACGTCATGCTGATGTCTTCGGGCTGCCTGTGCTGCTCGATCCGGGGCGACCTGTCGGACACCTTCGTCAAATTGCTTGCACGCCGCGACGAAGGGCTGCTGACGTTTGACCGCGTGGTGATCGAAACCACCGGATTGGCCGATCCCGGGCCGATCCTACAGACGCTGCTGGTGGATCCGTACCTGGCCCGCAACACACGCATGGATGGTATCGTCACGGTTGTTGATGCCGTGAACGGACCTGCCACTTTGGATGCCCAGTTTGAAGCGGTATCGCAGGTCGCGATGGCCGATCTGATCTTGCTGAGCAAGACAGACCTTGTTCCGCGCGCCGCGACGCAGACCATTGCCAACCGGTTGCGCGGGCTGAATCCGACCGCTGACATCATTGGCAAGCTGGGTTCCGATTTTGCCGCAAACCGGATGTGGAACCTGACGGGCATGCGGGATAATGCCGGGCAACAGGATGCCCTATCGTGGACAACGCCCAAACCAGCTGATGACCCTTTCAGCAATCTGTCAGGCGTACTGCCGGGCAAAGCCGCAAACCCCGCAACAACCTCTGAGTTTCGCCGTCACGACACCGACATAACGTCGATTTCGATCGTGCTGGAAGACGCATTGGGTGATGCAGTGTTCGACAAGTGGTTTGACACACTGATTGCCTACAAAGGCCGCGATATTCTGCGCGTAAAAGGTATTCTGTTTCTCGAAGGGATCGATACACCTTTTTCCTTTCACGGCGTGCAGCACATCTTCGACCCGCCCGTTCCGCTGAAGAACTGGACCGGTGAAGACAGGCGCACCCGTATCGTCTTGATCGGCCGCAATCTGGACCGGTCGGAGATACAGCGCAGCCTTGATCTGTTGCGAGAAACACAACCCACCAACACCCAACATTCTACGGAGTTGCAAGGCAATGACTGATACCCGACTTCCCGTTACCGTCCTTTCCGGATTTCTCGGCGCTGGCAAAACCACATTGCTCAACCGTGTCCTGAACAACCGCGAGGGGCGTCGCGTGGCCGTCATCGTCAACGACATGTCCGAAGTCAACATCGACGCGGACCTTGTGCGCGCCGATACCGAACTGTCGCGCACGGACGAAACTCTGGTAGAAATGTCGAACGGGTGTATCTGCTGTACGCTACGTGATGACCTGCTGCAGGAGGTTCGTCGTCTGGCCGAGGATGGCCGATTTGACTATCTGCTGATCGAGTCCACCGGCATTTCCGAACCGTTACCCGTTGCTGCAACCTTCGATTTCCGCGACGATTTGGGGGAAAGCCTGTCAGATGTGTCGCGGCTGGATACCATGGTGACCGTTGTTGATGCGGTGAACTTGCTGCAGGACTATTCCAGCCACGATTTCCTCAAGGACCGGGGCGAAACACTGGGCGAAGAAGACGACCGCACGCTGGTTAACCTGCTGGTGGAACAGATCGAATTTGCGGATGTCGTGATCCTCAACAAAGTCGCAGATGCAGGGCTCGAACGAACCGACGCCGCCCGCAAGATCATCCGCAGCCTGAACGCGGATGCCCGCATCATCGAAACCAATCATTCTGACGTCGCCGCCGAAGCAATCCTCGATACAGGAATGTTTGATTTCGAGAAGGCACATGAGCATCCGATGTGGGCCAAGGAACTCTATGGTTTTGCCGATCACGTACCCGAGACCGACGAATACGGCGTCACCAGTTTTGTTTATCGCGCACGACAGCCATTTGAGCCTGAAAAAATTCTGAAAGTGCTGAACGGAGATCTGCCCGGTGTCATACGCGCAAAGGGACATTTCTGGCTGGCCACGCGACCGAACTGGGTGGCGGAATTTTCGATGGCTGGCGCGCTGTCTTCGGTCAAGCCGCTGGGTACATGGTGGGCCTCGGTTCCCAAGGATCGCTGGCCGGATCATGAAAGCGCACGGGCCTATATGCAGGCCCATTGGGCCGAGCCCTGGGGCGACCGCCGCCAAGAAATCGTCTTCATCGGCTCGGGTATCGACTGGCCGGAACTGAAAGAACGTCTGGATACGTGTCTGGTGCCTGAACACGTTGCAGCGGGCCCGGACGTGTTGCCGCTGGACCTTCCCGACCCGTTCCCAGGCTGGCGGCGCGAGGGGGAAGCGGCATGACCTTGATGCACACCGAGATCGAGAAGGCTGCAATCGGTGTTGAGAGTGCCAAAAAGCCCGGCGAATTAGCGGCAATCCGCAATCCGGGCTGCGCCGCCACGATCTGGCGCAGACAACCGCCAAACGGAGTTCAGGACTGGATCAATGCGTTGCGCCCCGATCAGCTACCAGCAACCCGCACGGTCTTGCGTGCAGGTGCGATCGGAGAAACCGTTCGACATTTGTGCGATGCCGCCGGGATGGAAGACTGCCCCGAGCGGACCTGGCTGGTAGGCGACATTGCCGGATTGTCGATGCGATTTTCCGAGATCATGCGCGCGCCTTACCTGCAGTTGCGCCTTGGCGTCGTCAACACAAATGCCTGCCGCAAGTTCCACATCGATGCGATCATGGCCCGGCTGATCTGCACCTATCGGGGAACGGGCACGCAATACGGAAACGCGACAGATGGCACCGAGCCGCATGATGTGTTCACCGTGGCAACAGGATCTCCGATGGTAATGCGCGGAACGCTCTGGCCCGAGACACCGACCGTCGGGTTTTTGCATCGCTCGCCACCCATCGAAGGGTCGGGAGAGACGCGCCTGGTTCTTGTTCTGGACCCGGTGTTCGACCTTGAAGACGCCTGAACACCAAGTCAGGGTGGCGTCGCTAAATGACAAGAATGCAGCAGATTGTGAGCTACGCTGATCGACAAAAGCGATGGAGTCACATGAATGCGGACAGGGTTGAGACCGAACGTTATTTTGATCCTGGCCGATGATCTGGGCTTTGCAGATTTGGGTGCAACCGGATCAGAAATCCAAACGCCGAACATCGATGCTCTGGCGCGAGGCGGTGTTCTGCTTTCAGCAATGTATAACTGCGCCCGGTGCTGTCCGACGCGGGCATCTTTGTTGACCGGGTTGTACCCGCACAACGCAGGCGTCGGTCACATGGGCGCGCATCTGGGTACTGCCGCCTATCAGGGCTTCTTGCGCAACGATAGCGCCACCATCGCCGAGCACCTTAGGGCAAACGGCTATCGAACCCTGATGTCCGGTAAATGGCATGTTGCGGGGGACTTCATGGCCCGCGAAGTTGACAGTTGGCGCGTTGGTGACGTTGAACATCCAACACCGCGGCAGCGCGGGTTTGATCGCTTTTACGGTATTGTCGACGGCGTCACCCACTTCTTTTCACCGCATTACATGCTCGAAGATGACAGCCGCGTCATGACGTTCCCGGACGACTTCTACTTCACGGATGCCATCACCGACAAAGCCATTGGAATGATCGAGGAATCCCCCGACGATCAGCCCTTTTTCCTGTATCTTGCGCATACGGCGCCGCATTGGCCGCTGCATGCCCACCCCGAGGACATTGCGCGCTATGACGGCGTATACGCATCGGGCTGGGACGCGATCCGTACGGCGCGGCATGAAACAATGAACGCAATGAATTTGTTCCAGACAAACTGGGATATCTCTCCTCGCGATACCGGTGTTCATCCATGGCAGGCAGAGAAGAACACAGATTGGGAAGCGCGCAAGATGGCGACCTACGCTGCCATGGTGGACCGGATGGATCAATCTATCGGCAGGCTCCTATCTGAGCTGAAGCGCATGGGTCATTTCGAAAACACGCTGATCATGTTTCTGTCCGACAATGGCGGATGCGCTGAATTCATGGCCGAGGACGGCTGGGCAAAGTTCTTTCCCGATACCACGAATGATGGCCGTCACATCAAAATGGGAAACCGCCCGGACGTGATGCCGGGCGATGCGCTAACCTATCAGAGCTACGACAAACCCTGGGCAAATGTGTCGAATGCGCCGTTTCGGTTGTTCAAACACTACGTCCACGAGGGTGGCATTTCGACACCGCTCATCGCGCATTGGCCCAATGGATTTGCACCCGGCGCCAATGCTCATGCGGCTTGCCACGTTGTCGATATTCTGCCGACGATCCTGGAGGCAACGGAAAGCCAGTATCAGAGCGAGGTTGGTGGCCACGAAATCCAGCCCATGCAAGGACAGTCATTGATGGATTTGTTTCGCGGCAAGGCCTGGTCGCGTGAGGAACCGATCTTTTTCGAGCATGAGGGCAACGCGGCCATCCGGCTTGGCAAGTTCAAGCTGGTCAGGCAGCACGGGCAAGATTGGGAGCTCTACGACATCGAAGCGGATCGTACCGAGCTGAGAAATTTGAGAGGACGAAACTCTGATCTGGAGGCTGACTTGATCGGCCAACACGACAATTGGGCTGCAAAAACAGGTGTCATGGACTGGGACATAGCTCTGCCTCGATTACTTGAAGCGTGGAAGATTGAATCCGCAGAGGGATAGCTGGCGAAGAACGCCAGCACGTTACTTCCAGTTCCAGCACGCGGGACTTAACCCAGCGGTTTGTATACGACCGCGTCGATCTCGACCTTGGCATCGACCATGATCTGCGACCTGACTGTCGAGCGCGCCGGGCCACCATTGGGAAAATAACTCGCGTAGACCCGATTGAACGTCCAGAAATCGCGTGGGTCGTCCAACCAGACACCGACTTTGGCGATATCCTCAAGGGTGCAATCCGCCAGCGCCAAAGCGGCAATCAGGTTTTCCATCGTTTTTCGCGTTTGCGCCTCGATGCCGCCCGCTTCTATCTCTCCGTTTTCTTTCATTGCCACCTGTCCGGAAATGAATACAAAATCACCGGCTCTTACAGCAGGTGCAAAGGGAAGCGGCTGGCCCCCTGCTCCCGTCCTGTCATCGCCTAAGCGAACGATCTTTTTCTCAGTCATTGACCTGATTTCCTTCTGTTAGATTCTCGTGATGAGCCGGGTTTGCGGGGGGCAATCCAATCCTTTGAAGTTAGCCAGATTGGGCCTGTTTGATATCTGTCGCCCGCTGTTGTTATGAGGGATGTTTGGCCCGCTATTGAACCTTACCCCGTGCAGCGACGGGAATTGGTCCGAGCGAGCGATTCCCGCGAATGGTTTCGATCTGGTCCACCATATTGCTTACCACACACACGTGATTGGGAATGATGCGGATGCGCTCTCCAACCTCCAGATCGATGGTATCAGCGATCAGCACACCATGTTCCTCGGACAAGCCCTGAACCAGAATGTCCGGACGCCCTATCACGTGCCCGTGGCCTTCCAGCCCCAGCAGGTCCGAGGTCAGAACCTTTGACCCGGCGTCAATAACAGCGCGATTTTCCGCCGGAACCGAAATCACTGTAGCAAGCACACTTAGCGCGCAGTCCTCCCAGGTGCAGACGCCCCGTGCCTGCAAGGATCGGTCGTTGTAGATGTAGGTGCCGATCCGATACTCTGTGGCAATCGGAACGTCCTGGGCCTGCCACATACCGGGTGAACCGCCATGGGATACGACGCGCACTGGAAGCCCGGCCTCTTCGATCTCGCTTTTGGCGCGTGCGAGCCAGTCCTGAACCGCCGCCTCTTGGCCCACAGGCGGATATGTCATGAGACCAAGGAAAGTGACACCCGGTTGGCCGTCGATGTGGCAAGCGAGATCTCGTGCCTGCTCGGGCGTTGTTACGCCACACCGCGCCGCGCCGGTATCACATTCGACCAGTACGCCCAGCGGATTCGGCGCGTCGGCAAAACACCTCGATAACCCGTCAACAGTTTCGGTGTTGTCTGCGACGACAGACAGGTTCACCTGTTCCGAGAGAGCGCGCAACCGCGCCAGCTTGGCGTCGCCGAGTATGTTGAAAGTGATCAGCACGTCATCGATGCCGCCCTCGGCAATCATTGCCTCGGCCTCGCTCACTTTCTGGCAGGTTATGCCAATAGCACCGGCCGCCAACTGTCGCTGCGCCAGTATAGGGAGCTTGTGGGTTTTGATGTGCGGCCTGACGGCCAGCCCGTGCTTTGCACAATGCTCTTGAAAACGGTCGATATTCGCTTCGGCAATGTCCAGATCGACCAGGACAGCCGGCGTGTCGATATCAGGAAAGATCATTCCACAACCTCCTCGTGAGGGTTCTTGACGATGGGCCAAATCGGACGTGTCAGGTTCTTGTAAAGAGTTTTGGTCGGGTCGTTCGGATAAGGACCTTCGACGGCCGCATAGACGATCTCGGCAGCGACGTCGGCGAAGGCACCATGGAAATGGTTTGTCGACTTGACGACCAGGATTCTTTTTTCACTGATATCGATGCCAAGATTTGTGAACAGGTCCGGCGAGAAGGCCTGACTTCGATTTGTGTTCAGAACGACCTCGATCCCGCCCAGACGAATGACCGAGCAATCTCCCAACGGTACGACCGACGCCCCAAAACTCTGAACCGCGTTGCGTTGGTTGCGGACAACCGTAACCGTGGCGTCAATAGGGTTTCCAGCAAGAGCCGAAGTTTTGCCCCCAAATCGCAGGTCGAACTCCGCACCCTCTCCGGCTGCGTGGCACAGGCGAACCGCCATTGGATCCCAAATCGTGCCGAATGCCACGGATTTGAGATTTTGTGCGATGGCTTCCTCAAGGATTAGCGTTGAATCCCCTGCGACGCCGCCTCCGGGATTATCCCAGACATCAGCCACGACCACAGGCCCATGCGCGACGTTCTGCGCTTTCCTCAAGGCCTCGACAGGGGACAGATAGTCCGGTTTTGTTTGCCCACGGAAGGAAAACAGTTCGGCCCCAAGCCGTTGGGCAATGCGATCCGCCTTGTCCTTGTCATTGTCGGTCAGCACGACAATCTTGGCGCCAAGATCCGGGGAATCTCCGGCCATAAACCCATGAATGACCGACACCGAAAGGACTTCGCCGTCTGCCTCCATCTGCTTTAAGCGATCGACAAACCCGCGCATCGGTTCATGGCTTGTTGGCAAAACATCCAACATGCGCACGTCAAAAACAGAGGTAACCGGGCGGATTTCCCGGTTGATGGTGCGCAGGGTGAGATCGACACAGGCCTCTCCGGCGTCGACAAAATCTGTGTGCGGGAATTCCTTGAACACGGTGATCACATCGGCATTGGCCACGCGTCTTTGACTAAGGTGACTGTGCGGATCAAAGCTTGCCCCGATAACCGTACCAGGCCCGACAATCGCGCGAATGGCTTCGATCAGTTCCCCTTCGCAATCCACGCAGCCTTCGGCAATCATCGCGCCGTGCAGACCCAGAACAACACCGTCCAAAGGTAGCGCAGCGGATACCTGATCCAGAACCTCGTGCTTCAGGCGTGCCCAAGTTTCGCGGTTTAGCAATCCGCCGGGTTCTGCCCAGGTGGCAGTTCCTTCGATCAGCTCCAACTCATCTGATTGCGCTCTTTTCCTTAGCGCCGGAAACACGGCGCTGCACAGCGTCGGGGTTGCCGGGTGTTCGCCGGGAGGGGCGTAAAAGCTCTGCTCAAAATCGGAAAAATCCGTGCGCAGGGGGGAAAACGTATTTGTTTCGGTCGCAAGGGACGCACAGAAGACCCGCATGTTCCATCCATTTCGGTGTTTGGGTCGGAGGCCAATCAATTGGTCTCCGACAAGGTGTGCTGCCGGTTGGTTCCGGCAGTCAGGGAGGATCAGTCGAGGTAGGACGCGTTGTTGGCGTTCTCAACGGCGGCTTTGAAGCTTGACAGCAACTCGGCCGACTTCGCGTCAAGGTTTTCCTGAACATGCGCTTCAAACGCCGGCTGCGTTGCCGCTGCCATTGCGCTGCGTTGCTCGTCAGTCAGCGCGGTAACTTCAATCTGATCCATCAGACCAGCAAGCCCGCGATCCGACGCCTCGATGATCCGGGACAAACCGCGGCTGGCGGTTACGCAGTTTTCGGCGGCGGTGCGGATCGTGGCCTGTTCGGCCTCGGACAGGCTTTCAAAGAAAGCGCGGTTGATCATGAAGGTGTAGGGCGAGAACAGGTGGTTGGTCAGTGTCAGATACTGCTGGACCTCGGCAAAATTGGCGAAAGATATGATCGGGACCGGGTTCATTTGCCCATCGATCACGCCGGTCTGAAGGCCGGAATACACTTCACCCCATGACAGGGGATAGGCTTCGGCACCCAGCGCCTGCACGATCTTCTGATGCGAAGGCAATGTCATCGTGCGGATGCGGATGCCGTCAAAGTCCTTCAGGTCCGCAATAGGTCGCTGAGAGTTGGTGACCGCAAAGAAACCGCCGGTATCCGGGAAGCCCAGAACCACAACGTCGCCCAGTTCCGCCTCGATATCGGCGGCCAATGCCTCGCCGAACTCGCCATCAAAGACTTCATAGGTCGAGGCGTTACCGTTAAATGCAAACGGCAGGTTAAGCACATCTATGCGCGGGTAGTAGCTGGCGAGGGCACCGGTTGATGTCAGGGTCGCTTGGATAATACCGTCCCGCATCTGCTGGACATGCTCGGCGGCTGAACCCAATTGGTTCGATCCGAACACTTCCACCGTGACGCTGCCGTTGGTCCCGGAGTTCACCAGATTGGAGAACACTGCGGTGCATGCATGCGCCGGGTTTTCAAACGGATCGGTCTTGTTGTCGTGCCCAAACTTGATGACACCACCTTCGGCCAGAGCATTGGTCGCAAGCATCGTCGCGGTAAGTGCCGCACCTGTCAGAATTTTTTTCATGTTACGTCTCCTGTTGGTTGGTTTTCATGGGGAACTTACTGAGCAAAACCCAACATCCTGGGCAGCCAAAGGGCGGCATCCTCCCAGAAGGCGAAGGCAAAGAGGATTGCGATTTCGGCAATCAGAAACGGGAACAATTTGATGGAAATCCGCTCCAGCTTTTCGCCGGTTACGGAAGACAGAACAAACAGGCATGCGCCCACCGGCGGGGTCATCAGCGAGATATTCAGCGCCAGCACAAAGATGATCCCGGCGTGAATGGGTTCCAGCCCGACTTGCTGCGTCAGCGGAACCAGCACCGGAGCGAGGATGATCAGAATGGCGGTGATATCCATCACCATACCGACGATCAGAAGCAATCCGATGATGATCGCGATGACGGCATAGCGGTTATCTGACAAACCAAGAACGGTTTCCGCGATCAATTGCGGAATACGTTCAAAGCTCATCCACCAACCAAGGATTCCGGCGAAGGCAATAATTACAAAGATCACACCCGTGATACGTGCGGTACGGACAAGCATGGCGTAGAAGCCTTTGAACGTCAGCGACCGATAGACAAAAATCCCGATGAACATGGCGTAGGCGACAGCAATGGACGCCGCTTCGGTCGGGGTGACAATGCCTCCCAGAATGCCGCCCAGGATGATCACGGGCATCGCCAGCGCTGTCAGCGAAGAAACGAACGTGTCCCAGACCTCGCGAGGGGTGGCACCGCGCAAAGCTTTGGGCAGGTTCTCACGCTTGCCGCCGATGGCGATGACCGCCATGCAGACGACACAGATCACAAGGCCCGGCAAAACGCCCGCCGCGAACAGACCTGCTATGGAAACTCCCATCAGCGACCCATAGACGACCATGAGCCCTGATGGCGGGATGGTCGGGCCGATGATGGATCCTGCTGCCGTGACTGCGCAGGCATAGTCGCGCTTGTAACCCTCTTTGACCATCGCAGGCACAAGCGTTCGACCAAAGGCCGCAGCATCCGCTGTTGCAGAGCCTGTCAGCCCAGCGAAGAACACCGAGGCCAACATGTTGGTATGGGCCAACCCACCCCGGAACCGTCCAACCAGAACTTGAGCCAGTTTCACAAGGCGACTGGTGATCCCGATGTCATTCATGATCTCACCGGCCAGAATGAAAAACGGCATGGCCAAAAAGGGAAAGATATTGAGGCCGTTGAATATCTTACTGGGACCAATCGCCAGGAACTGCGTTCCGCCCATGTCAATCAGACCAACAACGCCGGCAAGGCCAATGGCAAACCCAATCGGCATCCCGAACAGGATAAGGGCGACAAATACGATTGCGACGATCACAGCGTGTCCTCCGCCTCAGTGGCAAAGGGCGGTTCGTCAATATGCGACCCCAAGTCTCGGAACAGGACGAGGACCAGTTGCACGGATGACAAGGCCGCCGCGACGGGAATGGCTGCGTAAAACGGAGCAAGGCTTATCCCAAAGATCATCGCTTGGCGGGGCGCTCCGCTTTCGGCGAAGCTGATGCCGAAGTAGGCAACATACAGAAACAAAGCCAACGCCAAGACATCCATTACGATCAGCAGAGCGCGGCGCAAACCGACGGGAAGGATCATCACGAAAGCTGTCAGTCCGATGTGGTCCCGGCGTGCGATACCGGATGAAACCGCGAGCAACGCCGCCCAGATCATCAGGTAGCGGGCCAGAACCTCGGGCCATGGGAGCTGCCAGTGAAAGTAATACCGGTCGATGACGCCAAGCCAGACATCCAGCACAAGCGAAAGCATCAATGCGGCGACGATGCCTTCGACGACAGTGTTTATCCTTGAGCTGGCGCTGGCGAACCACTCCGACATTCGCATTCCTCCCCAGGATCCGAATCTGTAACTTGGTTACATATAGAGCGTCGTTCGGCGTTAAATCAACAAAAAATGTAACTCAGTTTCTTTTGATGATCGATTTCGATGGCTGTGGAGCACCTATTCGCGAGTTTCTTGCCTGCCACCACCATATTGTGTAACTAAGTTTCATGCATGACCAAAAGAAAATGACCGCTTTACCGGCCCGATCTCATCCTGAATCAGAAGAGAACGCGCCGCCGCATAAAGGCCGTGTCGGGGCGGTGGATTTAATTCCAGCCCTGCACGACTCGCAGACCAAATTGGCGGTTCAGGAACAAAAAGTGGCCGATTACGTGAAGGACCATCTCACCGAAATCAGCTCTATGACCATCGGGGACCTCGCGCATCGCTGCTCGGTCAGCAAACCGACCGTCGTTCGCTTTTGCCGGAGCCTCGGTTGTGAGGGGTTTCGCGACTTCAAACTTCGTCTGGCACAGAACGTCGCTGTAAGCGCCCAGTATCTATACAGAAGCACAGGGAATGAAAGTTCTGACGCCGATACGGCGATTGATCATGTCCTTGGCGCATTATTCGCAACATTGGATGTTATGCGCGGCCAGATCGATACGAAAAAGCTTGAAGAAGCTCGGGACGCCTGCCTGGACCGACGGCAAATACTGTTCTCGGGAATAGGCGGGGGTTCTTCGCTTGTTGCACAGGAAGCCTCCAATCGCTTTTTCCGCCTCGGAATTCCGTCGTTCTTCGTAAATGACAGCTATGTCCTTCAAATGCGCGCCGCAGCCCTGGGTCCTGAAGACGTTCTCTTCCTTGTTTCGGCAAGCGGGGAAGCCGATGCAATCGTTGGTGCCGCCGAAGTCGCAAATGGCTATGGCGCAACCACGATCAGCATCACAAAACCCAATACAAGGCTGTCAGACCTATCCAAGATTGCCCTTCTTACAGAACTGCCCGAAGACAGCGACATCTACAAACCCACAGCCTCGCGATATGCACACCTCGCCATCGTCGACGCTTTGGCCATGACCGTGGCGCAGGAAATGACTGACGAAACAAAAGAAAACCTGCGACGCATTCGAGCATCGTTGACGGCGTATCACGGAAGAACCGGTCCGCAGCCCTTGGGCGACTAACCCGCGAATGAGACTGCGCGTTTCGATAAGCGCCGCTGATCAACGAAAACTGAATATGCCCGACAATCTAAGGCAAAACTGAGCGGTTTGAGTTGCTCAGCGAATGGGGTGATTTGCCTGTACCGTCGAGGTGCGCGCCTTGCCGCTGCTAACGTTGCTCCCGATATCTGCGACTGTGGGCGTACGACAACATTGACATTCCGACGGCGGCGTCGATCTCGACGCATGCGTCGACTTTGTTAGTGCGCCCAAGATTTACCCACACATCTGTGGTCGAAATAGCGAGCCTGCATTTCAAGTAGGATCTGAATGGTGCCTCACAGCGGCATTCCTGAAGCCTCCATGGCTTCAAGCCACCGGTCCAGAGCACCCGGAGCGCTCCACATACCTGTAAGGACATCACGCTCACGAGACACGGACCATTCGGGGTTTTCGGCGACAAAATCAGCCATCGCTTTGGCCGCTTTTTCCTGTTCACCAAGGCACTGGTATATTGCGGCAAGCACTTTTTTTGCGGCTACCGGCATAGATGGCGTGGACTTGAAGGTCACAAGCGCCTGTTCACATTCGCCAATCTGCCACTGGATCAGCGCCTTGTCCCAATACAAATTGTGTCCGTAGAATGGATCAATGCGCGTGGTAATCTCAATTTCTGCAAGAGCCTCGTCCGTTTTTCCAAGACGGGTCAACGCGAGTGTCAGCGCGCTACGCGCAAATGAAGACGATGGGTTCAGTTCGATGGCACGTCGAAACGCAACAGCGGCGGCCTCAAGATCGCGATTGAACATCAAGGCACGTCCCAACGCGTGGTAGGCTAGGAAATTATTAGGATCGAGCTCTACACCGCTGCGGGCGAGGTCGATCATCCTTTTTCGAAGCGCTTCTTCGTCACCTTCTATCCAGCCATAGCGCAGTCCAATGCGGAGCGACAATGCCTGTCCAACATGACCCCAAGCGGATTCCGGGTAGTCCTTAAGGGACCGCTCCTGTTCTTCGATATTCTTCAACAGGCTTTCACGACTAAAGTTCCGCATGATCCGACTTTGCGCGGCATTGGCAATCAACAAGGCACTGACATCGCCTTCGGTCACTCGCGCTTCGGCCGTGGCGACCACATTGGCACCCACGGCATTTGCGACTTTCCGGCTGATCTCATTGTTTGTTCTGAGAAGTTCTTCGAGAGGCACGTCGATCTCATCGGCCCAGATATGGGTTTCGGTATCCGCATCAATCAACTGCGCCGCCACTCTCAACCGCTTGCCATCGTATTGCTGAGATCCTTCCAGAACAAAATCCGCCCCGAGTTGGTCCCCGATCTCGGATATACCTTCTTCGGAGTTTCGAAACTTGAAACTGGAGCGACGTGAAATAACGGTGAATTCCTTATAGCGCGCCAGAGAAGTGATGATACCGTCGCCTATCGTGTCATTCAGTACGCCTTTGTGCTCATTGGGACTTAGGTCTTCGAACGGCAACACTGCGATCACAGGCGGTTTGACTGGCTCCGACCGAAAGAAAAACACCCCAACCACCAATGCTAGAATGGCAAGCCCCGTAGTTATTGCGAATGGCAAAAACCTACGACGCGGACGCTCAACCGATGGTTCGGCAATGGGTGGTGGAGCTTCCAGCGCCAGTGCCTGCGAGCGGTCGTCTAGTCCGACACGATACACTTCCACCGGGGCGGGGATATTCTTGACCAACTGTGGTCCCATCGGCGTAAAAGTGAGGTCGAGTTTTTCGTGCACCTGATCAAATGCACTGCGTGATATGCAAATCCCACCTGGATCCGCCAGGCCCTCGATCCGGGCCGCGACATTCACTCCGTCACCGTAAATATCATCACCGTCAACGATGACATCGCCTACGTTGATGCCGATGCGGAACAGGATTCGCTCATCTTCAGGGCGCTCTCGCTGAGCCGCTGCAATGGCATGTTGGACATCAACAGCAAAGCTGACAGCATCGATCACGCTGGCAAACTCGAAAAGGCTTCCATCACCCATGAGTTTGACGATCCGACCATGGTGTCTCTCGATCCGTGGATCGATTTCGTCATTCCGGAGTGCCTTCAGCGCTGCCAGAGTGCCGCTCTCATCTAGCCGCATCAAGTTGGAGTAACCCTCGACATCTGCCGAAAGGATCGTTGTCAACCTGCGTTCTTGGTGCTCTTGCTCCATCGCATTGGCCTCCCACGAACAGCCTAGCTCATGGCAGCTAGTTACGTCGAGAAGACTGCGAACAGCACGAAGGATTGGACAATCAGGTGGAAAACCTATGCCTTTCTGGGCCTCAGTATTGCCCTTCGCTGCCTTTCACATCAGCGACGGCTTCGAGCCCGATGCGGGCTTTGCCGCCGTCCGCGCAAAGTCTGCTTTGTAGAAACACTAATCTCTTAGGTCACCGGAAAGAGCTTGTTAAATTCCTCTGCTCCATTCCGCGAGAACGTCACTACGCGTGTTTTCTGATCTCGTTTGGCCCAGGACAGTTCCTCGAAACGACCGAGAAACGCGCGGCCTAAGCTCCCTGCCAGATGGGACCGGCGCTCACTCCAATCCAGGCATTCTCGACAAACTGGAGCACGCGCCTTGCGTAAGCTCCCGATGTCAATTTCGAATTCTGTTGCGAAGGCGGCACCTGTCTCGGTCAGTTCAAGTTCCTCGCCATCCAGAACCAAATGCCCGCGTTCTACGAGGCTATCAAACATCTGAGTACCCATGTCCCCTGCCAGATGGTTGTAGCAAACGCGGGCCAGCCGCAATTCCGCGTCTCTTGGGCCTGTCCGTTTGCGCAAATATCCCGACCCCGCCGCAAGTCCCATCAGACCCTCCAGGACATGCGCTACCTCGTCGCTCGCGAGTGCGAAATATTTGTGCCGACCCTGCTTTCGAGGACGCAAAAGCCCACCATCGTCCAACTTCGAAAGATGCGAGCTGGCAGTTTGGATCGTCACTCCGGCTTCCTCCGCCAGCTCGCTGACAGTCAGGGCTTTGCCACTCATCAGCGCGGTTAGCATGTTGGCGCGGGCGGGGTCGCCGATCAAAGCGGCGATATGAGCGATATCTGGACCTTCTTTCATAGTTCGATGCTAATCGAAGCGTCGACGGAAAGCAAACCGTTAGGATCTGCGAAACAAACTGGAAGGAATCCGTCATGCTGACTTGCGTTATCCGTTACCAAATAGACCCGACCAAGAAGGCCCAGTTCGAAGAGTATTGCCGCAACTGGGGTCAGGCGATCCCGCGCTGTGGCGCTGATCTGATCGGCTACTACGCGCCTCATGAGGGGTCGTCGACGCTAGCTTATGGCATCTACAACGTGGCCAGTCTTGCAGACTATGAAGCTTATCGGACACGCTTGGCCGCCGACCCGCTCGGGCGCGAGAACTACGAATTCGCCCAAACGGAAAAATTCCTGCTCCGCGAAGATCGTACCTGGCTCAAGCTCGCTTCTTCGCCGCACGGAGACGGCGCATGATTGCTGTGATTTTTGAAGTTGAACCAGCAGAGGGTCGCAAAGACGACTATCTCGACATCGCAGCAGAGATGCGTCCGATGCTCGATGACATCGAGGGCTTTATCTCGGTCGAGCGGTTCCAAAGCCTAACGGATCCGCACAAAATCCTGTCCCTGTCGTTCTTTGAAGATGAAGACGCAGTAGCACGCTGGCGCAACCTCACCGCCCATCGAGACGCGCAAGCGAGAGGACGCTCAGCGGTCTTTGATAACTACCGCCTGCGGATCGCCAGCGTGATCCGGGATTATGGCATGTTTGATCGAGAGCAGGCTCCGGCTGACAGCGGGAAGGCACACGCGACATGAGTTGACGCCCATCTTGTCAAAAATGGCAACGAGTTCAGCAGCATCAACGCTTCGACCCACATCGAAACAATAGAGCCGTTTTACTGGTAGGTATCACCCGAAGAACCAAACTAGATGGATAACACGCATGATTGTCATGGTATTTGAGTTCGACGTTGAAGCGCACGAAATGGACGAC
The DNA here is from genome assembly GCF_056540665.1 of Ruegeria sp. AM4. Lineage (NCBI taxonomy): Bacteria > Pseudomonadati > Pseudomonadota > Alphaproteobacteria > Rhodobacterales > Roseobacteraceae > Ruegeria > Ruegeria sp. AM4. The sequence continues at coordinate 55,376 of NZ_JBQFXD010000005.1, read as the reverse complement.
TACATGCAAACGTCGACGGATTTGCGCGAACATTTGAATGGTATTGAAGGCTTCATTTCAATCGAACGTTTTGAAAGCTCAGCCAAACCCGGCAGATTTGTCGCCATCGGCTACTTCGAGGACGAAGATGCCGTAACCAAATGGCGAAATCTTCCTGCGCATCGTCGCGCGCAAGCGCTTGGCCGGTCCCGCTTTTTTAAGAGCTACCGTTTGGTGATGGCTGACGTTACCCGCGACTACACTCATGACCTAAGACGTGAGTCCGCCCCAGACGACAGCAACGAAGCATATCAAGGCCTGGACTCGTAACGGCGACCCCGCAGATACTGGGATACGAACTTCGACAACTCAACGCGGACCTCATCCGGGTCCAAAGCAACAAAGCGCCCCTCAAGCGAAAGCTTGACGATGCCATGAACGGCAGAAAACACCGTCCGCGCCCGCGAAGCCAATGTGTCGCCATCCAAGTCGGGGAATAGTACCGACAACGGGCCGATAATCTCGGCGATAAGCGCTACATGTTCCTCAAGGTGCCATTGCGGTACGGACACCCCTGGTTGCATCTGGTGATCGAACAGTGCAGCCCACAAGTTTGGGTTCTGTGTACCAAAATCGAGGTAAGCTAACGCGAGTGCCAGTAGCTTTCCCTCTGGCTCTTCTTGCAATGCTGAGGCGGCCTTCAATGACGCATGCAAACGCGCAATCGTGCGCGAGTTCACCGCTAGAACAAGAAGGTCCAGATCTTCGAAAGCGTTATAAAGACTGCCCAGCGCACATCCGGCATCCTTTGTGACATCACGGGCCCGCAACGCGGCCAACCCTTGCGTTTCCATACGCTTTTCCGCCGCGATCAGGATATTTTCTCTTAGAATTTCTCTTTTACTTTTAGTCACTTAGTTCCCTTATCTTTACATTATTGAACGTTGTTCATTTTTAGTATTGAACGGCGTTCAGAATCATTCCATAGTCACACCATGAACAATGTTCATAAATGAGGAGCCAACGATGTTCAAACAGTTTGCCACTTTGATTAGAGGCCGGACCCTTGAGGCGGCGACCGTCGTAACAGACCGCAATGCCCTGCCCATTCTGCGCCAGCAGATCAGGGAGTGTGCCCACGCTGTTCAGATGTCCCGAAATGCCGTCGCCGTCGCGATGACACAGAACGAACAGGAGGCTAAGCAACACGAACGATTGACGCAGCAGATCGCAGACCTCGAAGCCCGTACACTGGATGCGCTGCGGCAAAACCGAGAAGATCTTGCGAGGGATGCGGCAGAGACAATCGCACATCTTGAAGCAGAGCGTGATGTGTCAACTCAAGCGCAAGACCGGTTCGATACCGAGATCACCCGCCTGCGCACAGTCCTGCGCGAAGCTGAAACACGGCTGCGGCAATTGCAGCGCGGTCAGCGGCTTGCAACAGCCACGGACAAAACGCAGCGCCTTCAGCAAGTGGCACCCGACAGCGGATTGTCGACGTTGCGCGAGGCCGAGGATACCTTGCAGCGCTTGCAAGAGCGACAATGCGAAATGGTTGCAACAGCGCGTGCAATGACCGAATTGGAAGCGACTGGTTCAGCTGAGAATATGCGCGACCGGTTGGCTGAAGCCGGATGCGGTAAACCTTTACGATCAAGCGCAGATGAAGTGCTTGATCGACTGAGGAAGAAGGCCAGGAAATCGGACAAATCCAAATCAAACTGAATCCTGAAATCGACTTAACCCCACCGAAAACCTGAAAGGATTGAACCAATGAACACCGAAGAAAACCTGAACCTGCCGCAGTCCAACGCCTGGAATTTGTTCACCATAGTCTCATTCATTGTCGCAGCAGCGATGATGGCCGGTGGCATTTATTTCCTCGAAGCCAGCTTTGCAGCGAAAGGGTTTTATTCGATGTCCGCGCTGATGTTGGTACATACCACTGTTTCGATCACAAAAACCCTGCGCGACCGAGAAGAATCCCAGCGCCTACATAACCGCATCGAAGAAGCAAAAACCGAAAAACTGCTGAAAGAGGTGGGTGAGAATATCGCCGCCTAAACGATAACGTCGCGGACAGACAAGCGCGTTCGGCTGGGTGTGGCACCGTTTGCTGCACCCAGTCTCAACGCGTTGAACAAGACCCTGTCGGACGGTATCGCAAAGCGATCGGAAATGGTCGCGCGAGTGTCGTGATCATCTGCCAGCGCGGCGGCAGGCCATCCCACCAACCCACGCGCAGTGGCTTGCAACCAGGATCGGTAGAATGCACGGCCTGCCTCAACCATCGACCCGTTCGCAGGCCAGTGAAACAGCGCGATCGCCCCCGCACTGCGGCTGCGCGCAGCCTCGCCTGACAGGTGGGGGCCAAGACCCAGCGCTGACAACAGATCATAAATCCAGCCACGCAGAATTGCTGGCGCAAACTTCGCGGTGATTGCATCCATTGCAAGCACCTCTCGGTTCAACCCGTCGGTGTGATAATTAGGATCGTCGTCACGCAAACGCATCCAATGCAGCAACTCCGAACGAAAGGCTTTGGATCGCATGACGCGGACCGAGGCGATGTCGATTTGCTTGGCGAGCGAAGCGATCTGGGCGGTATCCTCGACCAAGGTTAAATGAGGCGCGTTCCAATCTTCAAAGGCACCGTTCGGTGAAGGTGAAAAACCCGCGCGATGTGTCACACGTTTCGTGACTTCTGCAGCCAATTCGGCATCCGCAGCGTCAAATGTGACCTTTGGAGAGATGCGGGCAATCGGGCGCAATCCAGCCTCCGCAGGCGCATTCGACATAGTCACATCAGCGCCAGTCCCGCGCGCAACCAAAGCCAACACCGTGCCTTCCACTGCCGCGCCACATGAAACTTCCAGATCACGATCTTTCGGATCGCCAACAGGGAGACGCCGCGATAGATCAGCATAAACCTCAATACATTCTCCATCCAGTCGCCATCGCGCAGGCTGCGTGTTGTGGGCCGACGGGGCCAACATTGCTTTGGCAACGATTGCTTCGAACTCCGCGCCGTTCACTACCTCAACTCCTTGGAAAACAGGTGCAACCGGTGCAACGGCACGGCCCCGACCTTTTCGGTCTGGCGCAAACTGGCTTCATTTTCGTCGGCAATCCAGGTGCCACCAACCGTTTTGTATCCGGCCGCAATCATGTCTCGTGTCATCTCGCTCAGCATCAATGGATTGACTGAACGGCCCTGAAATTCTGGCATAACACCCTGAAAAATGACCACTGCGCGATCGCGGCGGGCTTTGTAGCGGAGATAGTGATACGGCAAGGACAGACGCATTCTCGATCCAATCCGCCTAAGCAACGGGTTGAGATCAGGAATGGCAATCACCGCACCCGCCGGAGAGCCTCGAAAATGCACAACTTTTGAAATCCGCGGGTCCATGATCCACTTCATATCTTTGGCCTGAAAGTGGAACTCCTCGGCTGAGACCGGAACGAACATAGGATTGTCTTTGAAACTGTGGTTCAGGATCGCGCGGGCATCCTCCAGACGTTCGGCAATAGTCCTGCGGGTAACGGGCGCGAAAGAGAACCCTTGATCCAACAACCGCACACGTTGCGCGTCCGATAAAACCTCAGGGCGTGGATTGGTGTCCAGGCGACGCTCGAATGTAGTCATTGGGAATTGCGCCTGAAACCCGTTCGCCTCAAGCAGCTCCGGCAGATGCGCAGGCCCCCAAATCTGATCGGTAAATGGGGGCTTGTCGAAGCCGCCTGTCATGATCCCCGCTTGCTGCATGGCGGTCAGGTTGAAGTTCCCGACCAGACGGGTCATGCCCTTGGTACGCGCCCAGTTTTCCGCCGCCTGTAGCAATGCCGCCGCCGCCTCGGGATCATTTGCGCAATCAAAGAAGCCAAAGCATCCCCGCGCCTCTTGATGCAAGTCGTTGGAGGCCCGATGAATATGTGCCGTGATCCGACCGATCGGTTTGCCACGGCGTTTCACTGAAAAATAGGTGAAATCCGATGTATCGGAAAACAATGGATTCTCGACCGACAAAAAGCGTTTCAGATCTGCTTTCATCGGCGAAACATATGGGGTCTCCGCCCCGTAGGCGTGAAACGGGGTAGCAAAGAAGCTTGAAAAGTCCCGCTCGAGAAGTTCAATCATGATTGCTCCTCTTTCGCCAGAATCCGCGCCATCCTTTGCACTGCGCGCAAGGCAGCACCGGTGCTGTCCAGCTCCGCAATTTCGGGGGTATTGAGCATGACCAGTCGCAGTGGTGAAGCGGATAAGAAAACCGCGTGCGTCGCGTCAAAACGCGAAAACATCCAATTGACCTGCTCGTCATCTGTTGCCCCTAAAGCTTGAACAGGAGTTTCCGTGAAGCTGACGCGCAGATCATCCAGGTTCATATCAGCTAAATCAGCCTCGCCGAGCAAAATCGCGTCAGAAGACCCGGCAGCCCGGCGCAGCAACGTCAGGCTCGCCTGCGGGCCCTGCCCCTCCGCGTCGGCCATTTCGCGCAACGCGATTAATTGGCGATCCTCGATCCGCAGGGCAATTGCCGCCTGCCAGATCGCCAACAGCATAAGCGAGGCCAGCAGAACGACCATCATCTGCACACCGGACTCTGCATTCACCGTCACGATCCCCGAGAAGGTCAGCGATAGCAGAACGGCCATGACAATAACGATGCCGAAACCACGCAAAGTGTCGCGTGGGCGCAATCCGGAACGGTTCATACCAATTGACAACCAGCACAGACCCAGAACGGCGACGCCGCCTAGCCTGACAGGAATGTCCAGCTTGGTTCCAGGCATGAAATCGGTTGCCAGCAACGGCAGGATCAGCAGGAAAGACAGGCTTATCCAATCGATAGTTCTATTTTCCGCCGGAGACAGACTGTCTTTGTCACGCAGCAACACGAACAAGGCGACTCCACACAACCCGAACAATTGAAACAACAACAGGCCAGCCAGTCGGAAAACCTCGATGCTGCCGTACTGGAAAAGACCCAGAAGCCCAAAACCTAATCCCCCCCAGGCACAGAACAGTTTCAACGCCCGATGCGCATGGCGGCGCAACAGCCCCTCGGACAGAACCAAGGCAGCCAAAGGTATCAATGCCGCGCAGATGCTTGTGACCGCCGAGAACACCCACCCTCTGCCGTCCCAGTGGCCAATCCTGGCCAGCATCAGGACGACCAGTAACCAGAGGCAGAAGCGAAACCGCCTTGCGATTTCCCATCTCTGCACAAGGTCCTGAAGACGCACTAACACAGTCGCTGCGCCCAGCACGGCACAGAGTGAAACCCAAACGTCGGCCAGGAAAGCGGATGAACCCGTCATGACTGAAGCAGCTTTTTCATTTGTCGGCGAACCAGAGGGCGCATCAATGCGGCAAGAAAATCCGGCGCAGGCCGTTCGATCCTGCCTGTGTGCGTATTCAAAAACCAACCCCGGTAATCTGCACCATGCGGTTGGCCCAGAACAGCCCGAAGCGCCTCTCCTCCCATCAGCGTCCCTGCCATAATAACCATTGGTGCAAAGGACATTCGGCTGCGGGTTCCGGCGATTACCTCACCCGCCAACGACAGATCGACATGATGCCGGGACGAAGAGTGGGTCAGTACGTATTCGGCCTCGGCGACGGCCGCCGTTTCACGCATCTCTGGGGTAAGTTCATTCCAGTTGGCATCACATGTGGCGTAGTCCAAACGCTCTTCAGGCATCGGATCGCCGGGCGCTGTGACATAAACCGATGGCAATGGAGACGCATAGGCATCAATAACCGCGCGCGCCTTGGCCCGCGCAGTTCGATACAGCAGCAAGCTGGCGCCAAGATCGTCCGTGCCATTTACCACGACATCCGCGCTTTGAACCAATCGGTCCGCCTGAACAGGCCAATCCGCCCCAAGCACTTCTATCTCGGCTTCAGGGTTGATTTGCAGACACTGATCACGGGTGGCCTGCGCCTTGTCCTGACCGACGGTTTTCAGCGTTGCAAAAAGCTGTCGGTTCAGATTGGAAACTTCAAACGCGTCCAGATCAGCCAGGATCAGCCGCCCGACTCCTGCGCGGATCAGCGTCATGATGGCACTGCCGCCCATTCCTCCGGTACCGCAGACAAACACACATGCGTTTCGCAAACGCGTTTGTTCCTCCTCCGAGACAAAGCCGAGATTGCGGGTGGTGAACTCCCGATAGGTAAAAGCCGTCATTCTTCCTGCTCTCTTGGTCTGAGGATGCCGAATTCGTACCGCGTATCCGCCCATTGCCACACCGGCATCGCCAGTCGCTGTAGAACCGCTGCGCCCACGGCAAGGGCAAGGGCCGCGAAAGAACCGCGTGGAACCTCGCGCCCGACATAGGACAGAGCGGTTGGCATATCCATCTGACCCAACTGCAAGAAATCATCGCCTCGGTCGTAATCGAGTTGGTCCTGACAGAACTCATTCACAACCTGATCCCGATGTTTGGGAGCATCCTCAAAGGTTTTCTTCAGATAATCCGAACCACCGGTATAGGCATTGGTGATCACAAAGTGATCTTCATCAAACCCCGCATTAGGACCAACCCCAAATACCTGGCGGTGATCACGCATAATGCTCCGCGCCAAATGCAGATGCATAAGGCTGCGCCGGTTCTGAGGTCCGGGTGGTGACGTCGGGAAAACCCGCGCGAAACCTTGCCCGACCAACCCCACCACTGCCGGGACTTGCGTCACATTCGAAACCCAGAGCGGACGCATACCGTTTCGAAACAGGATCAACACACAGGTCAGGCCATAAAGAACCCAGCTAAATCCCTGACTGCGAAGTTCTGGATCGACCATCACCAGTCCCAGATGCAATACCTCTTCGGACCGATGCCCCAAATCGACATCCATAAACGCCAGGGCATTGAATGCGACGGGGGTGCCGTCATCCCCGCGCGAAATCAAAGTGATTACCGAATGTTCAAACCGTTCTCGATCTCCGGCAAAGACACCATACATCAAATCCCCTGCGAGCAGCGTTTTCGACGCCACATGCCGAAGATCCGCGACAAGCTTTTCCAACTCATCGCTCGGCATCCAAAGACCAGGACGTTCAACGATGCGCACTTGGTATCCGCCGGGGATACTCAAACGAACATCCATATAACGTTGTGAAGCCGCGTTGAGAATTGCGCTAAACAAATCCTGTTCCTGTTATAATATTCACACCTAAGGGTCCGAACGAACCGTCTGCAAACCAATATTCAGAACAACTCTTCATTCAATCGCACGGCTTTGCCATCAACAGGTTTTATTGTTTTCGACGCAAGTCCTGAATTCCACCAGTACTCGACAAAACCGCAGCGCGACATCTTTCTTTCCATCCCGCAACAACTAGCTAGTGCTCATTGCCCATTCCTCTGACGCCATTTGTTTGAGGAAAACCACCATCCAAGTGACACCGTGTTAATCAGGAAGCCCTGCTGCGTCTGATATCGGCTCGCTCAGACCTTGTGGCCAACCTGCCTGAGTGTTTCTGCGATTTTTTGGTCAGAAAGTTTCGAAAACAATTTCTATCCTGAACTTTCGTGGCGTCCAATGCGTCATGGATATCAAGGCTGGCATTCTTCTTGTGACAGAGAATGAACATGAAGATGGGTTTTTGATCTGTACGCCGACCGGAGCGCTTGTCGCCGGAGCCGTCGAAAACCAAGCTGCTTCATCATATTTCAGGCATCTGTTGAGTCGCGCAATGGATGCCGCCGCCCAGCTCACCCAAAGGATCTACATTCATCATGACAATCTCGCGGCCAGGGTACAGTCGTGCGAGAGCGTTTCGCGCGATCTGATCCGTTTCTCGATCACCGAACTCTGCTGCGATCACGGCACCGTTGCAGACGTAGAAGTTCGCGTAGGACGCTACGAAATCGTAACTCTCAACACGACGGAAATGCGGTTCAGGAATGACTTCGACGTCCAAACCATGCCCAACCAGCGCATCGTAGGTTTCCAAGGCAGCAGAATGGAACGGATCGTGTGGATCCGGTTCGTCGGGCAGGTTGATCAGGACACGACCCGCGCCGGTGAAGCGTGCCAGACTATCGATATGGTAGTCGGTGATATCCTCATCCCACACCCCACGAGACCATATCATGCGGTCCGCGCCATATGCCGTCAGCAAGCGCCTCTCGATTTCGTCGCGGGAAAGTCCGGGATTGCGGTTCTTGTTCACCCAAGAACTTTCATGAGCCAATAGTAGACCGTGACCGTCCTGCTCAACCCCGCCTGCCTCGCCTCGAAGGCCGGTGGGTAATAACTTAAGCCCCAGCCGTTCGACGACACGCTGCGCAATCTGGCTGTCTCGCGCGTTCACCTGCTTTTCACCCCAACCGTTAAACTGGATGTGGCTGACGGCAAGGCCACCTGCGCCGTCAACGACAAAAATAGGACCAGCATCCCGGCACCAAAGATCCTCAGTCGGGATATCCCAAAGCTCAACGCTTGCAGAGAGCTTGGACCGAGCCCCCGCGTGATCTTCGGCTGCTGCGAGCATGGTCACAGGCTCGAAGGCAGAAATAGTATTGGCGATATCTGCAATCGTTTGCTGGGTCATGTCGAGGAACGCGCGATCTGGATGTACATAACGGTTCACCGGCCATTGCATGAACGTCCGCTGATGCGGCGCTTCTTCCGGTGGGACAAAAAAGCCAGGCGAGGCATCCGCCATCTTTGGTGTGAACAAGCCTGCCATGCCCAAAAACCCACCGCCCAGCATCACCGAGCGCCGATCCATTTTTGCGCTCATTTCAGCACGGTCCACAGCTATCCCTTTTACGTTCATAGCCTACAATGTTGCCCTTCGCATCTAAAGAGAAACTGCAGCAATCCTCAAAGAGTTTTCGCAGTTGTCGGCGGCTGGCCTGCACTTGGGATTTGAGCGTCGAGTAGCTGACCCCGAGTTCGGCGGCGTGGTTCTTCTGTGACACCCCTTGCAGGTCAATCCTGCGCAGAAGGTCACCCATTTCGGGCGGTAAAGCATCTAGGAATGGCGCTACACAGTTTTCCAGAATATGCCGATCATCTTTATCCAGTTCATTGTACCACAGGTCATCCGGGTGAACGGGCCTACGCCGTCCTTTGCGCCGATAGAAGTCAGCGATCGTATTGCTTGCTATCTGAAACAGCCACGCCTTGAGACTTTCAACCTGACCGAGATCGCTCATGCTCTGGTGGGCTTTCAACAGGATTTCCTGCAACAAGTCGTCAGCGTCTTCCTGGTTCGAAACTTTTGAACGAAGGAAGGCCAACAGGCTGGCCCGGTATTCCGACCAAACACTTTGAATATCAGGTTCTGTTTGCGCCATCACTGTGCACCATTTTTAAAAAAAACATTCTATAACAATGCGGTGAAAGATTCTTCCCAAAAACGCTCGTCTTTTTGCTCCGCCATTCGTCTTACAGGTCGGATCAAGTAAGAAGGACTATACCAATGATCAAGATCGTCAGTTTCAAAATCTGCCCCTTCGTTCAGCGCGTCACTGCGCTGCTCGAAGCCAAGCACGTTCCTTATGTTATTGAGTACATCGACCTGAAGAACAATCCTGCATGGTTTCTGGACATCTCGCCAACCGGTCAGGTGCCGCTTTTGGTAACTGAAAGCGGCCAGCCGTTATTCGAATCCGATGCAATCGTTGAATACATCGACGAAATCACCGCCCCGCTTCAGGGTAATCTGACGCCCGAGAAACGCGCGATCAACCGGGCCTGGAGTTATCAGGCGACCAAACACTATTTGGTTCAATGCAGCACAATGCAGAGCGCAGACAAAGGCGTGCTGGACGAACGTATCGCGAAGCTCAGGAAATCCTTTGAAAAGGTCGAACGGCAGTTAGGGCAAGGGCCGTATTTCGCGGGTGCGACCCTTGGAAACGTGGATATTGCTTGGCTACCCCTTCTGCATCGCGCAGCCATTGTAGAGGATCACAGAGGCTACGATATGCTCGCCGACTACCCGAAAGTAAAAGCCTGGCAGCAGACGCTACTGGGCAGTGGAATCCCCGAAAAATCGGTTCCGGATGATTTTCTCAGGAAATTCTCGGACTTCTATCTGGCAGAGCGAACGTGGCTGGGTCGCGGAGCCAATCTGAACGAGGTCCCCAGTGAACCCAAGCAACCCAATTCGGGTGCGTGTTGCGGTTGACATCGCGCAACGGGTCCCGCCCATTTGCCATCTGTAAGTGGGCGGACGCATAATTGAACTGGGCCAAGCTATGAAATGAGGGTCAAATGGACAATTGGGTCGCAGGTGCCATAGCCAAGATCAATGCGGATGCGCACAGGTCGGCGGATACACATCTGTTCAAACTGCCGGTTCCGCACCTGACTGGGGTGGACATCTATCTAAAAGACGAAAGCACACACCCTACGGGCAGCCTGAAACATCGGTTGGCCCGGTCCCTGTTCCTATACGCCCTGTGCAACGGCAAGATCAAAGAGGGCACAACCATCATCGAGGCCTCATCCGGCAGTACGGCGGTGTCCGAGGCCTATTTCGCGCGCATGATCGGCGTTCCCTTCATCGCGGTGATCCCGAAAAGTACCGCACACAGCAAGATCAGGATGATCGAGTTCTATGGCGGACAAACGCATTTCGTGGAGTCAGCGCCCGAAATGCACGGAACATCCGTCGAATTGGCCAAATCTATTGGCGGCTACTTCATGGATCAGTTCACCTATGCTGAACGTGCCACCGATTGGCGCGGAAACAACAACATTGCGGAAAGCATCTATCGCCAGATGGAATTGGAACCACATCCGGTTCCCACGATGCTGGTTATGAGCGCAGGCACCGGAGGAACATCTGCAACGCTCGGTCGTTTCATTCGTTACAAGGGCTACGATACCGAACTTACGGTCGTCGATCCGGAGAACTCAGTATTTTATGACAGCTACCTGAGCGGAGACCGTAGCCTGACCTCAGATACATCCAGCCGGATCGAGGGTATCGGTCGGCCCAAGGTTGAACATTCGTTTCAACCGGATGTCATCGACCGGATGATCAAAGTACCTGATGCAGCAAGCGTAGCCACGATGCTGTGGCTTGAAAAGCAGATTGGACGACGCGCAGGCGCTTCGACAGGTACCAACCTGTGGGGCGCGCTGCAAATTGCAAACGAGATGACGCGAGCCAACCGGAAGGGGTCAATCGTTACCTTGCTATGTGACAGCGGGGACCGGTACCTGGACACCTACTACGATGCCGAATGGGTCAAAACGCATATCGGGGATATCCAGAAAATGTAGGGACGCGCATAGCACTGCATTCCTTACATTAACTTCATGTAGAAATTACGGAGTCCTCTCCCAAAGTCTTGCGTTCTTTTTGCGCATAGTTTTGCACGATATGCCCATACTTTTGCACGACATAGAGAACTCACAAAATCGTCGGTGGTCGTCGTGCAAATCAGCCAACTACAAGCGTCAAATCTGAATCAAAAGTGCATTTAGATGCGCGAATTTCAAGCCCTATCAGAGGGATTCAGTTTACGGGCAAACGCGAGCGATAAGTTCGATCATCTTCTTGCCGAACATTTGTCTTCTCCCCGCCAAGCGGCGAAAACAGCCCGTTAACAATCGACGAGTTCTGAGAGGTATCGATTTGGTGCTGGCGCGTGCGAGAAAGTACGCAGCACAACTCAAAATGAGACATTCGGGTGTTGAGGGATATTGACGCGTCTTGGCTTGCAGGGACTGGTGTAGGTGAAGAAAGCGTTCAGGCCGAGCTGCTGCCGATGATCCGCAAGCCTATCCGCGAACTAAATGAGAGGGTAGAAAAGGAACCGAACCAGAGTGATGATTGGAATGCGGTGGTTAAACAGATTTCTGATGACCAGCCGTATTCGATGGGCTTCTACGCTGACAAATTTGAGTCGTGGACAGCGGACGAGATCGAAGCTCTTCGATGTGATGTGGTTGAGACAGCCACAAAGGAAGAACTAATGGCCGAGGTCGAACGCCGGCGAAGAGCTGGTCTAATGCCCGAGGAGGCCTCGAATGATGGCTTCTCAGATATGGTTGATGATCTCAGGGGCAAACTCGATACAGACCCAGTACGCTAGAACAGCTTACCTGGCGCCATTACCCAATACTTAATATAAGATATCCTATATGGCGACTGTCGTTGTAGTAGTGCGCGCTTCTTCTAAGCGCCTCTTCTGCTAGGAACCAAAGCGCCCCGGATAAGCATTTCCTCAACACTGCTCTGCGGAACCATGTACTATCAGTCTCTGCGATGAGCATGGTTGACCGCAACCAGCCCAAACCGGACATTCGTAACAAGACTTTGCAGTTTCCGAGATCAGGACAAAGCGGTCGATGACGAGAAGCTTAGAGTTTTCAAATTCAAGTATCGAAAATCAAAGGGCGTACGGCATCTTCTTACCTTCGAACAATAAAGTTTTGGCGATGAACAACGTACACTGCTCAAATTGAATTCAAAAAACGCTCTATTTCCACTAGGGCTTTAGGCCAGGCAGGATCATACTCTGGCATCGTATTGTTTGCTGTCTCAAGGCCAACAAAGCGCGCATTCTGGATGCCGGAGGCGAATATCCTACCTTGTTCAACACTGTGCATCCTGTCTCGATTAGCGTGCATGACAAGAGCCGGACAGGTGATCCGCGGAAGTAGATCGGTTACGTCGACCCCTGCGACCAGTGGTCCAATCTTGAGCCAATCCTGATGGTCCATTGCCACTTTCATAAACTCTGCATAAGTGCGCTGGTCATGCGGACTTGCGGTTGGAGCAAAAGACTGGGCCATCAAGTCTCTTGCAGAAGGATATTCATCGTTCCAGCCTTCAAGACTCATATCCATCATTGCTTGCCCAAGAGCGGCAATTCCAGGCTGTGAACGCACCGCGAGTCCTTGTGCAAATCCACCGAGTAGAACCAACCCCGAAACACGGTCAGGATTATGTGCGGCAAAAGCCGCCGCAATGGTTGCCCCAAAAGATATACCAAACAATGGAACTTTTTCGATCCCGGCTGCGTCTAGCACGGCCTCAACATCTTCGACGATTCGATTCAAAGACACATCCTGCACGCCGCGCTGGGACAAGCCATTGTTTCTACCATCAAACCGATAAAGGCAGTGATTTTCAGAAAGCAGCGGCAACCACCCGGCGATGGTGTTCATCGTCCAATCGTATTCCAGATGCCTAAGCCAGTTTGGTGTGACCAGTAACTTTCTACCACTTCCAGTGGATGTCCAGGCAAGCGTTGTACCGTCTTTTGATTTTGCAAAGCGGACGTCTTGAGAGCTAGCCAGCAGCTTGTTCTTTGCGCGTCTTTTGTCACCATCTAAATCAATAGAGTAGGCTTCAACTGGATTTGGAATTCCCTTCAACCGTATCGAGCTTTCTGGTCGCAAAGCAACCGCCAGCGAAGTTCCCGCAACTTCAGCAGCTGTCTTGCTGACGAGACAACTTCCAATATGCGCGCTGGACTGAAGGCGCGACGCAACATTCACGGCCTCTCCGAACAAGTCTGTGCCATTTGGCATTACGTCGCCAACGTGGAGACCTCCTCGAAGTGTTACGTCTTCATCTCTCATCTGATTGAAAATCTGGCTGGCAGCATTAATTGCGTCAGTGGCTGCAACAAACTCAACCAAAGCACCATCTCCCATCAGCTTGAATATTCGTCCTTTGTTTTCATGGACGAACGGTCTGATCACATCGTCCAAAATGCGTTGTAGAGTGTTCAGCGTGGTCTCAGCATCCTCTGACATGCGCTTGGTATATTCGACGACATCGAGGCTTAGGATCGCAGCAATTTTCCGCTTCATCAGTCGATGTGATCCTTTTAGCTAAACCAATTCCTCTGAACCAAAATTAACAGAAGAATAGATTTTTGTGACCAAAACTTGTACCTGGGCATTTTGCTAAGCCTTCAAATTCGAAAACTAGAGTCGAGAGATATTGACCGAACAAACTACGTTATCGGTTGGCGAAACTTAGAATTAAGGTGAATTGGTTAACGCGTTTCGCGATACTCACAAAGGTCCACTTTGCAATATCCATTCTGAAAGTGTCAGCCCGTTGCTCTCTTCATCTGTGACCGATGGCAGCCCGAAACGGACCTTCGACGCTGAGCTTTACTAATTCAACTGCACGGGACGGGAGCTACCATTGATGCGAATGGCTTGAACGTATTGAGCGCTCCGCCACGGCGACAATGTAAGAAAGAGTTTGACTGCTAAAACCAAGGCGGTTGAAACAACACTCTTAAAGGAAGCAGGCGTCACCGCAGACTTTCGGGCAAACAGGCTTAACCCAAGGTGTTTCCGGTGATGAAAGTGTACGAACTTTCAACCAGATCGATGACGACATCCAACTCTTCTGGTGTGGTCGGTGTATATTCTCAAATGGACGGATTTTTTTGCGGACCCTGTCGCTGAATTGGTCGATGTCGAACGACGCACGCTCTGCGGCGGGATCGTGCGTTGGTCAGGCAGGTCTCACGAGTTGATTGCCTTTGAAGACGGTCGAACGGTACGGAATCTCGAGAGCTTTCGCGCGGTTCAAATCGAAGACCTCGCCAAAGACTTCAATCTGGATGCCAACAGATTCCTGGAAGAGCTCGGATGCAACCGAGATCAATGCGTGTGGGCCAGGTATCTCTGAATCCGGTTGAATGCGTGCTGCTTCGTTTCTGAAATATGCGCCGAGGCGCGAGATTACATAATTTCACTTACGCGATTCTGAATTGTCCAATCCGTGTCGATCAGTAATCAGAACTGCCGCACTCAGTAACTGTCAACAAATTCCAAAACAAAACCACTAGCGGAACATATCCCCTGTGATGGCGGCGTACCAATTCTCGGATTCTTCGTAGGTTGTCTTGCGCAGAGTAACATCTTCACCAACCTGACTGATAAAGCCGTCAACACGCGATATCTTTTCTTCAGTTGCTTCATATGTCGCGCCGACTTTGACGCCGTCATTTACGGCAATCAATGACCAGCATGTGTTTGCGTATCTTGGCGGAAACATACGTGAACCGGTCAGCGCACCGCGGACGGCATTGGCGCAGACCTTGGCTTGCGAATTGGCCGAGAACCCGGATTTTGGCATATC
Organism: Ruegeria sp. AM4; assembly: GCF_056540665.1. Lineage (NCBI taxonomy): Bacteria > Pseudomonadati > Pseudomonadota > Alphaproteobacteria > Rhodobacterales > Roseobacteraceae > Ruegeria > Ruegeria sp. AM4. The sequence goes on along the minus strand of NZ_JBQFXD010000005.1, from coordinate 40,305 downwards.
GCCCTGCTGACTGGCATCGCCCAGAACATAAACATCCGGGTCTGTTTTTGAGGACATGTCAGCTGAGTTCACCGGAGCCCATCGGCCATCCGTAACACCCGCGATCTCGGCAATACGCCCGGCTTTCATCGCAGGAATAACGTTACAGATATCAACGGCCAATTCTTCACCGTCAATCACCAGCGTCATCTGATCCGGGTCGACCGATACGTCTCTGCCGCCAAAATCTTCACCAATCCAGTCGATCATGCCCGGATAGTGCGTAGCCCAGCCATCCTCGAATAGCGCCATTTTAGAGAATTTCGGTTTCGGATCGGCAATGATAATTTTAGCGGTCGGGTTGGTGGTTTTCAGAACATGCGCCACCATCGAAATACGCTCGTATGGACCGGGTGGACAGCGATAGGGGTTTGGGGGCGCGACCATTGCAAACACCCCACCCTGGGGCATGTTCTCTATCTGGGCACGTAGAAGCTGAGACTGAGAACCGGCCTCATAGGCGTGGGGCATTTTGTTTTGCGCTGATAGATCCCAGCCTTGGACGGACCCTTCGACGAAATCGATACCCGGTGACAGGATCAGCTTATCATAGGGCAGCACTTGGCCACCTGCCAAAGTCACATTTTTACCGACCCGATCGACCGCAACGGCCCAATCATGGATGACGTTGATCCCATAGTTTGCAGCAAGCGCACCGTAAGTATGTCCGATCTCATCGATCGATTTCAGTCCCCCGATGTAGAGATTTGAAAAAAAGCAGCTGAAATATACCTGTGACGGCTCGACAAGGGTTACATCGATTGCACCATCGCTGTCCTTGGCAATATAACGCGCTGCAGTGGCCCCTCCAGCGCCGCCGCCAATAACGACGACCCGGGGCTTTCCGCTACCTTCCGCCAGAACTGCCGGCGCTGACAAAGCGCCTGTCGCAGCACCCAGAAATTTGCGTCTATTCCACGTCATCTGAACCCCTCTCTGCGGCTGTTTTCACTCCAGCGCGTTAAAGTATGCCGCCAACGCTGCTATTTCTTCAACGTTCAGACGCCCAGCCATCATCTGCATGATCGGATGTTCGCGCTGTTTGGTCTTATACGCCAGCATCGCATCCACAAAGGTGTAGGGATCAAGTCCGACAATCTGTGGGATACCGTCCGTCTCGGCATTTGCCTGATGGCAGGTCACACATTCCGCAGACAGATACGCACCGAGTTCGACATCTCCGACTTCTGCGTCTGCCTTTGCCTCGGCGATCGGCAATGTGCCAAAACAGATGCAGGTGCTGAGGATGGCCTTCCTCATCTTTGTTCCACGATCATTCAACGTACAACGCTTGTAAATTACACCTACAATCAAAACCACCACTCCCGTCGGCATCATGAAACGACCGAGATCGCGCGGCTGTCGGTGTAGATCGCACCGTCATCGTCAAACCAACTGAAAGTAAAAACGCCGGGCCCTGGAACAATCGCCTGAAACTCGAAAAACGGATTTGTCGAAATGCCGGGGCCGATGTCGAGTTCGATGACCAGTACACCTTCGAATTCACACCGAAAACGATGAATGATCGACCGGGGGATAGGCAGGCCATTGGAATTAAGACGATTGCCGGATTCCATACGATGGGTGATCAGGGTCTTGATCGTGACCACCTCGCCAGCGCGGACCTGTTTGGGGAGCTTGACGCGGGTTCTGACGCCTGTAGCCATGTCACAACTCCTCTGTCATGCGCAACCGCCTACGACGACCAAAGCCGCCCGTGTACCACGGTGAATACTGCGGTCTGGCATACGCGCTAGAGCTAATATCTCTTGGGATTGTCCCAGTCGCATGCGAGTTGAAATAGAGTGCGCACCAGCCAGAGCCCCAAACCGAACCCTGAGAACCGGCAGAACCGGATTGCCGGGCGCGATTAACATGACTTCCTCTGCCGAGGGAGCGTCAATGGTTACCGGTACGCGATAGCCATCCTCTGCAATAGCTTCCATATCAATGGAGACACCGCTGTCCGCAGCCGGCGCGTTACCGGCAAAACTGGCGATCAGTTCTTCGAGCGTCGCGACGTTCGGCAAAGCCACCAAATCCTGCGCGCGTACGGGCAAGGCAAGGCATAACAATGCCCCAAGGCTCACCTGCAGTGCATCGCGCCGATTTAAGGACATGCGGCCCTTTCTCATTAATCTGACGCCGATGTTACTGCGTCACCACTGTACGGGTACATAACATATCCGTGACCCTTCACATACTTAAGTCGCGGTCACACCCCAGACAGGAAGGTTGAGAAACGTGAGCCGACATTGCAAGCTGCGGTCAAGCCCTACGGCTCGGGACGGAGGAAGAATGTCAAACACGCGGCACTCGGCAGAAGCCAATCCCGGTCTCGCCGTACTCGAGTTAAGCTTTCATTATGGCACCAAAGCAGCTTTGGATGCCGTTTCTTTCGAGATATCAGCAGGAACTTTCTGCGGACTGCTCGGCCCGAACGGGGCTGGAAAATCGACGCTGGTATCACTGCTGACACGATTGCTTGTGGCACCAGACGGCGAAATTAGTGTTGCGGGTTGCAACCTGCGCCAAGCCCCCCGCAAGGCCCTGGGCAAACTTGGCGTGGTCTTTCAGCAACCAACTCTGGATCTGGGTCTGACCGTATATCAGAACATGACCTATTTCGCCGCCCTGCACGGATTACCGCGCTCAGAGGTTCCTGCACGGATCGACGCGGCGCTGGACCGGTTGAACATGCGGGAACGCGCCGGGGAACGGGTGCGTGATTTGAATGGAGGCCATCGCCGCCGCATGGAGTTGGCGCGCGCCCTGCTGCATGACCCGTCAGTGCTGCTATTGGACGAGCCAACCGTAGGGCTTGATGCCGCAGCGCGGCAGGCGATCACCGACCATGTGCACGACCTGGCCACGCAAGGACTTTGTGTTCTTTGGGCCACGCACCTCACTGATGAAGTGCGCGACGATGACCAGTTGCTCGTGCTGCATCGCGGTCAGATTCTGGCCCGTGGACAGACACGCGACCTACGAGGTGATCAAACGCTGTCCGATTGGTTCCTGTCCCAAACCGAGGTCCCGGCATGAGCGGGTTCTGGGGTGTCGCACGTGCCATTATCGGGCGCGAGTTTCTACGGTTCATCCATCAACGCGAACGGTTTCTTGCGGCTCTGGTCCGGCCAATGGTGTGGCTATTGATCTTCGCAGCAGGGTTTCGCGCGGCCCTCGGCCTGTCGATCATCCCACCCTATCAGACCTACATCACCTATGAGACCTATATCGTACCCGGCCTATGTGCGATGGTGTTGTTGTTCAACGGGATGCAAAGCTCGCTCAGCCTTGTCTATGACCGCGAGATGGGTTCGATGCGCCTGTTGCTGACTAGCTCGTTCCCGCGCTGGTGGCTGTTGTTCTGCCGCCTGCTGGGATCAACTGCGATCTCCATCTTGCAAGTCTATACATTTCTGACACTGGCAGCGCTCTTTGGTATTGTCCTGCCCCTGCCCGGCTATGTTGCAGTGCTGCCGGGTTTGCTTCTGGGTGGTTTAATGTTGGGTGCGCTGGGTCTAGTGCTGTCCAGTTTCATCAAACAACTGGAGAATTTCGCCGGAGTGATGAACTTTGTCATCTTCCCGATGTTCTTTCTGTCCTCGGCCCTCTACCCCTTGTGGAAAATGGCCGAAAGCTCTCCTTTGCTGCGAGATATCTGTGCCTTCAATCCCTTCACGCATGTGGTCGAGTTGATCAGGTTCCTGCTTTACCTGCAGATCAATTGGGGGGCCTTAATCTGGGTTCTTGGGTCCACGGTCGTTTTGTGCACGATTGCCGTATGGGGATATGATCCGGCACGTGGTCTGATGAAGCGGAAATCATGACGACCCAGCCCGAAACCACGAAACGCAGCCTGCTTCTCAAAACCCGATTAGGTCTTGGGGCGGTTGTGCTTGGGTCAGGCACTTTATTGACGGCAGCCATCCTCTATTTCGGGATGCAAACCATCGCCAACCGTCTGGAGACCGCGTTGGCCTCAGAAACCCGGATGGCGCGCTATGCCACTTTGTCGACCCAGACCGCCACATTTCTTGTGATCGCCACCGAGTCAATCCAGATCGGTCAATCCACCGAAACCCGACTGGATCGCCTGTCCCCGATCCGGGATCAGATCGGGACAACTTTTCTGCAACTTCGATCCGATGTGGAGGAGGCCGTAACCGCCGTTCAGTCGCTTGGGCTGGACGAACAATCCCGGTACGGAACCCAATCCCTGGGTCTGGCTAGGATGGAGGCGCTGCTGGCCAATACGCTGGACGGGCTTGCTGATACAGAGGCTGATCAGGCACGGTTGCGCGCTCAAATCGACTCGTTTGCATCCGCCTTCGATCCCTTGCTCAGCCAGGCCGTGAATACAGAGGTGTTGTTTCGAAACGCGATATTGGCCGGGATCGAACGGACCCGCCTGACGCTGACCTGGGTCGCAATGGCGCTTGCGCTATTTGCTTTGCTCAGCACAGCATGGTTTTACTTTGGGTTGGTGCGACCACAATTCTCTCGTCTAGACCGGTTGCGAAACGCGGCCGTTCAGGTCGGCAAATCCGACTTTGCTATTTCGCTGCCAGAAACCCGCAACGACGAGATCGGCCAATTGTATGGCGAGACCAACCGCATGGCAGCCGCGTTGAAGCAGCGTCAGGATGAGGTTGAGGCAGAATGGGCCCAGTTGAATGAGACGATTGCTCAGCGGACCCGGGAACTCAGCGCGGCGAACGATACTTTGACCAGGATTGATGAAAACCGCCGCCGCTTTTTTGCTGATATCAGCCACGAATTACGCACACCGCTGACGGTAATCATGATGGAGTCCCAGATTGGGCAACGGGACAACCAGACCGCGCCAGAGGCTTTGGCAACGATCGAAACCAGTGCTGCAAAACTGAACCAGCGCATCGACGATTTGCTGCGTGTTGCGCGGTCTGAAAGCGGGGAACTGGCTTTGGAACTGCGCGATATTGCTCTGCGCGCGTTAATGCAAACCGTTGTGAGTGACATTCAGCCTGAAATCGACAGCGCCAGCATGCGGTTAGAAGCGGGCGAATTCTCGGAATGTACATTACATTGCGATCCAAGCTGGATGCGTCAGGTTCTACTCAGCCTTTTGCGCAATGCGATCCGGCACGCACGCGATGGCAAAGCAATGTCGATTTCTGGTCAATCAGCGGACGGGAATGTTCAGATACAGATAACCGACAACGGACCAGGTATTCCTGAGAGTGCCCAAGATCAGATATTTGAACGTTTTGTTCAGAGCGGAGCAACAAACAGTCAGGGATTTGGCGTCGGGCTGGCCTTGGCCAAATGGGTCGTCGAGGCGCATGAAGGATCGATCTCGATAGAAAGCCCAGTCCCGCGTGAACGCGCCTTGGGCATAAATGCCGGTACAAATGTCGGCATTCGATTGCCGTTGGCAGAGACTTAGTGTGATCCCATGGCTTCGAGATTGCTGATCATTGATGACGACCCAAAAATTGCTTCAGCACTTGTCCGGGGCCTGTCGCTGCACGGCTACTCAGCCGAAGCGGAGAACCGCGCTGATCAAGGGCTGGAGCGATTGAAGAGCGGTAAATTCTCGGGTGCTATTGTTGATGTCATGCTGGGCGCAGACAGTGGTATCGAACTGGTTCGGGCTGCGCGCACAGCTGGTGTCGCGATTCCTATCCTGATGTTGTCGGCCCTCTCTGACGTCGATCATCGCGCCGCCGGGCTTGAGGCCGGAGCTGACGACTATGTCGTGAAGCCCTTCAGCTTTGACGAACTTGTCGCCCGGCTACAGGTGCAGGAACAACGGGTGCTCTCGCAACGCCCGGATCCTGCCCGGATATCGGCGCAAGATCGAACCCTGGCTATCGGCGAGACTAGCATCGCGCTGACTGAACGCGAGTTCGATCTGCTCATGCTGCTCAACAGCAAAGCCGGATCACCGATCTCACGCGGTGAGTTGTTTGACACGCTTTGGTCGCAGGAGGGATCCAGTAATGAAAATGTGGTCGATGTCTACATAGGCTATCTGCGCAAAAAGTTAGCATCCGATGATTTTGGTTTTGAAATCATAACGATACGCAATCAAGGCTTTTGCCTTCAAGGGGTTGCTCCGTTGTTGGATGACACCTGAGTACCGACCAAAGTCTAATTCCTTCTTATGAATTAAGAGTCGCACGGGCGCATGAGACCTGCCACATTGATTGCAAGCACATCTTAGGAGGAGGACCCCGATATGGCTTGGAGCAAACCTGTTATCCGCGAAATCGAGTGCGGCATGGAAATCAATATGTACGGCCCCGATCATGATGATGAGCGCGGTGGCGGCCTGATCTGATCAGCCGCAAGCGCCAACACTAGATGACGTTGCGCGCAATAATACTTGGGGCCGCTGCTGGCGGCGGCCTTCCGCAATGGAACTGCGGTTGCGAAAACTGCAATCTTGCACGACGCGGAGAAATTCCCGCGCAAACGCAATCGTCGCTCGCCGTGTCCCCCGATGGCCAGAATTGGGCCATTCTTAACGCTTCTCCGGATATTCGCTTACAGCTGGGCAATACGCCCCTCCTGTTTCCTACAGGGTTGCGAGAGATGCCGGTTCAATCGGTGCTGGTGACAAACGGGGATATCGACCATGTGGCCGGCCTGCTCACGTTGCGTGAAATGCAGCCCTTCACGTTGTTTGCCACCAACAGCATTCATGACGTGATTGCAGAAAACCCGATTTTCGATGCCCTGAACGCCTCAGTCGTGAAACGCAGGCCGATCTTGCTGAATGAGCCCTTTGAACTGGTTACAAATCTCACTGCGACCCTGTTTCCTGTGCCTGGAAAAGTGCCTCTGTATCTGGAGGGGGAGCATGTCCAAACGGATCTGGTCGGCGAACAGACCGTTGGGGTAGCGCTGCACACGCAAGGAAAGTCGGCTTATTACATCCCGGGCTGCGCTGCATTGACGCCAGAACTACGCGCGCAGCTTGAAGGGGCCGACCTTTTGTTTTTTGATGGCACGCTTTGGCAGGATGATGAGATGGTGCGGGCCGGCCTGGGCCAGAAAACAGGCAAACGTATGGGGCATATGTCGATGGACGGTCCCGAGGGCTCGATTGCTGGCTTTGCTGATATGCAGATCGGACGCAAGGTGTTCGTCCACATGAACAACACCAACCCGGTTCTGCGCCCGAACAGTGCCGAGAATACGCAGGCGCGCGCCAAAGGCTGGACGATAGGTCAGGATGGAATGGAGATCACGCTATGACCCAAAGCCGCGACGAATTTGAAGCCCGGCTGCGCCAGATCGGGGCCGAGCGCTATCACGACCTGCACCCCTTTCATCATCGCCTGCACGGCGGTCAATGTACCCCCGATGAAGTCCGCGCCTGGGTGATCAACCGGTATTATTACCAGCATTCCATCCCGATGAAAGACGCCGCCTTCATGTCTCGGGTCGAAGATCCGGCCCTACGCCGCGCCTGGCGGTCACGGATTGAAGATCATGACGGCACCGATGAGAACGAGGGGGGAATCCGGCGCTGGTTGCGGCTGGCCGAGGCGGTCGGGCTTAATCCGGACTACGTCGCCTCGTGCGAGGGTGTCTTGCCTGCCACCAAATTTGCGGTGGATGCCTATGTGCGATTTGTCCGCGAAAAGACGCTGCTTGAGGCCGTTGCGGCTTCGCTTACGGAACTTTTTGCGCCGAAAATTCACGCCAGCAGGATTGAGGGTCTGCTTCAACACTACGATTTTGCGGATGACAGATCCTTGTCCTATTTCCGCAATCGCCTAAAAGAAGCCCCGAAAGACGTGGCTTTTGGTCTGGCGTGGGTATTGGATCATTCGGATTCTGCTGAAAAGCAGGATGCTGCGGCCAAGGCTCTAATTTTCAAGACAGATGTTCTGTGGTCACAACTGGATGCCCTGTGGGGTGCCTATGTCGAGCCCGCCCGCACTCCACCGGGAGCCTGGAAACCGGACACAGGTCTTCTGATGCGGCGGGCATCGTGATGCTGGCGCAGGAGGTCCCATTGCTCCCGCGTGGTGTGCGCATCCATTTCGATTCCGTACGGGATAAATGGGTTTTATTGGCACCAGAAAGGGCCGTGACGTTGGATCAGGTTGGGCATGCGATTTTGACTGAAGTCGACGGCCAGCGCAGTTTTGGCCAAATCACAGCGATATTGTCGGAAAAATACAACGCCCCGAAAGATCAGATCGCCGAAGACAGTTCTGGTTTTCTGGATGCCCTGCGGGCGCGGCGATTTCTGGATGTGATTTGATGCAAGCGAAAGCCCCACCCCCAATCGCAATGCTGGCCGAGTTGACACATCGTTGCCCGCTATCCTGCCCCTATTGCTCCAATCCAGTTGAAATGGCGAAGCTCGACAGCGAGTTGGATACCGAGACTTGGGCACGTGTTTTCCAAGAAGCCGCTGCTCTTGGTGTGTTGCAATTGCACCTTTCTGGTGGCGAACCCGCGTCTCGCCGCGATCTGGTTGCGTTGGTCAAATCCGCGCGTGAGGCCGGGCTGTATACCAACCTGATCACTTCAGCGATCGGCCTGTCCGAACGTCGCCTGAATGAGTTGGATGAGGCCGGCCTGGACCATATCCAGCTGTCTCTTCAAGGCACTGACGCGGTGATGGCGGATAAGGTGGGCGGTTACCGGGGCGGGTTTGACCGAAAGATGAAGACGGTCGAATGGATCAAACAGATCGGGTTCCCACTCACCCTGAACTTTGTCCTGCACCGCCACAATGCGCACCAACTGCCACGCGCACTGGAACTGGCACAAGAGATGGGCGCGCGACGGATTGAGGTTGCAACGGTGCAGTTCCACGGCTGGGCTTTGAAGAACCGGGATGCTTTGATGCCCACGTGGGAACAGGCGCAGCAAGTGACCAAGCTGGTAACCGAGGCGCGAAAAGGCCTGAAAGGACAGTTGGTTATCGACTATGTCCCGGCGGACTATCATGATGACTATCCCAAGCGATGTATGGGCGGTTGGGGCACCACCGGGCTGAACGTGGCACCGGATGGTCAGGTTCTGCCCTGCCATGCGGCGCAATCCATTCCGCAACTGACATTTGATCGGGTACAGGACAAAGCGCTAGCGGATATCTGGTACTATAGCTCCGCGTTCAATGCATATCGCGGGACGGACTGGATGGCAGATCCCTGCAAGTCCTGCGAGCGAAAAACCATAGATTTCGGTGGCTGCCGCTGTCAGGCCATGGCCATTGTCGGAGACGCAAGCGCCACCGATCCTGTTTGCATCAAGTCGCCCCATCATCAGGCATTACAGGATCAGGCGAACGAACATGCCGCCAAAGCGGACGCGCCTTTCGTCTATCGCCTTTCACCCGGAGCAGCAACCGAACCTGCGGAGTAAACCCTAACCCAAAACGGCCCCGTCCGACCCGGATATCAGGTTGAGTATCCGGTTAGAAAGACGTTGTGCTTCGGGTTGTGAGTGGGTCACGAACAGGGTGGCCGGGCCATGCTGCGCGATCAGATCCTCGGTCAGGGTCAGCATCGTTTCGGCTGTTTCGGCGTCCAGAGACACAAAGGGCTCGTCCATAATCAAAAACTCGGGCTGCCCGGCAAAGGCGCGCGCCAGCGACAAGCGACGCTGCTGACCCAGGGACAATTGACTGGGAAACAGATTCCCCTTTCCGTCCAAACCGACGTCTGACAGAGCGGCTTCAACATCAGCGCGAGACAAGCTCGGGTGGACCAGGATCAGATTATCAAAAGCCGAACGCCAGGGCAGCAAGGTGGGTTCTTGAAACACAAACGCCAGCCGCTCCGGCCGTACGATTTGGCCATCAAAATCAGGATCAATACCGGCCACCAACCGGAGCAGAGTGGTCTTGCCGATACCCGATGGTCCGGTCAGCGCGATCGTTTCTCCCGCAGCAATATCAAGGGAGACGGGTCCCAAGACGACATCGTTGCCAAAGCGTTTCTGTCGGATGTCAATGCGGATCATGCAGCTCTCCACCGCCGTGCCTTACGCTCCCACGGTTGCAAAACCAGCCATTCGACGATCAGCATGACCGCAATGAAGGAAAACGCATAGACAAGCACCATCGCCACATCAAATAGCTGAAAATACAAGTGGATTTGAAATCCAACGCCAGATGACCGCCCCAGAAATTCGACCACAAGCACGATCTTCCAGATCAGGGAAAGCCCCGACCTTGCAGCAGCGGCGATAAATGGGGCCAGCTGCGGCAGGATCACATGTCGCAGTCGCGTTTGCCTCGGCAGCTGGTAGACTTGGGCCATCGCGTCCAAATCCGGGCTCAGCGCTCTGCCGCCTTCGCGCAGGATCGTCGCGACATTGGGAATTTTATTCAATGTCACGGCTGTGATTGCCGCTACCTCGGTCAATCCGATCCAGAGATAGCACAGCACGATCAGTACCAACGCGGGCAGGTTCAGGAAAATGACCAACCACGGGTCGAGCCAGCGGTTCAGCGCATCCGAACGCCCCATGGACAGCCCAATGATAGTTCCCAAGGTCATCGCCAACGCGAAAGCCCAGATCACGCGCACCAAAGTCACACCAAGGCTGCGCTGCAATTCGCCCGATACCAGTTCCTGTTTAAAACGTGGGATCAGGTCCCAGGGCTGTGGCAGAACTTGCGGATCTGCCGTAAGAGTGGCCGCAACTATCCACAACACCACAAGGCCCGCAATGGACAAAAGCGGCGTGAGGCGCGTGTCTTGCATCACTTCCTATTCCACGTCTGCAAACAGACCTTGTGGCACTGTTGTTGCTTCGCCCACCAGCTCGGCCCCACCCAACTCGGCCATCAGTTCCAGCATCTTGTTTGCGGCTTCCGCATCGACTGGGCTGCGATCAGGAATCCCGGCGATCCAATCGGATTTGAGCTGTTCAAATTGCGCGTCGGACTTGGCGTTCATACGAGGGCGGATCGCCTCCCACGCCTCAGGAGAATTGGCCAACAGATCCTTGGCTTCTCGGCTGGCGGCGAACAGGCTTTGCGCAATATCTGGATTTTCAGTCAGAAAACTCTCTTTCAGGTAATAGCCCAGCAGCGGCGTATTTGTATCAAGGCCAAGCGCCTGCCCGGCGTCTTCCGCCGAGATCAGCTCTTTCATACCTGAGGCTTTCATCTTGGCCAGAAAGTGCCAGAAATTGATTGCCCCGGCGTAATCTCCCCCAAGAGCGGACTTAAAGATCAGTGGCGGTGCACCGAAAACCTGCTCGGTCTCGGTTTTCAGATCCAACCCATATTTCTGTGCTGCATAGGCGCGCAGGATAAGCCAGGATTTGTCCAACGGTCCGCCGGCAATGCCGATCTTGCCACCTGCCAAATCCTTCAAACTGGTCGCAGGGCTGTCAGCAGGTACAACAACCCCACCGACAGCTTTGGAATAAGGGATGAAGACATAATCCTTGCCAGCAGCCCTTTGGCGGGCAACCCAGATCCAGTCAGCGACGGCCAGATCAGCTTCGTCACCTTCAACAGCGATGCGGGTCGCGCCATTGTCGGCAAAGGGTTGAACATCAAGAATGAAGCCATGTTTCTTGTCCAGACCGTTTTGGCGAATAGTCTCCAACTCCCAATTCACCGTCCCGATCTTGAGCACCGCTGCGCGAATGGTCGGCAAAGTATCGGCGGCCAGAGCGCCCGCCGTGAAGGTCAGCGAAAGACATGCTGCAAGCAGTTTCATCATGGCTTCAACCCGCTATTCCGCCTTGCGGCTCACTTCGTTCAGGTCCTTGTCCAACTTAATGTCGAACTGGTTGCCACCCTTACAGATGACGTCGTCCAGATCGTAACCATCATCTTCAACCTCGATATCATCCGGGTCCATCTGGCATTCGATGGATGCAAGATAGGCCTCGATCTTTTCGACAGTTGCCGCGTCAATTTCGTCGGCGAAAGCCGGTGCCGCTATAAGTCCAGCGATCAACAAAACCCCAAGCTTTTTCATCATACTATCCTTTCTCTAATGAATGCTGACCGTGATGCGTTGCGTTTCTCCGGTGGAACCGGGGATGCGAATTTCATGGCTGCCAGGTTTGATTGCGATAAACGACAGTTCCGCCACACCGGCCTTGTCAAACTCGATGCTATCCACCGCCATCGGGCGGATTTCGATCTTGTTGATCACGATCTCATTCATCCAGATCGCACGAAAGAACGAAGGCCCCTCGATCGCCAGTTCCGCCGAGCCATCGGCAGTGATTTCAAGTTTGTAATACGCGCCGGATTGCAGAACTACGTCCTCGCCCAGTGGCTGCCCCGAGGCGAGCGTCAGCTTGATGGTCTCACCGCGATTGCATTTCGCCAGAAGTCCGGCAAATCCCATATCGTCACAGAGCGGAGCCGCCGAGACCGGCCCACCGAACGCCGCGACCATCGCTGCGATCATAAGTTTCTTCATTCCCGTCCCTCCCAGAACTTCAGTCAATGGTCACCACGCCCCAGGGCTGTTGACCGACCTGTACCGATTTGATGGCATTCTCTGCCGCCACATCGATAATTGTGATGTCGTTTGAGTTGCCATTTGTGGTTAGCAGGAATTTCTCATCCGGCGTGAAATCGAGCTGCCAGACCCGCTGCCCCACAAGGATGTAGTCCAGAACCTCAAGGCTTTGCGCGTCGACGACGGCAACTCGGTTTGCAGGTCCCAGAGCAACAAACAGACGCTTGCCGTCCGAAGTTACCTTGGCCCCGACGGGCTGCAGCCATTCCGGTTGCACGCCGGGCACCTCAAAGCCGATCTTGCCAACCACCGTGGGCGCTCCGTCCTCGGCAATATCCATGACCGAGACGGTTCCGCCAATTTCCGACGTTACAAACAGCCGTTTGCCATCGGCGCTGTACTGGGCATAACGTGGACGCTGGTCGACCAGAATGTTATGCTTGATTGTGTAATCCTCGGTGGAGATGAAATGCGCCATGTTGGTGGTTTCAGAGGTGTTGACCACAAATTTTGCGTCCGGGCTCATCCCCATGCCTTCGGGTTCGACGCCAACCGGCACTTCAGCCAGAATGGTGCGGGTTTCGGTGTCTGTGACCGTCACCAGATTGTCGTCCTCATTGGCGATGTAGAGCCGCTTGCCTGATGGTTCGAGGATGAAAAGCTCGGGGTCCGGACCAGAGGGCAGGCTGGGCAGTTCCTCGTAGGTCTCGGTATCAAACACCCGGATGATATTGTCGTCCGAGGCACAGACATAGAGCGTCTTGCCGTCCGGGCTGACGGTAATGCCACGCGGGCGGTTGCCGCCGGGAAATTCGGTGATCACCTCCCAGGTTTCGGTATCCACCACGGTAATGGTGTTACCCCGTTCGTTTGAGACAAAGGCCTTGCCCGCCATCGCAGGACCAGAAGTCAACGCCGCACAAGCAACGGTCAGCAATAGTCGTTTCATCAAAACCTCCGGTTATTCAAATGCCTGACAGCTGGATTCCGTCCGATCCAATCCCATCGTATCGAGCGGTGAGACCTGGTGCAGAAACCCCTCTTGCGGGCTGACACTGACGGTGATCGATCCGTCATACAGAAGGATCGGTTGGCGCAACTGCCCATTCCAGTCGCGGAACGTTACCTTTTGCCCTTTGAAGGCGGCCAATTCGAATTCGTCCGACAAGGCATAGTCACGCACTCCATCGGGGTCAGCTGTGCTGGCACGGGTCACGGCCTCGCCAATCACACGCAGCGCAAGCCAAGTGTTGTAGTCCTCGGGCTGAACATATCGGCCGGTCAGTTCCTCGAAACGGGTCTGGAACTGGGTTGCCCCCCATGCCTCATGGGCACCGTGAAACGTCGTCGGGCGCAACCCGCCTGATCCCATCACCGGGCGCGGAGTCCACAGGTGGTAAGACAGGTAACGCCCGAAGTAATCGGTTTCGTCTGCAGCAATCACCACATCATGATCTCGCACGTCCTGCGTATCCAGTGGCAATTGACGCTGAACCAGAACATGACCGGAATCCGTCCGCCGAGAGCCTCCGGTATCCGCAAAGATTCGATCCTCGGCAATCTTTGCGCCAAACTTGGTAGCCGCGCGGCGATAGGCATCTGCCAGTTTCACGTCTTCGGGGTTTGAACCGGCCAGCAGGAACCAATCCCCCCATTTTTTCCAGACCGCAAACTGCGCCACTGCATCGGCTGTCATGGCACGGGACGGCGCAATATGCAGCAGGTTGCCGCGACAGTTTACGTCCCGCAAATCGATATCCGGTGCCGATACATTGAACACCAGCACCCCGGCCTCAGCCGCCTTATCCGTCAGGCGTAAAATGTCGGGGGCTTCGGCCATCAGAACGATCAGGCGTACCCCGTCGGCGATGATCTGATCCATCGCGGCGTCGGCCTCTTCCGGCGAAACTGCAACGGTTGCAGTTTCATAGGTATGCCCCAGAAATCCGCCGGTGGTGCCGTTATCCTCATCCCCAAGCGCGGCACCGGCAAAGCCCAGATCGTCCGGCTTCAGATCATAGCGTGAGATCGGCAGAAGCGACGGATAGTCGATCCGCAGCACCGCAGCTTTCACATCGATCGCCGCCGCTGTCACTGCGGACATACACCAGAAAAGCGCCGCAAACAGCGGCAGCACGCGCATAGTCAAGATGCCCTCCCGTTGACCGAAAGATCAGGCTGGCTCATCAAGGTCGAAACGCCCCAAGAACGGAACCGATACTTTTGGCCGTGTTGTAAAACAAAGCCTATCAGCTTCATGATTAAGCTCGATTCTTATTTTATAAGAATGCGCGTATGCGGTTGATCTTGCTATGGTTTCCCGCGACCGACTGCGTTTTTGCAGGGGGGTCGTATAGGGTGGCCGTTTCAGTGTGTTTGATTGTTGGAATTGACAGGGAACGCACGATCGGGAGACGGGCCAACGACCGCCAAGCGCATTCAGGGAGGATACAGAATGAATCGACGAGTGCTTCTTGTGACGACCGCGGCGCTATTGGTTCCGGGCATGGTTTGGGCGCACGGACCAACTCGGCAAAAGGTCACGTTGACCGCCGAAGTCGCGGCCTCACCCGAAGAGGTCTGGACTGTCGTCGGGAACTTCGATGACATGTCTTGGCATCCCGCGGTGTTCTCGACCGAAGGCAAAGGCGGCAATGAGATTGACGCGACGCGGTTGCTGACGCTGGGTCAAGAAGATGGGCCGACGATTGACGAAGTCCTTTACAAATTCAGCGACGATAAGATGAGCTATTCCTACCGGATCACCGATGTCGCGGTTGAGGTACTGCCAGTAACCAATTACTCGTCGCATTTGACAGTCAAACCGCGTGACGGGGGCGGTTCGATCATCGAATGGCGCGGGGCCTTTTATCGTGGCTATCCAAACAATGACCCGCCAGCCGAATTGAATGATGAGGCCGCCATCGCCGCCGTGACCGGAGTGTATCAGGCCGGACTGGATGCGCTGGTCGAGCGTTTTGGTGCGGCAAGCTAGCCGATTGTTCACGTTGCTTGCGGCGATCTCTTCTAGCATGGCGCTGGCAGAGACGGCGTTCATCACTTGTCAAAACGGCGAGGAACTCAGCCGGATTGATCTTTCCGAAATGCAGGAAACCGCCCGTTGGCCCCTGCCCGGCAAGCCTGCGGGCGTGGCCGCTGGGTTGGACGGAACGCTGTTCACCGTGTCCCCGGACAGCAAAACGGTGCGGCGCTTGTCTTCTGAGACCGGTGAGACGATAGCGCAGGTTGTACTGGATGGTGGTCCCATCGGGATCGTGCTGGACTCGACAGGTGGACGGGTATTTGTGTCGGATTGGTACAACGCCCGTCTTTGGGTGCTGGACGGTGAAAACCTGGAGGTTCTGACAGAGTTGCCAACAGGCACCGCGCCGGCCGGGATCGCGATTTCAGCCGATGGTCGTTTTCTGGCGTCGGCTGATAAGGACGCGGATCAGGTGTCCGTATTTGATGCCGACACCCTTCAACTTTTGCACCACATCCCGGTTGGTACCCGACCCTTTGGATTGCGCTTTGCCCCGGATGGGCTGCTGTTCGCCGGCAATGTCGGCAGCAATGATGTCAGCGTTATCGATGTCGAAACTGGCACGGTCACCGCCACGGTTCCGGTCGGCGAACGCCCTTATGGGATCGCTTTCGCCCAGGGTCATGCATTCGTCACAAACCAATATGCAAATACGCTCAACGTTATCTCTCTAAAGACGTTGGAGCATGAAACTCTGATCGAGGTCGGAGAGTATCCGGAGGGCATTGATGCAACCGCCAGCGAGGATCTGGTGGTCGTCGCAAACTGGTTCGACAACACTGTCAGCATCGTGGACCCAAAGGCGCTCTCTGTGATAGAAACGATAGAAACCTGCGACGGGCCGCGTGCCTTTGGCAGCTTTCTGCAAGGAGGAAGACAATGAAGGCTTCTCACCTGATTGCAGCCCTGTTCTGCATGCTGGCTGCCCCGGCCATTGCATCGAATGAAGCATGGGAAAATGTCCGCGCGCTGCTTTACGGCGACCGGCCCATGCAGAATGGCGACGCCTTGATCGCAATTGATGCACCCTATCGCACGCCCGATGATGCGCGGGCAGAGCTGGCGGCGCAGGTCATCGCCCCCCGAGGAACGAACGTAGCAAAAGTGACTTTGGTACTGGACGAAAATCCAATGCCGGTTTCTGCGGTATTCGAGCTGGAAGAACCGCTGCCGAGTTTCTACTTCGACGTGACCATGCGCGTGAACGGCCCAACCCCGATGCATGTCATCGCCGAAACCACGGATGGCCGCCTTTGGGTCTCGGAAACATTCGTCAAAACATCCGGCGTTGGGGCTTGCGCCGCACCACCAGGAACCGATCCGAAATTGGCATTGAAAAACTTGGGAACGATGGAGGCCGAACTGGTCGGTCGTGTCCCTGCGCTGGACACTCTGTCACGCTTATCCAATTTGGGCGCGGATCGCGCCAACAAAATGGATCTTAACATTGATCATCCGTCGCATTCTGGAATGCAGATGGACCAGATTTCTCTTCTGTTCATCCCTATGCGCTATGTCGAAACCGTGGATATTGATCTTGATGGCACTGGTTATGTTCAGATGACCGGATCAATTTCATTGTCTGAAAACCCGAGGGTCGGCATATCCGTCCCAAGCCGTGCGCAAGCGGTTGACGTAACGATGATTGATACGGACGGCACGGTCAGTCACTTGCACAAGAAACTGGCGGGCTTTTAGATCAACCGCCTCCGGTTGCGGGCTGACCCGGAAATGGCTCGACCCGTTCTAATGGGTACCCCCACAAGGCCCAGCCATCGGTGCCTTCGGGGAACCAGTAGACATTGGTATAGCCCCAATCGATTGCGCGTCGGGCCGCGTTCCAACTCATCCAGCAATCTTCGAGGCAGAAGAACACAACTCTACGGTTGACGTCGCCATTGGTTCTGGTCTCTAGCCCGGATCGAAAATAGTCCGCTGTGACGTCTGCGATTGCTCCGTAGCCAACATTGGGCAACCAGATCGTACCGGGGATGCTGTCGCGCGGCTTGTCCCGCCAAATCGTACCCTCGGGGAGATTGGCTGGTTTCGGGGGCTGAGGTAAAACGTCGATGAACGCAGCGCTCTGATCTTGCCAAAGGCCGTGCGCGTCTTCCGGGCCGATGGCTGTGCCGCCGGTTATCTGGTCCGGCACCGGCGCGCGGTAGTTATCCATGCGGTAGTCATTGGGTTCCGGGACGGTTTGCGCCATTGCGGAGGTTGAGAATAGCGCAAATGCAAGAAACGCACGCATCATTGCGACAGGTCCAGAACCTCGGTACCCAGATCATTCACCAGTGGAACACCCGCTTCGGCCAACACAGCATTGATTTCATCCTGATTGCGGCGGATCAACGAATTCAGTTGCCGCTGCCAAACCTTTTCACCCTGCCGCACGCCCATGGTGATGCGATAGAACAGGCGTGGAGGCAGCTCTTCACTGACCAATGGGATAACCCTGAAATCGGGGTAGTCAGCCTTGACCAAAGGTCCGCCCAGCGGACCCCAAAGGATGGCCGCATCAATCTCTCCCGATTGCAGATCATCCAGCATATCGATAGCCGGGCTTTCCACGCGGCGATCGACAAACAGGTTGTAGGGCTTGGCCTGACCGATCAGTCCGTTGCGCGCCATATGCGCCGCCGGAGGAGTACCCGCCACGATCCCGATCTTTCGCCCCTTGAGCGCCGGGTCATTCAATCGATCCACCTGGGCCAGATCGCTGTCCATCGGCACGATGAGCGCATAGGCGGACGTATAGTAGTGATTGGTGTTCTGAACCAACTCATGACCTTGCGCGTAGCCGATCACCACATCGCACCGTTTAGCGGTCAAGGTGTTTCGAATGAACCCCGTCGCTTGGGGAAACCAGACATACTGAACAGGCAATTCCAACTTAGCAGCAATTAGCTCGGCCAGTTGGTTTTCGTACCCCGATCCGTCCTCGGTCGACACAGGGTAGTTGGCGGGGTCCGCGCAAACGCGAAAGGCTGTCTTTGATACCAGGTCAGAAGTTTGGGCCTGCGCAGGCAGCGCCTGACTGAGCCACATGCCAAGTGCAGTCAGAGCAATACAAGCCTTAACCCATGCACGCATCTTCATCCTCGCGGATCACGTCAGATTTCGCCTCTTTTTTGGGTGGGCGACCGCGCGGAATCGCGCCCGATCCATGAGCCTTCAAGTATACGTAGATGTCATCCAGAAAGCACATCACATTCGGGTTGTCGCCAAATCCCGGCATCACCGAGTTTTCAGCGGCGTTCACCACTTGGCGACCGTTCGTAGCGATGTCGACAAAGTCGTAGTAATCCATATCTAACGCCGACTCTTTCAAAGCAGGCGCATAGGTCGAACCTTCACCATCTGGTCCGTGACAAACATGGCATTCCGCGTGATAGCGCCGGAAGCCGGAAAACGTCATCCAGTCCACCGTTCCATCCTCGGCCACGTTGAATGTCGGAATATCGTCTTCGGTGTAGTACCGCCCATCCTCGGAATACGAGACTGCCAGATTATCTGCGACCGCAGCAACAGGAAGGCAAGACACAAGAACAGATGCAAGAAGACGTACAGAGTGGTTCATTGAAAGCTCGTTTCTTTACAGGTGAAAACCGGCGCGGTCCGTTTGGGCCGCGCCGGTCGGTTCTTTGGCTCAGTTCGGCAGCGCGAACACAGTCAACTGACCGCCAAGCGCGGTGTAGTCGCTGAGAGCGGCATAGCCACCCACGGCGCCAAGACCGTCATTCGGGTTGGTCAGACCAGCCGCCAGACCAATTCCGGCCCAGCCACCAACACCCGACAAGATGCCGATATACTGCTTGCCACCTTGCTCATACGTCATGACGTTTCCGATGATGCCAGAAGGTGTTTTGAACTTGTACAGTTCTTCACCGGTTTCAGCATGAACGGCCTTCAGATACCCTTCGAGAGTTCCGTAGAAGACAACGTCACCTGCTGTTGCCAGTGCACCGGACCAGACCGAGAATTGCTCGGGCAGCGACCACTTGATGCTTCCATCAGTGTTGTCCCAAGCAATGAAATTACCCATACCACCATGGCTGTCAGGTGCTGGATACATCGCCAGCGTCGCACCTACATAGGGCTGACCAGCGGTGTAGGACACGCGGAACGGCTCATAATCCATGCAGACATGGTTGGTCGGCACGTACATCAGCTGAGTCTTCGGCGAATAGGCTGCAGGCTGTTGGTCTTTGGTCCCCAGAGCCGCCGGGCAGATACCGGTCGAGTTTACGTCTTCGCCGTTCTGTTCCGTCGAATACTGCGCAACCACAGCCGGACGACCATAGGTGTCGCTGCTGGGATCCATGTCGACGCCGGTTGTCCAGTTCACAACCGGGTCGAATTTTTCGGCCACCAGCAGTTCACCTGTGACGCGGTCCATCGTGTACCCCAGACCGTTGCGGTCGAAATGGGTCAGCAACTTACGCTCGGTGCCATCAATTTCCTGTTCCGTGAGGATCATTTCATTGATGCCGTCATAGTCCCATTCGTCATGCGGCGTCATCTGGTAGAACCATTTGGCGACACCGGTGTCGATATCGCGCGCCATGATGGTCATGGACCAGCGGTTGTCGCCCGGGCGTTGCGCCGGATTCCAAGTCGACGGGTTACCCGTGCCATAGTACATCAGGTTCTCGTCCAGATCCGCCGAATACCAGCCCCAGGTGGTGCCGCCGCCAATCTTCCACTGATCACCTTCCCAGGTATTTGTACCCGAGTCTGCGCCAACCGGTTTGCCAAGATGCGTGGTCTTTTCAGGATCGACGAGGATGTCCGAATCCGGTCCCATGGAATAGGCACGCCAGACCTGCTCGCCCGAGTTCATGTCATAGGCCGTAACCGACCCGCGTACACCGAACTCGCCACCCGAGATGCCTACAATGACCTTGTCCTTGATGGGCAGGACCGTGGCTGTGTTGGTTTCACCAATCGCCGGGTCGCCATTCTGCACTTCCCAAACAACGTCACCGGACTTGGCATCCAGCGCCACAATCTTGGTGTCCGCCTGATGCAGGAAGATCTTGCCGTCCGCATAGGCCACACCACGGTTTACAGTGTCACAGCACATCACCGGAATAACATCCGGATCCTGCTTGGGCTCATACTTCCAGGCGATCTTGCCGTCATTGGCCAGATCCAGAGCATAGACAATGTTCGGGAACGGCGTGTGGACATACATCATGTCGCCAATCACCAGCGGCGAACCTTCGTGCCCGCGCAGAACGCCGGTCGAGAAAGTCCACGCCACCTGCAGATCGCCAACGTTGTCTGCGTTGATCTGATCCAGAGCCGAATAGCGCTGATTTTTATAGTCGCCCGTCTGGATCGCCCATTGTTTCGAGTTCTCCATCTGGGCAACCAGGTCGTCATTGGCATAGGCCGCAGTGGCCAGTGCAATGGCAATCCCGGAGGTCCAAAGCGATAAATTTTTCATTCAATCTCCTCCCTTTCGTGCAGCGTTCTCGCTGCATAGCAACACCTCACCCAGGTCGGATTGCGGTGTCTGTTAATGCTCGTCCGGACCAGCCCTATTCCGGCCAATTCGACGTGCGAGCAATGCGCTCTCTTACGACCCTGGGTCCTCAAAGGTCGCAAGATATGCGATAATATTGACGCGATCGTCTTCTTTTCGCAGACCGGCAAAGGTCATCTTGATCCCCTTCGCGTAGTCGCGCGGTTTTGTTAGAAACGCGTCCAGTTCTTCCGGTGTCCAGACCAGCCCCTCTTCGGACAGTTCGATAAGAGTTGGGGAATAGCCAAACCCCTCAACCATTGCGGCCTGACGCCCAACGATACCGTTCAGCATGGGCCCCACTTTGTTTTCCGCCCCCTCGCCCACAGCGTGACAGGCTTTGCACTTGCGGAAGACTTTTTCACCCGCCTCGGGATCGCCTTCGGCACTGACGAAGGCGGGTGCAAGTATGAGGCAAGTTGCCGTGATTACCGTTCTGAACACTATCATTCTTTCCTTGCGTTTTTCATTGGCTGAGACGTTCGGCGTGCCATTCGACATGGTCGCGCGCAAAACTGTTCACGAAGAAATATGAATGGTCATACCCTTCCTGAATTCTGATCTGACCGGGCTGTCGGCGCTTGGCCATCATGTTGGCCAAAGCTTCGGGTTTGAGTAGATCAAGGAACTGATCATCCGCACCCTGATCGATCAGCAGGTCACCTTTCCATCCGTGTTCTTCAAGCAGCAGAGTGGCGTCATGCTCGACCCAGGTGTTTTCGTCATCCCCGAGATAGCTACTTAGCTGTTTTCGGCCCCAATCCGAGCGTGTCGGATGCGCAATCGGCGCGAATGCTGAGAGAGAGCCGAATTTGTCAGCGTTGCGTATCGCGATCGTAATCGCGCCGTGACCGCCCATGGAATGACCTGTGATTCCATGGCGATCCTGAATCGGGAAATTCTTCAATACGATATCGCGCAACTCGTCGACGATGTAGTCATACATCCTGAAATGCGACCGCCACGGGTCCCGAGTAGCGTTCACATAGAACCCTGCCCCCTGCCCCAGATCATAGGCGTCGTCATCCGCAACGTTGTCGCCGCGCGGAGAGGTGTCAGGAAACACCACAGCGACGCCGTAATCCGCTGCGGCCTCCTGAAACCCGCCCTTGGTCATCGCATTCTCGTGGGTACAGGTCAGACCGGACAAGTACCACAGCACTGGCACCGGCCCGGATCTGGCCTGAGGCGGCAGGTAGATGGCAAACGTCATCTCGCAATCGCATGTCTCGGAGGGGTGAGAATAGACCGTCTGCTCTCCTCCGAAACTGCGATTTTGTGAGATGACCTTTAGATCCATGTCAGTACTCCACCACCGCGCGAATCGACTTGCCTTCGTGCATCAGGTCAAAACCGTGGTTGATTTCATCAAGCGTCAGCTTGTGCGTGATCATGGGATCGATCTCAATCTTGCCGTCCATGTACCAATCGACGATTTTCGGTACGTCCGTCCGCCCCTTGGCACCGCCAAACGCCGTTCCGCGCCACGACCGTCCGGTGACCAGCTGGAAGGGACGAGTCGATATTTCGGCACCAGCGGGTGCAACGCCGATGATGATGCTTTCACCCCACCCTTTATGCGCGCATTCCAAAGCAGTACGCATCACACCAACATTGCCCGTGGCGTCAAAGGTGTAATCCGCGCCACCACTGGTCAGTTCGACCAGATGTGCCACCAGATCACCGTTGACTTTCGAGGGGTTAACGAAATCGGTCATACCGAAATGCGTTGCCATCTCGGCTTTGCCAACGTTCAGATCGACGCCAACGATTTGATCCGCACCAGCCATGCGCAGACCTTGGATTACGTTCAAGCCGATACCGCCGAGACCGAACACAACGCCGCGCGATCCGATCTCGACCTTGGCGGTGTTGATGACGGCTCCGATCCCGGTTGTGACACCGCAGCCGATATAACAAATTTTGTCGAACGGCGCGTCCTTGCGCACTTTGGCCAGCGCGATTTCTGGCACCACCGTGTGATTGGCGAAGGTCGAACAGCCCATGTAATGATGGATCGGCGTGCCATCCAACATGCTGAACCGGGTCGTACCGTCCGGCAACAGACCCGCGCCCTGCGTCGCGCGCACCTTTTGACACAGGTTCGTCTTGGGGTTCAGGCAATATTCGCATTCGCGGCATTCGGGGGTGTAAAGCGGGATCACATGGTCCCCAACCTCAAGGCTGGTAACACCTTCCCCGACCACCAGAACAACTCCTGCGCCTTCATGGCCCAGGATTGCAGGAAATATCCCTTCGGGATCATCGCCCGAACGGGTAAACTCGTCCGTATGACATAGACCGGTCGCCTTCACCTCGATCAGGACTTCGCCTGCTTTCGGGCCATCCAGTTCAACCTCCATGATTTTCAAAGGTTGGCCTGCCGCCACAGCAACCGCCGCGCGTGTTCTCATTTCTGTCTGTCCTCCCTTGCACCGGAATCATTTTCAAACCGGCAGCTTGGGTCGAGTATGAAGGCCAGCCCCTTGTTCAAACAATTAAGACAATGGTGTGTATTGGGTTGAATGGACTTAGGGCGCAGATTTCATGCATAATATCCGCGTGGAGGAGAGCTATGATGTCGAACGGCAAGCTGATGGTTATGGCACTGGCTTGGCTCGGCACGGCTGGTCCAAGCATTGCAGCGGATTTTTCCGACCCAACCTGGCCGTGTATTCAACGCAAAGTCGAAGATCTGTCGCTGGGTCTTATGTGGCCGCACCAGATCAGTGAGAGTGAATCCACACAAAACAGCGCCGACATTGACGAAATCGTCGGACTGCTGGCCCTGAGACGGATCGAACTGGAAGACCTGAAACCCCAAGTCGCGGAGTTTGCAGCGCGCTACAACGGGGATCCAGAAGTATTAGGATTGGTGTTCCAGCGTGTCTTCGACACCTTGTCGAAACGACGCAAGCGCATCATCACCGGGATCGGAGAGTTTTCACTGAATCAGATCGACATGGCCGAAAAAATTGATCTGGCCCGAGTGGAAATGGAGCAAGCTCTGTCTGCTGACCCGCCGGATTATGACCGCGTCGATGCCCTTGAAGAGCAGCTGGACTGGGACCAGTTGATCTATACAGACCGTCAGCGCTCGATCACCTATCTCTGTGAAACACCTCAAATAATTGAGCGCCGTTTGTTTGCGATCTCGCAAATGCTGCAGCAGTTGATGTCAGATCAGGGGTAAAGCGCCAGCCAAAAACACAGGAGGGATACATGAGACCCTTAATGATCATCTTCTTAGCTCTCGCGCCACTATCCGCTCTTGGCCAGTCACCGCTCAGTGGCGTTGACATGACATTGCCTAAAATGACCGAAACGCAGATGACCCGCGCCGATGTTGTCGCCCGGTTGGACACCGCCATGGCCGACCAACCCGCCGATTTCACCCGGGTCTGGCTCAACAATCTGGACTTGTCCGAACTGGATCTCAGCAATGCGATACTAAGGGCGGCGTCAATGAACGGCACGGATTTGTCCGGATCAACTCTCGACGGTGCGATTCTGAGCCAGGCCTGGATGATCGGGGCAAACCTTTCCGGCGCGTCACTTGTTGGGGCCGAGTTGTTCCAAACCCAGCTCAGCAAGGCAGACCTGAGCGACACTGATTTCACAAATGCCAGAACGGCTGCTGACTTCACCAAGGCGAACCTGACCCGCGCAGTGTTCAGAGGGGCAGATTTCTCGGCTGATATGCGCAATCAGTCCATGGGGCTAATGCGCGGCGTCTTAACTTCGGCTCGTGGATCGGACGTAGATTTCACCGACGCGCAAATGTCCCGCGCCGATCTGGAATTTGCCAAGCTGCCCAATGCGAACTTCACCGGTGCGGACATGTCGATGGCCACGTTGGGCGGGGCGGATTTGACCGGGGCTATATTGTCAGGCGCTGATTTTACGGATGCTGATCTAACTGCAACGCGGTTAACGGATATTAAAGGTGCAGATCAGACCAATCTGGACGCTGCAAAAAACCTGAATCGCGCCATTCGCTGATGTACTATTCCCATTCAAGTTCGGTAAACGCGACCGTTGCATTGCGGGGATTGTAGATTTCAAACAACTCCCAATGTCCCGCTTCCTCTTGCGCGATCGTTTCGACTGCATCGCCCAGACGCTGACCGCTGTCGATTGCTGTGCGCGTATCTGTTTCCAGCACTTCCAGATAGCGCAGCATATCCTCTGCACCTTCCGGCCAGGCCAGGAGGGGACCACCATGGCCGGGTACGATTTGAGTAACCTCCAACCCGGTCAGTTTTTTGAGAACACGCTGCCAACCGATCAACTCGCCATCCAAGGCCGGGGTATGCCGATGAAACACCAGATCGCCCGTGAACATGACACCGGAGTTAACATCCATCACTGTCAGGTCATTCCCTGTGTGCGCTCTGGGCCAGGCCCGCAGGATCAGTTTACGCCCACCCAGATCAATCACTTCCTCGGTTTCGACCTCGATATCGACGACAATTGGCCTAACACCCAGATAGGCCTCGGGACCAAGAACAGCGCTCAGGCTTTCGACGTAGTTGCCCAGACGGTCCAGCAGCGCTCTTTCTAATCCCGCATGACCAACAACCTTTGCCCCCGTAAGGGTCAAAGGTGCGGTCCCGAGCGTGTGATCGGGATGCATGTGTGTCAAAATTACGTGACTGACAGGTTTGTCTGTTACCGCCCGAACGGCGCGCCAGATGGCCTCTCCCATCCAGGGAGCAGTTCCCGTGTCGATCACCGCAACACTGTCTTGGCCGATGACAAATCCGATATTCGATATGTCCCCCAGATTGCCCGCTTGGGGCTCTTCTATCAAACCGAGATGCACGAAAAGGCCCGGCGCAACTTCGTCAAAGTTCAGTTTCTGGCCAGCAGGTTGGCAAAAGGGTTCTCCGCTGTGCCCATCGGTAAGCAGCGGGGGTGAGACCTTTAGTCCCTGTTCGCAATCGACCTGATATTCAGCTTCGTAGCCCGGCAAAAGCTGCTCTCTGCAGAGCTCGGTCGCGGTCTGTGCGCACACTAAAATCACAGCTTCGAACATGGGAAACCTCCGCTGTGAACCTTGGCACAGATTGCTGCCGGAACCACACCGCCTTTCGTCGGCATATATTTTGCTGGGGTTTTATGGCATATTCTGCTGCACCGGTTGCCGGAGGAGACAACATGGCCAGAGCACTTGCACCCGCAGCGATCCTTTCATTTGCGCTATCCTTGCCCGCATGGGCGGATCAGCCGGTCAAGAATCCGCTTGTCGACAGCGAAACATGGCAGGACCTGCAATATGACGTGGTGGGAGACGCCCAGATCGGGAACGCGGACACATTGCTTTCGCTGGACGCACCCTACCGGGCGCATGATGCAGCAACGGTGCCCATCGTTTTGAAACAACTTGATCCCAATGCGAAGATATCCACTGCTACTGTGGTGATAGACGAAAACCCGGCCCCAATCGCTGGTGTCTTTACCTTTTCACCGGCCATGGGTGAATTGGATTTCGAAATGCGGGTCCGCGTGAACCAATACTCGAATATCCGCGTGATTGCCGAAACGCCCGATGGGCTTCACATGACTGGCCGGTTTGTCAAAGCCTCTGGCGGCTGCTCTGCTCCGGCCAGCAAAGATCCAGAGGTCGCTTTGGCGTCGATGGGCAAGATGAAACTGCGCAGTTTTGGGCAAGAAGCACAGGTATCGACACCGCGCCGCGAAGCTCAAATCATGATCCGGCACCCGAACTATTCCGGTCTGCAGCGCGATCAGGTCACGCAACTGTTCATTCCGGCGCACTTCATCGACCATATCGAAGTTTGGCAGGGCGAAGAGTTGTTATTCACCATGGACGGCGGCATCTCGATCTCGGAAAACCCTGCTTTCCGGTTTGCCTATAACGACAACGGCACGACCATGTTGACGGTCAAGGCCACAGATACCGAGGGCAATACGTTTGAGAAAGACCTGCCCAAGGCTGCTGCCAGCTAACGGGCGGGTTCGCGTTCAGCTCAGAAACAGACAATTTCAGCTTCGGCCTGTGCGCGGCGCAGATCAGCTACCATGTTATCAGCCAGAACCGCGCTTTTGAAAAACGCCATTCTCTCACCCCCGACCCGGCGCATCGACAGTACGGTTTCCGCCTGTTCGTATCGTTCATAGGGCAATATCGAAGCGATCAGATCAATCGAGCACGAACACCGGTCCAGCATCTCGCGGGTCTGGCCGTTGGTCACCATACATGCGAACACGTAATCCGCGCGCGCTGCGGTCGGGTAATCGTTGAGCCGGTCGGCGACGCTTTGTGCTGACACTGTGATCGGTACAACCAGGAAAGCCGCAACTAAGATGATATAGATCATCCGGTTACGTCTCCATTTATGGTCCGAGGCATTCATTCTCGTCCCTCCTGCACGCCTTCAAACTGTATCTCCGATCGATAAACTGCCGCGCCCTCGCCTTGGGGCCCAGCTTCAGCAACCAGGCGCAGATACCATCCCGGAACCTCCTCTGACACCGTGACGCTGAGGGTAAGATCTCCGAACCCTTGCATGCGGTCCCGGTTCGGATCCTCGGCAAAGGGCCGCATGAGGATGGTCTGTACAGGGATGGTTTTGCCATCGAGCAACGCCTCACCCTTGATAATCTCGGCAGGTTGAACCAGCGCGTCTTTGACGCGGTTTCGGATGTAGAACGGGCTGCCTCCGGCGGACTCAGCCATGTCCCGGATGGCACTTTCATAAAATACCATGATCATCGGATTCCCGACACTGGCCGGAAAGACTCCCATGGCGCGGTGTTTGTCATTTTGGCGAAACTCCAGATGCGCCATTTCAGTTCCATCGTACGCGAAGCTGAGCGCGATATCGCCGGTGTCCCGCTCGGCTGTATCGGCCCGAAGCAGGTTTGTGACGGTGCGCTGGTATAGCAGCTCCTTGTCCCTTGCGATACTGTCCAGAACGCCATCCTGGAACAGCAAATCATAAGCCTGTTCTGAGTCAATCGAGGCCGCGGAGGCTGGATTCAAACTCCACAACGAAAGTGCCAGCCCGCAAAGAAACATTCTCATGATCTTGTCCTCCCATAGATGAGAGTATGGGCTTGTCGGCTCATGTCACCGCCGACTTTTGTCGGTGTCGAGCGTCTTGGTAAAGACGGCGCGCTGAATCTTCCATATGATCAAAGACCGGAGCCGAGGTAGTTTGACCGGTTTTGTCATGACAGTAATCTCAAGACGCAGCCCGTCTTTGCGCAAGGTTTCACTGCGATCCGCAGTGATCAAGATCGCCGGAATCTGGGTCTGCGTCATCTCGCGTATCTGACGAACTGCATTCACTCCGGTTTCACCATCATCCAGTTGATAGTCGGCCAGAATGATATCAGGCGGCATTCCGAAATCTCTTATGAATTGCATGGCTTCCTGCGGTGACTGAGCCGGTAGAACGCTTGCTCCGTTTTGTTCCAGCCACTGCGTAGTGCCGAACAATACATCACGGTCGTTTTCGATCACTAAAACAATGAAATCGAGCGGTACATCGCTCGTGTTTGCAATAAGATCCAGGGGTTCAACGACAGTTTGCCCTGCTTCAACCCTGTCCATTTCGATGCTAAACACCGATCCAATCCCAGGTTTTGATCGCAGCGACAGCTTATGACCCAGAAGTCGGCAGGCGCGGTCCACCACTGACAATCCCAATCCCATGCCGGAACCCAATGGCACGTTTTCCGCCCGTGTAAATTCTTCGAAAACACGTTCCTGATCTTTGAGCGCAATTCCAATGCCAGTGTCCCAGACTTGTAAGATGACCTTGTCACCACGTCTGCGACAGCCCACCAGAACCCGGCCTCCGGATTCGGTATATTGGATGGCATTCACTACGAGGTTCTGGATCGAGCGTAAAAGATAGACCGGGTCAGAGTTGACGATTTCCGAGCACGGAACAACGTCAAGTCTCACGTTCTTGTTTTCGGCAACCAACGTTTGATCGCCCTGTATCCCCGCAATCATCGACGCAAGACTGACATCAGTAGGTGAGACCGTGCGTGGATCAGCCGTTTCGAGCTTTGAGATATCCAGCAATGAATGCAATAATTGTTCGGCAGAGCCGAATGCACCGTCCAGCCGTTCCATCATCTCGTGAAGATCGGACTCACGCGTGATTTCCAACAAAGTGGAAATCATCAGCTTTGCCGCATTGATCGGTTGCAGCAAGTCGTGGCTCGCTGCGGCAAGGAATCGTGTTTTGGAGGATACCGCAGCTTCGGCCCGTTCCTTGGCGACGCGCAACGCCTCTTCCACCCGCGCTTTTTCGTCGTATTCCTTAACCAGCTTGGCGTTTGCATGGGTTAACTCGGCCGTGCGTTCCATGACCCGGTTTTCCAGAGTTTCGGTTGCACGGGCTTCAAGTGTCACGTCTTTGAGTTCGACGAGAAAACCACCATCCGGCAGCTGGTTGACTTGTATGTCCAGAACGCGGTCCGATCCATCGCGCACTCGTTTGCGCAGCCAACCCCGATTTTTCAACTCGTGCTGCCATTTACCGATCCTGCGTTCATCTTCGGCCTTGATCAGCCCGCGCTGCCGCATCAGATCCAGAAGCGTTTTCACAGGTACATTTCCCTGCAAAAAGGAGAGCGGCAGGTTCAGAATCTCCCGAAACCGCGCATTGTGCATCATGATCTGGGACTCTGACGAGAAAGTGCAGACGCCAGAGCTCATGTTTTGAAAAACCGCCTGAAGGTAGTCTTCCTGCCGGTCGATCAGAGTCTCTTTCTCATCGCGGTTCCGACGAACAACCGACGTGATATCAGTGAGAAGTATGACCACATTCTGTACCGACGTGTACTGAGCGCTGAGTTGGTACCAACGGTCGTCGCGCAATTCGATCACGTCGCTTGACACCATACCCGTATGGCAATTGCGTTCCAGTGTATCCAACATGTTCGAGATACCGTGATCAGACGACACGAATTCGCGGCTGCTCTGTACCAATAGAAAGAACCGGCCCAGACTGAGACCCGGCCCGACGATGTCCGACATATCCGGGAAGATCGCCTGAAAAAGCTCGTTACACAGATTCAACTCACCATCAGTAAACAGCGCGAACCCTTCTTCCATGGACGATAGTGCTTTGACGAGGCTCTTTCGTGTTTGTTCGCGTTCGTATCTGGCGCTTTCAAGCTCGGTGGTTGCGCGTTCCAGATCACGGCTCTGCTCCATCACCTGCTGCTGCAACTCGATGGCCGACTGGAATGCCTGAAAGGCTGACGGCCCAACATCCTTTTGGCGATTGGCGCGCCGCATCAGCGCATCAATGATCTTGGCTTGTTTCGAGACCTGAATCTCGAGCGGATCGTCTGGATTAAGCATAGTCAGCTCAGGTCTCGCTTCTCTGGTTCAAAGAAGGCGACCCCCACAAAGGTCTGATTCATGTGTACACCGGATTGCTGCTCTCCGTATGTGTTGAAACCAACCACCCGATGGGATTGCAAAACGTCTGAGACTTGTTTGCTCAACTGCTTCTGTTCGATTTCCAGCTTGCGCAGAATACAATCGAACCCGAGGATAAAATCAGGTGCCGTTCCGGTGTTGTCGCGCACATCCAGCCCGGCCTTGAGCGTTTCGATGATCTCCTTCCCGCGTCCTAAAGTCATGATAAGGCCGTCATCGATCGCCGCGAGAAAGGATAAGGATCCGCCCTCCATCGGTTCGCGAATGGCGCGTACGTAGTAATTCAAATTTTGCCTCAGAAGCAGGGGGTTTTCTGCAAACACCAGCGGTGAAAGTTCCTCGGCCGCACAACCGACCAACCTCGCGTATTCCTGCGCTGCCGGGGCTCCATTTATCTCATAGACTACACGCTCTTCCGGATTGGCGTCGGTGATGATGACCTCTGACCCGATAGGTAGGAAATGATCAAACCCGATGCCTTGAAAGCCAAGGTTGGTTTCGATCAACAACAGGACGGCCGCATTGCTATGTGCCCTGCCGCAGTGAAAAACAAACGTCTCTTCATATTGAAGGCCATCCCCGGCTGAGCCACCAAAAATCGGCAATCCATCCAGAACGGTTTCCAGAGTGGAGACTAGCAAATCTTCTTGCTTGGACAATCCATCGGTGAACACCAGAGCCAGCCTGTTCCATCCTGCCGTATGACGGAATCTTTCGGCCTGACGCTGTGCGGTAGCTGCGATTTCAGTCGAATCCAGCGGTCTGAGTTCTTCGAACAAAATGGACGAGCATCGAAAGTTGGACTTCGGGAAGGCCAGCAGCAATAACGCATCCGATTCATAACCTGATCGCGTTATTTGCCCCGCGGTGGTGCAGCCGAAAACTGGAACACCCGCGAGTCTCCAGTTTAGGCATCGCGACACTTCCGCCGGATCAAGATTGCTGGGAATAAAGGCCAGGACGAAGCAAGATAAGTGACAATCCAATTCCGCACAGGCTTCTTCAACAGCGGTTTTTGGGTCCGAGTTTGCGGAACGGCCAATAGCAATGAAATTCGGTCCGTGCTCCAGATCCCGCATTTGCGCCCCCTAGTGTTGAAGAAAGGATTTAACCTCCGGCTCATGTCGCGACTGACGGGCGACAACCGAATCGACCAGAACAGCCGCTTGGGTCCGGTTGCGCACTCCAAGACGGCGCAACAAAGCGGTGATATGCGCTTTGACCGTCGCCTCAGCCAGCGACAACTCATATGCGATCTGTTTGTTGGATTGGCCCACGCAAATAAGTTTCAGGATTTTGACCTGTTGCGGCGTCAGTGATGAAAGCTCAGGGCTGGATTGATAGACAATGCTCTCTACTGGCTTCGCCTCTTCAACTCGGCTGTATTCGACCGGCACATACCTACGGCCAGAAGCGACTTCCTGAATCGCGATCTTGAGCGTTTGCACAGGCGTATCTTTGGGAAGAAACCCCATCGCACCGTGATCCAGCAAAGATCGCACAAGCTCTGCGGATGCAAGAGAGGAGATAACCAGAACCGGCACCTTCGGACAACGCTGTCGGAACTGTTGAAAACCCGAGATCCCTGTGACGTCTGGCAATTTAAGGTCAAACATGATCAGGTCAGGTTTGAAGCCCTCGCCAAGTATCTCAAATGATTGTGCGAGCGTGCTGGCTTTTTCAATCCGGCAATTCTCGAAACTCAGTTGCAACGCCGCAGCTAGTGCGTCGCTAAACAGCGGATGATCATCAACAATAAGCACGCTGGACACTCGGTCCAACGGTTCAGGGCATCCCGCAGTTTGCATGGCCTCTCCTCCAATGGGAAAAGTACATCATTTCTTGATCAGTTCAACTGTTTCATTTTGATACGTCCAAAAGATTCCATAGATAACAAAAGCTTGATAACTCGGAGGGTCTAATTTTTGAGGAATTTTCTGACAAATTCATTCAAATCAGGTGCCGCTACCTTGGGATCGAACACCTGCCTGTCAAAGTCTCGAATTTGTTCTAGGCGCCCGGATGAGGGTCCGTCCCGACGTAAGATCGCAACAGCAGCTTGTCGCAGCCCGTTTGCGCGACCGGCCTTGGCGCAACCCCGTATATCACGAACTAGAGGATCGAAAACCCTAATACGCTGCAATGCCTTTGAAGCGGCCACTTTATGCCCAGACATGCCTAAAACCAGACCAGCCAGAAAAACGACAGCGGCGATTGCGAAAGTTGGCCAATTCAGCAACGTCACAGGTGGCGCTACCTCCTCGGGGCCGTCAGTGGGCACCGCTCCGGTGACTGTGCCGTATGCAATGCGTTGTGGTGAAATCGTGACCTCGCGAGCTTCGTGCGCGAAGGTGTCGAAATAGCTGAATTGCAGGGGTTCAACAATGCCAGACGTATCGTTAGACGGGCGAATGGTCCAGCGCCAGAATGCATAGGTTACTGGCCCCTCCGGGGTCAATTCGACTAGACGTTTCTCAGGATGCGCGAAGATCAAAGCCGAAGGTGAGGTTAACTCTGGCATCGGCGGGATCATCTCGGGGGTTGCACCCAAAGCCTCCAGCCGGATGACACGCAAGACACCCTCGCCCGGGGCAAGTTGATCTGGTGCATTCGACCACTGGTCCGAGATTTGCAACTTGCGCACCGGAAACCACCAATCCTTCGTGGCCGGGGCTTCAGCGACCTGAAGGGACAGCGGTTCCGATTGAATCTCATGTTCAAACCAGTCGTCATTTTCGTCAGTCAGCGTCAACCGGTGAACGAATGGACCAATCTCAAGCTCGCCCGCCTCGACCGGATAGATTGCCATGCGCCGGGTAAACACTTTGAACTTCCGACCATTGATCCTTTCTTCCGACCAACTGTCCGGCCCAAGCTGTGCCCAGCTAAACCCTTCAAAATCGGGTTGGACAAGTTCCTCACGAGTGATGTGCCGGCGGTAAACACCCCGGATCGTCAAAAGCACCATCTCCCGGGTGAAGGGAACAGAGCCGCTGTCTTCAATGGTAACCTCTAAAGACGCCTCAGATGGCAGCACGGTCTTTGACTGCGCCAGCGCTGGAACTGGGAGAGCGATGAGTAGTAAAACCAACCACTTCATTCCGGGCTCTCCGCTTCAGGAGGGGAAAGACCCAGCTTCAACCTGCGCTTATGTTCCTGCGCGATACGGGCCGCCATGAACTCACCCGGAACATCGGAAAGCTGTTTGAGCCATCGTTGGTCAGCAACCATAAACTTGTCATCAAAGATGCGCCGCACGCCCAGTCGCCCGCGGCTGTCCAATTCCGCCAGTCCCAGCATCGTGTTCGAATTCGTGACCTCACTGCCCGTTCCCGCCGCGCGCGCATTTCCACGGGCCACAAAGCTTTCAGCTTTGGGACCAGACTTGCGTTTCGGGAAAAGGCCCAGCGCCTCTGGCTCGATCTGCTGCCCCGCATAATAGGCGGCCAGCACATCGAAATTTGCCTGAGCATCCGGGTTACCTTTGGCAATGGCCTGATCGTAAGCCTCTAACGCTGCGGCCAATTTACCGTTCCGGGCCTCGGCATTGCCGAGATTGTAGTTGTTTCCGGCGCTTTTGAACGCTTCGGCGGCTTCGTCGAAGTCTCCGGAACGGTATAGGGCGACACCTTGCCAGTTGGGGTCAGATAACAGGTTTGCCGCCAACGGATATAGGCCAATCGCCAAGGCAACGCGCCCAAAGGGGGCGGCACCGCCCAAAGCAAGGGCAAGAACGATACATGCAACACCCGCGACCGCAAGCCATCTCATGCGCGTTCCCTCCAAAACAACAACAAGAGCGGGAGCAATGCGAATATCAACAGATACCGCCCCAGATCGTGCCAGAACAACACCGGATAGTCTGCGCGTTCCAACCGAGTTGCGGCATCATCGGCCAACCAAAGGGCCAGATCATCCGTCTGATCCAACGTAAACACGGCACCACCGCCGACACCGGCATGCGTTTGCGTTTGCGCCGTCGGAGACTGTAGCGACACCAAAGACACGCGCGCACCGCGTGACACAAGAGACGCGACCTGTTGCAGCGAGAGTGAGCCCAATCCGGCTCCGTCCGTGAATATCACCACGTCCCCGGCCAAAATCCCGGCTTCTTCAATCCGTCGGAGCGCCAGTGCGAGTGCCCGTTCAGGACGAGACCCTTTGTCGGGAACGGTTTCTCTGTCGATGAGAGAGAATGTTTGTCCCAATTGGCGGTGATCCGTCGTCATGTCCGTTGCGACATAGGCATCACCTGCAAATACAATGATACCGCCGGGCCGGGATCCAAGTGCGCTGATGCCAAAACGCCCCATACTCAGCATTTGTGGCCAGCGGCTGTCATCCACAACGCTGTCTGAAGCATCTACAAGGAACAGCACGCCATCCAGATTGCGATAGGTTTGCGCGTCGCGCCGTTCGATCGCCGGGCCCGTAAGCGCAATGGCAACGATCCCGCTGGTCAGCAATAAAGCGAACGGCGTGAGCGGGAACGAACCGCCTTCGATCCTGCCAATCGCCGCCATCGCTTTCATAAGCTGAGGGTCGGTAACTCTGTCCCAAGCACCAAACCCACCGGTGCGGGATATTACCCACCAGCCCATCGCGCATAGGAAGAACACGGAAAGCCCCCAAAACGGCCTGAGCAGAGTGACGTCAAATTCACTCATTCCGCCTGCCTCCATGCCGCGATCAGGGCGAGTGCCGCTGCCATTGCTGCGGGCCATATCCAAAAGGATTTGTGGACCTCAGCCGTTAGGCCCGCGCTGTCCGTCGCTTCCAACCGATCTAGCGCTTGCGTCACGTCGATCAGATCATCGGTGGTTTTGACGCGAAAAGGCTCACCGCCCGATACCTCGGCAATCGCGCGCAAAGTCGCCGCATCAACCACTCCGCGTTCACCGACCTCAGCGCTTTTCAGGTCTTTCGGGCCAAGCGCAATTGTGTGAACCCGCACGCCCATTTCAGCAGCCAGTTCTGCGACGCCCCGGGGGTTCGTGGCCCCCGCGTTGTTCACCCCGTCCGATAACAGGATCACAACGCGCGATGCTGCCTGACTGTCAGCGAGCCGCTTCAACGCGAGGCCCAGGCCATCGGATATGTTGGTTGCACGACCCGATATGCCTATCGTGGCCTCTTCGATCCGTCGCGCAACAGCCTCGGTGTCGAATGTGAAAGGCGTGGCGAAATAGGCTTCAGAGCCGAACACAATCAAAGCCACCCGGTCGCCAGCGCGGCGTCGGGCGAACTCGGACCCAACGCTTGTCACTGCCTCCAGCCGGGTGATCTGGCGCCCATCGAGATGAAAATCATCCCGCACCATCGAACCAGAAAGATCCAAAACAATCGCAAGATCCCGCCCGGAAACTTTCAACGCACTGACTGGCTGCAGCTCACGCGGACCGGACAAGGCAAAGACAGTCAGCGCCCAAATGGCCCACAAGATGAGGCGATCCGCCAAGCGATGGTTCGCGGCGTCAACCTGAGGACTTGCCGCTAACAGCATCCCGCCAATGCGATCCGGAACGGGAAACCCGCGTTCAAATACTGGCCGTGGTTTGATCAGACGAACCATCACCAGAGGCAACAGCAACAGAAGCAAAGCCCAGGGATCAGCAAGCTCAAACACCGCCTGCTACCTCATCTTGAAGAGTCTCCAGATCGGGTCCTCCGCCAGGTTTGTAAAGCTCACCCCTGAGTTCAGCATAACGCGTCGGGTTCTGAGCGCGCAGCCTATGTAAAAGCGCCACCTTGCGCCGACCCGCAGACCAACCGGGTTGATCTGAAAATTGTTCGGGCGTTTCCAACGGTTTGTTTGCGGTGACCTTGATACTCAGAAACCGCAGGATGGCAACGCAACCTACCGACGCCAACGCTGCGATCCCGAAGACAACTGCATATTCGGCAAACACCCCGCCCACAGCCTCGGCGGGTAAGTGGATGTCCCGCAGACTCGCCAGCATTGTGGCCTCAGTGAGGGCCTTCTCACTCATGGGACGTATCTTGCCGCAAAGGCCGACGAAATGCGGCGAGAGGTTGCCTCAACCGGGTCGCTGGCGTTCACAACAAGCGCTGTATGCGCAGCAACCTTCTGATAAATCAGCGCATCATCAGTCGCTGTCTTACCAAGATAAACGCGCCTTTGTTGCCCATCTGACAGGCGGATCGGATAACAGCCGCTTGGCATCTCATGTGTTTTGCTTTCAGTCACAAGGACCAGGCGCGGGTTTCGACGATGATCAAGCCGATCCAGCAGATCAGAATACCCATCACCCTGATGATCAAAGCCAGACGCGATAATGATCTCGGACCCTGTGGGCGTCAGCTTTTCAATACCAGTAAGCGACTGCTTCAGCGTCCACCCCTCATCCTCACCGTTCTGCAAGGCGTTCAGACTGCGCGAATGGGCCTGAACCAAACCGCCGATCACATCCAGCATCCCGCGTGTCTTGCCCCGCGGCGGGACTATCACAGATGTATCGATCGAAATCGCCAGCAAGCCCACACGCCCGCCGCTTTCAACCATATGCCATCCGATCAAGGCCAGAGCCTCGGCGGCAGCAACAGAGAGAAACGCCCGCTGCAACCCCCAAAACATCGGTGCGCGGAAATCGGCAACCAACAGGGCGACACGATCCCGTTCCTCTTGAAACTGACGGATATGCAGGCACCCGGTGCGGGCGGTTGTTCCGCGATCCAGATGACGAATGTCATCCCCCGCCACATATTCGCGCATATCCGCAACCTCGATACCCTGCCCACGCTTTCGGGTCAGGAAACCACCCGGCAAAGCCGCCACTGCGGGGTTCTTGTGTTCGCTCAAAGCGATTTGTCGCAAGGCGATCAAGGCATCCGTTGTCAGCCTCACACCCGCATGATCCAACACACCCGTCACAGCGGCTCGACAGCATTCAGAATGTCCGCCACCAGTTCGCGTGGCTTTTTTCCGTCTGCGATGGCCCTCCATGTCAGCACCATTCGATGAGCCAGCGCATCGGGCGCAACAGCGGCCACATCCTCGGGCAAGGCGAAATCGCGACCGCGCAAATAGGCGCGCGCACGCGATGCCGAGGCTAGGGCCAACGATCCGCGGGGTGAGACCGCGTGTTCAATTTGCTCGGCAAACGGACCTTCGCGAGTCGCGGTCACGAGACGCACGATGTAGTCCCGTAATTCCGGTGCTACGTGCACAGCTTGCGCTTCGGCGCGCGCAGACTGCAATTCCGCAAGCGTCATCTGCTGAACTTCTGGCGGCCCATCCTGCGTTTCGGCAATGACCAGATCAAGGATCTGACGCTCGGTTTCCAGATCCGGCAGGGTCAGCACGACGTGCAACAAAAACCTGTCCAGCTGTGCTTCGGGCAAAGGGAACGTTCCGTCATGTTCAATCGGATTCTGGGTGGCAATTACCAAAAAAGGATCAGGCAGAACGTGCGTTTCGTTGCCAACCGTTACCTGATGCTCTGCCATGGATTCCAGCAGGGCAGACTGCACCTTCGGTGGCGCACGGTTGATCTCATCAACCAGCACCAGTGTGTGAAACACAGGCCCCGGAACAAATTCAAAGCGCCCTTCCTGCGGCTGGTACACCGGCGTTCCTGTCACGTCAGAAGGCATCAAATCGGGCGTGCACTGAATTCGGGCAAAACTGCCCTCGACAGCGTTCGACAGCCATTTGACCGCGCGCGTTTTTGCCAGCCCGGGCGGGCCTTCGACAAGAAGATGACCGCCCTCAAGCAATGCGATCAGAAGGGATTCCACCAGATGCTCGTGCCCAACAAGCCCCTGCGACAAATATCCCGTCAATCCAGCAATCGCGCGCGGCGGATTTTTAGGCCTTGTGTCCATATGTCCTCCCATAGACC
Source organism: Ruegeria sp. AM4 (assembly GCF_056540665.1). NCBI lineage: Bacteria > Pseudomonadati > Pseudomonadota > Alphaproteobacteria > Rhodobacterales > Roseobacteraceae > Ruegeria > Ruegeria sp. AM4. The sequence continues at coordinate 1,946 of NZ_JBQFXD010000005.1, read as the reverse complement.
CCGAGGGCGCAATCCCTGCGATCAGGCTACCCGGAGTCACCCAGCTAGCAAAACACAGCAGATGGTATTACCTGGGCACGCTGACTGATGTTGTGCAGCCTTCGTCGATCAGGGCCGCAAATTGTGGATCAGCCAATGTTTCATCGGTCTGGGCCCAAAGCCGATCATATTGGCGATCGATGTAGTCGATAAAGCCTGGATCAATGGTTTGATCCACAGGAGATTGCGCAACAGCATGCATCATGAAGATATCAAACGCGCAAAGGCCGCTCGGGTTCGAATTCAACAGAGCGCGCATAAAATCGTGCGAGCTCCACGGCAGTCGTTGCAGGTTCACCGGTGTTTCCTGCAGCTTGGACAAGAACCCTGCTGACTTGTCGATAAGCAAGATGTCCATACCAAATGTGAAGGACTGAAACAGCTCTTCCAACAGGATCGATTTGTGAAAGTCTTTCTCAAGCTTTCCAGGGCGATCATGGGCTGGTTGCTTGACCACAATATGGGTCCCCTGCCCCCGACGACCAAAGAATGTCTGCGCCATCGCCGGAGACGTTACCAAATAGGCGCGACCCTCCGGCAGCCCAAGCTGATGTACTTCACTGAGCCAGTTGATATCCGCTGACAGATCGCGGTTGGGAGGGTATCCGGAATACAGCCGCAAGACCACGGTTCTGCCAGTTCCACAGTCCCGTGCCGAAGGACCAGCATACCGCATGGGCGTCGGGTGCCCGAAACTGTGTTTCAGCAACTCTCGAAAGGTATTCAAAACCGCCAGAGTCTGAGGATGCGGCTTTTCGCCAACCACGCATAGCGCTGCGCCGACCAGATCGCGCCCGTTTATATGAACCGGTATTGCCAAGTCGCGCCCCAACATGGCTGAGCGCAATTCATATCCCCATCCTTGCTGGGCAAGCTGGATATAATCGCGCTTATCCGCATGAAGCGCGCCCGCAAAAGCAACAAGCAGTACTATTTGCAACAGAATATAGCGCATTCAATCCCTCATGAGATAAAACGCATCGTATCCAGAATACCCACACTAGCCAAAGCCTTTCAGCATCTTGTTGATGACTTTGATGCCGGATGTGTTCGCACCGCTTTTATCGATGACGATCTTTCGTGGAAGGCCGTTGACTTCCAGCATCCGGGCGAAGAATTTGGTGTCGGCGGGCTTGTTTCGACGCTGCGAAAGCATGAAATCAAGCGTCTTACCGCACTTGTCGACAGCGCGATAGAGATAAACCCGCGCTCCTTTTACCTTGATGTAAGTCTCGTCCATTCTCCAGGATCGGTCGCACGGTCCCTTTCGCCTGCGCGCGACGTCGGCTGTCATTGTGCCCTTAATTGCTGGACGCTGACAAATTGCGGTGTTTTTGCCTCGTTTTTGTGCCCTTAATTCTCGGATATCCACAGGTCACCAACCAGCGACCTCACATACATTCGGTCAAGGGTCCAATGAGCCGCTATACCTGTTTACCTCTGTCTGACACACAACTTATCCCCAGAATACGTGGTCTTGGAATTAAGGGCACAGTCCGGAAATTAAGGGCACAATTTAGGACTGATTTTGCTCAAATTTCTGAAGCCAGCGTCCAGCATTTAAGGGCACAGTGACATCAGTGCTCGCAGTAGCTGCCAGCCAACGACGAGTGGCTCAGTAGTATACATTCAAACTAGAACAGAACCTGCGATTGACCGTTCAGATCAGATCCTTGCGGGTGATCCAGTTCATTACAGGATTGTGTCGATGAGCTAACAGGCGCGTCATCGTATAATGGTTGATGCCGGGGAAGATAATCAGATCATTACGCAGGCCGGCGGCTGACAATTCCTGGCTATAGCGTTCAGACTGACTTAGGTCATGTTGACAAATAGCGGAGCCATATGCGGATTGACGTGATGTCGACGAAGCCGAGGAAGCTTTCAGCAGTTTTGTCGTAACGTGT